>JBMUDS010000010.1:0-32089 GCA_049459795.1 Candidatus Nanopelagicaceae bacterium | reverse complement strand
CTACCCGTCGTCGCCTTGGTGAGCCATTACCTCACCAACAAGCTGATAGGCCGCGAGACCATCCATCATCGAAATTCTTTCCCAGCGCAGCGATGCCGCCGCGATGGAGTATCCGGTATTAGCACCGGTTTCCCGGTGTTATCCCAGAATGATGGGCAGGTTTCTCACGTGTTCCTCACCCGTTCGCCACTAATCCATTCCCGAAGGAACTTCATCGTTCGACTTGCATGTGTTAAGCACGCCGCCAGCGTTCGTCCTGAGCCAGGATCAAACTCTCCATTGAATTTTGATTCAACGAAATGTTGACTCCGGCGAAAGACATAAACAACTGTCGTTTATTTGTCTTTGACCAATAGATTTCTTACAAAGGATCAACGGGTACGACATTGCTGTCATACCTCATTGAGGTAATTGGCATTGACTTTGTGGCACGCTGTTGAGTTCTCAAGTTACGGCTGCGCACTTCATTCGAGCTTTCGCTCTCCTTTAGGGCGACTTCCTAACCTACGGCATCAGGCATAAACCGGGCAAACTGCGCGAGAGCGCACTTCACCCAATAAATGAGACCTGAAGTCTTGGAGGAAGATCCGCTATCCGGCCACCCGATCAAATTTCGACCGAAACTGTCCGTTCCATAGCGAGGGGTGAACTATAGGCGCCAGCTCAAAGTAGGTCAAATTGGGCATTCCTCCTTGAAATTCACATGATCGGAGTCCAAAAACACCCAAAAACCCTTGAAATTTAGGACTTTTTTACAACCGCCACAAGGTCACGTTTGCCCTTCCGTAGTAGGGCAACTTCACCATGGAGGAAGTCCGCCGCGGTGATCATCGCCGCCTCATCGGCGACCTTCTCGTTATTGAGGTATGCCCCACCCTCTTTGACGATACGCCGGGCCGCTGATTTCGAATCCAAAATCGACGAAGCAGCCATCGCATCGACCCACGTGATCTCAGTTCCAGAATCAACTTCTACCTGAGGCAACTCTGCGATGGCACTTAACAACGTATCGCGATCTAGGCTTCGAATCTCACTTTGACCGAATAGCGCTCGCGCCGCTTCTTCAACTTTCTTTGCGGTATCGACGCCATGGATGTAACCGGTTACTTCCATCGCGAGTGCACGATGCGCGGCTCTAGAACCTGGATTCTTTTCATGCTCCTCAAAAAGTGTCACTAACTCCTCATGCGACTTGAAGGAGAAGGTTTTGAGTAATGCCACGACATCACGATCATCACTATTGAGAAAGAATTGGAAGAATGCATACGGCGAGGTCATCGTCGAATCAAGCCAAATCGAGCCAGATGCAGTCTTGCCGAATTTCGAACCATCGGCTTTCGTCAACAATGGGATGGTGAGCGCATGAGCACTCTTTCCCTCGATACGACGAATCAAATCGACACCCGCCACGATGTTCCCCCACTGATCGCTACCTCCGATTTGTAGCGTGCAGCCGAAACGTCGATAGAGCTCTAAGAAGTCATAGGCCTGCAAAACCTGATACGAGAACTCGGTATAGGAAATGCCTCCAGACTCGAGTCGAGAAGCGACCGAATCCCGTGCGAGCATCTGGTTGACGCTGAAATGTTTACCTACATCACGTAAGAAGTGAATTGCGGAGAGCGACGCGGTCCAATCCAGGTTATTGGCCATCACTGCCTTGTTATCACCTGCTTCGAACTCAAGGAATCCAGAGAGCTGCCCCTTGATACGTTCTACCCAAGCAGCAACGACATCCAACTCGTTGAGGGTTCGCTCCTGATTGCGACCACTGGGATCCCCGACGAGACCGGTAGCGCCACCCACTAAAGGGATAGGTCGATGTCCAGCCAATTGGAACCGCTTAAGAACGACGAGGGCAACGAGATTTCCAATATGCAGGCTGGGCGCCGTCGGATCGAAACCTAGGTAGAGCGAGATCGCGCCCTTCTCCAATTCCGCTGACAAAGCGTCTCGATCGGTCGTCTGTGCAATCGAATCTCGCCACTTCAAATCATCGAGAAGATTCATCGCCCCAATACTCCGTTCAACCGTTCCACCTCTTGGTGCATGAACTCTTCGTGCTCTTTCAATTTTGCTTTGAGCTTCAAGTTCGATCTCGCGACTGAATCAGGCGACGTACCCATCGCAGACCTCCGACTCCCGACAGCAGAATGAGCACTCAATACTTCGACAAGGTCCTTATCGAATGAACTGTTGATCGATCTGAACTCATCTATTCCCATCGCTTCAAGAGTAAGTCCAAGGGACTCCGCGCGTCGAACAGCGGCTCCTGTGATCTCGTGTGCCTGGGCAAACGGGATTCCCCGTCGCACTAAGTAATCTGCAACTTCCGTTGCCAGAGCGAAACCATCTACCGCTCCCTTGGTTATGCGGTCCCTATCGAATTTCGCGCTCTCAACCATTCCTCGAAGGGCTGGAAGTGTGACCAATAATGTATCGATGGAATCGAATATCGGTTCTTTATCCTCTTGAAGGTCCCTGTTGTAGGCGAACGGCAATCCCTTTAACACGGTCATCACTGAGACCAAGTTGCCGAGAAGTCGCCCTGCCTTGCCGCGTGCTAATTCCGCTACATCTGGATTGCGCTTCTGCGGCATGATCGATGAGCCGGTGGAATAGGCATCATCGACTCGCACCCAAGCGAACTCACTCATCGACCAGAGCGTAAACTCTTCACCTATACGCGATAGGTGTGTTCCTACGAGCGAGAAGATGAAGAGAATTTCAGCGACGAAATCTCGATCGCTGACCCCATCGATACTGTTTCCAACCGTGCCCTCGAAACCTAAAACCTGAGCGGCATGTTCAGGATCCGGCACCAAAGCCGATCCTGCAAGTGCACCAGAACCTAAAGGAGATAGAAGAGTCCTCTTTCGCCAGTCAACCAGCCTTTCTACGTCACGTTCCAAAGCATAAGCGTGCTTAGCCAGCTCCTGTCCGAACGAGACGGGTTGCGCATGTTGAAGATGGGTGAAGCCTGGTGCGATCACGTCAAGGTGCTCATCAGCGCGAGACAAGAACGCAGAGGCAAGATCCAACAACTCCCTCATCACGTCATTCGTTACATCAAGGAGGTATAACTTCACATCGGTCACAACTTGATCGTTTCTGCTACGGCCAGCTCGGAGGGCTCCACCACTCTCGCCTATTCGTTCGATCAAGATTCGCTCTAACGCAGAGTGGACATCCTCATCACTTTCTAACGGCAGTAGCTTCCCACTGAGGACTTCCTCCAAGATGGAGTCAAGAGTCTCATCGATTCTCGTAGCCACTTCTGGCGCGAGGATCCCGTTCCGTCTCAATCCAGCGAGGTGAGCCTTCGACGAGACGATGTCGTATGGCGCTAGTCTCCAATCGAAATGAACACTTCGAGAGAGCGAGAAAACGCTATCGGCTAGGTTCGTTGCGAACCGTCCACCCCACAGCGCCATTCTCAACTCTCCTTCATTCTTCTCGATTGCTTCTTGCTCGAACCAGATTCTCTCATCTTGGCGCTTTCGTCTTTGGGCCATTTCTGCGTCCTGGAGTGCGTTTCGTACCTGGATGCCCAGTGATGAGCGAAAGTTGTTGCCGCAGAGTTCTCGTTGAGGCCTTCTTCTCACATGCGACGAAGATCGTGTCGTCTCCTGCAATGGTTCCGACCACGCCCTCGATCCCCGATCGGTCGATTCGGCCGGCGATCAACTGCGCGGCACCTGGAGGTGTCTTAATCACCATGATCTTCTCAGCCTCGAAGATCCCAAGAGTGAGATCATCGATGACGCTACGTCTCGTATCAGGTATGAGATATCGAGCGTGACCCTTCTCATCCTTGCCTTTGACTGCACCAAGTTCATCAAGGTCTCGGCTCGCTGTCGCCTGCGTCACCTTGATTCCCGCAGCACGAAGGACCTTGACCACATCCTGTTGTGAGTGGATCCTGCCTGACTCGATTGCTTCGAAGATGACCCTCTGTCGCTCCCGCCGTTGCGATCCGGTCATATCGACTCCTGCATCACTCTCTTGAAAATAGAAATGAATCTACGCGCTTCCTTCATCGTGATGACAAGTGGCGGGGCCAACCGAACCACGAAATCGGTGGCCGCATTGGCAAGCACTCCTGCAGCCTTCAACCCATTGACCACATTCTTCGCATCAGCTTCTTCGAGTACGACTCCGATGAGAAGGCCTTTACCCCGCACCTCTGCGACGCCTGGCACCTTTGAAATCTCCTGTTCGAAGAGATCGTAGAGTTCCTTCGAGCGACCCATGAGATCTTCGTCTTCGATGACATCGATCACCACATTGGCGGCCGCCGCCACTACAGGATTTCCACCGAAAGTAGTTCCGTGTTGCCCTGGCGAGAATTGTGGAGCAGATGCCATTGCAATCATGGCGCCCATCGGGAGGCCACCGCCCAGACCCTTTGCTAATGTCACGATATCGGGATTGATTCCCTCATCCTCATAACCGAACCATTGGCCGGTTCGTCCCATACCAGTCTGCACTGCATCGATTGCAAGGAGGGCCCCCTTCTGTCGTGCGACTTCCTCGACGCCCTCGAGATAACCTGACGGCGGTACGACTACACCGTTCTCTCCCTGAATCGGTTCGACGATGATCATCGCGGTCCTCGAACTGACAGCATTCTTCAATCCCCGTAGGTCACCGAAATCTACGAATCGGATATCACTCAACAGCGGTCGGAATGGCGCTCGTTTCTGAATCTGCCCGGTCAGCGAGAGCGCTCCCATGGTCCTTCCATGGAACGCTCCTCTCATCGCGATGATCTCGCGTCTGCCAGTCAGCCGTGAGATCTTGATAGCAGCTTCATTCGCTTCGGCGCCTGAGTTACAAAAGAAGATTCGGGCCCTGGGGTCACCTGATATCGCTTGGAGGCGTGCTGCAAGCTTGATCGTCTCGGGGTTCCCATAGAAATTCGATATGTGAGAAACCTTCCCCACTTGGCTCGTGACCGCCTTGATGATCTTCGGATGCGCGGCGCCTAACGCATTCGTCGCGATTCCAGAGAGGAAATCCAGGTATTTCTTGCCATCGGCGTCAACAAGGAAAGCCCCTTTGCCTGCGACGATAGTGATATCGGGGACGGAATAACTTGCTGATATCGAATCCTGATAGCGCTCTTGAAATTCGTGGTTGCTTACCTTCCCTTTTCGCATCAAACGTTTGAGATCAATCATGAGAGATCTCCGTCCCGCAGGATCTGCCGTTCAAGAGGGTGCTCAGTGCCCCGCCGTCTCGACCATCAATGACATTCACGCGCTTCGCTCCTGATTCCAGCGCATGAATCACTGCTTCGACTTTCGGAACCATTCCTTCAGAGAGTGATGGCAACAACCTTTTCATCTCATCAAGGGTCGCATGAGGGATGAGAGTTTCTGGATGCGGGTAATGACGGAATATCCCAGGGACATCGGTCATAAAGATCACTCGATCGACTTTCAAAGCACCAGATAAAGCTCCCGCTGCCAGATCAGCATTGACATTGAAGCCATTGCCTTTGTGATCACTACTCGTCGAAGAGATCACGGGGAGGAAACCGGATTGGATCAGGCTGATGATCAAGCGCGGATCGACCTCTTCGATCTCACCGACCTGGCCAAGGTCACTTCCATCAGGAGCGTATTTCTTCTTCGCCAAGAAAAGTCCGCCATCACTTCCCGTGACACCTACCGCAGGAATCGATTGAGAACGGAGCATCCTCACCAGGCCCTGTTGCACCTTGCCGGCCAGAACCATCTCCACAACTTCGAAAGCCTTGACGTCGGTGACTCGATAACCGCCAACCACGACCTTTGGAAGTGAATGGATCGCGAACTCTTGATCGATCTGTGGGCCTCCACCGTGGACCAAAGCCATCTTCGTCCCAGCTTTATGGGCTGATGAAATGGCCTCAAGCCAACCCTGATCCGTCGTTGCGGCGAGGGCATTCCCACCAAGCTTGATCACGATCATGTCGAATATGCCGAATTCTCGTGTACGTACATCGCCGAGAGATCGTTACTCCACACGGTCGCACTTTCATGACCAACTTTGAGATCGATGATGATCTCCACTTCTTTATCCTGCATCTTCACCAAATCCCTTGATTCCCCTGGACTACTGGATCGACATACCCAGACTCCGTTGATCGCAACATCGACATTCGATGGATCAAGACGAATTGCTGTTGTTCCTACGGCCGCCAAGATCCTTCCCCAATTGGGGTCTTCACCGTTGATGGCACACTTCAAGAGATTGTTTCGCGCAACAGACTTAGCAGCCTCGATCGCATCCGACTCCGAATCGGCTCCAGTCACGACTATCTTGACGATCTTGGTATGCCCTTCCGCATCGGCAATCAAAGCATGAGCAAGTTGTCCGCAGACCTCGACCAGAGCATCCGAGAATTCCTTTGAATCTGGAATCACGCCGGAAGCACCTGAGGACATCAGAAGGACTGTGTCATTCGTTGACATACATCCGTCAGAATCGATGCGATCGAAAGTTTGATACGTGGCCTCTCGAAGTAACGAATCGATCTTGGAGCTCTCTAACTTCGCATCCGTCATGATGACGACCAGCATCGTGGCTAGTGACGGTGCCAGCATCCCAGCACCTTTAGCCATGCCGACGATGCTCCAACCATCTCCGTGGTAAACAGCTTGCTTCGGCACGCTGTCCGTGGTCATGATCGCCCGCGCCGCAGATTCGATGCTTCCGGTGGTTAGTTTCTCCACTGACTTCGCTATTCCTTGCAGCATGACATCCATTGGTAACCGTTCGCCTATAAGGCCCGTGGAGCAGATAAAGACATCACTCGAAGAGAGTGCGAGTTTCTCCGCCACCTCCTCTGCACAACGGTGAGAATCCGCGAACCCTTCGGGGCCAGTACACGCATTCGCCCCGCCGCTATTCAATAGGACGGCTGAGATGCTGCCGTCTTTGATCACTTGTTGCGACCAAATCACCGGGGCAGCCTTGAATTGATTCTTGGTGAATACTGCCGCCGCGTTTTTATCTGGACCCTCATTGACGATCAGAGCCAGGTCGCTCTTTCCGGAAGCCTTCAGGCCCGCGGTCACACCGCTGCCTTTGAAACCTTTGGGAAAGTCGATCATTTCCCTAACCCCGCCGCCATCAATCCCAAGGTTTCATCGAACCCAGCGAGGAGATTGGCATTTTGGATGGCCTGCCCTGCAGCACCTTTACCTAGATTGTCGATCGCAACAGAGAGAACCATTCTCGAGGTGTGAACATCGTGTGCAATCGCAACGTGGACATGATTACTCCCCACCACCGATGAGGTTTGTGGCATGGAATCTTCCAGAAGATGGATGAATGGTTCCTCCTTGAAGTATTCCAGAAATTCATGTTTCAGTTCATCGACATTCGACGTGGTAGTACGAGCGGTGATCGTCGCAAGGATTCCCCGTGGCATGGGGGCGAGAATCGGGGTGAATGAGATCCTAACTTTCTGTTTCACATCCCGAGCAACACCTTGAAGTGTCTCTTCTATCTCTGGAGTGTGTTGATGAACACCACCAAATTTATAGGAACTGAGCGAACCCATCACTTCGCTACCAAGGAGGTTGATCTTCGCATTCCTTCCAGCGCCTGTCGTTCCGGAAGCAGCCACCACAGTTATGTCCCCTGCTTCGATCGACCCGTTAGCAACGAAAGGTGCTGTTCCGATTGCGATGGTAGTGGCATAACAACCCGGGTTGGCTATTCGCGTAGTTGCGGAGATTTTCTGGCGATTGCCGGGAATCTCAGGAAGCCCATATACCCAAGTACCTGCGTGCTCGCCACCGTAATACCTCTGCCATGATTCTTTGCTTCCTAACCTGAAGTCAGCACCTAGGTCAACGATCTTCACTTCAGTGTTCACATCTCTGACCAGCGATGCAGATTCACCATGCGGGAGCGCTAAGAATAGGAGTTCGACTTGATTACAACGATCGAGCGTTGTCGCTTCGAATTTCTTACCGTGGAGACTACTCAAATTCGGATGAAGTGAAGTTATTGAGTTTCCAGCATTGCTTCCGGCTGCGATGTAATCGACCTCGAAGAGTGGATGGGCCAAGAGATACCGCAGCAGCTCACCACCGCTGTACCCGCTCGCGCCTACTATGCCAACACGCATGGACGTACGGTAATGGAAAATGCATAATTATGCAAATCTGTGCATAATTATGCATGACTTAACTCCGGAGAACTGCCCCAGTCTCTGACGATGCGCGCTCGATGGCACGGTTACGGATTTCGGCGATCTCCTCCGCGGTTAAAGTCCGATCCGAAGCCCTGAGCGTCAAAGTGAATGCAAGGGAGACTTTCCCATCGACTACTCCCTCATATCGATCGAAGAGTTCGATCCGTTCCAATACCTCGCCAGCCCCAGCCTTCAAGGCGGACATAACCCTTGCCGATGCGACGTCTATATCTACGAGGAGTGCGACATCCTGGATTGCAGGTGGCATCGTTGCCAGTTTCTGTGGCTCGACAAGTGGTGAGATGGGAATCGCATCGACCAAGACTGCGAAAGCCACAGCCCGGGTTGGAAGGCCAAGTTTTTCGACTACTCGCGGATGAAGTTCCCCGGCATGGGCCACCGCAATTCCATCCACGGTGATGGCGGCACACCGTCCTGGATGCCATGGCGCGAAATCAGAGGCAGTGATCACTGCCTCGCCGCCCAGGATCTTCACGATCTCTGATGCGTAGGCGATTGCATCGTCCCACTGCACATTCCTGCTCTGACCCCACCATCCAGATTTTTCGACTTTTCCTGCCATCACTCCGGCAACCATCGTCGGTTGATCTGGTACCGAGTCGAGGAGTTCTGTGATCTCTTGCTCTTTCGGACGTTGACCTGTCGGCAAGATCTTCGTACTTGCAATCCGTTCCGGTGCGCGGAAGATGCGTCCAATCTCGAAGATCGCTACATCACCCGTTCCGCGATTGAAGTTTCTAACTGCGGTAGGAAGCAAGCTTTGCAATATATGAGTTCGCAACACCGGATATTCGTCGCTGAGGGGATTCGCTAACTTATAACTCCTCGCTCTAACACCTTCGAATCCAAGAGCATCGATGAATTCTTGTGAGGTAAAGGGGTAGTTCTGAGTCTCCGAAAGGCCGTTCGCGGCGAGAAAATCGACGATGAGTCGACGGCGCTTGCGCTGGTTCGAGTCGCCACCACGCTTGATCGATCCTTCGGGAGCGGTCGGAAGGTGGTGCGGAATGAGGTCATAACCATGGATACGGGCGATCTCCTCGGCAAAATCCGAATGCGTTTGTAGGTCGGGACGCCACGAAGGGACTTCAACACGGTATCGATCGCTATCGACCGTGTATCTAGCCCCGATCCGATCCAACATCGACTCCATCTCAGCGCCGGAATATTGCCTGCCAAGGACCTGATTGAGACGACTTACATCAATCGAAATCTCTTTGAGGGTGGTTAGCGCACCGGCATGACTACTTCCCAGAACTTCTGCGCCACCGAATTCAACCAATAGCTCAACTGCTCGCATCGATACGAACGAAGGCAACATCGGGTCGACGAATCTCTCGAATCTCCGCGATGCCTCAGTCGAGAGACGATGGCCCCTGGAATTCCTCGCCACCGATTCCGGTATGAAATGGGCAGCCTCGATCGTGATTCGTGTTGTTTCATCACTCACTTCTGCACTCGCCCCACCCATGGTTCCCGCAAGTGCCAATGGGGAGCGTTCATCGGCGATCAAGAGATCGCCAGCAGTAAGAATTCGTTTCTGATCGTCTAACGTCGTAAGGAACTCATTGCTTCCCGCGCTCCTCACCACGATCCCTCCAGTGATTTGATCGGAATCAAATGCATGGAGTGGTTGTCCAAATTCCAGCATCAAATAGTTGGTGATATCAACAGGGAGTGAGATGGAGCGCATTCCGCATTTCTCAAGTCGACGGCGCATCCACAGTGGTGTCTTAACAGACATCGAGACATTCGTAACGCTCCTGAGATAGATCTCGGTTGCACCCTCCGAGATGGATACCGGCACCGGTCCCGCTCTATCTAGATCCGGCATATTGATGCCACTCATTGACTTTCTTGAGACAGTCGCAGCGGGATCTTTGAAGGGCCGGTTAAGCGCCCCGGCTAACTCTCGTGCGAGACCTCTTATGGAGAGCGCGTACCCGCGATCTGGATTGACTGCGATATCGAAAATGGCGTCATGGACCTGTAATGGCTCTATCGCGTCATCACCGGGTTCGACTCCTTCGAACTCGATAACCAAGATTCCAGAATGATCATCATTCATTCCCAATTCCTTGGCGGAACAGATCATGCCATCCGAGGTCTTCCCATAGGTCTCTCGACTCGATATGGCGAAATCACCAGGTAGCAGAGCCCCTGGTTTCGCGACGACGACGAGGTCTCCAACAGAGAAGTTCTTGGCACCGCACACGATGAATCGAGTCTCACTCTCACCACAATCGACGCCGACGAATCGGATCTTTTTCTTATGTCCGGTCAGTTCCTCTATCGAAAGGACTCGTCCGACGACAATCGGTCCTCGTAGGCCTTCACCTTGAAGATCGATCCCCTCGACTTCGAAGCCAACTTTCACGAAACATTCGGCTATCTCGTCGGCAGAGAGCGAAGCAGGAATTTCAACGAATTCCCTGAGCCAAGACAACGGAGCTTTCACTAGCGTCCACCTAGTCCGAATGCTCGCGTGAAGCGAACATCGCCTTCGACGATATCTCGGATATCGGTGATCTGATGCCTGACCATAAGGGTTCTTTCCAACCCCATGCCGAATGCAAAACCTGAGTATCTCTCGTCATCGATCCCGCAATTCGCAAGTACCTTGGGATTGACCATCCCGCAACCGCCCCATTCAATCCAGCGATCGTTGAAAAAGATATCCACTTCAGCAGATGGCTCGGTGAATGGGAAGAATGATGGTCGTAAACGAGTAATCACTTCAGCGCCGAAGATGGATTTGGCGAAGTGATCAAGTGTGCCCTTGAGATCAGCCATGGTGATTCCTTCGTCTACGACCAGCCCCTCTACCTGGCTGAAGACTGGCGTATGGGTCGCATCTAATTCATCGGAACGAAATGTTCTACCAGGACAGATCACATAGATCGGTGGATTCTGACTGAGCATGGTCCTAATCTGAGTCGGAGAAGTATGAGTTCTCAATACAAGATTGCTCTCAAGTGGTTCAATGAAGAATGTGTCCTGCATCGATCGGGCCGGATGATCCGCTGGAATATTGAGCGCATCGAAATTCAACCAGGCAGACTCTAGTTCTGGTCCTTCGACGATCTGGTAACCCAGTCGAGTGAAAATATCTCCGATCTCGCGATCGAGGAGCGTGAGCGGATGGATTCCACCTTGATGCGATCTGCTCGTAGCAAGTGTCACATCGACACGTTCCTCTTCGATCACACGTAAATCGCGGATCCTGATCAACTCGTCATGCTTCTCATCGAAGATCCGCTGCAATTCACTTCGCGCTGCACTGAGCGCCTTCCCGACTTCGGTTCTCTGGTCGGCTGGAACAGCTCCCATTCCCTGACTCACTCGGGCTAACTCAGATTTTTCACCCAGATGCCGAACTTTCATTTCTTTGAGGAGATCGAGATCGGTAACTGAGGCAAATGCAGTCATCGCCTCACTTCTGGCAGCCTCGATACGAGCAACGATCTCGGACATAGAGCGGAGTCTACTTTCTTGATCTCACTCTGAGCGGGAGATTTCGTACATGGCTATCGTCGCTGCGCTAGCCACATTGAGACTTTCGATGCCATGAGCCATCGGTATTCGCACTTTCTTGATGGATGGATCTTTCAGAATCGCGGAAGGCAGGCCGCGTGCCTCATTGCCGAAGATCATCACTACTGGCTTAGTGGTTGCAACTCCATCCAATTCCTCACCCGCCATGTCGAAAGCAAGAATCTGGTGGGATGACCTCAACGACTCGATGATCTCAGCGGCTTCTACGCCGTAATGTAAAGGGACGGCAGATACCGAACCTGCACTTGCTCTAACGACCTTCGCGCAATAAGGATCAACGGAACTCTTGCTAAAAAGTACTGCACCGCATCCGAATGCATGAGCGCTTCGCAGAATGGTGCCAGCATTCCCCGGATCCTGTAGCTCAAGGAAGATCGCTACAGAATCTGCATGAGTGAGATCACTCTCGCTTTGAGGTATTGGCACGAGAGCAAAGATCCCTTGTGTCGTAATCGTGTCCGAGACCTTTTTCGCGATCTCTTGAGAGATCTCGATTGCTTGAGGAAACTTTCCCAACCACTCCGCAGTGGCGTAGATCTCGATGCCACTCACTCCCCGGCTAGAGATGACCCCTTCTACAGCGCGCAATCCCTCGACGACGAAGTGCCCCGCTTCTCTTCGATCGTTCGGAGAGAGAGTCTCCAAGAGCCGTCTCACTCGCACGATCTTTGGCGAGGAGAGACTGGTGATCACTTGATGTTTCGTTTTGCGATCTCTACGAGCTGCGTGAACGCCTTGGGATCGTTCGTCGCAAGTTCAGAAAGAACTCGACGATCTACTTCCACGCCAGCTGCCTTAAGTCCTTGGATGAATCGGTTATAGGTGATCCCGTTCGCCCGGCTCGCCGCATTGATTCGAGTGATCCAGAGCTGACGGAAGTCGCCCTTCTTGTCCTTACGGTCGTTGAAGGCATAGACCAATGAATGGGTGACTTGCTCTTTCGCCTTCGTAAATAGGCGGGAGCGCTGACCCCGATAACCGCTCGCACGCTCAAGGACCGTACGTCGCTTCTTCGCTGCATGCACTCCGCGTTTTACTCGTGCCATCTCAATCTCTCCTCTTCGCTTAGAAAACTATTTCTTCTCAGTCTCTTGATGGGACTATTTCAAGCCCAGTAGGCGCTTCGCATGTCCGGTGGCGAAATCCTTGGCCGCAGGCTCTTGGCTGAGGCGTCGAGTCCTTCGTGACGACTTTCCCTCGAGGAGATGTCTCTTGCCAGAGCGCTCATGCTTGATGCGTCCCTTTCCGGTGACCTTGAAGGTCTTCTTTGCACCACTGTGCGTCTTCATCTTTGGCATCTTCTCTCCTTCGTCTGGTTCTACTGGTTCTACTGATGGCTACTTCTTGCCAGTCTTCTTCACAGGTGCAAGCACCATAGTCATGCTTCGTCCTTCGCGTTTAGGTGCGAACTCGACGAAACCAATCTCCTGCACATCCTCAGCGAGGCGTTGTAAAAGCTTGAAACCCATCTCAGGACGCGTCTGCTCACGACCTTTGAACTGGACAGTTGCTTTCACTTTGTCTCCACCCCCCAAGAACTTGAGCACCTGATTCTTCTTCGTCTCGTAGTCGTGGGCTTCGATCTTGAGACCAAGTCGAATCTCCTTGACCACGATGTGCGTCTGGTTTGCCCTCGCTTCGCGAGCCTTTTGGGCCATCTCATACTTGTATTTTCCGAAATCCATCACCTTGCATACTGGTGGCGTTGCGTCGGGAGCAATCTCGACAAGATCGAGACCTGCATCCTCTGCCATCGCCAAAGCTGTGTCGATAGTGACGATTCCAGCCTGACTACCATCAGAGTCGATCACGCGAACTTGAGGTACACGGATCCGATCATTGATGCGCGGTTCTGTAGAGATGGTTACTTCCTCTCGTGGCTTACGAAATACTCGGGCTGACCTCAGCAACCTTGGGATCGCAGAAGTCTCTTGTTATAAAGACGGCAGGAAGTAAGGCCATGGAACTGTTGACCTGTCAGCTCGACGCCGATCAGGTGGAGGTTCAAGGACCCCACTTCATGCCCGGACCTTTCGGCCCGATGACCTAAGGGTAACCCATCTTTGTGGGTTCGAAAAATCCACGATTCATGCGCCAACTCCCTCATAAAAACTCAAGATGCTCTGGCGAGATGGTCGCCATACCCTTGCTTCCGTGCGTACGCAACGGGATCGAGGCGATGGAGATAAAGAGGCTCCTGTCGTCCATGCCATCACCGATGCCCAAGTCTCATTAAGTGAAGATCAAGCCGGGCGCATGAAGCGCTACTTCATTTCGATGATGATCCGAACCTCCTGCTTCATCTTGGCCGTGATCTTGCCATCGCCTTATCGTTGGATAGCACTGGTCGGTGCTGTGACGCTTCCCTACATCGCCGTCGTGGTGGCGAATGCGGGTCGAGAGACGATTTTCGGGCGCGCCAAGCGACCCGACGACTCCCGCGCTTTACCAGGTTAAATATCCATTTGAACGATATGAGCAGAAACGCTTATTCAGCTTCGCTTGCCAGGTTCTTTATTGCTCCGGCACGCAGTTTCGGTCTCTCACTCCTCGCGCTCTCTCTTCTCGTCGGCTGCTTCTTTGCGGGAAACTGGCAATTTGAAAGAGGGCTGGATCGTCGTACCGAGAATCGCAAGATCGAGAAGAATTTCGATGCTCCTGCTCAACCATTCACGAACGCCGCCGGTATGACAGAGGAGGAAAGACTCTGGCGTCTCTTCACTATCAGAGGAAGTTTTATTCCGAAGGAAGAGATCCTGATGCGCAACAGGTACCACGACGAACAATATGGTTTTGGAGTTGCCACTCTTTTCAGAGTTGATGATGGTCGAAGGGTCTGGATTGATCGCGGCTGGGTAAAGGCAGGAGCTTCTGCGACCACTCCTCCGACGATCGTTCCGGTACCCGAAAGAGAAGTAGCGCTCCTGGTGCGCTATCGAAGTGATGCGCTGGATGCGAAGATCCGAGGCAGTTTCTTCGCCTCAGGTGGCGAAGCGTCACAGTTGCAGAAATGGAACGAGGAGGCTGCTGTAGCGAGCGAACGCTTCTACTTCGACCTTGTCGGTGGTGATTTCGTTCCAGATGTTCCAACCGACCTCCCTGCGATAAGCGACGGGCCACACATCGCCTATGCGATCCAGTGGTGGTTCTTTGGGTTGTTGGCACTCTTCGGTCGCTTCTTGATCGCACGAGAGGATCGGCGAAATACCAACAGAACTACTCGAAACTCTGTTTAGCGACGAGGTCAGCGTAAAGACCATCGAGAGCGAGTAAGTCATCATGCCTACCTCGCTCGATGATCTTGCCATCGGAGAGCACGAGGATCTGATGCGCTGCTTTGACCGTCGAAAGGCGGTGCGCGATCACGATGCTGGTACGTCCTGTCAGCGCCTTGGTCAATGCCTGATGAACCAATCGTTCGTTCTCAGAATCCAAGTGGGCTGTCGCTTCATCCAGGATCACGACTCGCGGGCGCTTGAGTAAAACTCGTGCGATGGCAAGGCGCTGTTTCTCACCGCCTGATAGACGGTGACCGCGCTCCCCCACAACCGTCTCGAACTTTTGTGGCAGCGATTCGATGAGATCAAGAATCTGCGCCGCAGAACATGCCTCTCGCATCTCATCCTCCGTTGCATCACCTTTGGCATACCGAAGATTCTCGGCAATCGTTTCGTGGAAAAGGTGTGGATCTTGTGCGACGACGCCGATGGCATCCCTCAGATCCTGCAGTGCGAAGTCTCGTATATCGATTCCTGAGACCTTGATCATGCCTTTGGTGACATCGTAGAGTCTTGGTATCAAGGAAGAGATCGTGGTCTTTCCAGCTCCTGACGGTCCGACTAATGCGGTCATGGTTCCTGCAGGGGCTTCGAAAGAGATGCCTTTGAGGACCTCACCTGAATCTAGGAGATCACTCCGTGCAGCCGACTCCAATGAGGCAAGTGAGATCTCATCTGCACGTGGGTACCTGAATCTCACATCGTTGAACGCCACTGAGAGCGGACCGGAAGGGATAGTGCGTGGCGTCTCAGGATCCTTAACCATAGGCTTGAGATCCAGAACTTCGAATACACGTTCGAAAGAGACCAATGCGGTCATCACATCGACGCGAACATTGGAGAGCGCTGTCAAGGGACCATAGAGACGAACTAAGAGCGTGGTGATCGCTAGAAGAGTCCCCAGCGTGATGGTTTGATCTATTGCGAGATTTCCGCCGACACCATATGCGATCGCGGTCGCAATCGCAGCGATCGATGTCAACGCGATGAAGAAGGATCGATTGAGCAGGGCGATCATGATGCCGATGTGGGCCACTTTCGATGCTCGATCTTTGAAGCTCCGTGCTTCATTTGATTCATGGCCGTATAGCTTGACCAGTAGAGCACCCGATACGTTGAATCGCTCAGTCATGAGAGATGACATCTCAGCATTGAGATTAAAGGAGTCCTTGGTGAGACGTTGCAACTTCCGTCCCACCCATTTGGTAGGTGCGAGGAAGAGCGGCAACAAGACCAGCGATATCAAAGTGATCTGCCAGGAAAGGAAGAGCATCGTGATCATGACGAGTACCAAACTGAGGACATTGCTGATGACCCCACTCAGGGTCGCTGTGAATGCCTGTTGAGCGCCGATCACATCCTGGTTGATACGAGAGATGAGTGCACCAGTCTGGGTCCTCGTAAAGAAGGCAATCGATTGACGTTGTACATGTGTGAAGACACCGGTTCGTAGATCGAAGATCAAACCCTCACCGATCCTCGCTGAATACCAGCGTCCGATCATGTTGAAGAGGGCGTCGAGGATCGCGATCCCTGCGACAGCGAAGGCCAACCTCGTCACCAACGACGAGTTCCCCGGAACCACACCCTCGTCGATCAATTGTTTGATCAGTAGAGGTGTTGCCACAACGAGGAGGGCATCGATGATGACAGTGAGAAGATAGGCAGCAAGCCAACTCTTATATGGCCTGGCGTAACCAATGATTCGCTTGACCGTGCCAGGCTTGAGTTTTTGGTCCTTGACTGATTGATCGGCGGTCATCGACCGATGTGTCATCCAGACTGCATGCATGCTCACGAATGGATCCTCCGTGGCTTACGCAGAATGAGCTTAGACGATATGGCTCTAATGGTTATCAAACTGTGAAACCGATTGCGCGCAACTGCTCGCGACCATCATCAGTGATGCGGTTAGGACCCCATGGTGGCATCCAAACCCAATTGATTCGCACGTCGTTGACTAATTCGGCCAAGGCTTGTCGAGTCTGATCCTCGATCACATCTTGAAGCGGGCAAGCTGCGGAGGTAAGCGTCATGTCGAGTACCGCAACGCCGTCTGTCTCGACGGTCATGTCATAGATCAGTCCGAGATCGACGACATTGATCCCCAACTCTGGATCGATGACGTCCTTCATCGCTTCAGAGATGTCTTCAACCGTTGCGCTCTTCTTCTCCATCACTTTCGTGACCTCCTTGGATATCCTGAAATCACAGTCCCAGGCACTTCCGATAACAGATATTACTCGTCATTAACACTCTCACTCTTCTCGATGGATCTACTTCGCTGGATAGACGCCTAACTGAACCATGGCATCCTTCAACGCCATCCATCCCAGCAAAGCACACTTAACGCGAGCCGGGTACTTTGAGACGCCGGCGAAGGCGACACCATCACCCAGGAGATCTTCATCACCGACGATACTTCCCTTGCTCTGCATCACCTCGACGAACGCATTGATGAGCGAACTTGCTTCGTTGTAATTCTTGCCTTTAACGAGATCGCTCATCACGGACGTTGAGGCTTGTGAGATCGAACAACCAACTCCATCCCATGAGACCTCCTTCAAAAGTCCGTCCTGAAGTGAGAGATTGAGATCGATCTCATCGCCACATGAGGGATTGACATGGTGCACGGAGAGATCACAAGGCTGCACCAACCCTTTGTTGAGCGGATTCTTATAGTGATCAAGAATCAACTCTTGATAGAGGGACTCAAGATTCATCGGCCGACTCCTTTGGCACCGAAGAAATGCTGCACTTTCTCGATACCAGTGATGAGGGCTTCGATATCACTCTTATCGTTGTAAAGATAGAAACTCGCCCGCGTCGTTGCGACGACATCCATTCGCTTCATCAACGGCCACGCGCAGTGATGACCAGTCCTCACTGCGATACCAAGGTCGTCAAGACCCTGTCCGACATCATGGGGATGGATTCCCTCCACTGTGAAAGAAACAACGCCACCCCTTAAAGACATCTCTTGAGGGCCGATCAATTTCACGCCCTGGAGCCGGTTCATACCTTCAATGGTAAATGCGGTGAGTTCCTCTTCATGGCGATGGATCTCATCCATTCCGATCGCCTTCAAGTAATCGATCGCGGTAGCGAGTCCGGCCACTTGCGCCATGTTGGGCACACCGGCCTCAAATCTCTTAGGGGCTTCCGAGTAGGTCGCTGCCTCCATCGTCACACTTGTAACCATCGAGCCGCCAAAGAGGAAGGGAGGCATCTCTGCGAGGAGTTCTGCTCGTCCCCATAGAACTCCTACTCCCGTAGGACCAACCATCTTGTGTCCCGAGAAGGCGATGAAGTCGACGCCCAGTTCTTTGACATCGATTGCGAAATGCGGCACTGACTGGCAGGCATCAAGGACGATTACTGCACCAACATCTCTTGCAGCTGTGATGATTCCTTCGAGTGGCGTGATTGCACCTGTCACATTCGACTGGTGCGTAATGGCTACTACTTTGGTTCGAGCATCGATGATCTCATCGATCTTTGAGAGGTCGATTCGACCATTGTCTTCTATTCCGAACCAACGAAGTGTTGCTCCAGTGCGTCGAGCCAACTCCTGCCAGGGAATGAGGTTCGCGTGATGCTCCGACTCAGAGACAACGATGACATCGCCTGGAGTGAGATGGAATCGGGAACCGGCAAGTGAATTCCCCCAGGAATATGCCAAGAGATTGATCGATTCTGTAGCACTCTTCGTGAAGATGATCTCGTCCGAGGACGCACCGATGAAGGTTGCGACCGAATCCCTCGCTCCTTCATAGATCTCGGTCGCCTCTTCCGCAAGTAGGTGAGCACCGCGGTGAACGGCAGCGTTATGGCGAAGATAGAAATCAGATTCAGCCTCGATGACCTGTAACGGCTTCTGCGACGTCGCAGCGCTATCAAGGTAGACCAAGGGCCGGTCGTTCCTTACGGTTCGCGAAAGGATAGGGAAATCCCGCTTTATCCTTTCAACGTCAATGGGCATTATGGGAGAGATCACGCATTGACGTAATCGGCATAGCCTTTCTCTTCCAACCGTTCCGCCAACTCTGGTCCACCTTCTTCGACGATGCGACCCTTGGCGAAGACGTGAACGAAATCAGGTTTGATATAGCGCAAGATTCGGGTGTAGTGGGTGATGAGCAAAACTCCGACATCACTCGTTTCTTTCACACGATTGACGCCTTCGGATACGATCCGCAACGCATCGATGTCCAGACCTGAATCCGTCTCATCGAGGATGGCGATCTTTGGCTTCAGTAATTCCAGTTGAAGAATCTCGTGGCGCTTCTTCTCGCCACCTGAGAATCCTTCGTTGACGCTTCGCTCTCCGAAAGCAGGATCGATATTGAGGGATGACATCGCGTTCTTCATCTCACCGACCCACTCACGTAATTTTGGAGCTTCGCCTCGGATCGCAGTTGCAGCGGTTCGAAGGAAGTTCGCCACGGAGACACCAGGTACCTCCACCGGATATTGCATCGCCAGGAATAGCCCGGCCCGAGCGCGCTCATCGACGGACATCTCCAGGATATCTACGCCGTCGAGAGTGACACTGCCGCCCAGAATCGTGTACTTCGGATGACCAGCGATCGAGTAAGCCAGGGTGGACTTTCCGGAACCGTTGGGACCCATGATTGCATGGGTCTCCCTTGAATTGACCGTCAGGTCGACTCCCTTCAGGATCTCCGTCATTCCGGATTCCGTCTCGACACCGACCCGCAGATCCTTGATTACCAACGTAGTCATCTCATCCCTCTCTTGACTCAATCTCGATACCCATTGAAAAAAATCTCATTTTGATTTGAGAGCAATTGCACGTGCTCTCACCATCACTCGAGTAGTCCTCACTCAGTGATGGTCACCTTCTCCCCCTCGATTCGCACCTGATATGTATTCAGCGGCGCGATAGCTGGAGGGGTCAAAGCCTCTCCGGTCCTCAGATCGAACTCCGCCCCATGGAGCCAACATTCGATCTTCCCCGCAGATACCTCTCCCTCGGAGAGAGATGCTTCGGCGTGAGAACACATGTCATCGACGGCGAAGACTTCGAAACCTTGCCGTACGACACATAGATCTTTGCCATCGAGTTCCACTTTGACTGGTGCGTTCTCGGCAAGATCATTGATGTTGAGTTCTATCATCGACCAAGCCTTTCAAGCTCTCCATCGATTCGACCTGTCAAACGCTCTTTGATCGAATCCACAGGTATCTGGCTGATCACTTCTGCAAAGAAGCCCCTGATCACGAGACGTCTTGCATCTGCTTCATTGATGCCTCGTGACATCAAATAGAAAAGGTGTTCGTCATCGAATCGACCTGTCGTCGATGCATGCCCTGCGCCGACGATCTCTCCAGTTTCGATCTCGAGGTTTGGCACTGAATCCGCACGCGCTCCATCTGTCAGTAGCAGGTTGCGGTTCATCTCGTATGTATCCGTGCCTTCGGCATTCTTGCGGATATAGACATCCCCGAACCAAACGGTCCTCGCATCAGCACCCGCAAGGGCGCCTTTGTAATTGACTCTCGACTTCGCATTGGTGACGTTGTGGTCTACAAAGACTCGATGCTCGAGATGTTGACCACTCGTTGCGAAGTAAATTCCGTGCATTTCCGCGCTTCCACCTGGACCGTCATATTCGACCGAAGGAAGCAAACGCACCAAGGAACCACCGATTGAGACTGTGATCGAGGTGAAACTCGCATCCCTTCCGACGATGGCATGATGTCGCCCCAGGTGAATCGCATCGTTATCCCACTCCTGGAGAGCGATGAAGGTCAGGTTGGAACCTGGCTCCAAGATGATCTCGATCTCTTCACCCAAGATCGCGCTGCCCTTGCTCTCCAGGATGACGACTGCCTTCGAGTGAGTTTTCGCCCGAATGACGGTTCGTGCCACTTCTGCGGTACCGATACTTCTTCGACTGAGCAGGATCGGCTCTTCTACTTCTTCGTCCTTGCCTATCTCAAGGTGGGTTGCTTCGGTGACGCTCTCGCGCACTCGAGCGACAATCGCATCATCGGAGGCAGAGTGTGGTGGCAACTCCGATGCGGGCATCGTTGTGATGGTGAAGGAAGGCTGCTGGACTCCGCCATAAACGATCGAAGGATTGGAAGTTACCTTCGTCTCCTTGAGGTGAAGACCACCTAACCGCTTGAGTGGTGTGAAGCGCCAACGCTCCTCGCGACCCGTCGGTTCCAAAAAATTCGTCTGCATAACACTCATCAGCCGACTGCACCCTCCATCTGAAGTTCGATGAGTCGATTCAATTCAAGTGCGTACTCCATCGGTAGCTCACGCGCGATCGGTTCAACGAACCCACGAACGATCATCGCCATCGCCTCATCCTCTTCCATGCCACGAGACATGAGATAGAAGAGTTGATCATCGCTGACTTTGGAGACTGTTGCCTCGTGACCGAGAGTCACATCATCTTCACGGACATCTACGTAAGGATAGGTATCTGAACGCGAGATGGTATCGACCAACAATGCGTCACATTTGACTGTGCTCTTTGAATGATGCGCGCCTTCTTGAACCTGAAGTAGACCTCGATATGAAGTACGTCCTCCACCGCGCGCTACCGACTTCGAGATGATGCTTGAAGAAGTGTGTGGAGCAGCATGAACCATTTTCGCCCCTGCATCCTGATGTTGGCCTTCGCCTGCGAATGCGACGGAGAGTGTCTCGCCTTTGGCGTACGGTCCCATCAAGAAGACCGCCGGATACTTCATCGTGACCTTGGAGCCGATGTTTCCATCGATCCACTCCATCGTCGCGCCCTCAGCGCAGATCGCACGTTTAGTCACCAAGTTGTAGACGTTGTTCGACCAGTTCTGGATCGTGGTGTAGCGGACGCGAGCGTTCTTCTTGACGATGATCTCGACTACCGCTGAGTGGAGAGAGTCTGAGGAGTAGACCGGAGCCGTGCATCCCTCGACATAGTGGACGTAGCTTCCTTCATCGGCGATGATCAATGTTCTCTCGAACTGACCCATGTTCTCGGTATTGATTCGGAAATAAGCTTGAAGTGGAATATCGACGTGGACGCCCTTTGGCACGTACACGAAGGATCCTCCGGACCAAACGGATGTGTTCAAGGCTGCGAACTTGTTATCCCCGACTGGGATCACAGAACCGAAATACTCCTTGAAGATCTCTTCATGCTCCTTGAGGCCGGTATCCGTATCGAGAAAGAGGACGCCTTGCTTCTCCAAGTCCTCACGGATCGAGTGATAGACCACCTCGGATTCATATTGGGCGGCTACGCCTGCAATCAAACGATTCTTTTCTGCTTCAGGGATGCCAAGTCTGTCGTAAGTGTTCTTGATGTCGTCAGGAAGGTCTTCCCAAGACTGCGCCTGCTTCTCTGTCGAGCGGACGAAATACTTGATGTTGTCGAAATCGATACCTGAGAGGTCTGAACCCCAGTCCGGCATTGGTTTCTTGTCAAAGAGTGCCAAGCCTTTGAGTCGAAGATCCAGCATCCACTGTGGCTCGTTCTTCTTGGCTGAGATATCTCGAACCACCTTCTCGTTGAGGCCGCGTTCTGCGTTGGCTCCCTTGTCATCCTTATCTGACCAGCCATACTCGTACTTTCCAAGGCCTTCGAGTTCTGGATGTGCGATCTGAGTCATCGTCGTGCCGCCTTTCCGTTGCTTGTGCTCTTACTCTTCTTTGATTTCTTCGTTGTTGGAGAGAGTCTCCCTGAAAAACCGCCCCCGACCTTATCCTTTCTTGGTCGAGTGGACCTTTCCACACTCCTTCTAGGGCTCTTCACGCCACGAACCAAGTCAAGATCTGGGATGAATGTGGTGCAGACACCATCGCCATGAGCAATCGTGGCTAGTCGTTGCACATGCGTTCCCAATATTCTGGCGAACGCTTCTGTCTCGGCTTCACAAAGTTGTGGATATTCCGCTGCGACGTGCGCAATCGGACAATGGTGTTGGCAGATCTCATCTCCCAGCGGCCGCCGATGGAGAGTCGCTGCATATCCATCCTTGGTAAGGAATCTTGAAAGTGCATTGAGACGAGAGGCCTTACTCTCAACTCCAGTTCGTTGTGGGTTCTTTACTGAAGCGATGGAGCGTCTTTCCAAGTCATCCGCTCTGTAGCGCGCAAATTCTGAAACGACGCCATCACCTAATCTCGTCGACATGAAGCGAATGGCCATAACTGCAAGGTCATCGTAGGAGTGCTCGAATTTCTCTCGTCCCCCATCTGTCATGACGAAAACCTTCGCTGGGCGACCGCGGCCACGCCCGGTCACGCTGCTCAGATGTGGATCTCGGGCCTCGAGTACACCATCCTCAACGAGAGCATCAAGATGTCGTCGAACGCCAGCAGGGGTGATCTCCAAGCGTTCCGCTAAATCCGCCGCAGTCGCAGGCCCCGCTTCGAGGATGGCTCGAGCGACTACCTCCCGTGTCCGGAGGTCTTCGCCGGCGATCGTGTTTTTCACAACGGTAGTGTTACCTAAATCGCTCGCTACTGCCACTTGGGAGGATTCGGCTCCGGTTAGATTTCTCCCCAAGGAGGGGACGATGAGCTACCTAGATCGGGTCGGAAAAGGCCGAAGGATTTTCACTGCCCTTCTCTTTTTCCAATGCTTCATCGTGATCACAGGCGGCATCGTGCGAATCACGGGATCGGGACTTGGATGCCCTACGTGGCCGGAGTGCGCCCCTGGCTCCTACACCCCATCGCCTGATCAATCCGAAGATCCACTTCACATCTGGATCGAGTTCGGCAATCGCCTCCTCACTTTCGTTCTTGGTATTGCAGCACTAGCCGCACTCTTCTACAGCCTCCGCTTCATTCCACATCTTCGGATTCGGCTTCTTGCCCTCGGACAAGTTATAGGTATCGTCGCTCAAGCGGTCCTCGGCGGGATCACAGTTCTCACCGGACTTCATCCGACTACCGTTGCAGCACATCTCCTACTCTCCATCATCCTCATCGCGGGAGCGCTCTCGCTTCGTCAACGCGTCTACGGTCGGCTCCCTCGAACATTCGCAACAGAACGACTGACCCGCAATCTCTCCACGGTCTTGGTGCTTCTTGGCTTCGTGGTGATCGTTGTCGGATCTATAGTCACAGGAACCGGTCCCCATGCTGGCGATGTCACCAGCGAAAGATTCGACTTTGATATTCGCGTCGTCGCCTGGCTCCATGCTGATCTCGTTATCGCTTTCGTAGGTCTCACGGTTGCCACGTGGATCGCGGTCCGGCTAGGCGAATCAGAGCCTGGAAGGTCGGTGTTGGAACGGAAGATCCTCCTCCTGCTTGGTATCTCACTCTCCCAAGGCGGAATTGGCTACATCCAATACTTCACTGGAGTGCCTGAATTGCTGGTGATTTTCCACTTGATCGGCGCCGTCGCGGTGTGGCTCTCCCTCTGGAACTTCTACATCAGCGGTAGCGTGACCTCTCAAGAGAAAGCCCCATCTCTTGCTTGAGATCATTGATTAAGACCCGAGATCAAGAATAGAGAGTCAAAGAGGAGACACCTCGTGCCTATAGCGCGAAACCGGGATATGGACTGGACCCCACACGACGATCGCGCTGTCATCCATGCTCGCGCTTTGGCGATGGATGCAGTCGAGAAGGTCGGGAATGGTCATCCTGGAACTGCGATGGCACTTGCACCTGTCGCCTACACGCTCTTCCAGAAGGTCATGCGACACAATCCAGAGGATCCTCAGTGGATCGCGCGCGACCGCTTCATCCTCTCGTGCGGACATTCATCGATCACGCTCTATACCCAACTCTTTCTCGGTGGCTTTGGGCTCGAGTTAGAGGATCTGCAATCATTTCGAACGTACGGGTCACGTACGCCAGGTCATCCCGAGTTCGGACATACCAAGGGCGTTGAAACAACAACTGGGCCTTTGGGGCAAGGTGTTGCCAACGCAGTCGGTATGGCAATGGCACAACGTTTCATCAGAGGTCTATTGGATCCCGAATCTAAAGCCGGCTCCTCGCTCTTCGACCACAACATTTGGGTGCTCTCATCCGATGGTGATCTTCAAGAAGGAGTAAGCGCTGAAGCATCGTCATTAGCCGGAACCCAAATGCTTGGTAACTTGAAAGTTATCTACGACGACAACCGAATCTCTATTGAAGGTGACACCCACTTAGCATTCACTGAGGATGTCTCCGCCCGGTATCGCGCCTATGGATGGGAAGTCATCGAAGTAAGAACGAAGAGTGATGGAGATATAGACCTCGCCTCACTTCATTCTGCGATCGATAGGGCTATAGCCATCAATGATCGACCAGTTCTGATTCGTCTCAAGAGCATCATCGCCTGGCCAGCACCAAGCGCTCGAGGGACAGCCAAATCGCATGGTTCAGCTCTCGGTAAGGAAGAAGTGGCAGCGACCAAGAAGGAGTTGGGACTCGACCCAGAGAAAAGTTTCGAGATCCCCGATGAGATTCTTCGCCACACTCGCACTCTCGTCGATCGAGGAGCCTCTTGGCAGAAGAAATGGCAGGAGGAATTCGATCAGTGGCGAAGGAAGTGGCCAGATAGAGCCGCTCTCTTGGATCGCATCTCTTCTGGGAAACTGCCCGTTGGTTGGGATGAGCCGTTGCGTAGTGGAGACGGACTTTTCCAACTAGGAGCGAAAGTCGCAACGCGAAAAGCCTCTGGGGATGTCATTCAACTTCTTGCGAAGGTGTTGCCCGAGTTATGGGGTGGAAGCGCTGATCTTGCCGAGAGCAACAACACGATGATCCATGGTGCGACTTCATTCCTTCCAAGGGAAAGCGATATGAAGAGTGCCGATCCTTACGGACGCAACATACATTTTGGAATCCGTGAGCATGCGATGGGTGCGATTGCGAATGGCATCGCACTCTATGGGCTCTCGCGAATCTACGTCGGAACTTTCTTAGTCTTCAGTGATTATATGCGCGGCGCTATTCGACTTTCTGCATTGATGGGCTTGCCAGTCACCTACATCTTCACGCATGACTCCATCGGGCTCGGTGAAGATGGTCCTACTCACCAACCCATCGAACATGCTGCGGTACTCCGCGCCATCCCGCACCTCAATGTAATTCGTCCAGCGGATGGAAATGAAGTTGCGCATGCTTGGATGCACCTGATCGAGAATCCCTCTCCCGCCGCGCTTCTGCTATCCCGCCAGAACCTGCCTATTCTCGACATCGATGGCAAAGTCATGAGCGACGGTGTAAAACGAGGTGCATATATAGCCCACGATGTAGCAGATCCAAAAGCCATCATCATCGCTACAGGTTCTGAGCTTCAATTGGCGATGACCGCAGCGCGTGAACTTTCTGATGAAGGGATCGCGGCCCGAGTAGTGAGCGCGCCGTCGCTTCATTGGTTCATGGAACAAACTCAGGAGTACCGCGATTCCGTCCTGTCGCCGGGGATTCGGGCACGAGTCTCCGTGGAGGCAGGAGTAAAGCAAGGGTGGCGGGAGTGGATCGGTGATGCTGGAGTCTCTATCTCCATCGACCATTTCGGAGCATCAGCAAGCGCGGAACGACTCTTCGCGGAATTCGGATTCACCGTCGATCGTGTGAAGAGTGCGGTAAAGGAATCCTTGTCCCGGGTGTGATGTGACCTCCCACTACCTCTCTCGGATCGCTGAAGCCGGAGTCTCGATCTGGCTCGATGACCTCTCCCGTGAAAGATTTGAACCCGATCGAGCCGACTCACTTGTTGAATTGATAGCGAAACGGAGCGTGGTGGGAGTCACCACGAATCCCGCAATCTTCTCTCAAGCGATCTCCCGGTCGAGCCTCTATAGAGGTGACCTTGCACGATTCGCTGCGGAGGGGATCTCCGCAGCGGAGGCAATCGAGCGTCTCACTATCTCTGATGTCAAACGGGCGGCAGAACTTTTCGAGTCGACGTTCCGTAACAGCGGTGGCAAAGACGGGCGAGTCTCTATCGAAGTCGATCCTCAATTTGCGCGTGACACCGAAGCGACGATCGACCAAGGCCATCACCTCTGGGAAGAATTGGGTCTTCCCAATATCTTGATAAAAGTTCCCGCTACGGTTGAAGGATTGGTCGCGATCGAAGAGCTAACCCGCATGGGAATCAGCGTCAACGTGACCTTAATCTTCACGGCGGATCGTTACGATCGAGTGATCAATGCATATTTCTCAGGCCTAGAGAGACGTTTGGCCGAAGGTGGAGCCATAGATCAGATACACTCAGTGGCATCTTTCTTTGTGAGTCGCATCGACACTGAGATTGATGCGCGCCTAGAGAGTGCACTCGAGCGTCAACGTTTCTCGATGCTTCGTGGTCGTGCAGGGATTTCCAATGCACTTCTTGCCTATCAAATCTTTCATGATCGCATCAATACTGAACGGTGGCGTCAACTCGAAGCACATGGTGCGCAATTGCAGAGACCACTATGGGCTTCTACGGGAGTCAAGGACCCTTCGTATCCCGCAACACTCTATGTCGAATCCCTCATCACTCGAGATTCAGTCAACACGATGCCGGAGGCGACATTGGAAGCCACTGCGGGGTTGCAGGATGATCATCCAATAGATCCGGTCGAGCCGTCCTCATCCCAGATCGATCGAGCTAGGACTCACTTATCCGACCTTGAGGAGATGGGAATCGAGATCAATCAAGTTGGCGAGAAGTTAGAGTCGGAGGGACTAGAGAAGTTCTTGACACCGTGGCAAGCGTTACAACAGAGGATCTCCGACGAGATGAAATCATGACTTTCCCGCTCATTCCCCCGATCGCTGCGCTTCCCCTGGACTCAGGATTGCTTGAAATCTCACACCGTATAGCCGCTAAGGATGCTTCGATTTGGGGCCCGAATTCGGAGGCACCGACGCGACTTGGTTGGGTTGACCTCGCAGAAAGTTCCCGTGCGCTCCTTCCAACTCTCGATGCATTGGAAGCGAAGGCTAGGAATCTTGGGATAGATCGTGTCGTCCTCTCAGGCATGGGCGGAAGTTCACTCGCACCTGAGGTCATCGCACGAACTATGCGAGAGAGTGCGTCACGTCAGTTCGTGATCTTGGATTCGACTGACCCTCATTACGTCAATTCCCACCTTCACGTGGATCTATCGAAGACTCTCTTTGTCATCAGTTCGAAATCGGGCACAACGATAGAAACTACTTCTCATCTCGCTTTGATCGAAAAGAGATTGAGTGATGCCGGGATCAACGCGGAGGATCACATCATCGTCGTCACCGACCCTGGCTCTCCGTTAGCAGCGGTCGCCGCCGATAAGAAGTGGACGACGATCGAAGGTGATCCTATGGTCGGGGGTCGATTCTCGGCGCTCTCAGCCTTCGGATTGACCCCAGCCGCGCTGATTGGAATAGATCCTTCAATTCTCCTTGATGATGCATCTGAGATGCTCGACTCCATACATGAGAGTGCAGTTCGTCTCGCGACTTATCTCGCGCCACATCGTTATATCTACTTCACCGATTCCAAAGAGCGCTTCCCGGGGCTTGCAGATTGGATCGAACAGTTGATTGCGGAATCGACGGGAAAGCAAGGCAAGGGTCTTCTCCCGATAGCAATCACGGATGTAGATGAGCATCTTTCGCTGCCAGTGATTGACCTCTCCGCGATCATCGATGCGCCCATTGGTGCTCAATTCATTTTGTGGGAGTGGGTCACCGCACTACTTGGATACATCCATGGCGTCGATCCATTTGATCAGCCCGATGTACAAGCGACCAAATTACGGACGATGGAAGTCCTAGGCTCACTCTCTTCGAAGATGGAGCATGCATCTCTTGCTATCCCAGATCTCAAGAGCGAACTGGGCCATGCCCTGAAAAACCGCGAATATCTAGCGGTCTGTGCGTTCCTCGATCCGGTTCGCGATCACGATCTGGTGCAGATCCGACATCTCTTGGAGCTTTGCTTCAATAAGCCGGTTTCTTTCGGATGGGGTCCTCGGTATCTACATTCCACGGGCCAGTTCCATAAAGGTGGCCCCAATTCAGGAGTCTTCCTCTCAATCACCGTACGGAATGAGGATTCTGGCTTGATTCCTGGAAAGCCATATGGATTGGACTTCTTGATTCATGCCCAAGCAGAAGGCGATAAGCGAGCCCTTATGGAACGGGGTAATCCAGTAATCTCAGTGGAACTAGAGCAGGCAACTGAGTTTCAACGTTTGATCGACGAGTTCAGCGTTTAGTCGTCGTCTTCGCCACGAAGTCTGCGTAACGCGTCTTCGAGGATCTTCTTGGCCTCTGCCTCAGTTCGGCGCTCTTTGACGTAGGCAAGGTGTGTCTTGTAAGGCTCATTCTTCATCGGCGATGGCGGATTGTTCTTGTCCTGACCCGCTGGAAAACCACATCGCGGACAATCCCACTCATCAGGAATCTCTACGGTGCCATCATCAGCGAAGGATGGACGAGTCTCATGACCATTGAGGCACCAATATGAGATTCGAAAACGCGCGATCGCTTCGCCACGTTCCGCTTCTCCCATAGGACCCGCGCCGACGCGCGAACCGCGGATTGCACTGCCACCGGCCATTACTTGCTCCTACTCTCTGACAGAACGTTCATTCCTAAAGATTCCATGAGGTTCTAAAGGACCAAGCCAAGTGCAACGATCAGCGCGAACCATAATCCACCAGCCACAATGGTGAGACGGTCCAGGTTCTTCTCTACCACCGAAGATCCGCCATATGTCGAGGAGACTCCACCACCGAAGAGGTCCGAAAGACCACTTCCCTTACCTTTGTGGAGAAGTACCAAGATGATCATCAAGACACTGACGAGAATCAATGCAACAGAAAGTGTCATGACCATGATCTAAAACTCCTCTAACGTGTCAAATTCAGGGCATGAGTCTAGCAGTGGCAGTCGTTGGACTCAGATGACTCTATGGAACTTGCAGATTCGCGCGAATTCCTCAGGATCAAGGCTTGCGCCGCCGACTAATGCGCCATTGACGTTTGGTTTTCGCATGATATCGACGATATTTGCGGACTTCACCGAGCCGCCATAGAGGATCCGTGCATTCTGTGCGATCTCATCATTTCCGATTTTCGCTAACTCGGTGCGGATAGCAAGACAGACTTCCTCGGCATCCTCGGGAGTCGCGGTTCGACCCGTTCCGATCGCCCAGACCGGCTCATAGGCGAAAACGATCTTCTTGAGGTCTGGCTTATGGACACCTTTAAGGGCGCCACGAAGCTGTGCGATCACATGCTCGATCTGCCGACCTGCCTCACGGACTTCTAGCTCTTCACCTACACAGAGAATAGGTGCGATGCCGTGTTGGGTTGCCGCCTTGATCTTCCGATTGATCAGCTCATCACTCTCGCCATATACAGCTCGGCGCTCTGAATGACCGATGATGACGTACGTGCAACCGAGCTTTTCCAACATCGCGGCTGAGATATCACCAGTGAATGCACCGTTCTTCTCTGGCGAAAGGTCTTGGGCACCATAACTGATCCTCAACCGATCGCCGTCGACGAGAGTCTGTACTGAGCGGATATCGGTGAAAGGCGGAAAGACCGCGATTTCTACCTGCTCGAAATCCTTCTCCTCCAGGGAATAGACCAGTTTTTGCGTGACCGCAATCGCCTCCAGGTGATTGAGGTTCATTTTCCAATTCCCTGCGATCAATGGGCGACGTTCAACTAGATCGACGCTCTCGGAGACGTTCTCCTTCTCGCTACTCATCCCCGAGTTACCCCATTTCCCTCAGATCTCCTCATTGCAGTGCAACCAATCCGGGAAGCTCTTTCCCCTCGAGATATTCCAGACTGGCGCCGCCACCAGTCGAAATGTATCCAAACTCCTCATCTTTAAAGCCCAGTGCCCGGATGGCAGCTGCGCTGTCACCACCTCCGACTACCGTCAATCCTTTGATCCTCGTCATTGCAGAAGCAATGGCGCGTGTTCCTTCTTTGTAGTGCGAGAACTCGAATACTCCCATCGGTCCATTCCAAAAGACTGTCTTACATGAGGAAAGTGCCGCTGCGTAACGCGCAGCACTCTCTGGGCCGATATCCAATCCCATCTCATCGGCGCCGATCTCCTCGATCTTCACATGCTTCGGCGGAAGATCCTTAAACTCAGTCGTCACCAAGAGATCCGTGGGAAGGAGTACTTCAATACCTCGCTCTTTTGCACGAGTAAGCACCTTATTGACCGTATCGATTTGATCCACTTCAAGAAGTGACTTTCCGACACCATATCCCTGTGCTGCAAGGAAGGTGAAGAGCATTCCGCCGCCGATCACGAGAAGGTCGACCTTCTCGATGAGATTCGATATGACCGCGATCTTGTCTGAAACTTTTGCACCGCCAAGCACTACCGCATATGGATGCTCCGGATTGCCCGTCAACGATCGGAGGATCCGTACTTCATCCTGTACTAAAAGCCCCGCTGCATGAGGGAGTCGCAGTGGTAGTTCATAGACCGAGGCATGCTTCCTGTGTACTGCTCCGAAGCCATCGCCTACATAGAAATCCCCGTAGCCAGCGAGAATCGTCGCGAGTTCCTCGCGCTCTGCGCTCTCTTTGCTGGTTTCGTTGCCTTCATAGCGGATGTTCTCGATCAGGAGCACTTCGCCTGATGTGAGCGATTCTGCAGCATCTCTCGCACCCCTCACTTCAGATGCAAAGGAAACGCTCTGCCCCAGTAATTCACCGAGTCGAATTGCCACTGGATGAAGGGATAACTCGGGTTTTCGCTCGCCTTTAGGCCTCCCCAGATGCGCGAGAAGTACGACTGATGCTCCCTGACTCAAGAGATATCGCAGAGTCGGAATCGATGCACGGATACGACCATCGTCCGTGATTCGACCTTCCTTGATCGGAACGTTGAGATCCGACCTGAGGATCACCCGTTTCCCTTGAAAGGAGAATTCGTCGAGATTTCGAAGCTTCATCACGTCCAGGTTTGTAGAAGAAGTCTTGACTAGAGCTTCTTGCCGATGAAGGTGATGAGATCAACGAGGCGATTCGAATATCCCCACTCGTTGTCATACCAACCTGCGACCTTAGCCGTGTTTCCGATTACCTTGGTGACTCCTCCATCAAA
>JBMUDS010000009.1:0-34221 GCA_049459795.1 Candidatus Nanopelagicaceae bacterium | reverse complement strand
AGCGGCGAATGCGCTCGTCAAGAGAGCCGCACCGGCATTGCTTGATGAACCTTCGATGGCTCCATGGAAGTCACTGAGTTGAAGTATCTGCACTGATTTCAGCGTCGACGAAATATTCACATTGGCGAGCTGTTCCGCAGTGAAGGTCTTGAACTTCGCTGGTGCAGAGACTCCATATGCGTTGACTGCATGTACTTGTGGCGTTACTGAGAGTCCTGTAGCTGTCAGTGGCAATCTGACGCTACCGCTCGTGCTTGCCGGAACCATGATGGGACATGTTCCTGCGCCACCAGTGACGATGTAATGGGTGACTCGTGGTTGTGCGGTCACGGTCTGGAACTTGACTTGAATTCCATTGGATGTGACGGTCGCGCGAACGACTGTCGGTGCTGCAGGTACGGCAAACGTGTTTGCAGATGCCTGCGGGGAAGCAAGCACAACGAATGTGGATGCCAGGAGCGCGAGAGCGTTCGTGGCTGAGAGAAGACGACGGATCGGGCTGAATGCGCGATTCGCATGTGGCTGCTGTGTGGTTTTCACGCGCGGATAGTTGCAGGGGGTGTGGGCTGATTCGGGTAAGGACCTGTTACGTGTTCGTTACGGTCAGGTGAAGGGTCAGGCTTGAGCCGGTTGACGCTGTCAGGGGCGGCCTCTATGGTTAGAACAAATGTTCTAAAACCCTCAACCCTGACCTCAACCCTGAATTGAGCCTTCTATGCCCGAGACACCACGCTCTGAGATCGCACTCTTTGATGGCGAGCCGATCGAGTTCACCTATCGCGGTCGTCGATATCGCGTTCACGCTGTCCTATCGCGTTGGCGTGAAGCGGGTGGTTGGTGGAATCGCGCAAGTGATGGGAATTATCGTCCCGACGACGGCGCACGAGCGCTATGGCGAGTCGAAGCGGCACCGCTTGGTGCGATGGCAACGTTCGAGATCGAGCGAATCGATAACGCCGATCTCACTGACGAGCAACGAGCAGAAGGATTCCTCTGGCGAATTCGGCCGACATCTCGCTCCCAAGATCGCTTCCATGGCGACAATCGATCCGAATATCAAAGCGATGCCTCATGATCCCTTCATCCACCTCCGTTCTGTCAGTGGATACTCTTTCAAATTCGGCACGGCGCTACCGAAGGATCTTGTAGCAGCAGCGCTGCATCATGAGATGCCGGCGCTCGCCTTGACTGATCGGGATACGCTCGCAGGAGCGATTCGATTTGCAAAAGCAGCAAGGGATTCTGGGATCACACCGATCATCGGGATATCGCTGAAGTTCTTAAACGACGCTAATCGAGTCACGCTTCTTGCTCGCTCTGCCGGTGGTTACTCTGCTTTAGTCAGACTCCTTTCTGCGATCAATCTCTGCACGCCACATGGCGAGAAACCAGTTCTTACCCATTCGATCCTTGAAGAGAAGAGTGATTTCACTAGGAAATTGATCCTGCTCCATGGCCCCGATTCCTACTTGCAAGAGAGCATCTGGAGTAGAAGGAGAGCGCTTGCACTCGAGCATTACCGTTCCATTGCGGATTTCTTCGCGGAGCAAGCGATCGAATGCGTCTCGCATCTCGCTCCTATCGGTCCTCGTTCGACCGCTTTCGCCGCTCGCTCACTGACCTTTGCGAGGGACGAAGGGATCACTGCAGTAGTAAGCAATGAGATCCGAACGCTGGCTCGCGAAGATGCCCCACTTGCTGATGTGCTCGATTCTGCTCGACATCTCTCACCGCTACATGAGAAGAATGTGAAGCGGATGAATGCCGAGGCGTTCTTCAAATCCACTCCCGAGATGATGGAGGTGATTCGAGATGTCGCCCGTGCTGCTGGGGAGCGCAATACAGAGCGCTTGATCCGCGAGACTCGGGAACTGGCTGAGCGCGCGATGCTCTCGCCAGAGCGTGATATCGGAATCGGCGAGATCCATCTTCCAGAACCGGCGCTGGTCGGTGCAAGGGATGAACGGGAGATGATCCAGATCTTCCGGGAACGGAGTGAGTCCGGGCTCAATCAACGGTACGGAGATCGATCGCAATCCGATTACGAACGCGCGCTGGAGCGGATGCGTGAAGAGCTCGACGTGATTCGGATCCTTGGCTTCGAGTCTTACTTCCTTACCGTCGCCGATATAGCGAGAGCGAGCCGCGAACGTGGGATTCGTGTGGCGGCGCGCGGTAGTGGTGCAGGTTCGCTCGTCTGTTACTTGCTTGGAATCAGTGCCATCGATCCATTGGCTCACGGGTTGATCATGGAGCGATTCTGTTCACCATTACGAAGAGAGCTTCCCGATATCGATATCGATGTTGAATCCGCTCGACGATTGGAGATCTACGACTTGGTCCATGAGAAGTATGGTGATCAAGTCGCAACGGTTGCGATGGTAGAGCGCTATCGAGCACGTCAGGCGATACGCGATGTCGGACTTGCGCTATCGATCTCACCGACAGAGATCGAGATCCTTGCCAAGTCGATGCCACATATTCGGGCCGGGCGGATATCCGAGGTGATGGCGAAACTCCCGGAGTTACGCTCACTCGAAAGATCACGAAGCAATTCATCGCTCCTTGCGATGGCGATCGGATTGGCTGAACGGCTCGACTCATTGCCACGTAACCTTGCGATGCATCCATGTGCGGTGGCGATCTCTGACCGAGCCTTCCGAGATCGAGCCCCGTTGGAGATCAATGCAAGCGGATACCCCATGATCCAATTCGATAAGGATGATGTCGAAGATATCGGCCTATTGAAGTTGGATATCTTGGGCGTACGGATGCAATCAGCGCTCGCCTATGCCATTGAAGAGATCAAGCGGATCGATGGCGAAGAAGTCGATCTCGATCAGGTCCCACTTGATGATCCAGATACTTTCGCGCTGATCCAGTCGACGAAGACTTTGGGTCTCTTCCAGATCGAGAGCCCAGGACAGCGCGAGCTCGTCGGAAAGTTCGCGCCATCGTCATTCAATGATCTGATCATCGACATCTCGCTCTTCCGCCCAGGGCCAGTGAAGAGCGACATGATCTCTCCCTTCCTCAATGCGCGTCATGGCCATGCACCAGCGAAGATGATCCATCCGGATCTGGAGCCGATCCTGGCGGAGACCGAAGGAGTCGTGGTCTTCCATGAACAGGTGATTCGGATCATCGCCACTATGACTGGATCGACCCTTGCTGAAGGCGATGAGAGACGGCGTGAACTCGGAACCCCTGAAGGACAGCAACGAGTCTGCGATTGGTTCTATGCCGCCGCTATCGCTCGAGGCTACCCACGAAAAGTGATCGATGAGATCTGGGAAGTATTGCGAGCATTCGCATCATTCGGATTCTGTAAAGCACATGCGACTGCCTTCGCTTTACCTACCTATCAATCAGCTTGGCTGAAAGCGCATTACCCAGCGCACTTCTTTGCCGGTCTATTGACTCATGATCCAGGGATGTATCCGAAGCGTCTGATCCTTGATGAAGTAAGACAGTGGGGGATCGCGATCCAAGGGATCGATGTCAATGCATCCGATCGGCATTATCGAGTGATGAGGCGAGAGCAAGGAGATGCGATCGCATTGGCACTGAGCGATCTGCAAGGAATCAGCGATCAAGAGATCGAAAGCATCATCACACATCGCCCTTATAGCGATCTCGCAGATTTCGTCTACCGTTCAGGCTCAAGCCAACCGATCACTGAAGCATTGATATTACTTGGCGCTTTCACCAGTATCTACGGTGAAGGTTCCAATCCACGAGATCTCCTGCTTCACCTCAGTGATATCTATCGTCTCTCTGCGAGTGGCCTCGATGGTAATCGCAAGAGAGATCACAGGAGACTCAGCTCCGAACAATTCAGCCTAGGACTGACGCCAGATTTCATCGAGAGCGGCTTGCCACAGTTGAGCAAGAGCGAGAAAGTGCAGTTAGAACTCAACCATCTGGGGATGGATGTCTCACATCATGTCATGGAGTTCTATTCCGATTTCCTCAACCATATCGGCGCTGTCCGCTCTTCTGAGTTGCTCTCGTTGCGTTCGAATTCTGAGGTGATGGTTGCAGGTGTGAGAGTCGCGTTACAGACGCCACCGATCCGCTCTGGTAAACGCGTGATCTTCTTGACACTCAGCGATGGTTATGGATGTAGTGACATCACCTTCTTCGAGGATGTGCAATCCGATGCGGCAGAGTTACTCTATTCAAGCTCCCTTTTCTTGGTGAAGGCAGTGACTAGGCGAACCGGTCCTAAAGGAATATCACTCCGTGCCATCAAGGCGTGGGATCTCGCACGTGCATTTGAAAGGTGGCGTAGCGTTGCGGTCTGTGAGTGAGAACCACGAGAAGACGGTGATCCTCCATGTCGATATGGATGCGTTCTTCGCTTCTGTCGCAGAGTTAGACAATCCACAATACAAAGGAAAGCCACTCGTCGTCGGCGCAGGCGCACGAGGCGTCGTCCTCTCCGCGAATTACCCGGCACGAACATTTGGAATCCGTGCCGCGATGCCGGTTGCGAAGGCACAGCGATTAGCTCCCACAGCGATCTTCCTACCGCCTGAGCACAGCAGATATAGCGAAGTTTCAGATGCGATCATGGAGATATTCCATCGATTCACGCCGAAGGTGGAGCCACTCTCACTTGATGAGGCTTTCTTGGATGTGACCGGATCACAACGACTCTTCGGCACAGGCCGAGAGATTGCTGCGCGGATCCGCCGGGAGGTGGAGGGCGAGCAAGGCATCACATGCTCGGTCGGGATCGCTTCGACCAAGTTCATCGCCAAACTTGCATCAGGCAAGTGCAAACCGAATGGAGTCCTAGAGATCGAAACGGAGCGAATATTGGAATTCCTCCATCCACTCCCAGTGGGAGATATCTGGGGCGTCGGGCCAAAAACCAATGAGATCCTTATGAATCTTGGCCTTCGAACTGTGGCAGATATCGCGCACACTCCAGTGACGACCTTGCAACGCGCACTTGGTGATTCTTCAGGAAGTGCGATTCACCGACTCGCGTGGGGAGAGGATTCAAGGGAAGTCATCAGCGATGAATCCGAGAAGAGCATCTCTGCGGCCGAGACATTCGCATATGACCTCGATGAGAGCGAGGAGATCCTTACCGAACTGATGCGATTGACTGAGCGGGCGACTTTTCGATTACGTCGGGCAGGACTGCGAGCAAGCACGATCTCGATCAAAGTTCGCTTCGCAGATTTCAAAACCATCACGCGCTCCAAGACAATCGACAATCCAGTGGACGGAATTGTGGAGACTTTCGCCGTGGCTAAATCCCTTTTCTTGGCACTCAAACTCTCAGGAGTTCGGATCCGGCTGATCGGTATTGGACTGGAAGGTTTGATTCCAAGGGAGCTGGCTCCAGAGCAGCTTGAGTTGGGCGCGAGGCCGAGAGGGTGGCGTGAGGCAGTCTCGGCGGTCGATCAGGCGCTGGAACGTTTCGGCAAGGGTTCGATTCGCCCGGCTCGACTTGTGGAGGCAGGCGAAGACTCAGGTGACTCTGACCCCAAGCCCTGAGAATCGACATGACGCCCGCCAGAGGTAAGTACTACTCTGACGCTATGCCTCTTTCCGATGAAGAGAAGCGCCTACTGGCCGAGATGGAGGCTGCGCTCGCAGTCGACGACCCGAAGTTGGTCTCCACACTCTCAGGCAAGGTGCGCACGCCCAAGAAGAATCGGATGTTCGCTGGAATCGCACTCTTCTTCACAGGCATAGCGACACTTCTTGCAGGATTGATCTCACAGACCATCCCGGTTGGCATTGCAGGGTTCGTCTTCTCGCTCGTCGGCTTGGTCCTTGTCATCTCGAACCTATCGACCAAGAGCGAACTGAAGGTGAAAGAGCGATCACCGAAGCAGAAACCAAAATGGAGTGCGACTCTTGAAGAGCGATGGGATCGTCGCCAACAAGAGAACGAGTGAACTTCTAAGTAGCCATCCGCCAAAAATTCATTTCATGAAGAGCGACGTCAAGCGTCTTGCCGTGACTGCAGTTCCAATCAGGATCATCGCTGCAAAATAGAGTAAGTGGGTAATCAATCCCGTAGAAATGTCGCCCAGCATCAATCCTCGCACTAATTCGATTGCGTGCCAGAGTGGCAGCGCTTGGATGACTCGTTGAATCCACTCTGGAAATACTGTGATCGGATAGAAGGAACCAGAGAAGAGGAACATCGGCAAAAGTGCCACGTTGATGAGATCCATCTGTTGGTACGTCTTCATATATGAAGTGATGGCCATACCGACTGCTGCGAAGGCGAAGGCGATGATCACTGCTGCAGGAATTGCGGCAATCGCCCACCAGCTTGTGACCAGACCTAGTGGTGTGACGATCGCCATGAAGCCGAATGAATAGATAAGTCCTCTGAACAGAGCCCAGATGATCTCGCCAAGTGCTACATCTAAGGTTCCAAGCGAAGTCGCCAACATCGATTGATAGAGCCGACCATGTTTGATCTTGAAGAAAACGTTCCACGTCGAGTCGTAGATCGCACCATTCATCGCGCTCGTTGCGAGTAGACCCGGCGCTATATACATCGCATAGGTGATCTCAGGTCCTTGATTTGGTGCAACGGTTCCGATCAATTCTCCGATGCCATAACCGAAGGCAAAGAGGAAGAGCACAGGCTCTACGAAGCCCGTAAGGACGACGATCCAGGTCGAGGATTTGAAGGCGATGATGCTTCGCTCAATGACGGCGCGAGTACGACCAGCGAAATATTGCTCGCCCATTCTTCCCACACGGCGCTGAGCGATTGCAACAGCGGAGTCGATGATCACTTTGCCAGCCTCCGTTCGAAGTTCTTGAAGGCCCAGGTAAGTCCGCCGATGAGAAGTGCCAGCATCACGAGAAAATGGATCACAACGAGCGAGAGCGAAAGCGGATAGTCATAGGTCAGGAAACGACCAAGTTCTGTCGCATGCCAAAGCGGCGAGACCCAACCGATCGGTTGCAAGAAGATCGGCATGTTCGTTAGCGGATAGAAGGTGCCTGAGAAGAGGAACATAGGCATGATGACCAGGCGATTGATCACAGTGAGGAAGAGATCCTCGTTATCAACGAACGAGACGAAACCCAGCATCAGCGCTCCGAACCCCGCACCGGCAAGTATGGCTACTGGAATCGCAAGCCATGAAGAGGGAGAGTCCAGCGCACCGAAGAGGAAGAGCAAGAGCCAATAACAAGTGACGGCAAAGATCGTCCTCGTGACTGCTGCAAGGAAGACTCCCGTTGCGATCTGCCGTGGTGTGAGTGGAGTCGAATTCATCGCGAAATAAGTCTTCTGCCATTTGAAGCCATCGAGGGAAGGGAAGACCACCTCATCCATGGCTCCGGAGATGGCCGTCGTCGCCAGGAGCGCGGGCGCGATGAAGGTGAGGTAAGGCACGCCGCCGACTCCTTCGGATCCTTGATTCGCATCGACAAGAGCACCGATGCCGATCCCGACTGATACGAGATAGAGCATCGGGTTTGCAAGAGCGTCGAAGGCGATCACCCAGAAGAACTTCCACATGTTGCGCAGTCGCGCTTCGGTGACTGAGAGCGCGCCGCGTCGTGCGATGCGCCGAGAATCGATCAAATGGAGCGATCCGGTTCGCTTCGACTCCTGTAACTCACTCGTCACGTGATCAGATTTCCTAATCGACGAGCGATCGGCCAGTGAGTCGCAAGAAGACATCTTCCAATGATGAGCGGCGAACGAGTGAGGTCATCGGATGAAGGCCGCCTTTATAGACCTGCTCCAGGATCTCTTCACCATCCTCGCCGTACATGAGGATGCGATCGGGTAGAACCTCGATACGTTGACAGAGTTCGGTGAGTCGATCCGCAAGTGCTTGATTACGGTCAGAACCGAAACGGACCTCCAAGACTTCCTTCGTGGAATAGATGCGAATCAACTCCTGTGGAGATGCCTCAGCCATGATCTTGCCTTTGTCCATCACGATCAATCGGTCACATAACTGTTCTGCTTCATCCATGTAGTGCGTTGTGATCAGGAGTGTGACGCCAAGTTCCTTGAGGCGAAAGAGGCGATCCCAGAGGATGTGCCGTGCTTGGGGGTCGAGACCTGTCGTCGGTTCATCGAGCATCAAGATTTCGGGTTCACTGATCAATGAACGTGCGATAGTCAACCTTCGCTTCATTCCACCACTGAGCGCTTCGACCTTTGTCGAACGCTTCTCTTCGAGTTGAGCGAATTCGAGCAGCTCTTCGATCTTTCTTCGAATGAACGGACGAGAGAGACCGAAATAGCGTCCATAGATATAGAGGTTTTCTTCGACCGTGATCTGAGTGTCGAGGTTGTCGGTCTGTGGCACGACACCTAGATGGGCCCTGATCTCGGGACCGTGGAGATCCGGGTCTTTCCCCAGGATCAACATTTCACCGCCAGATCGCTGCGAGGTCGCAGCGATGATTCGCATGGTGCTCGATTTTCCGGCGCCGTTGGGTCCTAAGAACCCGAATGACTCGCCCTTGCGAACCTCAAAATCGATTCCTGAGACTGCTTCGAAGTCGCCGTACCGCTTGACCAGGCCCTTGGCCGTGATCAACGGAGTCCCAGGTGGAAGTGGCGAGCTCTCCTGGATATCGGAACCAGCCAGAGATTGAGACATAGAGAACCGAGCCTAGCGAGCCGACCTAGCCAATTCGGGGTGAGACCCGGTGGGGAGGAGTGGGGCGTGAGAGGGGAAAAAGTGGCGGGGGGTGGTTGAAAAGGGAGGGAAAGGGAGTAAAGTGGGGAATGAGCCAGACGGGGGTCTTGCTCAAGAAGTAGGGAAATAAGGGGAAAAACAGTGTTTTTGGGAACTCACGAACCACGACTCGATGAGAAGGGTCGATTGATTCTCCCCGCGAAGTTCCGTGAGCCCCTCGCCCCAGGCCTCGTGATCACCAAGGGCCAAGAACGTTGTCTCTATGTCTTCCCCGCTGATGAATTCGGACGCATCACGGAGCAACTGCGCCAGACCCCACTGACCGCGAAGAGCGCTCGCGACTACATGCGCGTCATGTTCGCCGGTGCTCACGACGAGATCCCTGACAAGCAGGGGCGAGTGACCATCCCAAGCGGTCTTCGCGAATACGCCTCGCTCACCAAGGAGTGCGTCGTCATCGGCGCGAATACACGAGTCGAGATCTGGGATTCCGAGTCCTGGAAGAACTACCTGACGGATCGCGAGGGCGACTTCGAAAATGTCTCAGAGGAGATCTTTCCCGGACTCTTCTAACGGAAACACAACTCAATAGCGATGAAGAGAGAACGGGCCGTTCTGGCCACTGTCGACCTTCTTAAGAATCGGCACTGCTTCCCCGGTGCCGATTTACCCCCCCATCCGTCGGCCGACAGTGACCAGAGCGACTCTTTCTCGATCTTCATCGAATGAATTCCAGTGATGTGAAGAACGCGAGAGCTAGAGAGATGAAAGGGGAGCGACATGGCAGAGATTCACTTACCCGTTTCCCTTGATCGCACATTGGAACTTCTCACGCCTGCGATCGAAGGGAAAGAACATCCGATCGTTGTAGATGGCACGCTGGGACTTGCTGGTCATAGTTATGAATTGCTCTCGCGCTTTCCACAATTGACCGTGATCGGTATCGATCGAGATTCCGATGCAATCGCGCTCGCCGCAAAGAAACTTGAAGAGTTTCATGGTCGGGTCAAGATCTATCACGATACCTTCGACAACCTCGGCAGGATCCTCGATCAATTTGGCACACGGACCGTCAATGGGATCCTCCTAGACCTCGGTGTCTCCTCGATGCAGCTCGACGATCTCGATCGCGGCTTCTCCTACGCACATGAAACCGAACTTGATATGCGTATGGATAGGAGCCAGGGCCTCACTGCAGCCGACGTCCTGGCCACCTATTCACAAGCAGAACTCACTCGAATCCTTCGTGAGTACGGAGATGAAAGGTTCGCGCCACGAATCGCACGGGCGATCGTCGAAGAACGCCAGGCCCATCCGATCACGAAGAGTTCGAAGTTGGTCGACCTGATCAAGCGAGTCATCCCGGCACCTGCGAGGCGAACCGGAGGAAATCCGGCTAAACGCACCTTCCAGGCACTTCGTATAGAGGTCAATGGTGAGCTCGATATCTTGGATCGTTCCTTACCGATCGCGCTCGATCGATTGGCCGTAGGTGGCCGTCTCGTCGTCCTTTCCTTTCAATCGCTTGAGGATCGAATCGTCAAGACTCACTTCGCACGGGCCACTGCACGCAGAGACCTTCCAGGCCTTCCAGTTGCTCTGCCAGAAGAGGATGCGAAATACGCATTGATCTTCAATGGGAGTGAGAAGGCAAGCGACGAAGAGATTCTGATCAATCCGCGAGCCAAGTCGGTTCGAATCCGCGCGATCACTCGAGTGGCAGCCTGATGGCGATCCGAGAACTTTCTGCACTGCCCGTTGGGCATGATCGAAAGCGCAATCTTCGCGCTCCTCGAAGATTCACTGTCGTAGCCTCGCAACTGAGTATCTCCTCTCTGACAAAGAGCGAACGTGACTCGACGAACTTCGTGATGATTTGTGTCGGCATCGCGACAGCGGGCTTGCTCACCATGTTCGGCCTAAATATCGCCCTCACTGAAGGTGCATTCACGGTGCGTGAACTGAAGTTAGAAGTCATCGAAATGAAGGAGCTACGCCAAGCAGCACGCACCGAACTTGCCTACATCTCGTCTCCGGAGCGCTTGGCTCAATCTGCAGCGATGCTCGGAATGGTGCCTTCTGGCAAGCCTCGTTTCATTGAGATCGATCAGTAGTCAGGACTTACCGATGAATCTCGCAACTGATCGATCGCTACAACCTAAGCGGATTCAGATCGCAGTTGCCATCATCGCCATCATCTTCCTGGTATTCGCAATTCGGTTGATCGATCTCCAAGCTCTCCGCTCCAGCGAGCTGATGATCAAAGCTTCCGGTGAGTTACAGCGGACTGCCACTATCCCCGCGCCACGAGGTGCGATCGTCGATGCAAAGGGTATCGAGTTGGCTCGCAGCGTCCTTTCCTATCGTGTCGTCGTCGATCAACTCTTGATCCACGATGGTAAGGAAGTAGCGAAAGTCGTCGCACCGATCCTCGATCTTGACGCCAAGTCCCTTGCAGAGCGATTGACCGGGGAGCGACGCTATGTGGTGATCGCAAGCAAAGTGAGGCCAGCAGTCTGGCGTGCACTCGAGACCAGGATCGATCGCTACAACGAAGAGATCGTGCAGGAACGAAATGGTTATGCGAAACGAATCAGTGGCTTCTGGGCTGAGCGTCTCTACGATCGGGAATATCCGGCAGGGAAACTTGCTGCCTCTTTGATCGGATTCACGAATGCGGAAGGTGTTGGCGCGGCTGGTCTTGAGCACAGCCTTAATTCCACTTTGACTGGTCAAGATGGTGTCTACACCTACGCAAATGCCGGAGGAACGATCATCCCTGGAACCCAAGAGATCCTCAAGGATTCTGTACCAGGCGAGACGATTCAACTAACGATCGATCGCGACGTGCAATGGGTGGCGCAGCAGGCGATCAAGAAAGTAGTGACCAATTCACGCGCTCAATCCGGAACAGTGATCGTTCAGGATCCAAAGAGTGGAGAGATCCTCGCTCATGCCACGTATCCGACATACGATCCAAATGATCGAGTCGGTGTCGATCCTTCACGGTTCAGGAATGTCACTGTAGAAGACACATACGAACCAGGATCGACCGGCAAAGTGATCACCTATGCGGCCGCGATCGAAGAGGGAAAAGTAGCTCCGGAAACCATCATCACGACGCCATACAAATTGAAGCGATACGGCACTCCGTTTAAGGATCATGATTTCCATAAGACTGAGAAGATCACGGTAGCTGGTGCGTTAGCGAACTCTACGAATACCGGTGCGATCAAGATCGGTGAGATGGTCGGTAAGGAAAAACTCTACGACTACCTTCGTGCTTTCGGTCTTGGCCAATCGACTGGGTTGCGTTTGCCAGGAGAGTCGGCAGGAAAGTTGCCTCCAGTCAAAGACTGGTCAGGGACATCGTTGCCGACGATCTCATTCGGGCAGGGTTATTCGCTGACTGCGATTCAAGCGACCTCCATCTTCTCGACCATCGCCAATGACGGTGTGCGCGTCCAACCAAGCATCATCAAGGGGATCGTCTCTCCGACTGGGGCATTCACCGCCCAGAAGAAAGCTGAACCTGTTCGAGCGATCTCTTCGGAAACGGCCCGGAAGATGAGACTGATCATGGAGAGCGTGGTGGGTCCACACGGAACCGCAGAAGGCGCAGCTATCTCTGGCTATCGCGTCGCAGGAAAGACAGGTACTGCTTGGCGACATGATGAGAGATGTGGTTGTTATAAGGGGTACACCGCCTCATTCATCGGCTTCGCTCCTGCAGACGAACCCGCCTATGTAGTCAACGTGACGATCCAAGCGCCAAAAGGCGTCTACTACGGAGGAGTCCTCGGTAGTCCCGTCTTCAAGGAAGTGATGAGCTACATCCTGCAATCCCGAAACATTCCACCGACTCCCAAGACTGATGAAGAGTATGCGTTGTCTTATAAGGAGTACATGCGCAAGATCACAGCGAAGACTCCCTCGGACGATGAGACTTCAAAAGTGAAGCAAGAGAAAGTGAAGCAAGAGAAAGTGAAGCAAGAGAAAGTGAAGCAAGAGAAGAAGCGTCCTGGTCAGAAAGACAACGAGAAAGTCGATGCTCGTGGGTGACCTGGTCGCCGATGAGAGTCTGCTGCGGCATGAGAAATTACTCGTCGATATAGCCAGTTATCTCGGTGATACCGGGCACGAACTCTCCTCGCTCTCTGACGTTTCGATCACGGAGATCGCGAGTTCGACCCATGCGGTGACACCAGGTTCGCTCTTCGTGGCTCAACGAGGAATTCGTAGCCATGGTGCCAACTACGCCAACGATGCGATCGCAGCAGGGGCAGTCGCGATCCTCACGGATCGCGAAGGCGAAGCCATCCTTACGAAGCTTGGTCAGGTGAATGTTCCGCTCCTAGTGGTCTCCAAGCCTGAGATCGACTTAGGTCATCTCGCGCATTGGTTCCATGGCGATCCGATGAGATCGATGCATGCGGTCGGCGTCACTGGCACCAATGGCAAGAGCACGATCACGACTTTGCTCTATGAGATCTGGACCGCGGCCAACTACACCTCAGGTCTCATGGGAACGATCGCCACAGTGATGCCAGGAGTGGAGATCACTTCGAGCCGAACGACTGAGTCCGCGGATGAGATCGCCCGACTCACCGCCCAGATGGTTCAGTTACATGTCAGAACCATGGCTATGGAAGTCAGTTCACACGGTCTCGCGCTGCATCGTCTTGCCGGTGCTCACTTCTCATCCGTCGCATTCAGCAATCTGTCGCAAGATCACCTCGATTTCCATGGCGATATGGAGAGTTACTTCCAGGCGAAGGCGCGCCTCTTCACCCATGAATTCTCAGATCGTGCATTCATCAACATCGATGAAGCTTATGGAAGACGGCTTGCTGAGATGACGGGGTTGGAAGTGATGACAATCTCGCTGAAGGATCCGAAGGCATCGTGGTTCGTCGAACGACGTGAAGCACTCACTTCCGGATATCGACTCGCACTCCGTGGTCCAGGAGGAATCCTCATCGAGAGCGATATCTCTCTCCTTGGAATGCACAACATAGAGAATTACGTCATGGCGGTGGCGCTTGCCATAGATAGTGGTGTTGATCCACTTGTCATCGCTGATCTATCCAAGAATCTCCGTGGTGCCCGTGGCCGTATGGAATCTGTCGATCTCGGACAAAGTTTCGCCGCTTATGTCGATTACGCACATACGCCGGATGCGGTGACACGCGTCCTCACTGCACTTCGCGAGAACATCTCGGGTCGAGTCATTGCGTTGCTCGGGTGTGGAGGTGATCGCGACTCAGGAAAGCGACCTTTGATGGGGAGAGCGTTGCTGGACGGTTCTGACATCGCAATCTTCACGAGCGACAATCCGCGCAATGAGGATCCGGTACAGATCATCGATGAGATGACCAAGGGCCTTGACTTCACGTCGCCATCTTTAATAGAAGTCGATCGAAGACGTGCGATCAGATATGCCGTCTCGATCGCTCAGCCCGGCGATGTAGTGATCGCACTTGGAAAGGGCCATGAGAGAGGTCAAGAGATCGCAGGACATGTCGAAGATTTCGATGATCGACTCGAGCTAGCAATGGCAATCGAGGGTCGATGACGAAAAGGGAGTTCTCGATATTCGAAGTCGCCAAAGTGATCGGTGGTGAGGTACGCCATGGTGAGAGCGCTGGCATGGCAAGTGGATCGCTCTTCTTCGATACGCGAAGAGCAGTGGACGGTGGGATCTTCCTTGCACTCGTAGGCGAACATCTTGATGGGCATGACTTCGCGCAAGTATCGGGTGGCGCTTTCTCCATCGTCTCTCGTGAGGTCGAATCACCATCGATTCGAGTGCCTGATGTCCTGGCTGCCGCTGCGGCATGGGCTAAGCACTATCGATCGACACTCAGCGGATTGACCACCATTGGAATCACGGGTTCGCAAGGGAAGACGACGACCAAGGACATGGCTTTCCATCTCCTCACCTCAGTAGCGAGTAAGAGCGAAGTCGTCGCACCCCAAGGCTCCTACAACAACGATCTCGGAGTACCGGTCGTAATCACTTCATGCACTGAGCAGACCAAGTACTGCATCTCTGAGATGGGTGCACGGCACATGGGAGATATCTTCCGACTTGCAACCATCGCGGATCCAGCGATCGGCGTCGTGTTGAAGGTCGGTAATGCGCATCTTGGTGAGTTCGGAAGTCGTGAAGCGATTGCAAAGACGAAATCAGAGTTAGTCGCCGGAATCCGTAAAGATGGCATCGCAATTTTGGGGACATACGACGAGTTCACACCTGTGATGGCTAAGGAGCGTCCGGATCTGCAGGTGATCACTTTTGGCGAGCGTGGCGATGAAGTGGTGCGGGCAACCGATGTCGAAGCTCGTGGTGGATATGCTCACTTCGAGTTAGTGACCCCACGCGGCCGCGAGTCAGTAGAACTGCGGGTAGCGGGGATCCATAATGTCGCGAACGCCCTGGCCACGGCAGCGATCGGATACGCATTAGGGATTGCCGAGAATGAGATCGCAACAGCGCTCTCCACGTTCGAGCCACAGAGTAGATGGCGAATGGAATTGAGTGAAGTGCACGGCGTCACCGTGATCAACGACTCCTACAACGCGAACCCTGAGAGCATGAAAGCGGCACTGGAGACAGTTCGGTTGTTGGCTCAAGAGAGTGGCGGACGCACCTTCGTATTCCTCGGGACGATGAACGAACTCGGTGCTGCATCAGATGCTATGCATAAAGAGATCGGAAGCGAGGCACTTCGCCTTGGCATCGATTACTTGATCGCAGTCAACGAGAAGCGATATCTGACGAATGAGGCGGGTGAGACGGAAGCGATTGCGGTTGCCGATCTTGATGGGGCCCGTCACTACTTCGAAGGGATAGAGCCTGGGGATTGCGTGTTGTTCAAGGCCTCACGGAGCGTTGGTCTGGAACGATTAGCCACGGATTTCATCGCTTGGCTTAACAAAGTAGCTGGCGGGGTAGAAGGCCGAATCGAAGGAGGATCAGAGTGAGAGGCATTCTCCTCGCAGGTGCATTCGCGGGCTTACTCTCCTTCCTTCTTTCGCCGCTCCTCATCAAACTACAGTCACGAAGAGGTGTAGGGCAAGTCATACGTAGTGATGGCCCAACGACACATCACGTCAAACGAGGAACGCCGACCATGGGTGGTCTTGCGATCATCTTCGCAGCAACCATCGGTTATCTCTTATCGCATCTTGTCATCGCAGTGCCAGTGACGACATCTGCCCTGCTTGTCTTGGCGCTCGTCATCGGGATCGGTTTCGTCGGATTCCTGGATGATTGGTTGAAGATCGCACGGCAGAACTCAAAGGGCCTCTCCGCACGACTTAAATTACTTGGACAGGCTGTCATTGCGGTCGCATTCGCAATCGCAGGTCGCAACTTCCCCGATGAGCGGGGATTGACGCCGATCTCAGACCAACTCTCGACTGTTCGTGATACCGCCATCTCGCTATCACCGATCCTTGTCATCCTGCTTGCTCTCGTGATGATTCTTGGAACCAGTAATGCCGTCAACCTCACTGATGGTCTTGATGGCCTTGCTTCTGGCGCGGCGATTCTCTCTTTCCTTGCATTCATCCTCATCGGAGTGTGGGAGTTCGGTCAAAGTTGCGGTCTAGAGCCATCTCCGAAGTGCTACGAAGTGCGTGATCCACTCGACCTTGCTGTCCTTGCCGCAGCTTTCGCTGGGGCCGCCGCTGGTTTCTTGTGGTGGAACACCGCGCCGGCCCAGATCTATATGGGCGATACTGGTTCGCTCTCCATCGGCGCTGCACTTGCGGGATTGGCTTTGACCCTTCGGGTCGAATTGTTGCTCGTCGCTCTCGGCGGACTCTTCGTCATCATCACGCTCTCCGTCATCATCCAGATGGGATTTTTCAGAGTCTCTGGCGGTAAACGTGTCTTCAAGATGGCACCATTGCATCACCACTTCGAATTGTCAGGATGGAGCGAAGTGACGGTCGTGGTTCGATTCTGGATTATCGCCGGACTATCTATGGCGCTCGGGCTAGGTCTTTTCTACGCCGACTGGGTCGTCGGCTGAAACGGATCGATGGTCACCGAAGTCATGAGCGATCACTTCCCACTCTCTCTCGCTGATCTCCACGGTGCTCACGTGCTCGTACTCGGGGCAGGAGTGACCGGTCGAGCATTGAGTGAGTTCTGCGAGAGACACGGCGCGACTGTCTCCTTTCTTGATGAGAAGGCAGAGGGGGCACTTCGCGAGATTCCAGGGAATGTAGATCTCGCATTGATAAGTCCTGGATGGCGCCCAGAACACCCCATCATCAAAGAGATCATGGCCCGCCACATCCGGTATTTGAGTGAAATCGACTTCGCATGGGAGATGAAGAAAGAGATCGCCCCGGCACAGAGATGGATCGCTCTCTCAGGCACGAATGGGAAGACTACGACTATTCAGATGATTGAGAGCATCATCCGACATTCAGGAATCAATGGAGTGGCCTGCGGTAATGTCGGAAGGACGGTCATCGAATCGATCTCTCCTGATATCTCGCTCCTTGCCATCGAGCTCTCCTCATTCCAAATCCACTGGAGTGATCGAGTTCGCTTCGAAGCGATTGCGCTTCTCAATATCTCGCCAGACCACATCGACTGGCATGGGAGTTTCGATGCCTATCGTGATGCGAAATTGAAGTTGATCTCGCTCTCGGATTGCGCTGCGATCAATATCAGTGATGCGACATTGAGTCGCGAATGGCCACGCCTTCAAAGTCACGGAGCCCCGAAGATGATCCCGTTCCATCTTGGATCGCCGGCAAGCGGTGAGATCGGTCTCGTCGAGGATCTCATCGTGGATCGGTCATTGGTCGCCGATCCCATAAACGCCGAAGTCTTGGTCGAGTTGAATTCGCTTCCCTCAACAGCTCCACATAACGTCAGCAATGCGATGGCGGCTGCCACTTTGGCGAAGGTGATGGGCGTGAGTGGCGATGCGATCGCCACTGGACTGAAGGCATTTGCCTTCGATCACCATCGCTTGGAGGAAGTTGTTGAGGCATCCGGGGTGCGATGGGTCGATGATTCCAAGGCGACCAACCCGCATGCCGCGATGGCAGCGCTCTTCGCATATGACTCCGTGATCTGGATAGCAGGCGGACTTGCAAAAGGTGCTTCGATGGATGAACTGGTTCGAGCATGCGCCGCCAGGATTCGCGCTGCGATCTTGATCGGCACGGATGCTCCTTTGATTCGAACCGCATTAGAAGAAGTAGCACCGAGCATGAAGATCGTGGATGTGGTCGTCGATGGGATCACCAAGGAAAGTGACCCCATGATCGGGAGAGAAGTCATGCGACGTGCTGTCACGTTTGCAAAGAACCTAGCCTCACGCGGAGATACGGTTCTTCTCGCGCCTGCATGTGCGTCGATGGACCAATTCACATCCTATGCAGAGCGCGGCGACCTTTTTCAGCAAGCAGTGCGCGATCTCGTAACGAGTGCGAGTGAGAGTGGGAGAGCATGAAGCGCCCGATCGTCATTTTCTACGGAGTGGCGCTGCCGACAATCCTCATTTCAATCCTTGGTCTTGTGATGGTCTTCTCTGCATCGAGCGTCAAGGCACTCCAGGAGTCTGGCTCTTCGGTGGCGATCGTAGGGCGACAAGCGATCCTCTTCACGGTTGGTGTATTGATCTCACTCTTCCTCTTTAGAGCTCCGTTCGCGTTCCTGAAGCGAATCTCATCGCTATCACTCCTACTCTCCATCACAGCTCTGGCACTGCCGCAGATTCCGGGTATCGGAAAGGAAGTGAACGGCAATACCAACTGGATTTCCCTTGGCGGCTTCACTATGCAGCCAAGCGAGTTCGCCAAATTAGGAATGATCCTCTGGATCGCAGGAGTCCTTGCGCGTCATGAATCCCGAGTCGTTGATGGCGTTCAAGATTCCAACGATGCGGGAAGACGGTTAGCGACAGAGCTCTTGCCGGGGATCATTGCGATGATGGCCTTGATCCTTCTCGGTCGAGACCTTGGAACCGCTTTGGTATTTGCTGCGATCGCTGCTGCGATGCTCTTTGTCGCTGGTGTTCAACTCCGATGGTTCATAGTTGCCATCGCTGCTCTTGCAGTGATGGCGACAGTTCTCATTCTGACTCAGTCCAATCGCATCTACCGCATCAAGGCGCTCCTTGATCCCTTCTCTGAGGAGCATTATCAGAATGCGGGATGGCAACCAGCGCACTCGATCATGGGGCTTGCTTCGGGTGGAATATTCGGCTCTGGGCTTGGTGCGGGAAAGCAGAAGTGGGGAAACCTCGCTGAGGCCCATACCGATTTCATCTTCGCAGTGGTCGGTGAGGAGATGGGACTCTTCGGCACATTGACGATCCTTGCGCTCTTCGCATTCATGTTGCTATCTATCTTCAAGATCGCGTTGAGATCAGAGACTCTTCTCGAGCGATTCTTCGTTTCAGGAGTCGGGCTGTGGTTCGCGATACAGATCGTGGTCAACATCGGTTCCGTGACAGGTCTCATCCCTGTCATCGGCGTCACCCTTCCCTTGGTCTCTTATGGTGGTTCCTCGTTGATCGCGACTCTTGCAGCTCTTGGTCTCGTTCTCGGCGTCGCTATGCGAGATAAGGAAGTGAGAGGCGAGATCACTCGTCAGGTCTCGCGTTCGCTCAAGTACTCTCAGAAGTGATGAAGCGCATCCTCTTCGCCGCAGGCGGAACAATGGGCCATATCGGTCCTGCGATCGCTGTCGCAGAAGAGGTCAAGAGAATCGCTCCTGATTCCATCATCACTTTCGTCGGTTCCACGAGTGAGGTAGAACGTGCGCTACGGATCGATTTTCCGCGATACAAGATCATCAAGGTTCCATTACCTCGAAGACTCGGGCCGACACTCTTTCTCTTCCCCTTCAAGTTGGCATTAGCACTGCTGCAATCGCTACCTCTCGTCAGGCGATCGGACGTTGTGGTCGGTTTCGGTGGATATGTCGCGACGCCGATCTACCTTGCTGCTCGGATCCTCGGTCGCCCGATCACCTTGCATGAAGCAAATGCACTCCCTGGTTTCGCTAATCGCTTAGGGAAGGCGCTTGGTGCCACATGCTTTGCCAACTTCGAAAGTGTCGGTAAGGCATGGTCATGTGAAGTAATCGGCATGCCACTTCGGCAGGAGATCATCGATCTGGCAAACGAAGCCCACTCACTCCGACGTGAGACGAGAAAAGTCTTGGTGATGGGTGGTTCGCAAGGGAGTATGCACATCAATGAGGTGATCTGGAAGTCACTCCCAGACCTCGATCCTTCGCTTGAGATCGTGCACGCGGTCGGCAATAAGAACCTTGGTCAACTCGAAAACGTTTCGATGCGACGTGGTTATCAGCCGGTTGGTTTTATCGAGGACGTGGCAGGTGCATATCGTGAGGCTGCTCTCGTGATCGCTCGCGCCGGAGCTGTCACCTGTGCAGAGCTCAGGGCATTGCGAAAGAGAGCGATACTCGTTCCGCTTGGCCATGGGAATGGCGAGCAGCTCGTCAACGCCAAGGCGCTGGTCGATGAAGGAATGGCGATCTCAGTCGAGGATTCGAAGTTCACCAGCGAGTGGTTGATCGCACACATAGAAGAAGCATTCACACTCAGACCGGATGACGATGCTGTACAACATCTTGAAGCAACGAAGATCATGGCACTGCGCATCCTCTTACGAGAGGACGCACCGCGATGAAGTATTTTGAGCCTGACAGCAGGATCCACATGATCGGTATCGCAGGATCGGGAATGAGCGGTATCGCAGAGATTCTTCTGAAGCGGGGATTCCACGTCAGCGGCTCTGACGAAAGAGAAAGTGAAACGACGAAGAACCTGCAAGATAGAGGTGCCACGATCTATATCGGTCATGGCGCTGATCACGTACTTGGCGCCACTTCTGTAGTCATCTCAAGCGCCATCGCAGAGAGCAATCCAGAGTTGATCGCCGCCCGTGCGAGTGGCATCGAAGTGATCCGACGTGCGAGTGCACTTTCTCGACTCCTGCCGGGAAAGTACTCGATTGCGGTCGCCGGAACACACGGGAAGACGACCACCTCAGGGATGTTCGCCCAACTCCTCTTCGACCTTGGTCGATCGCCTTCATTTGTGATCGGCTCGAAGATCGCTTCATTACAAGCCAGTGCGATGGAAGGGAGTGGACCTGAGTTCGTCGTCGAGGCAGATGAATCTGATGGTTCTTTCCTCGAGTATCGCCCTGATGTAGCCATCGTCACCAACATCGAACTTGATCATGTCGATAACTTCCACTCTCTTACTGAAGTGCTCGACCTCTTTTCGCAGTTTGTCGCAACGGCACGAGAACTTGTCGTGGTCTGTGAGGATGATGCCAACGCGGCCTCTCTTCCCGTCCCTACTGGAGTGCGCCGAATCAGTTATGGAGTGAGTAAGAGCGCCGACCTTCGGATAACTCATCTGACGTCAGTGGGAAGTGGAACGCTCTCGCAGATCTCGTTCCATGGGGAGAGTTTGGGAGAACTCAGATTGACGATCCCTGGCACTCACAATGTGCTTAATGCAGTGGCGGTCATCGCAACTTCCATTGGGATGGGCCTCGCTGCAAAGGATGTGATCACCTCCCTCGCTGCATTCGGAGGTACAGCGCGACGATTCGAGATCAAGGGAAGTGTCGCTGGTATCACTGTCGTAGATGATTATGGCCACCATCCGACTGAGATCGAGGCAACCATCAATTCCGCACGATCATTCCTCGCGGCACAGGGCGCGGGCAGGTTGGCGGTGGTCTTCCAGCCACATCGCTTCAGCCGGACTGCCGTATTCGTCGAGCAATTCGCCGATGCACTCGCACGCGCGGATCACTGCATCTTGATGGATATCTACAGTGCGGGCGAGGAGCCTCTCGAAGGAGTCTCAAGCGCGCTGATTGCGATGAAGACTCCGGGAGCCAAACACCTCTCTGATCGTATGAAAGTCGTCGACGAAGTCGTCGGCTGGGCGAAGCCAGGAGATCTCATCCTCACTTTGGGTGCTGGCGATGTCACTCAAATGGGCGGATTGATACTTGAAGCCCTTGAGGAGAAGTGATCGGTGCGAGCACGGCGACTGATCCCGCTCCTTCTCTTGATCGTCACAGGAGCACTTGTCTACATCGTCGGGTGGTCTTCTTTCCTCACCATCACTTCGGTGAACATCTCGACAAGTGATCCGAAGAACATCGCCCTGATAGAAGCTCAACTCACTTCGACGGGTCTTGGAATCGAAGTCGGGGACCCACTAGCACGCATCAATGGTCGCGCCATCGAACGTTCCCTGAAGACGCAGACATGGATCGGAGAGGTGGAATTCACTCGGAATTGGGTCAGTGGTGCAGTCGCGCTCGACGTCCGAGAGCAGATTCCTCAATTCATCGTCCGCGAACTCGGGATGGTGGCGACAAATAGTCCAGAGAGATTCATGACAGCAGATGGAGCTCTCTTCAATCTTCCAGGCGACCTCGCTACCGAGTATCGAGGCTTACCCAAAATCGAAATCAGAGGCGGGAATCAGAGCGATCGCATAGCGGCAGCCTCTCTCTTCGATCGCATCAACGTGGAGCTGCCGACCGATCTCATCATCGTCACACCGCTCTCGACCCTGATCACAGAGAGCCTGGTTCCATTTCGAGGAAAGAGTGAGCCAAGAAGTGTGAGAATCACCTGGGGGAGCTTCGCAGAGGTCGAGAAGAAGAAGTTGGTGCTCTTCCAATTGGCTTCATTGAAAGCCAACCGCACCGCTTTGCGCATTGATCTCAGCAATCCGCAATTGCCGATAGTCAGTAATCGATAAGAGGTGCACCTGCACCATTGGAAGATCAATCGGAAGATCAATCGGAAGATCAATCGGCATATCAATTGAAAGAGTGATCTTCACCTTGAGAGTTTGCATCGTGTCGGTGTTTGCCTCCCACCATCACCCTCTCTACTTTTGCGCTCACTATTGAACGTAACCCTCGAGTTTTACTTGAGGGTCTCATTGAGAGGCGCATCGTGGCCACACCGCAGAACTATCTCGCAGTCATCAAAGTCATCGGCATCGGTGGAGGTGGTGGCAAAGCAGTCAATCGCATGATTGAAGCTGGACTCAAAGGTGTGGAGTTCATCGCGATCAATACAGATTCGCAAGACCTCTTCATGAGTGATGCTGATGTGAAACTAGATATTGGTCGCAAGTTGACGAAGGGTCTTGGTGCTGGAGCATCGCCAGAGATTGGTAAGCAAGCCGCCCTCGACAGCATCTCGGAGATCGAAGAGGTACTTCGTGGTGCGGACATGGTCTTCATCACCGCAGGTGAAGGTGGTGGTACTGGAACCGGTGCGGCGCCAGTCGTCGCAAAAGTAGCTCGTGAGATCGGTGCACTCACTGTCGGTGTCGTGACGAGGCCGTTTGGATTCGAAGGTAAACGTCGATCTGCACAAGCTGAGGAAGGTATAGAGAACCTTCGAAGTGAAGTAGATACTCTCATCATCATTCCTAATGATCGCTTGCTTTCCATCTCGGATCGTTCGATTAGTTTGGTCGAGGCGTTTAGAAGTGCCGACCAGGTCTTGCTTTCTGGGGTACAAGGGATTACCGATCTCATAACGACTCCAGGGCTGATCAATCTCGATTTCGCTGATGTGAAGAGTGTGATGAGCGGTGCAGGATCCGCACTCATGGGAATCGGTTCTGCTCGTGGAGAATCACGCGCTGCGAAGGCAGCAGAGCTTGCGGTCTCATCACCACTGCTAGAAGCCTCGATTGACGGTGCCCATGGTGTCTTGCTCTCCATCGCAGGCGGATCGGATCTTGGTCTCTTCGAAGTACACGAAGCCGCAGAGATGGTCGCGAAGTACGCGCATCCCGATGCCAACATCATCTTCGGTACCCAGATCGACGACACCTTAGGAGACGAAGTTCGAGTTACAGTCATCGCTGCTGGCTTCGAAGGCGGTGAACCGAAACGAGTCGCAGTTCCCGTCATTGACAATGCCGCTCTCATGGGAAAGGCAGATCCGATTCCTAGTAACGATCCGATCGCCGTCGCAATGGGCTCTGGTACGGATGAAGAGAACTTGGGTGCTCCGCGCCGGAGGGTTCGCTTCGAAGAGTTGCTGAGCGAAGACGATATCGACGTCCCTGACTTCATGAAATAGTCACCACAGTAGAGTCCGTGAGATGGCTCGAGTGTGGTGTACCAATCGCTCAGGATTCCACCCTGCTTCAGCGCCGCTTGAATTCTTGGGGAGTAGAAGACCGATTGGGTTCTCTGAACCGCCCTATGATCGACTCAATCTTGGTTTGAAGGTCGGCGATACGAAGGAGTCAGTCCTTTCCAATCGCAACGTGGTTCGCGAAGCGATCGGCCTTAAAGAGATCCTTTACATGGACCAGGTGCATAGTGCGCGGATGGTTCGCTTGAACTCCGTACCGAAGCCCGATCAGCAATCGGCAGAGATCTCCTTAGATGGAGTGAGATGCGATGGCATCTTCTTGTTCGAGCCGGATCAGTCCATTGATCAAGCGGTGAGAGCGAATATCGGACTCGCGGTGCAGGTGGCAGATTGCGTTCCACTCATCATCGTTGCTGAGAACCTGATGGCCGCAGTTCATATCGGTCGGGATGGCCTACTTGCTGGCATGACTGAATCGGCCTTGGATGCTATCTCCGCTCATGTGGCGTTGACTTCGCTCCGTGCCTTCATAGGACCGTCCATCTGTGGTGACTGTTATCCGAACAGATTGGAGGTTTTCCACGCCGTCAGTTCGAAATATCCGACTACCGTGTGGTCCGAGCAGGATCGAAAACTAGATGTGGCAGCTGGAGTCATCTCGATCTTGGAAAGTCGAGGAATCACGTGGACTTGGTTCGGTGAGAGTCGTGAGTGCGTCTCATGTGATGACGACTACTTCTCCTACAGGAGGTCCAACAGGAGTGGTAGCGGCAATACTGGACGACAAGCAATGATCGTTGCCTGGTAGTTATTGTTTAGGAAGTGGTCAACCTAATATGAATGAGTCACGACTTCGCGAGATTGAGCGACGCTTGACTCAAATACGCGCCGAGATCGGAAGCCAGATCACCTTGATTGTGGTGACGAAGAACTTTCCGCTATCGGATATAGAGATCCTCTACACCTTGGGCGAGCGACATTTCGGCGAGAATCGGGTCCAAGAATTGGTACAGAAACGGGAGGCTATCGATCCAGCGATGGATAGTCATATCACCTGGCATTTCCAAGGTGGGATACAGAGCAACAAGACATCGGTTCTCAATCGATATGCAGATGTGATCCATTCGGTCGATTCGATGAGAGTCATCGATCGGTTGGAAGTATCGAAGAAGGTCTTCTTGCAGATCAATCTTGATCCGCCACGCGAAGGCGAAGAGGTGGATTCGAAGCGGTCGGGAATCGATCAAACCGATCTCGACCGACACGTCTCGGCCATTTCGAAGAGATTTGGCGAGAATTTTCTTGGCGTTATGGGCATTGCACCTCATTTTCCTGGGATCACTCCGGCAGATGTAGAGAAGGCATTCGTGACGGTGCAATCGCTCAGCGCCAGAGTGATGGAAATCGCCCCCACGGCTTCTGCAATCTCAGCCGGAATGAGCGATGACTATTCCATTGCCCTGGCCCATGGTGCGACACATATCCGGCTGGGCAGTTCAATCCTGGGTCGCCGCGAGTAGACCACTTAAAATTCAGACATGTCCAAGGGCCTACGAAAGATGACCGATTACCTCGGTTTGACCGAACCTGATGAAGCGCCGGTTGTAGAGGCAGCACGTCCCGCACTCCGAACCGTGACTTCTCCATCACCGAGCGTTCAACCACAAAGATCAACTGCTCCTGTGGTCGCCCAGCCCTCCCAACCACTCCCTGGGATGATGCAAAGTGCGAACCTCGATCGGATCATCACATTACATCCAAGGTTCTACAACGAAGCCCGGACCGTCGGCGAACATTTCCGTCAAGGTAATCCAGTGATCATCAATCTCAGCGACATGGATGATTCTGAACGGAAACGGATCATCGATTTCGCATCAGGATTGGTCTTCGGTCATAGTGGATCGATCGAGCGCGTTACCTCGAAAGTCTTCTTGCTCTCACCTCCGAATGTGACGGTCAGTGCGGAAGACAAGTCTGCGGCAGCAGCTGCTTCGGCAGACTTCTTCAACCAGAGCTGAAGATAAAGAGCCCCGCCCGATATGAGCATAGGTTCGCTTCTCATCCAGATCCTCAACATCTTCGTCCTCGTCTTGCTGGCGCGACTGATCCTGGACTACGTGCGAATGTTCAAACCGAATTGGCGACCGCGTGGAATCTTGTTGCCGATTCTTGAGATTGTCTATGTGCTGACAGATAAGCCTCTGGGGTTCGTACGTCGATTCGTTCCGCCACTTCGCCTAGGTCCGGTGGCACTGGATCTCTCTTTCATCGTGCTTTTCTTCGGAATCCAGTGGCTCGTCATCCCACTGATCCGAGCGCTTCCTATCTAGAAGCCGACTGAATCCACCGCCGCGAAGAAACGCGAACAAGATCGAGCGCGAAGTAGCGTCGCTACTTCGTAAGGCGAAGAGCGAGTCCTAGTTCGTTCTCGCCGAGTGGCAATGTTGTATCTCGTGAAATTCCCAGCGCGAGTACCTCTTCTCCGATGTGCGCAGAATGCGCGGAGATAGCCGCAATGAATTCTTCGCCTGCGTTCCAGACCATGGTGATTCGATCTGAGATGTCGAATCCCAGCGCCTTTCGCTCATCTTGAATCAATCGGATCGCCTCACGAGCGATACCTCGTGCGATCAAGTCGTCATCGAGCGTCAAGTCGAGGGCCACGCTTTCGCCATGAGCTGAGGCAAAGGTCCAACCCTCGCGTGGCGTCTCAGTGATCACGAGGTCATCGAGAGTGAGGTCAGCAGTAACGATCCCACCATCGGATGATGAGTACTCGATGGCGACTTTGCCGCTAGTGCGAACGTCTTTGACCAGTTGCGAAGCGTTCTCACTTTGAATTGCACGTGCGATCGACTGCACTGCTGCGCCGTACTTAGCACCCAACGGTCGGAAATTTGCCTTGACGGTCACATCGACGAGATCACCGACGACAGAGAGATCATCGAGGGCAATCACATTGAGCTCGTCGGATATCTGGTCACGCAGTTCGTTCGGAAGTGCCTGCCAGCCTGGTGCTGAGATCAAGATCCGAGAGAGAGGTTGTCGGATCTTCACTGAAGATTCGGCACGTGCGGCACGACCTAATTCGACGAGGCGACGGGTCAAAGCCACTTGTGAAGATAGTTCGCTATCGATCAATGATCGATCGACAACGGGGAAGTCGGCCAAGTGGACCGATTCTGGAGCCTTAAGTGAGACAGAACGGATCAAGTTCTGCCAAACATGTTCAGTGATGAAGGGGACCATAGGAGCCATCAAGAGAGTGACCTTCTCAAGACAATAATGGAGAGTCTCAAGTGCTTGAGGGTTGCCATCCCAGAACCTTCGACGAGACCTACGGACATACCAATTGGAGAGTTGATCGATGAATTCAGCGATCACTCGACCACTTTCTTGTGAGTCGAAGCGAGAGAGGGCTTCGTCGACGGATGCGATCAGCATGTTCAACTCACTGATGATCCAACGGTCGAGAAGGTGCTCGCTCTCTGGTGCGGCACCAGAACGAGAGGGAGTGAATCCTGCCGCCCTGGCATAGAGAGTCTGGAACGAGACTGTGTTCCAATAGGTGAGCAAAGTCTTCCTGACCACCTCCGTGATCAGCTCATGTCCGACCCGCCGAGCACTCCAGGGAGATCCAGCCGCCAACATGAACCAACGAACCGCATCGGCACCATGCTGATCCATCAGGGACATCGGCTCCAAGACATTGCCGAGATGCTTGCTCATCTTGCGACCGTCTTTATCGAGGATATGACCAAGGCAAAGCACACTGCGATATGAGGATCGATCGAAGACCAGTGTGCCGATCGCCATCAAGGTATAGAACCAGCCACGTGTCTGATCTATTGCCTCACAGATGAAATCTGCCGGATAGGCCGAATCGAAGATCTCGTGCGAGCCTTCCGTGTGAGGATATCCCCATTGAGCGAACGGCATCGCACCGGAGTCGTACCAGACATCGATCACCTCTGGTACGCGCTTCATCTCGTTCTGACATGCACCACATTTGAAAGATATGTCATCAACATAAGGTCGATGCGGATCCATCGAGGAGAGATCCCTGCCCGCCAGCTCACCTAGTTCACGTAATGATCCGATGCAGATGTCATGCGAGCGATCACCACTCTCACAACGCCAGATAGGTAAAGGTGTACCCCAGAATCGATTCCGCGAGAGTGCCCAGTCGATGTTGTTATCGAGCCAATCTCCATATCGACCGTTCTTGATCGTCTCTGGATGCCAATCCGTCGCAGCATTCTCGCGCAGTAGAGCATCTTTGATCTGTGTCGTGCGGATGTACCAAGAGGGTTGCGCGTAGTAGATCAGCGGGGTGTGGCATCGCCAACAGTGCGGATAAGAGTGCTCGTAGGGAAGATGCTTGAAGAGAAGATTCCTTGACTTCAGATCCTTCACGAGTGCCTTATCAGCCTCTTTGAAGAACTGTCCTCCGATGAGAGGGAGCGCACTGTCGAATGTGCCGTCGCCTCGAACTGGATTGACGACAGGCAAACCGTATCGCCGACATACGGCAAGGTCATCCGCACCGAAGGCGGGGGATTGATGGACCAATCCGGTGCCATCTTCGACTGTCACATACTCACCAAGCACGATGTAATGAGAGTCTGGGATATCGACGAGGTCGAATGGCCGGGAGTAGGAGATGCGCTCTAGTTCTGCGCCTTTGTACCGCGCTACCTCTTTATGTTCACCGGCGACATGTGCGAGATCGCTTGCGATGACGAGTCGCTCGCCATCCTCGATCCGCTCCACTACGAGATATTCGACATCGGGGTTGACTGCCACCGCAGTATTCGAGACGAGAGTCCACGGTGTCGTAGTCCAGACCAAGAACTTCGCACCAAGCTCGGCTAACTTCCCTGACGTAGCAGGGAATCGAACATAGACCGATGGGTCAGTGACTGTCTCATACCCTTGAGCCAGTTCATGATCAGAAAGACCTGTGCCACATCGGGGGCAATAAGGTGCGACTCGATGGTCCTCACCGAGAAGGCCCTTCTTCCAGATCTCCTTTAGGGACCACCAGATGCTCTCCACATATTCAGGCGACATGGTCCAATACGCCTGATCGAAATCGACCCAGAATCCCATGCGCTTGGTCATATCCGTGAAGGCACCAACGTGTCGTTGCACCGATTCACGACACTTCGCGTTGAACTCTGCAATTCCGAACTTCTCGATATCGCCCTTACCAGCGAAGCCCAACTCCTTTTCGACTGCGATCTCCACCGGCAGCCCATGGCAATCCCAACCTGCTTTGCGTCGAACGAATCGACCTTTCATGGTGTGGAATCGGGGGAATACATCTTTGAAGACGCGAGCTTCGATGTGATGAGTGCCTGGCATTCCGTTTGCGGTAGGTGGACCTTCGAAGAAGGTCCAAGGTTCGCCAGATTCGCGTGAAGAGAGTGACTTCGCGAAAATCTCGTTACTGTCCCAGAACTCGAGGACTTGGCGCTCCGTAGCCGGGAGATCGATATGAGGGGAGAGCTGCGGATATTGGCGCTCGCTCATTCGCGCAAGCCTACCAATGCCACTACCCTCTGCCCGTGCCAGCAAAGAAGCCAAAATCAAAGTCCGCGGCGAAACCAGCCAAGAAAAAGGTTGCGAGTAAGGCTGCGAAGAAGGTTGCAAAACCGAGCAAAGCTGCGAAGAAGAGCCCCTCGAAGTCAGCAGTGAAGAAGTCCACGAAAGTGGTGGCCAAGAAGCCCGCCCCGAAGAAACCAGAGCTCAAGAAGAGCGCTGCTTCGAAACCCGTGATCGTTCGTGGAAAGGCAAAGACGGCACTCACCTCTACGACAGCTAAAGGTGCGACGACCATCTCGGTCTACAAGCCCGAAGTCGAGGCCAATGCAGAGGCGGTCGTCGAAGAGAAGAAACTCTTGATGTTGCCTCCTGCTCGTACTGCAAAGCAGGGCGCTAAGGGCAATCAAGCGAAGAAAGTTCCACAACTCAAGCCGATCAAAGGCGCCCCGGTTCCGGTCGAATCATCAGAAGGTGACGATCAGTGGAGTGCGACGGAATTGAAGAGCGTTCGAAGCGAGCTGGCAAAGGATTTGATTCGATTGAAGGCTGACTTGGCGGAGATCGAGTCAGAGATGGATGACTTGATCGAACGAGATGGCATCGGTGCCGGTGACGATCAAGCCGATGCGGGCACGAAGACCTTCGAGCGAGAACATGAGATGTCACTCGTCTACAACGCGCGCGACATGGTGTTGCAGACCGAGCGGGCGCTCGAGCGCATCGACGGTAAGACTTATGGTCGATGCGAGGATTGTCAGAATCCGATCAGTAAAGCACGCCTGAAGGTCTTCCCACGCGCGACCTTATGCATGAAGTGCAAGGCTAAAGAAGAACGTCGCTGACGGGACTCGTGCAGCTCGAAGATAAGTTACCTAGAGCGCGCAGGTGGATCTTCCTCCTAGCGATGTTTGTCCTCTCCTTCGATCAGGCATCGAAGTCCTGGGCAGTCTCTTATCTCTCATCACGTCCAGCAATAGAAGTGCTCGGCGATTTACTCAAGTTCAATCACACCTCCAATAGTGGTGCAGCCTTCAATATTGGGGAGGACTTCACGCTCTTCCTTACTCTCTTCGCCTTTTCCGTCACGATCGCTCTCGGGCTCTTCGCGCGCAAAGTGGTCGAGATGAGGTGGGCGATCGGATTCGGTCTCCTTCTCGGTGGCGTGCTCGGAAACCTCCTTGACCGGATCTTCCGTGAACCACATCTTCTTCAGGGACACGTGGTCGACTTCATCCAGATCCCACGCTGGCCGATCTTCAACATCGCTGACATCGCCATCACTCTCTCTGGAGTTTGGATCACCTACTTGCTGATCAAGGACGTGCAGCCGTTCGCTACCTTCGGAGATCGTTCACATGATTCGGATAGCGAGTGAAGCAATGAGCATCGAGTTCGACAAGATCCATGAGATCGATTTACACGAAGATTCAGCAGGGATGAGGTATGACCAAGTGATCGCACGCGAGCTTGGTTTGTCGCGCAGCGCGCTAGAGCCTCTTTTCGAGCAAGAAGTCATCACTCATGCGAAGACTGGAAAGCTGGTACGTAAATCTGATCGCGTAACTCCCGGCGATAAAGTCTTTGTGAAGATACCGGCTCGGAAAGAGGAGAGTGAAGCCGTTGTCGATATCCCCATCCTTTATGAGGATGAAGACATTGTCGTGATCGATAAACCCGTCGGCGTTGCCGCGCATCCGAGTCCAGGATGGACAGGTCCCACTGTGACAGGTTCACTTCAGGCGATGGGGGTTCAGCTCTCCTCGCAGGGTGCTGAGGAAAGAGAAGGGATCGTGCACCGCCTCGATGTCGGCACCAGTGGTGTCATGGTGGTTGCCAAATCATCCATCGCACATCGTGCGCTCAAATCACAATTCAAGGACCGGGAAGTCTCGAAGGTCTACTACGCGTTGGCACAAGGTCATATCGACCCCGCAGTTGGAACTATCGATGCACCTATTGACCGTCACCCGAAGGAAGACCATCGTTTTGCTGTCGTCGCATCGGGAAAACCGAGTATTACGCACTACGAAGCGATGGAGTTCTTCCCGGCGGTGACTCTCTTGCGCATCGAGTTAGAGACCGGCCGCACCCATCAGATCAGAGTGCACTTCTCCGCGATCAAGCACCCACTTGTAGGGGATCTCACTTATGGCGCAGATCCCCGGCTCGCAAAGGCGCTCTCGATCAGTCGCCCCTGGCTCCATGCCATGGAGTTGGAATTCAGTCACCCGCGCTCCGGTGAACGTGTCCGATTTCATGCCCCGTATCCTGCGGACTTGTCGGAAAGTCTCGAGTCATTGCGCTCGAGTATCGGCGGGTGAAGATACGCTCACGGCGATTCAGCTGTACTGGCTGCTTGAAGAAGCAAGTCTTGTGAAGAAGCAATAACGAAGCATTAAGTAAGCAATAGAAAGGTCCATCAAGTGAAACGTGAAGAGAATTTCGTTCATCTTCACGTGCATACCGAGTATTCGATGCTTGACGGCGCAGCCAGATTGAAAGACCTTGCCGAGGAGACCTCCCGTCAAGGTATGCCAGCTCTTGCGATGACTGACCATGGCAATCTCTTTGGTGCATTCGACTTCTACAAGACGATGAAATCGAATGGCGTCAACCCAATCATCGGTTTAGAGGCTTATGTAGCCCCTGGCTCGCGATTCGAGAAGAAGCGAGTGAAATGGGCTGAAGGTGGCGAAGATGATGTCTCTTCCGGTGGCGCGTATACCCACATGACATTGCTGGCACAGAACGATGTTGGGCTAGCCAATCTCTATCGGTTGGCGTCGCTCTCATCGCTCGAAGGTTTCTATTACAAGCCACGGATCGACCGTGAACTATTGTCACGATATTCGGAGGGACTGATCGGAACTACCGGCTGCCCAGGCGGCGAGGTCCAGACTCGTATTCGAATGGGTGCCTATAACGAGGCGCGGAGCGCTGCTGCAGAATTGGCAGAGATCTTCGGTCCCGAGAATTTCTACATCGAGTTGATGGATCATGGAATCGAAATCGAGCGTCGGTCACGCGAGGATTTGATGCGGTTATCGCGTGAACTTGGCCTACCTCTCCTTGCCACAAACGACCTTCACTACACATTCAACAGTGACTTCGATGCACATGCGGCATTGCTCTGCGTCCAATCAGCGTCCACTTTGGCGGATCCGAAGCGATTCAAGTTCGATAACGATCAGTTCTATCTCAAAAGCGCCCGAGAGATGAGGGATCTCTTCCGCGAACTCCCAGAGGCTTGCGATAACACGCTACTGATCGCAGAAAGATGTGAAGTGACGTTACGCGAGGGCGAGAATCTCTTGCCTCGATTCCCAGTCCCTGATGGTGAGAGCGAAGATAGTTGGTTGCGCTCCCTTGCTACGAAAGGTCTGAACGAGAGACTTCAAGGAACCGTGCCACCGAATTATCAAGAGAGACTCGATTACGAACTCGATGTGATGTGCAAGATGGGTTTTCCTGGCTACTTCTTGGTCGTTGCAGACTTGGTGCGTCATGCAAAGGAGAATGGGATCTGGGTGGGACCTGGTCGAGGATCTGCAGCGGGCTCTCTAGTCTCTTATGCCCTTGGTATCACAGCGCTGGATCCGATCAAGTACGGATTGCTCTTCGAGCGATTCCTCAACCCGGAGCGAATCTCGATGCCAGATATCGATCTCGACTTCGATGAGCGTCGACGCGCCGAGATGATTCGCTACGCGACCGACAAATACGGTGAGGATCGGGTAGCTCAGATCATCACCTACGGAAATATCAAATCGAAACAAGCGATCAAAGATGCGACTCGAGTCCTTGGCTTCCCATATGCAATCGGCGAGCGGCTCACCAAAGCTCTACCACCAGCGGTCATGGGTAAGGACATCTCCTTGGCAGGGGTATTCGATACCAAGGACGAACGATTCTCGGAGGCAGGGGAATTCAGGAAACTTTACGAGAGTGACCCAGAAGCGAGACGAGTAGTCGACACTGCTCGAGGCCTTGAAGGATTGAAGCGTCAATGGGGTGTTCACGCAGCCGGTGTGATCCTCAGTCGCGATCCTTTGATAGACGTCATTCCGATCCACCGCCGCGAGTCCGATGGCGCGGTCATCACTCAATTCGACATGGGAGCATGCGAATCCACCGGGTTACTCAAGATGGACTTCTTGGGCCTTAGGAATCTCTCTGTCATCGATGAATGTCTCGCTAGCATCGCACGTAATCGCGGGGAGCATGTCACGCTCTCCACTTCAGACCTCGATGACGCCAAGACATTCGAGTTGCTATCGCGCGGCGAGACGCTCGGTGTCTTTCAGCTCGATGGCGGACCGATGCGAGCCTTGTTGAAGTCGATGGCACCGGACTCCTTCGAGGACATCTCTGCTGTGATCGCGCTCTACCGACCCGGTCCTATGGGAGTCAACGCGCATAACGACTATGCTGATCGAAAGAATGGCCGAAAGCGTGTAGAGCCGATCCACCCAGAATTGGAAGTACCTCTCGCCGAGATCTTGGGCGATACCTATGGCCTCATCGTCTACCAAGAACAGGTGATGGCGATTGCACAGAAAGTCGCTGGCTTCTCACTAGGTCGCGCAGACTTGCTCCGCAAGGCGATGGGCAAGAAGAACAAAGACATCCTTGACAAGGAATATGTCCACTTCGAAAGTGGTATGCGTTCGAATGGTTTTTCGACCGATGCGATCGAGGAACTCTGGAAGACGTTGATTCCGTTCTCAGATTATGCGTTCAATCGTGCTCATAGCGCAGGTTATGGCGTCGTCTCTTATTGGACTGCATACCTCAAAGCAAATTACCCGACCGAGTACATGGCAGCGCTATTGACCAGCGTTCGCGACGACAAGG
>JBMUDS010000008.1:0-35049 GCA_049459795.1 Candidatus Nanopelagicaceae bacterium | reverse complement strand
CCTCCCGCGATTTCGACGATTCCGCTTCCGGATCAAGACAGTCCATTAGTCATCGATCTCCCGGATGGACAGAAACTCGTCGTTGGAAACATCGCGCATGGCACTGTCATTGAGGTGGCTACATGGCGGGGCACGGGAAGACCGGACTCTAGAACGAGCCGCTTGATGTTGGGAGTGAGTTCTTCCGCCACCACGCAAAGTGAGAATTCGACGACGCAATCAGCATCGAGTGCCGAACCTGCTGCAGTGAAGAAGAATCCATTCAAGGATTTCTTCCAGTCACTCTTCGCAAAGACTCCTAAGGCTAGAACCAAGAAGGCTGTAAAAGAGATCGATACGTTGCTCCAGGAAGATGATGTTGTAGGGACCGAATCGATGAGTGCCACTGATTCTGAGAAGAAGGGGGCATCGCGAGTCTCTCGTGCGTTGGAGGATAGTGACGACATACAGTCATGGCTTGATGACTTGATGAATGGTGCCGGTTCTACTTTCCCGTCGGATTCGACGACGTCGCCTGGAGTTGGAAAAGTGAAGCGGATCTCTACTTCCTCTCGAGGCAAGGGGAAAGCACCACGTAGTGGGAAGAAGAAGGCAAACTCCGCACGACCCACCTCCTCCAAGCCTAGAAAGACCGCCAAAAGTGCGTCGAGAAAGTCCAAAAAGAGGTAGTTGAAAGTTAGACTTCGTGCTGTGGGAAAGGTCTGCACCTTCTCATAGGAGAGGATCGATAGTGTTGACCAAGCGCGGCAAAATCGTCATTGGCGTACTGGTAGCCGTCGTGCTCTTCTTCGCTTTCGGCTTGCGAATCACGCACCCGCAGTCTGGTTTAGACCATGCTCTTGGATCAGCCCAATCGAGTGTCGCTCTCTACCGGGTGACTGACACGTTCTCTATGGATGATCGTGTGATCGCTGCACTGCCTACCGATGGTCCCGCCCTCGGTGTCGTCCGAGGCGAATTCGGTGATGCTTATGATGTCCAGATCGGCTCTCAGCTATTCAGGCTTAATAAGCAGGACATCGATGGAAAGATGCTGGTCATCATCCCCTTCATCGGCTCCCTTTTGGGTCTTTTCGGGTTGTGACCCGGTTCAGATCCTGATTTTCCAGATTTCACCCCGAAAATCACTCTGACTCAGCCCACATTCAGGCAATCTCATCTTGTCCCATAGGAATGGACTGCTTTACCGTTCTCCCTGTTCGTGAACCTTCGCGAGCGATTCCCCACGAAAAGGCATAGCGCATGACGATCGGCGATCAACTCAAAGCCGCGAGAAGTGAGCGAGGACTTTCCCTTGCTGATGTCGCGTCTCGTACCCGCGTGCGCGAACGTGTGATTCAAGAGATCGAATCCGATAATTACAAGTCCGTCGGTGGGATCGCCTACGCACGTGGACATATTCGCACCCTGGCACAGATCTATGGAATGAATCTTGAATCGATCCTTGCCGAGTTCGACGCGCTGCATGCCGATCAAGAAGGTTCCATGAGCGAGAAATTCGAAGAGAACAATGTCATCTCTGACGTCGAGAAGAGCAAGCCATCATGGAAGATCTTCGGGATGGTCGCAGGGCTAGCAATCTTCGCGATTGCCGCGTTCCAGGTTGCACCGGGGATCCTTGATTCGAGTCAACCATCAAGGATCGTCACTGCGGCAGAGAACTTAGTCTCGGGCGATGAAGAACCACCCGCAGTAGCTTCCGCACAAAATGGCGTCAATCTGACCCTTCGTGCGATTGGTTCTGTGTCGTGGGTCAAGGTAAGCGGAGCTAATGGCTCGACGATATTCGAAGGCAAGCTCCGTCAAGGTGATAGTCGCGATTACTACGATGACCAATTGCTACAGCTGGTGATCGGCAATGCAGGTGCGATTGCTATCACATATAACGGTGATGATCTCGGCACTACGGGACGTATCGGCGAAGTGACACGCCTTCAATTCACAGCAGAGGCTCATAACGCAGGTTAGGTTCAGCCTTCTCTTCAGAAGTTCGACTGCATTCTGCTCTTGAGGGGTTATATTTGCGATGTGTCTACTCCTTCCCCGGTTACTTCGCACGGGAAAAGTCGCACCGTCGCACTCGTCACCTTGGGATGTGCCCGAAATGACGTCGACTCGGAGGAATTAGCCGGTCGCCTTGCAGCAGATGGCTGGGTCCTCACCGACGATAGTTCGAACGCAGATATCGCTCTCATCAACACCTGCGGCTTCATAGAAAGCGCCAAGAAGGACTCAATCGACACTCTGTTGCAGGCACATCAGCTCAAGGCCGATGGACAGGTCCGCGCAGTAGTGGCCGTGGGTTGTATGGCAGAACGGTACGGAGATGAGTTAGCCAAGGCCCTCCCGGAGGCAGATGCGATATTGGGATTCGATTCCTACGCAGATATCTCGGAGCGTCTTGGCCGCATTCTTGCCGGGGGATCGATTCCGACTCATACGCCGAAGGATCGCAGGACGTTGTTGCCTCTTGCTCCTGCTGCCCGCAGAGAGGCGCGAGTCGAGCGAGACGTAGAGATTAGAAACGGTCAAGGTTCCCGTCTCTACCGCAAGCGCCTTGATGATGCACCGATGGCTCCATTGAAGATTGCTTCTGGTTGTGATCGACGCTGTTCATTCTGCGCCATACCGAGTTTCCGAGGTTCTTTCCTGTCGCGAACTCCCGATGAGATAGTGAGAGAGGCTCGATGGCTTGCGGAGGCTGGAGTAAGTGAGATCTTCTTGGTCAGCGAGAACACAACCTCCTACGGTAAGGATCTCGGAGACCTTCGATTGTTAGAGCGAATGCTTCCTGAACTCGCAGCGATCGATGGGATAGAGAGAATCCGACTTTCCTACCTACAGCCAGCGGAGATTCGGCCATCACTCTTGCAAGCGATGATCTCAACGGAGAAAGTGGTTCCTTATTTTGATATCTCATTCCAACATGCAAGTGGCTCACTCTTGCGACGGATGCGAAGATTCGGCGATCGCGAGAAATTCCTCCATCTTCTGACTCAAGTCCGTGCACTGGCCCCAGAGGCAGGTATTCGCTCGAACTTCATCGTCGGATTTCCCGGTGAGAAGGAGTCGGAATACAAGGAGTTACTCTCATTCATCGAAGATGCAGCTCTCGATGCCATCGGAGTCTTTCCATATAGTGATGAAGATGGCACGGAGGCTGCCTCTCTCGGCGAGAAGATCTCTCCTGACCTCATTGCCGATCGTTTCCGTGAAGCGAGTTCTCTCGCAGAAGAGATGGTCAATCAGCGAACCGAGATTCGTATCGGTCAAGAGGCCCGTGTGCTGATCGAGAGTATCGAGGGCGATTTGATCGAAGGTAGAGCAGCCCATCAAGGACCTGAAGTAGATGGAGTGACATACCTCGAGAATTCCGGCGAATCATCTCTCTCCAGTTACCACGTGGGGCAGTATGTTGACGGGGTGTTCGTCGCAAGTGAGGGTGCCGATCTCGTGATGCGCCCACGTGAGCTGGTCTCATAATGGTCGGTCCAGCAGAGCGAGATGAGGTCGCACGACGCGTGATCTTCAATCTCCCTAACATGTTGACCATCGTTCGAATCCTTGCTTTGCCCTTCTGTGCTTGGGCGCTCTTGAGTCAGAATGGCGAGAATGACGGGCTGCGTCTCTTCGCATGGTTCCTCTTCTTCGTAGTTGCAATGACCGATGTCATCGATGGAAGACTTGCTCGGTCGAGCAACCAGATCACAGATTTCGGGGAGTTTTGGGATCCGGTTGCGGACAAGGCCCTGATCGCGACTGCCTTGATTTCGCTCAATTACTTGGAATTGATGCCGATCTGGGTCACTCTGGTCATCCTCGGCAGGGAGTTAGCGGTGACGATCCTGCGAATCGCAGTGATCAAGGATGGAGTGATCCCCGCCAATAGGATCGGAAAAGTGAAGACCCTTATTCAGAACATCTCCGTCGGGTTTTACATTCTTCCGCTGCCTGAGTGGCTTCATCTTCCTCGTGACATCTTCTTGGGAATTGCGATCATCCTCACCATCTATTCGGGGTATCAGTACTTTCGCGCCGCCTTTCAAAGAAGATCATGATCGCCGCATCACTTCTAGCGGAACTTCGTCGTAGAGGAGAGACAGTGGCGGTGGCAGAGTCGATCACTGGTGGCGCAATCGCTTCGGCCTTCACTGAGATTCCAGGTGCTTCGGAGATCTTCCTAGGCGGTGTGGTGGCCTATGGGAACGATGCGAAGGTCAACCTCCTTGGTATCGCTCCGGAATTGATCGAGAGTGAAGGAGTCGTCTCTCGTGAAGTAGCGAGCGCTATGGCTATAGGCGCTCGACAGAGATTCCAAGCAACCTGGGGGATAGCGACGACGGGCGTTGCTGGACCAGGACCCCATGATGGAATCGCGGCCGGAGAGGTCTGGATCGCGATCTCAGGGCCTAAAGAAGAGGCTCAGCACCTGAGTCTGGGCGAGCTGGGGCGACTTGAGGTCCGTGGCGGCGCGGTAACCGGCGCGCTAGCCCTGCTGAGTCGTATCCTTAGGCAAGATTCATAACTCGTTAGGCAGAATGAGACGGGGAAGAGAGTGAAAGGGGAGATGCATGGAGTTGCTTAGGACCCATATCGGGTCAACGCTTCGTGATGCCCGGATTTCACAAGGAAGGACTCTCCGCGACGTTGCCGCATCGGCAAAGATCTCTCTCGGGTATCTATCCGAAGTAGAACGAGGCCAAAAGGAAGCATCCTCGGAATTGCTCAATGCCATCTGCCAAGCGCTGGAACTCTCTTTGGTACATGTGATCACCAGCGTTCAGAGTTCAATGACCCGAGTCGACACACCAACTCTCACGGTCGTCGATTCCAACGCCGCATAATCGCGCTCTCTTATGGATTCGAATTCAGTCACTACCTATCAATACCAGCATTCACTCCACCGCAAGACGAGGAATGCATTGGTGACCACTGCGCTCGCCTTGATTGAAGAGAAGGGCCTCGCTCAGACCAATATGATTGAAATCGCGGATCAAGCGCGAGTCTCGCGGGCTTCTCTCTATAACCATTTTCGCGACAAGAACGAAGTCTTCCTTGCTGTGGTCGAGATGGAGCTGGAACGCATCATCCAACTGGCGCTACGGGAGCGAGAAGTCGCTGCTCGGTTAGCGATCATCTCGCGTGAGGTCTCTGGACATAAGGCGCTCGCGATGGCGGTGGCGAAGGATTCAGGCACTGTCGCTGGACTACTAGCCCGTCATGATGGGGAGGTTTGGAGCAAGATCTTCCAAGGCCTTGCATCAGCAGTCGCCTCTGACTCCGCGGGGACAGCGCTAGTTCTTCGTTGGCTGATCGGCCAGGTCTTCATTCCGCTAAGCCCAGAACACTCTGACTCTCAGAGTGCAAAGATCGCAGCAGCCATAGCCTGATATTTCGGTATTTTCCTCGTTTTACTTGTCAGATTCCTCAGAATGATCGTGATCATCCTCGTGCTCCTCGTCATGCTCCTCCGAGTGATCTTCAGAATGCGAGTGATCATGAGCATGAATATCTGAGCTATGAATCTGGCTTACAAGTCCCCACATCACCAATACACCGGCAACAGTGGTGACTAAAGTCCAGCGAGAAGCATGTCTCGAATGCGCCTCAGGGAGGATATGAGACGTCGCAAGATAGATGAGAACACCTGCAAAGAGCGCCAGATAGATCGCGATGTAATCATCGTTGAGCGCGATCGATGATCCGATCGCTGCACCAGAGACGCGAGCAATCGCATCCACACCGAGGAGGGCGATCGCCTTCTTGGTCCAATTTCCGCTCTTGATGAGTAGTGAGACGGTATTGAGACCATCACTGAATGCATGGACGAGAATTGCGACGAATACTGCGATACCGAGTTCGTTTGAAACTTGGAATGCCACGCCCAGCGCGATTCCATCGATGAGGACATGCCCCGCCATAGCGAGAGCGCCTAAGGTTCCAGCGACGTTTCCAACATGCTTGTGCTCGTGTCCGTAATCGGATTCCACGGGTTCATGACCGCCAGAGAACTTCTCGAAGAGGTGGAGTGCCATGAATCCGCCAATGAGCGCGATCGCTGTGATCGGCACATTGAGGAATTGCCCAGCATCGTGAGCGAAAGCCTCAGGCAATAGTTCGAATGCGACGAGTCCGAGAAGGAGTCCTGCGGAAAGGCCCAAGACCAGGTGGAGGCGATCTTTCGATTTCAGTGCAAGGAGGCCACCGAGGGCTGTTGCGATGGCAGTTACGGCTGCAAGAACGAGCGCTGTACTCATAGCGAGAGGGTAACACATAATGAGAATCATTTTCATTAAGAATCACATAGGCTCAGGGGATGTTCGCCATCGCTCGTTTCCGCATCGATCTTGGGGAACGCGGGAAGTTCTTGGGTGACTTGGCGCTAGCCCATGAGGCCCTCGCAGCCTGTCCGGGGTACCGCTCTGGGCGAATAGGGGAGAACACTGACGAGCCTGAATTGGTGGCCTTGGTAACGGAGTGGGTCAATATCGGTTCTTATCGAAGAGCGCTCTCGAATTATCAAGTGAAGCTGACGGCAGTGCCGATCCTCGCTCGCGCAATCGATGAGCCAGGTGGCTACATCGAATCTAACGAATGATCGAGTGCGAGCGAAGTAAAATCGCCTCTTCCATTGACGGGCCATCGTCGGCCCTTCCGACAGCCAGCCGGACGGAGTAACTCATGGCCGATCGTCTTGACACCATCGTCTCCCTTTCGAAGCGACGTGGATTCGTCTTCCCATCCTCCGAGATCTATGGCGGACTTCGTGCTTCGTGGGACTACGGTCCGCTCGGCGTTGAACTTAAGAACAATGTAAAACGGCAATGGTGGCGCTCTATGGTCACCGGACGCGAAGATGTCATCGGCATCGATTCCTGCGTGATCTTGGCGCGTGAAGTATGGGAAGCCTCAGGCCATGTTGAGACTTTCACGGATCCGCTTACAGAGTGCACCTCATGCCATAAGCGATATCGTGCCGATCATTTGGAAGAGGCTTTCGAAGCAAAGCATGGTCGCAAACCTTCTGGACCGGAGGAGCTTGGTTGCCCTCATTGTGGCACCAAAGGAAAGTTCACACCGCCACGCCAGTTCTCGGGGCTTCTCAAGACATTCCTCGGCGCGGTAGAGGATGAGAGTGGGCTTGCATATATGCGCCCCGAGACTGCCCAGGGAATCTTCATCAACTTCGAGAATGTTATGACGACCGCTCGCAAGAAACCACCATTCGGTATCGGTCAGATCGGCAAATCTTTCAGGAACGAGATCACACCAGGTAACTTCATCTTTCGTACCCGCGAATTCGAACAGATGGAGATGGAATTCTTCGTCGTTCCAGGCACCGATGAAGAGTGGCATCAGTATTGGATTGACACTCGGCTGGCGTGGTACACCGACCTCGGGATTGATCCGGAACGGCTTCGCCTCTTCGAACATCCGAAGGAGAAACTCTCGCACTACTCGAAACGAACCGTCGACATCGAATATAAGTTCGAGTTCCAAGGAACCGAGTGGGGTGAGCTCGAAGGGATCGCGAATCGCACTGATTTCGATCTCAAAGCGCATAGCGAGAAGAGCGGAAAGGATCTTTCTTACTTCGATCAAGAGAAGAGTGAGCGATGGACTCCGTTCGTGATCGAGCCAGCAGCAGGTGTCGATCGTTGCACGTTGACTTTCATGATGGATGCATTCCGCGAGGATGAGGCACCTAATGCGAAAGGCGAGATGGAGAAGCGCGCAGTGATGCGCCTTGATCCACGATTGGCGCCAGTCAAGGTCGCTGTCCTGCCGCTCTCACGTAATGCCGATCTTTCGCCGAAGGCTCGCGATCTTGCTACCGCGCTTCGAAAGAATTGGAACGTCGAATTCGATGATGCAGGTGCTATCGGTCGACGTTATCGACGTCAGGATGAGATCGGCACTCCATATTGTGTGACGATCGACTTCGAGAGTCTTGAGGATCATGCAGTGACGATCCGTGAACGTGACACGATGAGCCAAGAGAGAATCGGAATCGATCAGGTGGAGTCATGGCTAGCACCGAAACTTCTCGGGTGTTAGTTCCTCCGCTTACGCTCGGTATCGAGAACGGCCGCTTTCCTGACGGGAAAGTCGTAGTCGATCCGCCTGTCGTACTCGCGCCGATGGCGGGCATCACCAACTCTGCTTTCCGCACCCTCTGTCGAGAACAAGGTGCCGGACTCTTCGTATCTGAGATGGTCACTGCCCGCGCTCTCGTTGAACGTAATGAAGAGACGATGCGGATGATCGTCCCAGGAAAAGACGAGTCGCCTCGCTCGATTCAGCTCTATGCCACCGAAGGTGAATCGCTCTCACGTGCCATCGAGATGTTAGGTCGTGAGGATCTCGCTGATCACATCGATCTCAATTTCGGCTGTCCTGTCCCGAAAGTGACTCGCAAAGGCGGAGGCGCAGCACTTCCATTCAAGCAACTCCTCTTCCGTGAGATCGTGACATCGGCTGTGAAGAGTGCGAAACCATTCGGCATGCCAGTGACCATCAAGATGCGCATAGGTATCGATGATGACCATAGGACTTTCCTTTCCGCTGCTGAGATCGCTGCAGATGCCGGAGTTGCCTGGGTGGCTCTCCATGCTCGTACTGCGGCGCAGTATTACGACGGCGAAGCGGATTGGTCGAAGATCGCCGAATTGGTCGAGTTCCTCAAGCCATGGGGAATTCCCGTGCTTGGAAATGGTGATATCTGGTCAGGCGAAGATGGGCTTCGAATGATTCGTGAGACGGGTTGTCATGGCGTTGTCGTCGGTAGAGGGTGCCTCGGGCGTCCATGGCTCTTCGCAGATCTCGTCCGGGCATTCACCGGCGCAAAGGCGAGACCGTTACCTCGACTATCTGAGGTCAGTAGCGTGATCTATCGCCATGCGGAACTCTTGATGGAGTATTTCGGTGATGAATTCCGTGCCTGCCGCGACCTTCGTAAACATATGGCTTGGTATCTCAAGGGATTTCGAGTCGAAGGTGGCCTACGTCCGCAATTTGGCATGGTCTCCTCACTTGCTGAATTACGGGGGCTCCTTGATCAACTCGTAGACCAGCCATACCCAGAGGCGATCGGTGATGCACCGAGGGGGCGGCGCTCACATGCCCGTTCAGTCTCCTTGCCACAAGGATGGCTTGATGATGCAATGGAAGCGCGCGATGATCTCGTCGGCGCGATGAGCGGTAGTGATGCAGATGCCGGATCGGGTGGGTGAGATGCTGGCGATAAAGATCTTCTTTCGAATCGTGATCCTGGTCCTTGTCGTTGCCTTGGCAGTTCCGCTCTATCTCTTTGGGAAGACCTGGTGGAATGCGCGCGAATCTGCTGCTGAATACGATCTCACGCAACTCGCATTCGATGTTCCATCGCATAGCGCTGAAGTGATCGTCGTGCTCGGCGCAGCGCAATTGGATGGCAAACCTGGACCGGTTCTCAAGGCTCGATTGAAGACCGCACGCGATGGATTCACGAAGAACCTTGCTCCTGCCATCATGACGGTTGGCGATGGTGCCCCTGGTGATCGCACCACGGAAGCAGAGAGTGGCAAGGAGTGGTTGGTCTTACAAGGAGTACCGAAATCGCGGATCATCGCCATCGCACAAGGACGGGATACCTACTCGAGCACGCTCTCCTATACAGCCGCGATGAAAGGCCTTGACTTGGAATCCGCTTTGATCGTCACCGACCCATTTCATTGCTTAAGAGCGACCGCGATGGCGAAGGATCAAGGGATCACCGCTCGTTGTTTGCCCACCGCATATGGTCTTGCCAATATCGATAATGCCTCGTTTCGATACTTACTACGGGAGACTGGCGCGTATCTTGCATATACGACTCTGGGTAGGCGGGGGATCATGATCAGCGAAGAGACGATCGATGGATTGATTCCGACATGGTGAAACCAACGAACACGAGTCCCTACTCCGATGCCGATCGGGAGCGTTTCGTAACCGATCCCTCGAAGCGACCTGAGCGAAGTGAGTTTGCTCGCGATCGCGCTCGGATCATTCATTCATTCGCACTTCGGAGACTCGCGGCGAAGACACAGGTCGCTGTCCCGTGGGCGGACGACTTCCCACGCACTCGTCTCTCACATTCACTTGAGTGTGCACAAGTCGGTCGCGAGATCGGTGGCGCACTTGGCGCTGACCCAGATTTGATGGATACCGCATGTCTTGCGCATGATCTTGGACACCCACCCTTTGGTCACAATGGTGAACGAGCACTCGATGAGATAGCAGGAGAATGTGGTGGCTTCGAAGGCAATGCTCAGAGTTTTCGAATCCTCACTCGCCTTGAAAGCAAGAGTCGTGATGGTTCAGGTCACTCAGTAGGTCTCAATCTGACCCGTGCATCGTTGGATGCTGCGACCAAGTATCCCTGGCCACGCGAGACGGGAAATCCGAAGTTCGGTCTCTATCAAGACGATGTGAGGATCTTCGATTGGGTTCGCACCGGAGCACCTGAGCGTGAGACGTCGATAGAGGCACAGATCATGGATTGGTCTGATGATGTGGCCTATTCGGTTCATGACCTTGAAGATGGGATCGTCACCGGGAAGTTGTCGATGCGTGAGGTTGACGAACATAGAAGTGAGATCGCAGCAACGATCCGGGAGCGATTCATCAGCGATGCATCGGACCAGGAGATCGAGGGCGCGATAGAAGCAATCACATCGCTTTCACTCTGGCCGAGGGATTTCGACCTCACCCATGGTGACCTCTCGAGATTGAAGAACTTGACCTCCGACCTGATCAGCCGGTTCGCACGAGCAGCCGAGAGCGCTACTCGTACGAGGTTCGGAGATGGTCCACTCACTCGATACGGCGCAACATTGATCATTCCTCGCGAATCAAGGATCGAGGTCGCCTTCCTCAAGTCGATCGCTGACTTCTTCATCATAAATGCCGAGAGCTCGCAGAGCAGATACAGTGAACAGCGCGAGCTCCTCAAGGCTCTAGTCTCTCGGCTGATGGAGGATGCACCGAAGGGGATCGAGACATTCTTCTTGGATCAATGGCATGATGCCCACAACGGGGCGGCGAAATTGCGTGTGGTCGTCGACCAAATCGCCTCATTGACCGATATGGGAGCGATACGGATGGCTAGAAGGCTAGGAATTCCAGCGCTCTCGGCGGAGGATTAGAAGATGGCCGGCAGGATCCGCGATACCGATGTCGCCCATGTGCGAGATCAGACCAGGATCGAAGATGTCGTCGGCGATTACGTCCAACTCAAAAACGCCGGTGGTGGTCAACGAAAAGGTCTTTGCCCATTCCATGATGAGAAGTCACCTTCTTTCCATGTGACTCCCGCTCGTGGTTTCTATCACTGTTTCGGATGTCAAGAGAGCGGTGATGTCATCACCTTCTTGATGAAGATGGAGCACTTGAGTTTCACAGAGACGATCGAGCGTCTTGCAGATCGCATGGGATACCAGCTCACCTATGAGGAGGGTCGCTCCAGTTCAGCACCGGTAGGCGAACGAGCGAGATTGATAGCTGCGAATGCAGCAGCCGCCTCCTTCTATGCCGCAGCGCTCAATGCACCTGAGGCAGCGCATGCACGCGAGTTCCTGCAGTCTCGAGGTTTCGATCGTGAGGCAGCGCTTCGCTTCGGAGTCGGTTATGCGCCCGATGAATGGGACGGTCTCCGTAAGGCTTTGATCAAGTCAGGCTTTTCTGATCAAGAACTCTTACTCGCGGGGTTGACGAAAGAAGGACAGCGCGGCGCTATCGATCGATTCAGGAATCGATTGGTCTGGCCAATCAAGGATCTCGGTGGGGATGTAGTGGGTTTCGGTGCCAGGAAGCTTGCATCGGATGAGGTGGATCAAGGTCCCAAGTACCTCAATACGCCTGAGACGCCGGTCTACAAGAAGAGCCAACTGCTCTATGGGATCGATATGGCAAAGAAGGAGATCGCGAAGACTCGACGGGCAGTGATCGTGGAGGGCTATACCGATGTGATGGCAGCGCATCTTGCTGGCGTGACGAGTGCGGTCGCTACCTGCGGTACCGCATTCGGTGATGACCACATCCGAATACTGCGCCGACTCTTGATGGATGATGATGCATTCCGCGGCGAAGTCATCTTCACATTCGACGGCGATGCTGCCGGACAGAAGGCTGCGCTCAAGGCTTTCGATAGTGATCAGAAATTCGTGGCACAGACATTCGTAGCGGTGGAACCACGTGGTCTAGATCCTTGTGAGTTGAGGCAACAGGATGGCGATGCTGCCGTACGAGACTTGATCGCACGCAGGATCCCACTTTTCGAGTTCGCGATTCGTTCGAAATTGAAGGAGTTCAATCTTGATCTCCCAGAGGGCAGGGTCGCTGCTCTCGCGCAATCTGCGCCGATGATTGCGCGAATCCGTGACGCATCACTTCGCCCAGAGTATGCCCGCTCGTTAGCGAAGTGGATTGGGGTAGAGATCGAACAGGTGATGGCAGCGATGAAGGCTGCGCCTATTCGCACTCCTTCCGAGAGCGCTGAACCGGTAGTGGAGAGGAAAGGCAGTTGGCGTCCTGATCCAGAGGACCCACGATTGGCGCTTGAGCGAGAGGTTCTGAAGATCCGACTGCAGATTCCGGCTTACAGTAGGGATTGGCGCAAACTCGAGAGCAATGCATTCACTCACCCTGCCTATCAACGGCTTCGCCTCTTCATCGATGGTCAAAGGGATCTCGAACCCGTGAAGTTATCTCCAGATGATGCACCAGAGTTGCACTCATTCATCGCAGAGCTCTCCTCTGAACCGATACCGACTGCCAAGGAGAACACCGAAAGGTATGTCGAGAGTGTCATCGCACGATTGCGAGAGTTAGCCATCGGTCGCACCATCGCAGAGATCAAATCGAAACTGCAGCGCATTAATCCGCTCGAGGAAGAAGCGAGCTATAACGAGATCTTCCAAGAGTTGATGTCCCTAGAGAAGGAACGCAGAATCTTGCGAGATTTGGCGGTCGGCGAGATTTAGCCTAGAGTTTGCGCGCACAGTCCCCGATAGCTCAATCGGCAGAGCAGCCGGCTGTTAACCGGCAGGTTATTGGTTCGAGTCCAATTCGGGGAGCCAACCCTATGATTCAGCTATGGCACTCTTCCGATTTCGGGTAGCGCTTCCAGATCGTCCAGGCTCGCTAGGTGCCGTGACCTCTGCAATCGGATTCGCTGGCGGAGATATTCGCGGACTTGTGGTCTTAAGCAGTGACGATGGACGCGGAATCGATGACATCACGATCGCCGTTCCAGGTAATGATCCAAAAGACATGATCGGCGTGCTCAGCGCCATCCAAGGCGTTGAGGTCATCTCCACTACACCCGTTCTATAAGGTTTTGGCGTTTTAACGCTCTAAACGTGCACCTTCTTCAGGCGTTGCGATGAAGAAGCGGGGCTGCTTCAATCCCTCTGATTGGAACGCGGAAGTTATCGACTCTTGAGCCGAAGCGACTTTACTTCCATCGATCAGGGCAATCGCACTGCCACCGAATCCGCCGCCCACCATTCGTGCTCCATGTGCACCGGCAGCCTTTGCTTGGTCGACCGCTAGGTCTAGTTCCTGGCAGGAGACTTCATAGTCGTCACGAAGAGATCGATGGGAGGCATCGAGGATCTTGCCGACTTCGGTGAAATCGTTCTGCTTCAATGCATCGACCATCTGGTGCACGCGTGAAATCTCAGTGACGGCATGTCGTAATCTCCGGAAAGCGATCGGATCAAGGCGTGAGGCGATTGACTCGAGATCCGAGCCGTGGATATCACGCATCGATCTGATTCCTAATCGGCCCAGCGCCTGATGACAGGTGTCACGTCGTTCTTTGTAACCGCCGTCGACGAGTTCGTGGTGTGCCAAGGTGTCGATCACCATGATCTGTAGGTCCCATGGTGTGAGATCGAATGGGACTTGAGTCGTGGTCAGGTCGACGCAGTCAAGAAGGAGGGCATGACCTTCTTTCGCCATCAAAGAGACGGCTTGATCCATGATCCCGCACGGCATTCCCACGTATTCGTTCTCGGCGCGCTGCGCTCGCTTTGCGAGTTCCGCACGATCGAATCCGAGGCCAAAGAGTTCATTACAACCGAAGGCGACTGCACATTCCAATGCTGCAGAGGAGGAGAGACCTGCACCGAGCGGCACCTGACCATCAACTTCGATTGTGAGGCCCTGAGAGAGACCTAATGACCAGATCACGCCAGCGACATAATCACTCCAATCACCGCGACGAGAATTGGGGGAGAGCGATGAGAGTGGGATCTCGATGAGACCAGGTTGTTGTTTCGAAGTGATGCGAATGAAGGGATCGGGATCAGTCGTGATTCGAGCCCAGGTTCGTTCACGAATCGCGAAGGGAAGAACCCAACCGTCGTTGTAATCGATATGTTCACCGATCAAGTTGACTCGACCTGGACTTGATGCGAGAACGTTGCGCATAGCCGGAGCCTTACTTCTCTTCGAGGATCACATTACGAAGTTGCGCCGCAGATTGCTCGGGCTTCATATCCATGATGAATGCTCCCATCGCAGATTCAGAGCCAGCCAAGTATTTGAGTTTTCCAGGTTGTCTACGAACACTTGTGATTTGCCAATGCAGGCGCAAGAGATCGCGACCTTTTCGTACTGGAGCCTGATGCCACGCTGCGATGTATGCCATCTCTATCCCAAAGACGCCATCGAGTCGGAGCATCACCTCCTTAGCAGTCTCCGGGAAGAGAGCACATTGCTTCTCGTCGAGTTCGGCGAGATCTGCGACGGGGCGAAGTGGTGCGACATGGATCTCAAAGGGATAGCGAGAGGCCCATGGGACATATGCGACCCACTCATCGTTCTTGACGATGATGCGAACTTCGTCGCGAATCTCCCGGGCGACGATCTCATCCATCAGAACCCGTCCAGTGCGTTTCTTATGTGCGGATGCGACAGCGAGCATCTTCTCGGTGCGAGGTGTGATGTAGGAATAGGCATAGATCTGGCCATGAGGATGGAAGAGAGTGACACCTATCTCTTCGCCACGATTCTCGAAGATGAATACCTGCTCGATAAAGGGCAGCGAAGAGATCTCTCGAGTCCGATCCCGCCAAGCGGTCAAGAGAGTGGCAATACGTTCCTTGGAGAGATCCTTGAATGACGTCGCATGTTCTGCCGTAAAACAGACCACTTCACATTTACCGGCTGCATCGACGATCGGCGTATCGAGACCGAGTTCATCGGGAAGAGACCAATTCGATGCGGGCGGCCGTAGCGATGGGAAGCGATTGTCGAAGACGACGACTTCATAATCTTCTTCGGGGATCTCGCTGAGGAGACCTGGTTTGGTTGGGCATAGAGGGCATAGCTCTTTAGGTGGCAAGAAGATTCGGCCCTGACGATGGGCAGCCATGGCGACCCATTCGTTGAGCAAAGGATCAAGGCGAAGCTCTCCGATTCCCGGCTGCTCTTCCTTCTCTCGTCGGTCAATCGCATCGCGGAGGACAGGCTTACCATCATCGACGGTGTCGTAATAACGAATGGTCCGACCATCAGCCATAACCCGATCGGTGCGGATCACATCGCGTTCTATTGGCTTCGAGACCTCGCTCATCAGGAGCATTACTCTACCCTCATGGCTTCTAACGCCACTTTTCCGATGGCTGTCATCACTGGTGGCGGAGTGCAATTGATCGCAGAGGTCATCAATGGAGCCTTGGTCGTCCATCATTGGGGAAGTCCGACTTCCATCGAGGATCCAGATGCATTGCGAGTCGCGCGCACTCGTGCACTTGGTCATAGTGAATTCGATCGTCAACCATGGCCAGGTCTCTTCCATGAACATTCGAGAGGATTCCTTGGCGCTCCGATGCTAGAAGGTCATCGCGAAGGTCGAGATTGGTCAAGCAAGTTCCACATCACTTCTCTAGAGAGCAAGAGCGATTCGATCAGATTCGTAGCGCGGGATGAGGATCTCCGACTGGAATTACAAGGAACCATCGAGATCGATGATCATGGCATTCTTAGGCTTAACTATCGTTTGAAAAATGAAGGTGAGAGGTACACCCTCAATAGTCTGCGATATTGGTTGCCACTTCCAGATCGCGCTCGCGAACGGATGGATTTCTTCGGTCGCTGGTCCAATGAGCGCCAACCACAGCGAGCCGAGATAGATCTCGGTCTCTTCTCACGTGAGACCAGAGAAGGAAGAAGTGGCCACAATTTCACCATCGGCCTCATGGCGATGCAAGAGCGAGCAGATTTTCAGAGCGGTGAGGTCTGGTCGGTCGCGCTCGCCCATAGTGGCAACTCGATGCATCAGATCGAGAGAAGTTATGAAGGGCAGTCTTGGATCGGCGCTGGTGAGATTCTCTATCCTGGCGAGGTAACCCTGGAGAGTGGCGAGAGTTATCACGCTCCAACTCTCGTAGCCACTCATTCAAAGACGGGGCTGGATGGAATCGCATCGAATCACCATCGATCCCTTCGAAGCCGAAATAAACATCCGAAACGTCCCCGCCCTCTGACTTTGAATATGTGGGAGGCGATCTATTTCGCACATGACGAGGCAAAGGTGCGTGACATCGTCGATGTGGCGTCCGAGATAGGGATCGAACGGGTCGTTCTCGACGATGGATGGTTTGGATCGCGGCGGGACGATAGGAGTGGGCTTGGTGATTGGATCATCTCTAAGGATGTATGGCCAGGTGGATTACGGCCCATTGCCGACTATGTCAGATCGAAGGGCATGGAGTTCGGACTCTGGTTCGAAGGCGAGATGGTCAATCCCGATTCTGATCTCTATCGCAAACATCCCGAATGGACTCTCTCCGTCGCAGGTCGAGAGCAGTTGCTCTGGCGCCATGAATTGGTACTCGACCTTTCGAACCCTGCAGTCTTCGAACACCTCTTCGAAAAGATCAGCGGAGTCATTGGTGAAGTAGGGGTCGATTACATCAAGTGGGACCACAACCGAGTCCTGATAGACGCTGGAGCGGATGGCCTGCCACGGTATCGAGCACAAGTGGAAGCGATCTATCGTTTCTTCGATTCGCTGAAGGCTGCGCATCCTGGTCTTGAGATCGAATCATGTGCATCTGGTGGTGCTCGAATCGATCTCGGCATGGTCGAACATGTCGATCGATTCTGGACGAGCGATAACAACGATGCGCTCTCGAGGCAGTCGATCCAACGCTGGAGCGCACAATTCATCCCACCGGAGTTATTAGGGACACATATCGGCCCTTACCCAAGTCACCAGACCGGAAGAAGTACTCCACTCTCGATGCGGGCCGCAATGGCGCTCTTCGGACATGCCGGTATCGAATGGGATATCACGACGACGAGTTCAGAAGATCGCGCACTACTTCGTAGCTGGGCTTCCTTCTATAAGGAACATCGCGGATGGATGCATCGTGGCACGATGGTGCGTATCGATCACTCTGATCATTCAGCTCAGCTCTACGGCGTTGTCAGTGATGATCGAGCTAAGGCTCTCTTCACCTACGTCCAAATAATTCCTGCTTCTTCCTCTCATCCAGGGGATCTTCTCTTCCGCGGACTTGATCGGGATCGAAAATATCGAGTGACGCCGGTATTCCCCGCTGGGAAACCTCACGAGATGACTCGTCGGTCACCAGAGTGGTTCGACGGAATCGAAGTTAAGGGAAGCACATTGATCGATATCGGAATCAAAGCACCGATCTTGGAGCCAGAGAATGCGCTCTTGATCGAACTCACTGCGACCTAGTTCGGTCCGTCACTGCCAATCGAGAGTTCGCTCGATCGCCCTCTTCCATGTCCGATGACCTTCGCTTGCAAGTGGTGAGCCTTTCACTGGCTCCCAACGAGCGCTCTCTTTCCATTGCGCTCTAAGTTCCGCTACGTCCTTCCAGATACCAACAGTGAGGCCGGCGGCGAAAGATGCGCCAAGCGCCGTGGTCTCGTTGATCGCTGGACGAGAGACCTCGATCTGCATCACATCAGCCTGTATCTGCATACAGAGGGAATTCGCAGTAATGCCGCCATCGACGCGCATCTCGGTCAGCGCAACTCCCGAATCTTGGACCATCGCATCAAGCACATCGCGCGTTTGGTAGGCGATCGCCTCGAGAGTAGCGCGTGCGATATGTGCTTTTGTTGCTGCTCGCGTCAGTCCTACGATCACGCCACGGGCATCGCTTCGCCAATACGGTGCGAAGAGACCCGAGAATGCAGGGACGAAGTAGACGCCACCATTGTCGGCGACCGTAGCGGCGAGAGATTCAATCTCACTGGCTGAGGTGATGATTCCCAATTGATCCCTGAGCCACTGCACGGCGGAACCCGTCACGGCGACTGATCCTTCAAGGGCATAGACCGCTGGCTTTCCCTCGAATTGATAGCAGAGGGTGGTCAAGAGACCATGGCGGGATCGAACGATCTCCTCACCGGTATTGAGAAGGGCGAAATTTCCGGTGCCATATGTGGTCTTCGACTCGCCGCGATCGAAGCATGCTTGTCCGACCATCGCAGCTTGTTGATCACCGAGAACTCCGGCGATCGGCACTTCGGCTTTGAGTGGCCCGGAAGGGTCTGTGGTGCCGAATCGTGAAATGGAGGGCTTGATCGATGGGAGTATCGATCGTGGAATCTTGAAGAAGGATAAGAGTTCGTCATCCCAATCGAGAGTCTCAAGATCCATCACCATCGTCCGCGAAGCATTCGTCACATCTGTGGCGTGAACTTTCCCGCCTGTCAGCTTGTAGATCAACCAGGAGTCGATGGTTCCAACCATGAGATCAGCGATGTCATGGTTGCTCGCATGCTCGCGAAGCAGCCAGGCGATCTTGCTCGCCGAGAAGTACGGGGCGATCGCCAGTCCGCTCTTTGTGACCAGCCGTTCTTTTTGATGCTCGGAGAGCCCTTCGAGTATCGGTGTAGTCCTGGTGTCCTGCCACACGATCGCGTTACCGAGAGGCTTACCGCTCGAACGCGACCACAATACGGTCGTCTCTCTTTGATTAGTGATGCCGATTCCAGAGAGGTCATTTCCTTCAAGTCCTGCCACCTTGAGGGCAGTTTCGATCACCTCAGTCGATCGTTGCCAAATCTCCTCTGCATCATGTTCCACCCATCCTGCAGCGGGGAGAATCTGTCGATGTTCTAGTTGATGTTGTGAGACGAGAGCTCCGGTCTCATCGAAGATCATGAAGCGGGTACTGGAGGTGCCTTGGTCGAGTGAGCCGATGTAACGCATGACGGTTATCCTAAGCCTGTGATGCTCCTCGATTCAGCCCTCAATAATCAGCAAAGAAGCGAGGATCTGGAGCACCTTGAGAGCGACGAGTTCGACATCGTCGTGATCGGCGGCGGTGTCACTGGGGCGGGGATCGCGCTCGATGCGGCAAGCCGCGGTCTTTCGGTCGCACTCCTTGAGGCGGCCGACCTGGCTTCTGGCACATCATCGCGATCTTCGAAGTTGATCCATGGCGGCCTTCGCTATCTCGAGCAATATGACTTCAAGTTGGTGAAGGAAGCGCTTCGAGAGCGAGAGATGATGGTGACTCACCTCGCGCCACATCTGGTCAAGCCGGTGAGCTTCATCTACCCATTGACCGAGCGATTCAAAGAACGCACGTATGTCGGTGCGGGATTAGCGCTTTATGACATCTTGCGCGGGTTCAAACGTGCCTTGCCGTGGCATAAGCATCTTGACCAAAGGAAGATCGCGAAGATCGCGCCGAGCCTACGTAGCGATGTGGTCACGGGTGGAATCCAATACTTCGATGCTCAGGTCGACGATGCGCGTCACACGATGATGATCGCGCGTACGGCGAAGAAATATGGCGCACGTATCGTCACCCGTGCTGAGGTGATCGATCTGCTTCGTACAGGGAAACGGATCACCGGCGTCAAGGTTGCAGTCGATGGAAAGAAACCTTTCGATGTGAAGGCGAAAGTCACCGTCCTTGCTGGGGGAGTCTGGACCACGGCGCTCTATGAGAGATTCGATATCAAGCCCGGTTATCAAGTGAGGATGAGCAAAGGTTCGCATATCGTCGTGCCCGGAGATGCGATCTCCTCCGAGGGTGGCATCATCATCAAGACCAACGTCTCGGTCCTCTTCATCATCCCTTGGTTCGGGAAGTGGATCGTGGGAACGACAGATACTGAGTATGACGAAGATCCCACTCAACCGGTAGCAAGTGATGCCGACATCGATTACATCTTGGATCAAGCAAATCGAGTACTCAAACCGCGGCTGAAGCGAAGTGATGTGATCGGCGTCTACGCGGGACTTCGGCCATTGATCTCTTCTTCGCCTGATTCTCCGACAACCAAACTCTCACGTGAACATATCGTCGACCGACCAACACCAGGATTCGTCAGCATCGCTGGCGGCAAGTACACCACCTACCGAGTGATGGCAGAGGATGCGGTCGATATCGCTTGTGCTGAATTGCGAAGGATCACTCCCGATTCAGAGACAGCCAACCTTGCGCTCATCGGAGCCGATGGCTATCAGGCGCTACGAAATCGTCTGCCTTTGATCGCAAACGAGTATGGGATCAGCGAGGAGAGCGCAGTACACCTCATCGATCGCTATGGGACCTTGATGATCGAGGTCTTGGATCTCGGCAAGGAGTTGAAGCAGTTGGATCTCATCGATCCATCACTTCCGTATCTCCGGGCCGAGATCTCCTATGCAGTGAGATCCGAAGGTGCGATGAACCTCGCGGATATCATCGATCGCAGGACGCGTATCGGCTTCGAGAGTGACGATCATGGACTTTCGATCATCGAAGAGGTCGCCACAATCGCAGCGAAGGCGCTCGGTTGGAGTGCGGCTCGTAAACGGAAAGAGATCGAAGAATTCAAGGAACATGTAGCAGCAGAGCGGATCGCGCTTCCGCTTTGATCTTCACTACCTACATCCTGACCTGATTACGGCACCCATCAAGAGTGGGATTTCTAACCACAGGTTTAGTCACCTTCGGTTTCGGTGTCGGCTCTGGTCCTTGGAGCAAAGAGAACTCCACGTTGGCGGTGGATTTCGCATGGGTCTTCGTAGGATCCTTGAATCTGATCTCACCGAAATGTGTTCCAGCAGGGTAGCCCTTGATGGCGATCGTGTAGGTACCGCTCGAATCGCGGATAGTCGACTGTTGTACTGTCACAGTCGAGGTATCGAGCGCAGGGTCCGGGATGAATTTCACGCTTCCTGTGATCACGGGGTCGCCATTTGCGCGCTTCACTTGAATCGAAATCTCGACCTTCTTGTTGGTCGTAGTCGACTTTACATTCGTGACGATCATGGTCGTACTTTCGTTGACAGGGAGCATGTCACCTTCGAGAGGGACCCACGTTCCTTGGGTTAGCTTCAGGAATGACTCGACATCGCCTCGGTAGACATTGAGATCGAGTCGTGAACCTGGAACCCCATACTTCGGGGCAATTCCGCATGAGGAGAATTGCCAGATCTGCCAGAGTGAATCGCAATCACTAGTACTCCAGGAGTGGACGTAGCAACCGACTACCTTGCGACCAGGGCGAGCACCCTCGTTCGCAGGATTGATGCCGAAGTGGGATAGCCACAACGGATAGGTACGAAGTTTCTCGCTGCGGACCAAGGCTCGTTCTAAGAATGCTGGGTATGAGTAGAGGAATGGCTTACGACCTGTCTTCTCATGGACCGTCTCAAGCCAGGTCTCTGCCCACAAGGTATTGAATCGCTTCGTTGAGTACTTAGTGCACTTTCGACCCGAATATGCGACGCAATTGTTCTCCAGGTCGAGCGCATAGGGAAGGTCTAATTCGGTGTAACCACCAACGCTTGCCAGCCGCCAGACAGCGCGCTGCGCTTGCGCCTTCGCATCTTCGATCACCACTCGTCTGCTCGACGTGTTCGGCATCGTCGCATAGTGATAGAAGCCGGTGTAAAGCCCTGCGGCTTGGGCGGCATGACGATCCATAGCGAGGTATTTGCGAGCGAGTGCGTCAGAATCGTCTCTCGTATCCGATGCTTTGATCATGACGAACCGCATTCCAGCCTGATACATCTTCCTGAAATTGATCGGTTGATCATTGGGATGTTGCCATCGACTGACATCAGATCCATAGATCCGCACTCCGGGACCTGCAGTTGAGATCAAGGCTGCAGAATCGGTGACTGCAGTCGATGCTGGACGGATACGGAGCGACCGCTCGACAGTCGTGAAGCTCCGTGATTGATAAGCCACTTCCGCTTTGAAGTCGACTCTCTGATTGGCAGGTAACGTAGTTCGGATCTTCCATGTGCCAAGTGAGGTGCTCTTTCCCACCAAACCTGAGTCGATCCAACGATCGCCATCCTTGGTGAGAATTCTGACTTCCGCACCCGCGACAGCTGGCTTTACGACACCATGGAGCGAGACGATCGGTTCGCCAATACTCGGAGTTTGAGTGACGAAGAAGGTCGAAGAGGTAGCGCCGTAACTTGGCGCATGGGAGAGCGAAAGAAGAAAGAGAGAGGTGAGAAGGATTGCAGTCCTAGATCTCGACGACTTCGATATGTTCACCAGTCACCTCCTTGATCGCCTCTTCTAGCGCACGGCGATGCTCATCCTTCCGAACATGAGAGTAGTCATGCCCTCCGGAAAGTTTCGCAGCATCACGGAAATCAAGGGTCAAACAATGGTCAGTTAATGCTGAGAGTCTTCCGTCAAAATAAGCGAGCCACGCGATCCGATTCTTCCGTTCGAGGAGGTCGAGGACCTCATTCCAGCGGCCCTTGAGCTCTGCGATCTCCATGACGAAACAGGAATCAATTGATGATGGCGAAGATGACCGCGCCGATCGAGATGATCCAAGCGATCTGTTTGACCGGTGCCCGGGTGAAGAGTGGAGATGTAGCAGGTATGAAGGTTCCGGCCAACTGCAACCCGCCGATGGCGATGATCACCATCGAGTTATTGAAAGCTTCTGCTTCAGCCGATTGGTAGCGCCAATTGATCAGGCCTAGGGCGATCAGCATGTAACTCATCCAACGCAATGGGGTCAATGGGTGCATGACCAGAGGCTAACGCGAGCGACCTGCAATTCCGGAGATTTCGTCACATAAAAGAAGTCAAGGCGCCCAGCAACTATGGGAATCCCAGGAGATGATTAGCCCGATGATTGGAATCGGCACGATCAGATTTCTCCTTGCTCTCGCTGTCCTCCTCCTTCATGCTGATTTCGTGACTTTCGAGGTGGCACAAATCGCAGTACTCACCTTCTTTTTCATCTCCGGGTTCTTGATGGAAGGGGCTTACCGCCGATATTCAAGCCCTGGCCGATTCCTTATAAATCGCGCACTTCGATTGATGCCGTCGCTCATTCTCGTGATCTTCTCGACCTGGATGATCTTGGTTCTTTCTACGGAGGAGTTTCGTCGCTCATTCGGCTTCATCTATCTTCGCTCAGCCACTACATACGGCCGTGAGAATCCACCGCCACTCTCAGCACTCGCTTCCATTGAATGGGATGGAGCGATTCCATACCTTGGCTTCGATAGTGAATTAGTTCCACAGGCCTGGTCTGTTGGAAACGAGATGCTCTACTACGTCACCATTCCATTCCTTGCCATGATGAGCCGTCGATGGATCGCTTCCATAGCGATTGCAAGTCTCACTCTTCTTCTCGTCTTACTCCGTAGCGATTATGCAGACTTTGATTATGCGGTCTACACCAATCTCTTCGCGACTTATATCTTCTTCATCATGGGCTACCGACTATCAAAGACATGGAAGATAAAAATTGGGGGCTATGCACGAAATGGGGTGAGATATCTCGCATGCGGTTTCATCGTCGCAACCTACTTCTTCGATTTCCCAGACACGCTATCTCCACTTCTTGTACTGAGTTCGGCTGCATTCTTGATCTCATTGATCACGGTTGGTTTTCTCACGAGCAGTCAACGGGTAAGTGATGAGGGAGCGCCGTCGAAATTCCTCGGAAAGCTTTCCTATCCGCTGTACATCTCTCACATGATGGCGATTGGATTGTTGAATACTTGGTCCATTCTTTCGATTCCGACCCTCATAGTCTTTGCGACCATGATGGCAACCGCTCTTTACCTCGTGGTTGATGGTCCCTTAGAGAAGGTCCGCTCGATGGTGCGCGATTGAATCCCACAAAGGCAATGAGCCCCCACATGGGGGGCTCATTGGTCTAACGAGTACGGCTTCTAGATATCTACTACTTTCCCTTCCAAGGTGAGTAGATCGATACCGTCTTGAGGCCGAGTTTGCGTGCATCGTCACCGATGTACTTATCCCAAAGCGCACCGAGCTCATTGTGTGAGGTCTGGTAGCGGAGCCAGGTATCGACGTAGTGCTTGAGGTCGTACTCGCCGAGAGGCATGAAGTAGCTGTTCTCGTCCACGAATACTGGATCGCCCTTAAGAACCTTGACGTTTGGATTTGCCTTGATGGCACCGGATACCGAGAACTCACCGACGATCATGCAATCCGAACGACCCGCAGCGACATCTGCAAGTGCTTCTTGGTTGGTGAGGCGCTTGAGGGTGGCACGTGGGTAAAGGATCTTTGCGGCAGCCTCTTGTGATGAGCCAACGACAACGGCGATGGTGACGTTGCTGCTGTTGAGTTGTGTGAGGCGCTTGATGGAACTTCCTGGCTTGAGGAGAACGACGTTCGACTCTACGAAGGAAGGTGCTCCTGCGAAGAGAACACGTTGTGCACGATCAGGTCGGATAGTTGCGGAGAGACCTGACATATCGAAGCGGCCTGCAGCCTGCTGTGCGAAGAGGTTCGCGAAAGGAACCTCAACCCACTCGATGGTCGCACCAAGGGACTGTGCGAGCATCGTGGAGAGGTCGACGATGTAACCAGTCGGGGTTCCATTTGCAGTCTTGTACTGCAATGGTGGGAAGCCGAGGTCGATACCAAATCGGATCTTCTTCGACGAAATGATCTTCTGAAGGAGTGAATCTCCATCAGCTCGAGCTACTGGTGGCTCTGCGGTGACTGCTGGCGCAGCAGATGCAGAACTCGGCGCGAGTGCACCGACGGCACCTGCACCAAGGGCGATTGCGGCGCCCTTCATGAAACCACGGCGATCCGCCTTGACGTCGACGGCGGAGTCAACCGATGTGGTCTTCTCTTCCATGTTTCCTTCTTTCCTCCTAGGTATCGAAGAAGACCCGGTGTCCTCTTCGATTGATTCCGGTATGAAGTTGTGTTGCACTGATCGCGATCAATCAGTTCTTTACCTCAGCATTCGATTGCTCGACTTCTGAGGAAACCGCTTCTCCCTTGCTTCGGGAGTATTTAGCGAGCCGACCTTCTAGCTTGAATATGCCTCGAGAGACCAGCATCACGGCGACGAGATACATCAATCCCGCCACGGTGTAGAACTCGAAGGGGCGATAGAAGAGATTCGCCTGCTCTTGTGCAATCTTCATCAATTCTGGGACGCCGATGATGCTGAGGATCGCAGAGTCCTTGATCGCATCGACGAATTGATTGCCCGTAGGTGGCACCACGATACGACCCGCTTGTGGAAGGACGATGTAACGCGTCACTTCCCATTTCTTAAGGCCAAGCGCTTCACCTGCCTCTCGCTGTCCTTTATCGACCGCCAAGATGCCAGAGCGGAAGGTCTCGGAGAGGTAGCCACTGTTGAGCAGAGCCAAAGCGATGATGCCTGAGGGGATACGAGGGATATCGATGCCGACTGCATAGACCAGTCCGAAGTAGATCCAGAGGATGAGGACGTAGAGAGGGACTCCCCTAAAGAGTTGCGTATAGGTGAACGCGATGGCACGCAAAACTTTGAAGCGCGAAAGGCGCATCAAGGCGACGATCAGTCCTAGGACGATCGCGAAGAAGATTCCGGCGACAGCCGAGAACATCGCGATGCCAAAGCCTTCGAGGAGAAGCCACCTGGATTGCCAGATCGGATCGAAATCGAAGAAGGGCTGGGAATTAGACACGCGCCCTCCCTTGATTGAGCTTCTTCTCAAGAAGGAATGCGAGTCCTGCGATCGAGACAGTGAGCGCGATGAACGCGATACCAACGGCGGAATACATCTCGAATGGGGTGAAGGAGTTGAGCGAAACGTACTGCGCGACATAGATCATGTCAGCGACGCCGATCACCGAGACGATCGTCGCACCTTTGAGAAGTCCCACATAAACGTTGACGGCTTGCGGGACAATGATGCGGATCGCTTGCGGGAAGATCACTAAAAAGAATGCCTTCGATTGCGTCAATCCAATCGCAAGTGCTGCCTCTCGTTGCCCTAGATCGATCGCATTGATGCCACCGCGGAATACCTCTGCCATGTATGCGCCACCAGTGATGCCAAGTGCGATTGCGCCAGCCTGAAAGGCGGTGAGATTGATCGAGAACTTCAAGGAGAGTCCGTAGTAGATCCAAAAGAGCAATACGAAGAGCGGTATCGATCGAGAGACATCGACGACACCTACCGAGAACTTTCGGATATAACCGTATTGACTCAGTCGCCCCGTTGCGAAGATCAGCCCGAAGGCGATCGCGAGTGCCATTCCTACGATCGAGATCTGCAGCGTGATGATCAAACCTTGACGGAGCTCTGGCATGGACTGCCAGACGACATCCCAGTTATAGATGTAGCCGTCCATGGTCCCGACCTAGCCCCCGTCCTAACCCAGGATCGAGCTAAGGAATGCTCGAGCACGTGGGTCGGTGGTGTTGCGGATCTCTTCGGGGGTACCGATGGTGACGATCTTCCCTTGATCCATGAAGACGATTCGATTCGCGACCTGGAAGGCGAAGTTCATCTCGTGTGTTACCACGACCATGGTCATCCCTTCGCCGGCTAGACGACGCATCTCATCAAGAATTCCACTGACAAGTTCTGGATCGAGCGCTGAAGTGACCTCATCGAAGAGCATCACCTTCGGATTGAGCGCAAGTGCACGAGCGATGGCAACGCGCTGCTTCTGGCCACCGGAGAGTTTCTCTGGATATTGGTCGAGTTTGTCGCCGAGACCCACTTGCTTTAATGCTTGCTCTGCGACCTTGCGAGCGGATTGGCGATCTTGATTGCGAACTTTCGTCAGACCCAACATCACATTCTCAACGGCGGTCATGTGGGGAAAGACGTTGAAATGTTGGAAGACCATTCCGATCTCAGAGCGGAGTTGAGGTAGTTGCGCTTCATATTTGCGATTGGCGAAGATGTTGAAGGCAGAATGGAATCTCTTCCAACTCTTTCCTTCGAAAACTATCTCGCCTTGATCTGGTGGCGCAATGAAATTGATGCAACGAAGCAATGTACTCTTGCCCGATCCGCTTGGACCGATGATGCAGACCACCTCACCCTTTGAGATCTCGAGGTTCACATCTTTCAAGACGACATGATCGCCGAACTGTTTCGTTACGTTCTTGATCTGCAAAAGCGCTTGGGTCATGAGGTGATCATCAACTCCTTGGTAGTAATCACGTCAGCACATCACTCGTTGTGCACAATCATGAGCCTAAGAAGTGACCAGGTGAGAGTCAATGATTATCGCGCGCATGTTTGTTCAAACTCCGAACAACACATGACGCGTTAGATTCCGTGCCGACTCATGAAGTGTTCGGAATGCGAAATTCAGCTTCAATCCAGCAATTTCTGCGCATTCTCAAGCCGTGGCGGACAAGGTTGGCTTGGAATTGTGGTCGCTTCGAAATGCCACCATTCGTTATCGAAGACACGACAGAGTCCGAATCGGAAACCGTTCTCTTCTAGCCAGGCTGCCCCCGATTGATCACTCGGATAATTGATATCTATTGCCAGACCACGTGGATGATTAGATACATACGGTGGAAGTACCCATTTAGCCGCTTCACTCTCGGATCCATACTTTGCGATCGCGCGTTGGAAGAGAAATAGTTGCCGCTCAAGGGTGCGAAAGCCTGAAGCAATGTAGAGATTCACTCCTTCGTCGCGAGCGACTCTTTGGGCCACGTCGAATCGAAGTTTGAGCTTGGGATGGAGTGCCGTGGCATCCTTCTTTGCCCTTGTGATCGGTGTGGCGCCTAATGAGCGTTCGGTCTTGAAACAACCTTCACGAATCGTCGATTCTCGAAGTTCCAAACTCGCTCGATCGGCACAGAAGAGAGGCGCTTGCCCATCGCCCAAGCCAAGGACCTGCGTCAGCGTGAGAAAGAGTGCGACTGCAAAGTTCACCTGGAGATCTCTTATCCCATCATCATCGCAGGCTGATTGAGAAAGTACTTGAAAGATTTGATCAATTTTCCGGCATGGGCGCCATCGATGATCCTGTGATCCGCTGTGGCGGTGATCGTCACGACTTTACGCACCTTGACTTCACCCTCAACCGCGATCGCAGCATCATGGATCTCACCGATCGCCATGTAAATGGGAGTGCGCGCGAAGGGGAGCGGGGCGAGATATGCCTCTTGCATCTCGAACCGACCTACATTGCTGACGAACGCCGATCCAAGCGGATGACCAGGTTGGCCGAAAAGCGAGCGTCCAAGTCCGCCACTCCAGAAGGAGAGGAACTTCATCAAGGGACGCATCAGAAAACGTGGTGTGAAATGAGCCCATCCTGCGGATCGTCGGTAGCCGTCATCGAGGCGAGCACGTAATCGCTCTGCGCCTCGCGTCAGGTCACTCTTGATCTCGCCAAGGGTCTTCTTGTTCGCATCGATGACTCGACACTGAGCGAGATCGGTGCCATCTTCGATATCGACCGCAAAGCAGATATCGATCCTTGGGAAATTCCTGACGCGACCGAAGACCACGCGACCATTGACCTCAGGATGGGATTCGATCGCCCGCGCAAGCGCACCACCGACGACGTGAGTCAATGTGAGGGAGAGATGCTTCTTGCTCTCGAGGAATTCCAAGATGGAAGTGAGATCGACCGTTATCTTGGCTTGTATACGTGATTCTCGCGGGGCCCGCCATGTCGCAAGAGCGATCTTGCGACGATGCTTTAACGGTTCGCTCACAAGACGCGATTATGCAGGCAGTAGCCAACAACGGCTACTGTCGAAATCGAACTTCGCCATCTCGCCGATTTGGACGATCTCGCTATAGATCGGATCAGAGACGACGGCACCGATGAGCCCTTCCGACGTCTCAATTTCATATTCGACATGGTTGCCGTAGAAGACGACGTTTTTGACAGTACCAACGCTCGCACCTGCGGATCTAGCTGCTTTCACAGAAATCGACTCAGGACGGACTAAGAGTGTGACCTTCTCCGCACTCGAAGCAGCCGGGTGCATAGGAACTGTCATGCCTTTTCCGGCTACGACAACGTCTGCGTCGCCCTTACGCTTCTTCTCGACTTTCTCCACCGCGAGGAAGTTGGATCGACCGATGAAGTCGGCGACGAAGACCGAACTTGGCCTTCGATAGATCTCATCAGGATTCCCTGATTGTTCGACCACGGCATTGCGCATGACCACGATGCGATCTGAGAGAGCCATCGCCTCATCCTGATCATGTGTGACGAAGATGCTGGTGATCCCCAAACGTCGCTGAATGTTGCGGATCTCGACGCGCATCTGTGCGCGCAACTTCGCATCCAGGTTGGAAAGGGGTTCGTCGAAGAGGAGGACTTTCGGCTTGATCACCATCGCACGGGCCAATGCGACGCGTTGTTGTTGTCCTCCGGAGAGTTGATTGGGAGCCCGATTCGCCAGATGTTCCAAGTTCATGATCGAGAGGACTTCGCCGACTTCCCTGTGGATTTCGGACTTACTCATCCGCTTGACCCGAAGACCATAGGCAACATTGTCGAAAACACTCATATGGGGGAAGAGCGCGTAAGACTGGAAGACCATACCCATAGGGCGCTTATCAGGACTTAATGAAGCCAGATTCTTGCCATCGAGGACGATGGAGCCAGAAGTAGGAGTCTCGAAACCTGCGATCATCCGAAGCGTGGTGGTCTTACCGCAACCAGAAGGCCCGAGGAGTGTGACGAATTCACCCGGCTCGATAGTGAGTGAGAGGTCATCCACTGCTCGTACTTTCTCTGCGCCGTTGCCGAACTCTTTGACGAGGTTGGTCAATACCAACTTGCCGGTCTCGGTTGCCATCTTCTTTTCCATTCTCCTAATTGCTTTGGGACACTTGTGTCGAATTTCCTAGATTCATCTCAGCCACTGACGATCACATTCGGTTGGTACTTGCTGGATCGCTGGCCGCGAACGACAAGGTTGATCAAGCCCATCACGGTGAGAACGATCGCCATCAATATCAGACAGAGCGCGAACGCATATCCGTATCGAGCGGTATCGGCCTCAGCCAAGATCAATGAAGTGATGATTGGCGTATTCGGCGTTGTGATGAAGATGATCGGAGAGAGCGTCGTCATCGAACGTGCGAAAGCGAACATCAATCCGGTGAGGAAGGCTGGACGAATGAGCGGCAACGATATCTTCCGGAAGGTTCGTCCACCTGATGCGCCGAGAGATGCTGATGCTTCGTCGATGGAAGTGTCGATCTGTTGCAGGGCTGCGATGCCTGAACGTTGTCCGACGGGGCTGGAGCGGACCATGTACACGGCGATGATCGCAACCGCGCCACCGAAGATCGAGCCACCACCTGCAATCTGAGGCAGGATCGTGATGCCGAAGATCTCAACGGGTTCGTTGAAGGTGAAGGCGTATCCGATACCAAGGACTGTTCCCGGAAGGGCGATACCCAGCATGCCGAAGAAGTCCAGAACTTCTGCGCCACGCTTGACCTTACGGATCACGAGCCAAGCGATCAACATTCCGAGAAGTCCAGCGATAGGCATGGCGATGAGAGCCATCATCGTGGTCTTGATGATCGCGTCGTTTCCGATTCCACTCAAGATGTAGCGGAAGTTGTCGAGCGTAAACGAATTGTTGATTCCAATGATCTTCACGAAGGCGCCAAGGATCACAGTCGCGTAGATCAAGACGATGAACGCTGAAACGAACCAGCCGAAAGTGAGGAGGATCGCCTTGACCGGCTTATTCGTGATCGGCGCTATCTGTCCCGATGGTTTGCCCGTCACGGAGACGACACTGTTCTTCTGTGACCAGTACCTCTGGATGATGAAGACGAGAAGTGCTGGGACGAGCAAGATGGCCGAGTAGGCGGCACCTCCTGCAAGGTTATATTCGCCGGAGATCGCGATGTAGGCACGAAGCGCTAGCACGTTGTAATCACCACCGATGACGAGTGGATTAGCGAGGTCGGCGATTGTTTCGACGAAAAGCAACAGGAATGAGCTGGCGATTCCCGGGATGAGTAATGGGATCGTCACAGTGCGGAAGATCCGCCCCTTCGCGGCACCCAGGCTGGATGCAGCTTCATCGATCGCTGGATCGAGACTCTTGAGCATGCCTAGCATGTTCATATAGGCGATCGGGAAGTAAGAGAGCGTAAGGACCAACAAGAGGCCGGGATATCCGTAAAGGGTCGGCGTAAGTCCAAGCAGATCTCTTGTGATGATCCCTGATCGACCGAAGAGAACGATGACCGCTGTCGCGAAAGCGAAAGGCGGTGAGACGAGAGGGACCAGGTTAAGGACGTGCTGGATCTTCTTGCCGCGGAAGTTCACTCGAACCTGGATGTAAGCGAGGATGAACCCGAGCAAGGTTCCGAGAGCACCTACTGATATGCCGATCCAAATCGTGTTGATGACGATCTGTCGGACGTATGGATTATCAAGAAGGCTCTTGTAGACCATCAGGCCGTTCTCTTCAAAAGAACGTAGAACCATGGTTCCTACGGGGAGAAGAACGAAGAGCGTGATGATGACGACGACAAGAGTGATGGCAATGCGCGAGAAAAGATCGAACTTCGCGCCTTGTTTCTTGAGGGCCATGGATCCCTATTCAGTCAGATAAGTGAGGAGTGAATGTAATGCGAAGAAGTGACGGTGAGGCCAGCGGATCAAAAAACGATCCGCTGGCTCTCTATTGCCGTCCTATTAACCGCGAGCGGTCGATCGATTGACTACCTCTAGGTCAAAGCGAGCAGTGAGCGCTTCCTTGCGCGCTGCCGCCTTCACGAAGTCGTAATCGACGAGCTTCACTCGACTGAGCTTGATGATGCGCTTATCGGACTTTGCCTTTGGATTAGTAAGTTCCTGATAAGCAGCCACTCCAGCACCAAGGTTCTGTGCCTGAGTAGATAGCGCGAAGTCGATGTATGTCTTCGCTGCATCAAGGTTCTTCGCATCTTTCACGATTGCGACTCCACCGATCTCATAACCGGTTCCCTCTGATGGGAAGGTATTGATGAGTGGGAAACCCTGCTCACGTCCTGCAACGCAGTCATGTGCGAAGACGAGTCCAACAGCCACTTCTCCACGACCGGCAGCAGCAACTGGAGCGACACCGCTACGTGAGTAATAAAGGATGTTCTTGTTGAACTCCTTCATGTACTCCATTGCCTTGTCTTCCGATCCAAGTCGTTCAACTTGGGTCCAGAAGGTGGTGAACGCGGTACCCGAAGTCGCAGGGTGGGCGCTGAGCACCTGACCCTTGAGCCGTGGGCTCAATAGATCAGCCCAGCTTCGAGGAACCTTCACCCCGAGTTTGCGAAGGGCGTCTCGGTTAGAGCAGAAGCCAAGGGCTCCGCGATAGACACCTGACCAGAATCCGTCTGGATCGTAATTGCGCTTGTCGAGCATGCGAAGAGTCGGCGATGAGTACTTCTGGGTGAGGCCATTGTTCTTGCCAACGCCGAAACCATCGGCAGGTCCACCATGCCAGACATCGAATTCGGGATTGTTCTTGTACGCCTCAAGGCGAGCCGGTACGAGTCCGGATGAAAGTCGAACGAATTTGGTCTCGACACCAGTGAGCTTCTGGAATGTCGATGTCATGGCTACGCACCAGGCTTCGGTTGCGCCACAAACGACATTGAGGTTTCCGGACAACTTACGTCCTGCGTCGTATACCAACTTTCCATCTTTGTTGGTACAGAGGTAGGTGACTCCAGCTTTCGATACAAGCTGACCTTCGCGGAAGCACTGCTTACCTGCGTTTGCATTCGCGCTTGGGGCGATTGCGGTCAGAAGCGAGAGAACGAGCACGGAGATGACGCTCGCTATCGCAACCTTTCTACTATTCATAACTGCCTTTCCAAGGTGAGGGCCAATCCTTTGGGGAAAGTAAGGACCTGGCAGGTTCAGTTCTGTGGCGAGGTCCGCTCGCCTTTTCGGCAAGGTTATGGGGTGATGCTTCATATGTCTAGAAATGGGAGCCAAGGAAATTCATGTCGCTACGCTCAAAAAACCAATTCTCAGGAATATCGGGAATAAGTATCGCCTAGAGCAAAGGAGTGCTACTGCGTTTTTACTCGCTTGAACCCCTTGGGACATTGAGTCTTCTTAGCTGAGAAGGTTCGTTCTTTCTTTCCCTTGACGCAAACGAGTTTCTTATTCACTTGAGTGGTGACTTTTGTGGTCGCCTGGCGATCTTCATTGATAACGTCCTGAGAGAGCTTCACTTTGATCGTAGGACTTGAGAACCCAAATCCATAGGCACTGAGGCGAATCAAGCCATCTCGTTCAGTCACTGATTCGGTAGAGACGACATTGGTGCCATCTTCGCTCTCAATCGATACCGTCGCTGAGATCGGGGCATCACTGAATCCATAGATGCACCGCGCTACATCACTTCTTAACACCAAGTCATAGGAGCCGAGATGTTTAGTAACGCCATCGCTCGTGTAATGAGGTGCTGCAACTTGATACTCCAAAGTCCCCGTAGCCTTGTTGAACGTCGGTGGACCGTCACTGTAGACGGAGGCATTCGAATTGATGACTCCAACGATGCCTTTCCCTTGTGAACAGCGGTCATATGTACCGCCTCGGTCGGCAACACTTTGTACGTTCCAACGAGTGCGCATAACCGTTGCCTTATCCGAGATGAGTGGAAGCCATGCATTGAAATGTCGGATGCTCTTCTCACCAGCTTCATTGAGATAAGTGAGAATGGTGCGTGCTTCGCCATCCTTGACGAGTAACTCAATCGGCTTGTTCGGGCGCCACTGAACACCATCGACACCTTTACCGTCATCGTAGAGAGTTCGTACTGCGTCACTCGTGTCTTTCCATCGACTCCATGCGATGACCGCTCCAACTTTGGACGCTTTGCCGCTAATGGTCAGCTCGAATCCATCTTGCGTAGCAAGTTCGTTCGCAGAGAGTTTGAAATTCTGTATTCGTCCTACCATCCAACCTTGAACACCCTTACTGAAACGGACTTTCACTTCGTAACTTAGGTTGTCAGGAAACACTTTGCTCAGTCCGCAGGCGCCGTTCGTAGCAACGAAGCACCCGAGACCAATGGCGGAGGTCTGCCCGATGAGTACGCCATTCTCTATCGCCATAACCGTCTCTCGATACTGATCACCGGTTGCCATCTCGACTGGCTGGAGTGCGAAGAGCATCTTCTCGCGTCTGATCCGCGAATCATTTCCAGCAGCGCGGCTTTCGATGACGTTGTTGACCGCCAGTTCAATTCCCGCGATGAGTGCGTATGTACTCTCGGAGGAGCCATCCTTGATGGTCCAAATACCAGCACCGGCACCGCTCGGAATACCTTGCGCGGGATCGCCAGCGAATGCATGTCTTGTGGTCAGCACTTCCTTCTGCGTGCCCTCAAGTCGAGTGCCATCGTCCTTGATAGCAGCGAAAGATACGATGCAATTGCGATCTTGGATCGACTCGCACTTGTCGAAGATCGCGCGAACCTTCATGCTCCATCCGCTCTTCAGACACTCTGGATCCTGAAGGTCTTTGCACACAGCGATCTCTTGTGAACCCACGTTTCGAAAGATCTCTCTTCCCGCCACAAGATGTGAAGGAAGGGCCCAATCCTTATTCGTATTGTCGAAGTTGACCCCATGCCAACCATCTTCGGCGGGCATCTCGACTGCATATCTCTCTGGTTCATCTAGATTGGCCGATGCACTCGTAAGCGACAACTCGGCGATTATTAGTGATAGAAGTGCGAAACTGGAAACTATTCGAATGCTCGTTCGCATCCACGGCCCCATTCCAAGCTCACCTACGGCACTGACCAGAGGCATGATTTTCGTGC
>JBMUDS010000007.1:0-37494 GCA_049459795.1 Candidatus Nanopelagicaceae bacterium | reverse complement strand
AGGAGCTCAAAAGAAGCATCGGCGGCTTCGAATGTGTAGCCACGCTGCTCCATATCCTTCACACGTTCGACGACGCGGGCGACTGCTTCCTTATTGGTTCCGACATCGATGCCAAGTTCTTGTGATTTGAGTTCGATCGAAGCGCGACCTGCCATGTCAGAGACGAGCATTCGCATGTCATTCCCGACGGATGCAGGGTCTTCATGTTGATAGAGATTCGGATCGACCTTGATCGCGCTGGCATGAAGACCTGCCTTATGTGCGAAGGCTGAGATACCGACATATGGTTGACGCGCGCTCGGGGCGACGTTCGTTACCTCAGCAACTGCGTGAGAGATTCTGAACGCCTCTTCGAGTTTTCCTTTCGGGAGGACTTGTTGCTTCTTCTTCAATTGAAGATTAGCGATGATCGAGACTAGATCGGCATTACCAGTTCGCTCCCCATATCCATTGAGAGTTCCCTGGACATGCGTCGCGCCCGCTGCAACGGCCGAGAGTGAGTTTGCAACCGCGCATCCAGTGTCGTTATGACAGTGAATTCCAAGACGTGCTCCAGAACTTTGCAGGATGTCATGGGTGATATCTGCGATCTCATCAGGGAGCATGCCGCCATTGGTGTCACAGAGTGCGATGACATCCGCTCCAGCCTCTGCTGCTGCCTTCACAACTTCGATCGCGTACGCGCGATTGTCGCGATACCCATCGAAGAAATGCTCCGCATCGAGGAAGACACGTTGGCCACCTTGACGCAAGAACGTGATCGAATCCCTGATCATCGCAAGGTTCTCATCAAGGCTCGTCTTCAAGGCGAGATCGACATGGCGATCATGTGCCTTCGCCACGAGCGTTACGACTGGAGCTCCGGAGTCTTGGAGAGCGCGAAGGAGTGCGTCATCTTGAGCCTTCACTCCCGCTCTTCGCGTCGCACCGAAAGCGACAAGGGTGGCGTTCTTGAATGCGATCTCTTTAGCCGCTCTCTGGAAGAACTCGGTATCGCGTGGGTTCGCACCTGGCCATCCACCTTCGATGAATCCGACGCCAAGGTCATCAAGATGACGCGCGATGGTGAGTTTGTCATGAACTGAGAGATTCAAGCCCTCCTGCTGAGCGCCATCACGAAGAGTGGTGTCGTAGATGTGGAAAGCGTCAGAGATCGCCATCAATCAACCTTCACGATCCAACCATGCTTGTCTTCAATCTCGCCGTGTTGGATTCCAAGCAAGTGCTCTCGAATCTGCATCGCGATCGGTGCACTCTTTCCATCACCATTGGTCCAATTTCCGTGAGCACTCTTTGCGCCACCGACGATCGAGATTACCGCCGCAGTTCCACATGCAAAGACCTCTGTGATCTCTCCTGAAGCAACGCCATCACGCCACTCGTCGACCGAGATCATGCCTTCTTCAACCTTGTAGCCGAGGTCTCGAGCAACGGTCAGGATGGAATCGCGTGTGATGCCTGGAAGAAGTGTTCCAGTGAGTTTCGGAGTGAAGATCGTTGCGTCCTTGCCTGACCCCTTGACGAAGCAGAGATTCATTCCGCCCATCTCTTCGATCCACTTCTTCTCAATAGCATCGAGCCAGACCACTTGTTCGCATCCTTGTTCCGCGGCCGCTTTCTGTGCCATGAGAGATGCTGCGTAGTTTCCGCCGCACTTCACTTCGCCAGTTCCGCCAGGAGCTGCGCGGATGTAATCGGTTGAGATCCAGACTGTGACTGGCTTCTTCGGATCGAAGTAGGCACCAACAGGTGTTGCGATCACAGAGAAGATCGCTTCATTCGTTGGACGGACGCCGATTGCAACCTCTGAAGCGAACATGAAGGGGCGGATATAGAGAGCTTCGCCTGGATTTCCAGGGACCCATCCCTTATCGAGGGAGACGAGAGATTTCACGGCATTGACGAAGAAATCTTCTGGGATCTCAGGCAGTGCCATCCGCTTTGCACCGCGATTGAATCGCTTTGCATTCTCATACGGCCTAAAGAGCGCGACCGATCCATCCTTCCAGCGATAGGCCTTCATTCCTTCGAAGATCTCTTGCGCATAGTGGAAGACGAGAGCTGCGGGATCGAGAACGAGTGGTCCGTAAGCCTTCAATTCGCCATCTGCCCAACCACCATCCGCTTTCCAAGTCGCAAGGATCATGTGATCGGTGAAGTACTTGCCGAAACCTGGATTTGCTACCCGTTCACTCCGCACTGACTCAGGTGTGGGGATAGTTGAGAGATGTTGGATGAGTTTCATAGTCGTCTCCGATTACTTCGCTAACTCTCGCAAGATCGCATCACCGATCTCTTGAGTCGATCGCTTGCTCTCACCACGTGTGGCCAGATCCTTCGCCACTGCGCCTTCTACTTCACGTGCAGCGGCGGCAAAACCTAGATGATCGAGCAGCATCGCAACGGAGAGGACCGTCGCGGTTGGATCTGCGATTCCCTTTCCAGCGATATCCGGCGCTGAACCATGCACTGGCTCGAACATGGAAGGGTATTTCCCAGTGGGATTGATATTGCCTGATGCTGCAAGACCGATACCACCACAGATAGCAGCGGCGATATCAGTGAGGATATCGCCGAAGAGATTATCGGTAACGACGACATCGAAACGATCAGGATTCGTCACGAAGAACATTGAAGCAGCATCAACGTGGAGATAATCCGTTGTGATCGCTGGATATTCCTTTGCGACATCGTTGAATGTTCGAGTCCATAGTGATCCTGCTCGAGTCAAGACATTGTTCTTATGTACCAATGTGACTTTATTCCGCTCACGCTTTGAAGCTCTTTCGAAAGCATCGCGAATGACGCGCTCCGCTCCCCTGCGGGTATTGAGGCTCTCTTCGGTTGCAATCTCGTTCTCGGTTCCTTGAGCAAGAACGCCACCGGCTCCGACATACGGTCCTTCGGTTCCTTCGCGAACCACCACGAAATCGATCTTCTCCACACCTGCGAGCGGAGACTTCACCCCAGGAAAGAGTTTCGCAGGGCGAAGGTTGATGAAGTGGTCGAAAGCGAAACGAAGTTTGAGGAGAAGTCCGCGCTCAAGAACACCGCTTGGAACTGTCGGATCCCCAACGGCGCCAAGAAGGATGACATCGGATGTGGCGAGTTCTGCAAGGACGGAGTCCGGAAGTGTTTCGCCAGTGCGGTGCCAATAAGCAGCACCTAAGTCGTACTCCTTCTTGTTGAAGGTAGCGCCATGCTTTGCACCGACATGGTCGAGGACTCGAAGTCCTTCAGCGACGACCTCAGGACCGATCCCGTCACCTGCAATCACTGCAAGATTGATGGTCTTGGACATTTCGAATGATCCCCTAACTCAACAAGGTTGCAGTTCGGGCAAGATGTGATCCGGTCTCTTTCTTCACCAGTTCCACCATCTCGGCTTCAATGGAAGAGTCAACCGTGATCGCCATGAGCGCTTCGCCACCTTGCTTGTCGCGCGCGACCTGCATGCCAGCGATATTGATTCCTGCTTTTCCTAGAGTGTTTCCGACTGCACCGACGACGCCGGGGCGATCGACATATTTGAGGAAGAGAAGGTGATCGGTCGGCGCAAGATCGAGATCGAAGTTATCGATCTGAATGATCTTCTCGGTAAGTTTGATACCCATCAGAGTTCCATTGACGGTGATCGATTGACCATCGCTGAACGCTGCATGAAGCGAGATCATCGAGCGGTACTCGGGGCTCTCGCGATCGGTAGAGACAGTAGAAGTGAGTCCACGTTCTGCCGCGAGACCTGGGGCGTTGACATAGGTGACGTCTTCCGCACCGGTTGCGATGAGGGCACCCTTCAGCGCTGAGGTCGCTAGGACTGAGCAATCATGGACAGAGATGTCGCCAAGGACCTTCACATCGAGTGAGACGGGAAGTTCATCAGCAAGTGCAGTAGCGACCTGTGCCAGTTTCTCGACAAGTGGGAGCGATGGACGAATCTCTTCATCGATCGCGCCACCTTTGACGTTGACTGCATCAGGGACGAGCTCGCCAGAGAGAGCTTTTCGAACCGAGACCGCGACAGCAATACCGGCTCTCTCTTGTGCCTCATCGGTAGACGCTCCAAGATGTGGCGTCGCTACAACGCTATCGAGTTCGAATAGTGGCGAGTCAGTACATGGCTCGGTTGCAAAGACATCAAGGCCAGCTCCGGCAACGCGTCCATCTTTGATCGCGTCATAGAGCGCCTTCTCATCAAGGACCCCGCCACGAGCTGCGTTGATGATTCGAACCGTTGGCTTCACCTTGCGGAGCGCTTCATCGTTGATGAGGTTCGCGGTCTCTTTCGTCTTTGGCAAATGGATGGTGATGAAATCGCTCTCTGCGAGAAGTTGATCGAGGGAGACCAACTTCGCGTTGAGTTGTGCGGCTCTCGCTGGCTGAAGATATGGGTCGTAGGCAAGGATCTCCATGCCGAAGGCAGCCATTCGCTGGGCTACTAACTGACCGATACGACCAAAGCCGATCACACCAAGCTTCTTCTCATAGAGCTCAGCACCGGTGTACTTCGAACGCGCCCACTTGCCGTTCTTAAGTGCTGCATGCGCCGGTGAGATGAAACGTGCTGATGCGAGAATCAAACCGATGGCTAGCTCTGCCGCAGAGACGATGTTCGAGGTCGGTGCATTGACCACCATGACTCCTGCCGTCGTCGCTGCTGGGATATCGACATTGTCGAGACCGACTCCGGCGCGAGCGATGACTTTGAGTCCCTTTGCTGCTGCGATTGCTTCCGCATCCATCTTCGTCGCGGAACGGATCAAGACCGCATCAACACCGGATGAAAGTGCAGGAAGGAGTTCGTCCCGATTCGCTCCGTCGCAATTGCGGATCTCGAAATCAGGACCGAGTGCAGAGAGGGTCGCTGGACTTAACTCCTCTGCGATGAGAACGACAGGTTTACTCACGCGATGCCGAGCCTTCCTTGTAATCCTCTTTGCCACCTGACTTGACCCATGCCATCATCTTTCGGAGTTCGCGACCGACTGCTTCGATCGGATGTGCTTCACCTTTCGCGCGAAGCGACTTGAACTCCGATGCACCAGCATCCTGGTCATTGATGAAGCGTGCGGCGAATGTTCCATTTTGGATATCAGCAAGAACTGCCTTCATATTCTCTTTGACGTGTGGATCGATGACGCGTGGTCCTGAGACATAGTCGCCATATTCAGCGGTATCTGAGACTGACCAGCGCTGCTTTGCGATTCCACCTTCGTACATGAGATCGACGATCAACTTAAGCTCATGTAGGCACTCGAAGTATGCAACTTCTGGCTGGTATCCAGCTTCGATCAACGTCTCATAGCCATACATCACAAGTTGTGAGGCGCCGCCACAGAGCACTGATTGCTCGCCGAAGAGGTCGGTCTCGGTCTCCTCTGTGAAGGTCGTGAGGATCGCACCGGCACGCAGTCCACCCATCGCTTTCGCATAGGAGAGAGTGAGTGGCCAAGCATTTCCTGTCGCATCTTGTTCAACGGCAACGAGATCTGGAACACCACGTCCTGCCACATATTCGCGGCGCACCAAGTGACCTGGACCCTTCGGAGCGACCATACAGACATCGATATTCGCTTCTGGCTTGATGTAGCCGAAACGAATATTGAAACCATGTCCGAAGAAGAGAGCAGAGCCTGGCTTCAAATTCGGTTTGATCGACTCGTTGTAGATATGACGCTGCTTGTGATCCGGTGCAAGGAGCATCACGACATCTGCTTCCTTCACTGCATCAGCCACCGAGAGAACACGAAGCCCTTCTTCCTCGGCTTTCGCTTTCGACTTAGATCCATCAGCAAGACCTACTCGTACATCGACACCGGAGTCACGGAGATTGAGCGCATGAGCATGGCCTTGTGAGCCATAGCCGATGACGGCGACCTTCTTGGATTGGATGATCGAAAGGTCTGCATCCTCATCGTGATAGATAGTTGCCACTGCGCTTGCTCCCTTATCTCTTTGGTTTCATCTGTTTCTTGTGTTTCCGTTTAGTTCTGGTAATCGGCGGTCAAGACTTCTTTGTTATTAGGATCCTCAGGATTACTCAATCCGGTCTCTTGTCGAACTCGTTCGCTTAAGGTCATCTTTCCTCGCTCGAGTGCAATGACGCCAGATTGGACCAATTCGATGACCTCATACGCCTTGAGGTCTTTGAGCAAGGCTTCAAGTTGATCGCTCTCAGCCACTGCTTCGATGATCGGTGTATCACCATCATCGACGATCCGCGCCCCGTGCCTACTCACGATGGTGCTTAGATTGCCATCGTGCTTTGCGACCTTTACGAGCAATAACTCTCGCTCATAACTCTCTTTCGGCTTCATCTCTTGGATTCCGATGACATTGATCAATTTGAAGAGCTGTGCGCTCACTTGATCGAGTGCGTGACCTTCGAGATTGAGCACGATCGTCATCCGAGAGATCTCTGGATCCTCGGTGGGACCCACCGCAAGCGAGTCGATGTTGTAACCACGGCGTGAGAAGAGCGCAGCGACACGAGCAAGTACGCCTGGACTGTTCTCGACGAGGACGGAAAGAGTATGTATCGCCATCTAGAGTTCCTGCGATCCCCAGTCGGGCGCCATCTCACGCGCGATCATGATGTCATCGTTCGAGGTTCCTGCAGCGACCATCGGCCAAACCATCGCATCACGATGGACACTGAAGTCGATGACGACAGGTGCATCATTGATTGCCATCGCCTCTTTGATCGTCGCGTCGACATCTTCCTTCGTCTCGCAACGAAGTCCGACGCATCCCATCGCATCAGCGAGTTTGACGAAATCAGGGATCCGCTTCGAGTGAAGATCAGTATTCGAGTATCTGGATGAATAGAAAAGTGTCTGCCATTGACGGACCATGCCAAGGCTCTCGTTATTGATGATCGCTACCTTGATCGGGATCTTATTGATCGCACAGGTGACGAGTTCTTGATTGGTCATCTGGAAACACCCATCGCCGTCGATAGCCCAGACAGTGGTATCTGGCATTCCGACTTTTGCACCCATCGCAGCAGGGACGGCGTAACCCATCGTTCCAAGACCACCGGAGTTGAGCCAGGTCCGTGGATTCTCGTACTTGATGAATTGAGATGCCCACATCTGATGTTGACCGACACCGGCGCAATAGATCGAATCAGGAGCTGAGAGAAGACCGATGCGTTCGATCACATATTGAGGCGAGAGACCTTCTTCTGGATGGTCATAGCCGACGGGATATGTGGAGCGAAGTCCGCCCATCTGCTTCCACCATGTCGTGAGATCTGGCTTCTTCTTCGCAAACTCCGCCTTCAAAGCCGGGATCAGCACATTGATATTTCGCTTCAAATCTCCGATCAATGCGACATCTGCGAAACGATTCTTGCCGATCTCGGCTGGATCGATATCTGCATGGATCACTTTCGCATTGACGGCGAAGGTGGAGAGCTTTCCTGTGACGCGATCATCGAAGCGTGCGCCTAAAGTGATGAGCAAATCAGCCTTTTGTAGCGCTGTTACAGCGGCGACAGTGCCATGCATTCCTGGCATGCCGAGATGTTGTGGATGCGAATCAGGGAAAGCGCCACGCGCCATCAAAGTTGTGACGACAGGAGCTCCGGTCAGTTCAGCGAGTGCCATCAACTCCTTCGCTGCATTCGACTTGATGATGCCACCGCCGACATAAAGGACTGGTTTGCTCGACTCCGCAATAAGACGTGCGGCGTCACGAATCGATTCGCTCTCTGCATCCAATTGAAGGCGATATCCCGCGAGGGCACGTTGCTTCGGCCACTCGAATGTCGTCATCTGTTGAAGCGCATCCTTGGCGATATCCACCAAGACGGGACCAGGGCGTCCTGTCCCCGCAATGTAAAAAGCTTCGGCGATCGCTTGTGGGATTTCGGCTGGATCTGTGATCAGATAATTGTGCTTCGTCACTGGCATCGTGACGCCACGGATATCTGCCTCTTGGAAAGCATCAGTACCGATTGCTGCCGAGGGAACCTGACCTGTGATCGCGACGATCGGAACCGAATCCATATGTGCATCTGCAAGCGGCGTGACGAGGTTCGTCGCTCCCGGACCTGACGTTGCGATACAGACTCCGACCCGTCCGGTTGCTTGCGCATAACCAGTCGCAGCATGACCTGCGCCTTGTTCATGACGGACCAGGATGTGTCGGATCTTGGAATCGAAGATCGGGTCGTATGCAGGAAGGATTGCGCCACCTGGAATACCGAACATCACATCGACGCCGGCGTGCTCGAGAGATCGCACCAAGGATTGCGCACCCGTGACCTGCTCGCTCATCTTCCCCTACTCCTTTCCTTCACTATCGACTCCAGCAACGAAAAAACCCTCAGTTTCCACTGAGGGTTGCGCTCACTCCGACTCTTTAAGTCAGATCGCGCACCCGGCGATCACCACTGAAATCACCACGATGAGCGGCGAGATTGATGTGTCGATGACGCGGGTGAACATGGGCTAAGTCTCGCGTGAGAGAAGTGGCTCGTCAACCCTTGAGACAGCCGTCTCAGGATTTGAACTAGTCGCAGACCGCCCCACGTGATGCAGATCCCACAAGTTTGGTGAATTTATGGAGGACACCGCGGGTGTACCGAGGTGGGAGCGGCAAGAACGACTCCCGTCGTTTCGCTATTTCTGCCTCGTCAACCAAGAGATCCAAGGTTCGATTCGGTATGTCGATCCGCACTCGATCACCATCTCTTACAAGTGCGATCGGTCCACCATCGACTGCTTCTGGCGAGATATGACCGACACAAAGTCCCGTCGTTCCTCCAGAGAATCTCCCATCGGTCAATAAGAGAACAGACTTGCCAAGTCCTGCACCTTTGATCGCACCTGTGATCATCAACATCTCACGCATACCTGGACCACCTTTTGGTCCCTCATAACGTATGACGACGACATCGCCCGCTTGGATGGTTCCATCTTCAAGGGCTTGCATCGCAGCTTGTTCCCTATCGAAGACTCGCGCAGGGCCTTCGAACTCTGTGACTTCGATTCCAGCGTTCTTCACGACTGCACCATCTGGTGCAAGTGATCCACCAAGGATGGTGATGCCACCACCTTTCGACATCGGATCCTTCGCCGCACGCAAGATCTCACCATCAGGATCTGGTGGAGCAATGTGCGCGAGGTTCTCTGCCATCGACTTTCCGGTGACAGTGAGGCAATCTCCGTGGAGCAAACCTGCATCGAGAAGTGCTTTGAGTACGACTGGGATGCCACCGACTTTGTCGAGATCGGTCATGACGAATCTTCCGAAGGGCTTGAGGTCTCCAAGGAGAGGTGTTCGCGCGCTGATTCTCTGGAAATCCTCGAGTGTGAGATCGACATCTGCCTCATGTGCCATCGCAAGGAGATGCAAAACTGAGTTCGTCGAGCCGCCAAGTGCCATCACCGCGGTGATCGCATTCTCGAATGCCTTCTTTGTCATGATGTCGCGTGCAGTGATTCCCTGTCGGATCAATTCGACGACGGCTTCACCTGACTTGATCGCATAGGTATCGCGCCTGCGATCGATCGCTGGTGGTGAGGCAGAGCCAGGAAGCGATAGTCCTATCGCTTCACCGACGGTTGCCATGGTGTTAGCGGTGTACATGCCACCGCATGCTCCTTCACCGGGGCAGATCGCTCGCTCGATCTTGTCCACTTCTTCTTGAGTGATCAAGCCCCGAGCGCAAGCTCCGACCGCCTCGAAAGCATCGATGATGGTGACATCTCGACCATCCACATTTCCAGGCATGATTGATCCGGCATAGACGAAGACGCTGGCGACATCAAGACGTGCCGCGGCCATCATCATTCCAGGGAGGGATTTATCGCAGCCTGCGAACATCACCATTCCATCAAGGCGCTCTGCCTCCATCACCGTCTCTACTGAGTCAGCGATGATCTCGCGTGAGACGAGTGAGAAATGCATACCCTCATGTCCCATCGAGATGCCATCAGAGACTGAGATGGTTCCGAATTGCATGGGGAATCCACCGGCGCTGATGACACCTTCTTTCGATGCTTTCGCCAATCGATCTAGTGAGAGATTGCAGGGTGTGATCTCATTCCATGAGGATGCGATTCCGATCTGTGGCTTAACCCAGTCATCATCGGTCATACCGACTGCACGGAGCATTCCCCTGGCAGGTGCACGTTCGAGACCATCTGTTACTTGGTGTGAACGGGGCTTCATCGGATTATTGGTCATCGCATCAACTCACTCATCTTGATTCACTCACTTTGTCCTAAAGTCTTCAATAGTAGGGAGCGGACCTTGGCTGCATCTGCTTGTCCCTTGGTCTCCTTCATCACAGCACCGATCAAAGCTCCAGCTGCCGGTATGTGACCATTACGTACCTTTTCGGCAACATCGGGTTGTCCAGCAATGGCCTTATCAATCGCTGCCTGGAGTGCACCATCATCCGAGACCACTTTGAATCCTCGTGCTGCAATCACTTCCTCAGGCGAACCTTCACCGTTGATCACGCCTTCTACGACCTGGCGTGCCAGTTTGTCGGTGAGTTCACCTTTGTTGACGAGTTCGACGATCGTTGCCACATCTTTCGCAGTGATGGAAAGTTCTGCTGCGGGTAGGTCACGCTCATTCGCAAGTCGTGCGATCTCACCGAGCCACCAGCCACGTGCCTTGGTCGGATCCGCACCTAACTCCACAGTCGCTTCTACGAGATCAAGGACATCTGCGTTGATCATCGCGGCCATCTCTTTATCCGGTACTGACCATGCCTCTTGCAGACGCTTCCTTCGCTCGGAAGGACGTTCAGGCAATGCCTTGCGTATCTCTTCGATCCATTCTTTGGATGGCGCGACTGGGACAAGGTCAGGTTCTGGGAAGTAGCGATAGTCCTCCGCCTGCTCTTTGCTTCGACCAGGTGTGGTCTCTCCCGTGTTCTCATGGAAGTGTCGCGTCTCTTGGATAACTCGCTCCCCTTGTTCGAGAAGTCCGGCATGACGCATCATCTCTGCCCGGACTGCGCGCTCGACGGAGCGGAGTGAGTTGACGTTCTTCGTCTCACTTCGAGTACCGAGTTTCTTCTCACCTATCGGACGGAGCGAGACATTCGCGTCACATCGAAGTGAGCCTTGCTCCATCTTCACATCACTGACACCAAGTCCGCGAAGGATGTCGCGCAGTTCCTTCACATATGCCTTCGCGACGAGTGGTGCGTACTTTCCCGTTCCTTCGATCGTCTTCGTAACGATCTCGACGAGCGGGATACCCGCGCGGTTGTAATCAAGGAGTGAGTAATCAGCACCGTGGATACGTCCGGTGGCACCACCGACATGGAGCGACTTACCTGTGTCCTCTTCCATATGGACGCGCTCGATCTCGACGCGGAACTCCTTGATGCCATCTTCGGTCTCTACCTCAAGATCGAGATGACCTTGGATGCAGATCGGCTCGTCATATTGGGATGTCTGGAAGTTCTTCGGCATGTCAGGATAGAAATAATTCTTACGAGCGAAGCGACTATAAGGAGCGATCTGACAATTGAGCGCAAGGCCGATAGCGATCGTGTACTCGATCGCCTTCCCATTCACTACCGGGAGCGAGCCAGGGAGCCCTAAACAGACAGGACAGACTTGTGTGTTGGGTTCTGCACCGAAGACTGTGGCACAACCACAGAACATCTTCGAATTCGTTCCAAGCTCGACATGGACTTCAAGTCCCAAGACCGGGTCATATTTCGCAACTACTTCGTCGTATTTCAACGCCATCAGATCAGCTCCGGTGCCATGTCGAGGATGGGTTTACCCCATTGAGCAAGGAACTCTCGTTCAAGAGCCGCACCTACGTTGTAGAGACGATCATCGGCCATCGCAGGTGCCATGATCTGGAAACCGGCAGGAAGAGAATCTTCGCTAGCAAGACCTGATGGAAGGGACATCGCTGAGATCCCTGCGAGATTGACGGGGATAGTCGCGATATCGTTGAGGTACATCGCAAGCGGATCATCGCTCTTCTCGCCGATCTTGAATGCTGTAGTTGGCGCAGTCGGAGAGACCAAGACATCAGCCTTTTCGAAAGACTTGGTGAAATCATCTTTGATCAAGGTGCGTACCTTCTGGGCGCTTCCGTAATAGGCATCGTAATAACCACTTGAGAGCGCATAGGTGCCGAGGATGATGCGACGCTTGACCTCTTTGCCGAACCCGACCTCACGGGTCTGGTTCATCACCTCTTCGGCACTTCCTTCTCCGACTCGAATTCCGTAACGCATCGCATCGAAACGCGCCAAGTTCGATGAACATTCACTCGGTGCGATCAAATAATAAGCAGCGAGCGCGTATTCGAAGGAGGGACAAGAGACTTCGACGATCTCTGCGCCAAGGCGACTCAAGATCTCCAACGATTCGTTGAATCGATCAAGTACACCCTTTTGATAACCATCACCTTGAAGTTCCTTGATCACTCCGATTCGCACGCCCTTCACATCAGCACGTTTCGCAGCTTCAACGACTTTCGGCACAGGTGCATTGATCGAAGTCGAGTCCTTCGGATCATGTCCTGCGATCGCTTCATGTAAGAGCGCTGCATCAAGGACTGTGCGAGCACAAGGGCCCGCTTGATCCAGCGAAGACGAGAATGCGACGAGTCCGTAACGAGAGACGCCGCCATAGGTCGGTTTCACGCCGACCGTTCCGGTCACCGCTGCTGGCTGGCGAATCGAGCCACCAGTATCGGTACCGATCGCAAGTGGTGCTTCGAAAGCAGAGATCGCGGCCGAAGATCCGCCACCCGATCCACCGGGGATACGAGCAAGATCCCATGGATTGTGTGTGGGATGGAATGCTGAATTCTCAGTGGATGAGCCCATCGCGAATTCATCCATATTGGTCTTCCCGAGGATGACCACACCATTCTTCTTTAAGTTGGTGACGACGGTGGAGTCATATGGTGGTCGCCACCCTTCAAGCATCTTGGAGCCACAGGTGGTGGGGATTCCCTTCTGGGTCATCACGTCTTTGAGTGCAAGCGGTACTCCCGCAAGTGGTGGCAAGGTTTCTCCCTTTGCGCGTCGAGCGTCGATGTCCCGAGCCGTTTCAAGTGCGCCCTCAGGATCAAGGTGGAGGAAGGCACGGACTTTCCCATCGACAGCATCAATTCGATCGAAATGTGCCTTCGTTAACTCCTCTGCGCTGACCTCACCACGCGAGAGGGCAGCGGACATCTCGGATGCGCTCTTTCGGATCATGCTTCCTCGCCCAAGATCTGTGGCACTTTGAATCGCCCATCTTCTTGCGCGGGTGCACCAGAGAGCGCTTCGGATGCAGTGAGACTCGGTGACGTGACATCGTCCCTGAAGACATTGACGAGCGGGAGTGGATGTGACGTCGGTGCCACATCATCCGTCGCCACTTCGCTCACTCGAGCCACCGCATTCAAGATCACGGCGAGCTCAGAGGCAAGATGGTCGAGTTCTCCTTCGGTCATCTCGATTCTCGCCAGTTTCGCGAGATTAGCGACATCACTTCTTGAGATACCCGCTGAGACGCTTTCGGGTTGCGACATAGCGGTAAGCCTACCGAGCATTCCGTAACTAGGCGAAAGTCAGGATCTGATCTGCCCGGAACCAGCAACGATCCAGGTAGTTGTCGTCATCGCCTCAAGGCCCATCGGCCCTCTCGCATGTAACTTCTGATTGGAAATTCCTATCTCAGCGCCGAATCCCATCTCCTCGCCATCGGTGAAACGTGTTGACGCATTGATCATCACCGCAGCTGAATCTGTGAGTGCGATGAATCGCTCCGCCTCTTCACTTTCCTCGGTGATGATGGCCTCTGTGTGATGCGTCCCAAAGCGATCGATATGTTGCACCGCGCTCTCTAGGTCAGAAACCACTGCAATATTGATGTCCAAGGTCCCATACTCGGTTTCAAAATTCTCATCCGTTGCTAGTTCGACATCGATTCCAAGAGCCTTTGCTGCATCGACCACCTGATGATCTCCATGGATCACAACTCCAGCATCACGGAGAGCAATGAGGGATCTCGGCAAGAGGTCATCTTTGCGAACACTATGGATCAAGAGCGTCTCTACCGCATTGCAAACGCTCGGGCGTTGGACTTTGGCATTGACGAGTATCGGGATCGCTATCTTCTCGTCCGCGCTTCGATCGAAGTAGATATGACAGACACCGGCACCGGTTTCGATCGTAGGCACTCGCGCCTCATCGACGACGGTACGGATCAATGAAGCGCTTCCTCGTGGGATCACGAGATCGACTGATCCCCTGGCATGGAGGAGTGCGCGCACAGTGTCACGATTCTCACTCGGGATAAGTGCGATCAGATCAGGTGAGAATCCTGATGCCATGATCGCTTCTTGCATCAAACGAACCAGGATCTCATTGCTCTCTCTCGCAGTACTAGAACCACGAAGGAGCGCAGCATTTCCAGAGGCCAGCAAGATCACTGCCGCATCGACTGTGACATTGGGTCTTGCTTCGTAGACCATTCCCACGACGCCGAAGGGAACGGTGATCTGCTTGAGATGTAATCCATTCGCAAGTGTTCGCTCCATCTTGATCTGACCTAATGGATCTGGAAGTGCGGCTACCTTCCGAGTGCCGGATGCAATCGCACAGATCCTTGATTGATCGAGCATCAACCGATCTAGAAGCGGTGCGCCTAGGCCCGCCGATCTCTCCCGTTCGTAATCACGCTTATTCGCAGCGACGATCTCATCGATAGCGCCTTCCAGACGATCAGCGATCGCTTCGATCAAAGCTTTGCGATCTTGATAATGAGAGCCCTTCAATTTCTTTTGTGCGGTTCGTGCCTTCGTCGCGAGCTCTGCGATCAATTGGTCATGTGTCATAGCAGGACCATCTCATCGCGATGGATCAACTCATGTCCATACTCTTCGCCAAGGTTCTGGCTCAATTCTTTGGTGCTCTTTCCGATCATCTGTGGCACTTCATCAGCGTCATAGCCGACAAGACCGCGTGCGATCACTTCTCCCTGTGAGTTCACTAGTTCGACTGCGTCACCCCGAAGGAAATTCCCTTCGATGCGTGTGACACCTGCAGGAAGGAGTGAACTCCCCCGCTCGATGATCGCAACCGTGGCCCCTTCGTCGAGATGGACCTTTCCTCGAACCTCTGAGGCATGTGCAAGCCAGAGGCGCCGTGAGTTACGTGCTCCCTCGGTTGCAGGAGCGAAGAAGGTTCCGACCTCACCACCTTCAAGTGCTCGAGCTGCATGTTCTAAGTCGGTGAGGATCGTTGCTATACCGGCACTTGCCGCGATCCGTGCTGCCTCTATCTTCGTGATCATTCCACCGCTACCGACCTTGGAGTCGGATCCCGTGATGTCGAGCGCATCAAGGGAAGCAAAATCCTCTACTCGTGCGATCCGTTTCGATCCAGCGTTCTTTGGTGGTGCGTTATAGAGAGCGTCGACATCTGTAACGATGAGAAGTAGATCCGCATTCACAATGTGAGAGACGAGGGCGGAGATTCGGTCGTTATCACCGAAACGGATCTCGGCGAACGCGACGGAGTCGTTCTCATTGATCACCGGAACCAGACCGAGCTCGATTGATTTCAAGAGTGTGCCACGGACATTGAGATAGTGACTTCTTCGCATCACATCTTCAGCAGTGAGCAGAACTTGAGTCGGTATGACATTGTGGCGAGCGAATGAATCGAAGTAATTCCTGATGAGAAGGCCTTGACCCACCGATGCGACAGCCTGTTGCAAGGTCACATCCTTCGGCCTGGATTCAAGGCCAAGTGGTGAGAGACCTGAGGCGATAGCGCCGGATGAGACTAAGACGACCTCTTTTCCATCTTTCTTAAGGGATGCGATGAGATCGACGACACGATTGAGTAGTTCGCGGTCGAGGTAGGCGCCATCTCGTCCCGTCAATGTGGAGGAGCCGACCTTGATGACGATCCGCTTCGCCTCGATCATCGATCTCGCTCCCAAGGGATTCGGAGATCTTCTCCTCTCGGACCTGCGAGCAACTCTGCACCGGCTTCGATCGTAGGTTCCCAGTCGAAGATCACCGCATCGTCATCGTCACCGATCCGCACCTCGCTGCCTTCATGTGCACCAAGTTTGAAGAGTTCCTTCTCGACTCCAGCACGAGCAAGTCGATCCGCGAGATATCCGATCGCTTCCTTGTTGGAGAAGTCAGTCTGCGCCACCCATCGCTCGACCTTCTTTCCGATCACCGTGAACGACCCATCCTTGTTGGCCGTGACCGTGAATCCTGCGTCATCGATCGCTGGAGGGGTAAGGATGATTCGGCGACGCTCGTCGACGACCTCTTCGCGCCTGAAGGTGGAAATGGTCTCGGCGATGGAGTTCAACAGTTCTTGTATCCCCTCGCGGGTTGCTGCACTGACTGCGAAGACTTTGAAGCCACGCTTCTCAAGGGTCGACTTCACCATCTCTGCCATCGCTCGACCATCAGGAAGATCGATCTTGTTGAGCGCGATCAATCGAGGGCGTTCTGCGAGTGGGATCTCTGCTTGATACTTCGCCAACTCTTCTTCGATCACGTCGAAATCGCGGAGTGGATCTCGATCCGTCTCAAGAGTCCCGCAATCAAGTACGTGGACCAGGATCTTGCACCTCTCGACATGTCGTAAGAATTCAAGGCCAAGGCCTTTTCCTTCGCTGGCACCGGGGATGAGACCTGGGACATCTGCGACAGTGAAGCGTGTCTCGCCCACCTGCACGACACCAAGGTTCGGCACCAAAGTCGTGAAGGGATAGTCCGCGATCTTCGGTCTCGCTGAGGAGATCGCTGCGATCAATGATGATTTTCCAGCAGATGGATATCCGACCAAAGCCACATCAGCTACTGACTTCAATTCCAGGATGAGAGTGCGCTTCTCCCCTGGCTCACCTTTAAGTGCGAAACCTGGCGCTTTTCGCTTCCGTGAAGCGAGCGTCGCATTACCGAGTCCACCGCGACCACCGCGTGCTGCGATGAAAGTAGTTCCGACTCCGACAAGATCAGCGAGCACTTCACCACTTTCGTCGTGAACCACAGTGCCATCGGGAACCGAAAGGATCAGATCATCGCCTGAGGCGCCGTTTTGATGTGCGCCATGACCTTGACGACCTGAGGTTGCATTTCGATGTGGTGAATGATGGAAATCAAGAAGTGTGGTGACATTCGGATCCACGACAAGGATCACATCGCCGCCACGACCACCATCACCACCATCGGGGCCACCTAGGGGCACGAACTTCTCACGATGGACCGAGACGCACCCATCGCCGCCTTTTCCTGCAGAGGCATGGAGCATTACGCGATCGACGAAAGTTGCCACCGCTCCACCTCTTCCTCAGTCAATAAAAAAATCGGGCCCGCATCGCGGACCCGATCGATTGGAATTCCGCTGTGTTAGGAGACCGGGACGATGTTGACGACTTTGCGACCACGAGCGTGACCGAATTCGACGGTTCCTGCTGCGAGCGCGAAGAGTGTGTCGTCCTTGCCGATCCCGACATTCTTTCCTGGGTGGAATTTGGTGCCACGCTGACGGACGAGGATCTCGCCGCTGTTGACTACCTGACCACCGAAGCGCTTGATACCGAGATACTGAGGATTGGAATCGCGCCCGTTACGTGTCGAGGAGACACCCTTTTTACTTGCCATCTCTCTGCCTCCCTCTACTTCACGCCGTTGATCGCGGTGATCTTCACGCGAGTGTTCTTGGAACGAAAACCTTGCCGTCTGCGATAACCCGTCTTGTTCTTGTAGCGGAGGATATGGATCTTCGGACCCTTGACTTCATCGACAACTTCTCCGGTGACCTTGACCGATGCCAAAGCTGAAGGTTCTGCGGTCACTTTCTCGCCATCAACGACGAGTAGCGCCGGGAAGGAAACAGATGAACCAGCACTCTCATCGATTCGATCGACGATGATGGTGTCGCCTACGGCCACCTTCTCTTGGCGTCCGCCAGCTTTCACGATTGCGTACACGTTCACTCCTTGTTTCCGTTAATGGTCCTCTAGATCCCCATCCATCAGACCGACAGGCAAGGATACGGAGGCGCGCTCGGGTGGGTCAAACTGACCTATTCAGCCGTGATGACCCCAGTGCTCACTGCTCGGCGACGACGTCTTCCGAAGGCGCGCTTACTCTCCTCAGCAGCGCTCTCTGACACCTCGTCACTGGAGATTGCCAACTCAGGCTCAACTTCGACCTTTTTCTCCGGCTTCTTATCGTTTCGCTTCTCCGACCGGCGATTCTTGCCGCGGTCATTCCCACGTTCAGAGCCACGTTCAGAGCCACGGTCAGAGCCACGGTCAGAGGAGGTTTCCTCTCCTGCATCGCCGATCTCACGATCGACGCTTCGCTTGTTCACGGGATCAGCATGGATATGGATTCCGCGACCACTACAACTATCACAGGTCGTCGAGAAGGCTTCGATCAATCCCTGGCCGATGCGCTTTCTCGTCATCTGGACCAGACCAAGAGAAGTCACTTCCGCGACCTGATGTTTGGTGCGATCCCTACCAAGACACTCGACAAGTCGACGCAAGACTTGCTCGCGATTCGATTCCAAGACCATGTCGATGAAGTCGATGACGATGATTCCGCCGAGGTCTCGAAGTCGCAATTGTCGCGCGATCTCCTCCGCTGCCTCCAAGTTGTTCTTCGTCACCGTCTCTTCGAGGTTGCCACCTTTTCCGATGAACTTTCCGGTATTGACGTCGATCACGACCATCGCTTCTGTGCGATCGATGACGAGTGAACCTCCCGATGGCAAGTAGACCTTGCGATCAAGCGCCTTCGAGAGCTGCTCATCAATATTGAAGTCAGTGAAGATGTCAGATGTTCCGGTGTACTTCTCAACTCGCTCCATCAATTCCGGAGCGACATGGCCGAGGTAGTTCTTGATGTCATCGTAGGCATCTGCGCCCTGGATCAAGAGCCGCTTGAAGTCAGCGTTGAAAAGGTCACGAACGACGCGGACAGTGAGATCCGGTTCCCCATAGAGCTGGGTCGGAGTGGTGATCTCCTTGTTCTCACTCTTCTTCTTGATGTCATCCCATTGAGCCTTAAGCCGGGCCACATCGCGCGTGAGCTCCTCTTCACTCGCACCTTCAGCAGCGGTACGGACGATCACTCCCTCATCTTCAGAGATGAGATTGGAGAGGATCGATTTCAATCGTGCACGTTCGTTCTCTGGAAGCTTTCTGCTGATGCCGCTCATCTCGCCGCTCGGTACGAAGACGACATAGCGGCCAGGAAGTGAGACTTGTGAAGTGAGTCGTGCGCCCTTTTGACCGATCGGATCCTTCGTCACCTGGACCATGATCATCTGACCGGTTTTAAGGACTTTCTCGATCTTCTTCTCTTGATTCTCTGAGAGTCCTGCTTCATCCCAATTCACTTCACCGGCATAGAGGACGGCATTGCGTCCTTTGCCGATATCGACGAAGGCAGCTTCCATCGACGGTAGGACGTTCTGGACTTTACCGAGATAGACGTTACCGACATAGGAGACGTTGCTATTCCGATTGACGTAATGCTCGACCAGAATCTTGTCTTCGACGACTGCGATCTGCGTGCGATCGCCTTTCTGACGAACGATCATCTCTCGCTCTACTGATTCGCGACGAGCAAGGAACTCACCTTCAGTGAGGATGACGCCACGACGACGGTTCTCTCGATAGTTCTCTCTATATCCGTCCCTATATCCATCCCTGAATCCACGTTGCGAACGCGAACCGCGACGGCGGAAATCGTCTCGCTTCTCACGGACTCGTGATGTGGAAGCGTTGGAACTCGATCTAGTCTCACGAACTTTAACGACCGTTACGACGCCGTCATCATCGACGACCTCACCGGCCGCCACACTCTCTTGACCAGGGCGAACACGCTTCCGCCTCTTGCGAAGCTTCGGTTCGGTGCCATCTTTAACTTCGCCGGAAGTCTCGTCCTCAGTGGAGGTCTCGCTCTCATTCGAAGCGCTCTCGCCATCTCGATGACGATTTCGGCCTCCGCGGCGACGGCGACGACGCCTCGGGTCGCGAGACTCGCTCTCACTCTCAGCCTCATCTGGTTTACGACGACGTGAGGAGGGCTTTCGCTCTTCGCTCGCCTTCGTCGTGACCGCTGGAGCCTGGAACATCGGAACCGGCACAGCTTTAGCAGCGCGCTTGGGTTTCTCCGCTGCAGGTGTCGCCTCTTTCGATGCCGAAGCGGACTCTCCTGCCACCGACTTCTTGCGTCGGGTGCGTACCTTCTTCTCTGCTTTCTCTAACTTCTCTGCTGATGAATCTGTTGGCTCTTTAGCCATCTTCGACAAACCTCAAATCCGTGTGAAATCCTTCTTGAGATCAGTCACAAGACTGATCATGGTTAGCGCGATATGCACAAAAGTGAAGCGACCGCACAATCGAAAGAGCGGTACCAGCTTCATCTAGAGATCGCTTCGATCATCGATGTGATCCACCGACGTCATGAGTCGAATCCAGAAAACCTGTGCGCATCAGCGCTGGCGCAAGTATGGCAGAAGCACCGCAGGAGTGCCCAATCGCGCTGGAAAACCGCGTGTTATCGACTCGATCTCAGGTGGATGTTCTGCAGCAGGCCGAAGCCGATCAAACAGGCAAACATGCTGGAACCGCCATAGGAGAGGAAGGGCAAGGGAACGCCCGTCATCGGCATCAATCCCATGGTCATGCCGATGTTCTCGAAAGTTTGGAATGCGAACCATGCGATCACACCTATCGAGACCAATCTTCCGAACATGTCCTCACTTCTCCGTGCGATAGCGAAACCTCGGAAGATGATGATGGTGTAGAGAAAGATGATCGAACCAGCACCGAGGAATCCGAGTTGTTCTCCTGCGACAGTGAAGATGAAGTCAGTCTGTTGCTCCGGAACGAAACGTCCGCTGGTCTGTGGTCCATCGAAGAGTCCGGTACCAGTCAACCCACCTGACCCGATCGTGATGCGTGATTGACGTAACTGATAACCGGTATAGAGCGGATCTGCATCTGGATCGATGAACGATTCCAGTCGCTTGACTTGATATTCACTGACGACTCCGGTCTGTACTGCGACGAAGCCACCAAGCAGCGCGAGCGCGATCAAGCCGAAGACCCAACGAGTTGCTGCACCAGAGACAGCGATGATCGTGACCACCGACGCCGAGATGATGAGTACAGTGCCAAGGTCGGGTTGCGCGATGATGAGAAGGATTGGAAGCGCAGCTACTGCAAGCGCCTTGAGGACATCTTGGTGATTCGGATTCTTCTGATTCCCCTGCAATTCAGAGAGGATGAGTGCCATTCCTACGATGATCGAAATCTTCGCCAGTTCCGCTGGCTGGATCTGGAAACCGCCAGGAAGAGCGATCCATGCACGTGCACCATTGACTGTTGCGCCCACTCCAGGAACCAAGACAAGAATGAGGCCGAGTACTCCCAGCCCCCACACCACGGGAGCAAAGGCCCTGATCATTCGATAATCGATCAGAGTGGCAGCCCATGCAAGCAAGAGTCCGATTAAGACGTTGATCGCATGGCGCTTTAAGTAATACTCCGGATCGAGATTGTTCGATGCGAACCAATCCCTCGTCGCGGCGTAGACCAAGAGGATTCCGATACCAAGAAGTGCGGCGACCGCGAAGGTGAGCGGTAGATCCCAATCGCGAAGCGAAGAGCGTTTTGCGGGCCTCCGAAGTACGAAATCAGTCGACACGACCACCCCCGCTAATCATTGACACTATCGATTCTGCTAGCTTCTTTCAGCGACGTCGTCACATCGATACGCGGTAACTTATCAGGGACACCTCGTGGCGCGATTGGCCGCTTTCCACCTTCGCCGAAGATATGTTCGTAGATCCTTCTCACGCCGACACCCGATGTACTTCCACCAAAGCCACCTTGGCTCACCATCATCACGACCGAGTAGACCGGCTTCTTCGCTGGCGCATATGAAGCGAACCATGAGGTGTCATCCTTCGCGCTACCGTCGAGATTGCGGCCGAATACCTGACCAGTTCCAGTCTTGCCACTTACTTCCACCTTGAGTCCTGAGAATGCACCGGTTGCGGTACCTCCGGTCACTACTTGCCTGAGGCCACGTTGGATACTCTTCAAAGTCCGCTTATTCATCGGCAATTGCCCGATCTTCTTCGGAGTGAACTCACGGATCACATTTCCTTCCGGATCGACGATGGCTTTGGCGATCTGAGGTCTATATAAAGTTCCACCATTTCCAAGTGCGGTGTACATCATGGCAATCTGCAATGGTGTCGCTAAGACATCGCCCTGACCGATCGAGAAGTTGACCGCATCTCCGGCACGGACTTTGTCGCCATCGAGACAGTTCTCTCGTGCGATCTCGATCAAGAGCGTGGTCAATTGAGACTTCTTTGCTCGTTCGCGATAGTTGCAGTAGAAGTCCTTATTCTCTTCGTGCCACGCTTTCTTCCAAGCACGATCCGGCAGTCTTCCTGCGGATTCGGAAGGAAGGTCGATACCTGTCTTCGTGCCGAAGCCGAAGAGTCGCGCTGTGGTGAAGAAGTGATCATTCGGATTATCTTTCGGGCGAAGTCCGCCATCTCTGACCCACTCGTCATATGCGATTTGGTACCACATCGAGTCACAGGAGAGTGCGAGCGATCGCTCGAAGCCGATCACACCCAGTGCTTTGCTGTCGAAGTTTCGGAATGTGCGAGTACCGATCTGCACTTCTGAGGGACAGTTGAAACGTTGATCGAGTCGATATCCAGCGCGGATCGCGGCTGCCGTGGAGATGACCTTGAAGGTGGATGCGGGTGCATAGGCACCTTGTGTCGCTCGCGAGAGCGCTGGCACTGCCGCTGCCTCACTATAAAGACGACGTGCCTGTGCGAGTGTGATGCCGTTCTCCCAGATATTGGGGTCATAACTCGGATAGGACGCGATTGCGACAACCCTGCCTTTCATATCCATCACGATCGCAGCTCCGGAATCAGCTCTCCGACCAAGCGACTTTCCGCGCTGGATGGAGGCTGCAAGTTCCCTTTCGACTGCCGCTTGGATCTTGGCATTGATATTGAGCACCAAGTTGTTCCCAGGTCGTTGCAACAAGTCACGCGATTGACGCGTGACCGATTCGCGACGATCGACGATGACGGTGCGCACCCCGGGGACGCCACGTAGTTGATCGTCATACTGAAGCTCGATCCCAGATTTTCCGATTAATTCATTTCTGAAGTACTTAGGGATCTCATCTGATCCTTCGCGCGCTTGATTGAGGTTCTCTTCCGTGACAGGGCCGACATAGCCAAGTAGGTGAGCAGCATTCTCGCCGGCGATCGATGGGTAATAGCGAATCGATACGGGCGACGCGTCGACGCCTGGGAATTGATCCGAACGTTCGATGATCGCGAAAGCTTGGCGTTCGGTCGCCGACTTCGTGATGGGAATCGGTTGATACCGCGTTCCATTCCAACATCCTGCTCGCTCCCCTGCCTTCAACTCGGGGCAGAGGCGGGTCCTGTTATAGACATCCGTGTATTCCAACTTGAGGATCTGAGCGAGACGTCGAAGTACAGAAGAACCTTGATCCGGTAGTCGATCAATCACACTGCGATCGACGGTGACTTCAAGTCCGGCTCGATTGATCGCCATCGGTACGCCAGTGCTGTCGACTATCAAGCCACGATTTGCTGGTGTGACGATGTCCCTACTTTGGACACTGAGCGCAGCCTCACGATATCTCTCGCCGTCGATCACTTGCATGTAATAGAGGCGGCCAAGGAGCGCGATCATCACTGATGCGATCAAGACTTGGACCACGACCATCGTCAATCGAGAACGGTCTGTCACAGGACGCTCCGGGACGCGAAGAGGAGCGACTTCAATCGGTTCACAAGTGGGAAATAGAGTGGCGAGAAGAGCAATGTCCAGAGGGCATTTCCACAGATCTCTTGGAACACTGTCGACAACGGTGGAATCGCATTCCCAAGTACGCCGGAAAGGATCACGAAGAGGAGAAGCGCTAAGGAGGAAGCAACGACAAGATAGAGCGCGGCTGTCATCGGTCTCTCGTCGAGATCACCAAGACTCTCACGATAGGTGGAGATGAGATAAGAGAGAACGAGGAGTGTTGCCGTCCATAGCCCTACTGGAGTGTCGAAGGATGGAGTGAGATCGAGGATGATGCCTGCGATGAATGCCGAGAGATAGGCCTCTCCCTTCTCTTCGGTAGCAAGCCATGAGAAGAGCAGAGCCAGGTAGAGCGAGAAGCCACCAATGAAGAACTCGATCCGATTGACCAATGATTCTTGGATCAAGAAGAGCGAGAAGAAGAATGAGATGGTCAGCGACGTTCGATAGATACTCATGACAAAGTTCGACTCGTCATTCCTCTGTGTTGTTGCGGTTTCTCGTCGGAGTCGGCGAAGGTGTTACGAAGACAGTGACCGTCGGCGTGGGAGTAGGGACCGGAGCCTTCGGTACCAGCGCATCCCGCGGATCAGCCACTCTCTCAGAGACGATCACCGCGACCACTCCGAGCGAACTCAACTCTGCGAAGGGGCGGACTTCCGCTTGCTTCGTCAGCGATCCAATCGAGTCGTCGACCGAAACTACGGTCCCGACTGGGATGCCGGGTGCGAAGGGACGATTTCCGCTACTCCCTCGCGAAAGCAAGACATCACCTTGTTTGATATTTCCACGTGCGTCGAGGAGTTCGAGATCGAAGTAGTTCGAACCCTTCCCCGAGAGGATTCCCATCGTTTGCCGACCTGCGATGCGCACCCCCATACGAAAAGCGGGGTCGCTGACCAATTGGATGATCGAGGTATTCGAAGTCACCGACTTCACGACACCAACGACACCACCACCGGATATGACTGCCATATCTCGTGAGATACCGCTTGAACTTCCGACATCGAGAGTGATGGTGCGCTCGAACGTCACTTCCGGGCCGTAAGCGATGACTCGCGCTGCCACTACTTCGAAGCGAGCGCGTCCAGCAAGGTCAAGAACCGACTTGAGCTGGCGCAATTCACCGCGCATATCCTTGAGATTCGCGATCTCCTCTTGAAGGGACTTATTCTCCGCCTTCAATTGATCGAGACGCTCGTTGGCTTGGCCGATATTGGCGATATCTCCGAAGAGATCACCGATGGGTGAGAAGAGGAAGTCAGCGCTCGCTTGGAATGGCTTAGCCACAGTTTGCATCGTTGTACGTGCCGCCCCCAAGAGGCTGACACCGCGAAGATCGAGTGTTACGAGAAAGAGTGCAGTCACAAGGAGCGATACCAGCAGGAGCCGAGTACGACCCGAACCTCGCTGAGCCATCGCCGTTACCTACCTCTGCTGATTTGAATCCTTAGCCCAGTCTCACTCCCGGAGCCCACGACTAGCGTCGTGGTTCTGAGATCAAAACTTTCTCGAGAGCTTCGAACTCTTCCACACACTTACCCGATCCAATCGCAACAGCATTGAGTGGCTGATCGGCGATATGTATAGGCATATTGGTCTCTTGTCGTAACCGCTCGTCGAGGCCACGAAGCAAGGCGCCACCACCAGTAAGGACGATGCCACGGTCCATCAGATCGCTAGCGAGTTCCGGAGGCGTCTTGTCGAGCGTGCTCTTGACCGCGTTAACGATCGCATTGACTGGCTCTTCGAGCGCCTTCCTGATGTCATCTGCGGAGACCAGGATCGTCTTCGGAAGTCCGGTAGCAAGATCACGACCACGAATCTCAGCATCGACATCATCTGGAAGCCTGCATGCGGATCCGATTGCCATCTTGATCTCTTCTGCGGTGCGCTCACCAAGAAGCAATGAGAATTCACGCTTGACCCAGTTGATGATCGCTTGATCGAGCTCATCGCCACCAGTCCTGATCGACTGTGCGACGACGATTCCACCCAACGAGATCACAGCGACTTCAGTGGTACCGCCACCGATATCGACGACCATATTTCCGGTCGGCTCATGGATCGGAAGACCAGCACCGATAGCAGCAGCCATCGGCTCTTCGATGATGTAGACCTTTCGTGCTCCAGCCGCGTACCCAGCATCTTTGACTGCACGTTGTTCGACTCCAGTGATACCTGAGGGTACACAGACGACGATTCTGGGTTTTGCGAGATAGCGACGTCGATGCACTTTCTGAATGAAGTAGCGAAGCATCCGCTCGGTGGTATCGAAGTCAGCGATCACTCCATCCTTCAAAGGACGGATCGCGACGATGTTCCCTGGAGTCCTACCGATCATCTTCTTCGCTTCGACACCGACGGCCAGGATCGCGCCGTTATCTTGATTGACCGCGACTACTGAAGGCTCGTTGAGCACGATGCCACGTCCGCGGACATAGACCAAGGTGTTCGCGGTGCCCAGGTCGACGGCCATATCCCTACCGACGAAGGTGAACTTGTTGACTGTGCTCATCGATCCCATATCTCTTTCTCTAAAACTAACCGTTGAACTCAGGGAAGAAGATCCCGATCTCTCGAGACGCGGATTCTTCGGAGTCTGAACCATGGACCAAGTTCTGAACCACTTTCGTTCCTTGATCCCTTGCGAGGTCACCGCGGATGGAACCTGGCGCTGCAACCGTCGGATCAGTCACCCCAGCAATGGAGCGGAAACCTTCGATCACTCGATTTCCCTCTACGATCATCGCCACGATCGGCCCGGAGAGCATGAACTCAAGGAGCGGTTCGTAGAACGGCTTACCTTTATGTTCTCCGTAGTGCTGTTCGAGGAGTGATCGATCCGCTTCCATCATCTTGAGAGCCACGACTTCGTAACCTTTTCTTTCGATGCGCAAGACGATCTCGCCAATCACACGTCGACGAACACCGTCGGGTTTGATGAGCACGAGAGTGCGTTGCATCGGAGAAGTCATGGGGCGTGATTGTAGTCGCGTGCTCCCTGGCTCTGAAATTGAATGGTATTCAGGTATCTGAGTGGGACTGGTGAGGGGTTACTTCGCTCCAGATTCACGCTCAGCGATCATGGCGGCTCTCATCGCCTCACCTTTCTTACCGAAGTGAATGGCTGCAACCCACAATGCAGCAAAGATCCCGCCCATGAAGAACATCGACGGAATGACAAAGCCATAAAGGAGAATCGCACCTTGTAGTGACCATCCAAGGATCCAGCCGAATCGTGACCGCAGTAGACCAGCACAGAGGAGAAGAAGGAGTGAGATCACGATTCCCACGGTGAGTTCTGCTCCCTGATAATCGAGTCTCACGAGAAGGAGTGCGAATCCCATAGTGATCGCTTCCATGGTGAGGACACTTCGTGCCAATATCTTCATCGCTCAAGACTCCTTCGACGCCGCATCAGTAGACGAGCCTCACCCACGGTCACCACGGATCCTGTGACCATGACGGCAGCGCTGCTTGCCTCGCTCACGTTCCTTTCATTCGCCTTGCTGATAGCAACCTCGATTGCAGCAGGAAGGTCGGGAGCCGCGATCAGTCGGTCAGGGATGAAATGGAGTCTCGCCATCTCTTCCAACCGAACGAGATCAAGGGCACGGTGCGACGAGTTCTTTGTGATCACGAGAGTGTCGAAGAGTGATGACATCAGCGCCAACATACCTTCCACATCCTTATCCCCCATCGGGGCGAAGACACCGATGCGATAGGTGAAGTCGAACTCATGATTCAAAGTGTCACGGAGCGAGACCATGCCATGGGGATTGTGTGCCGCGTCGACTATCACGGTCGGATCGCGAAGCACCACCTCTAATCTTCCGGGTGAGGTCACCAAGGCGAAGGCCTCTCGTAATACTTCCTCATCCAAAGCCTTCTCGCCGATGAATGCTTCGACGGCTGCGATCGCAACTGTCGCATTATGTGCCTGATGAAGCCCGTGGAGTGGAAGGAATATCTCTCGATACTTTCCATTGACTCCATCGACTGAGATGAGCTGGCCGCCGAGTGCGATCTCCCTCGAAGAGAGCGAGAACTCGATGCCTTCACGAAGTGGCGCTGACTCGACCTCGATGCATCGTTCCAGCAAGACTTTCGCTGCCACCATCTCTTGTGCCGAAAGTACTGTGATCGAACCAGGTTTGATGATCCCTGACTTCGTTCCAGCGATCGCTTCAAGGGTCGATCCAAGGTATTCCATATGGTCGAAACCGATCGGGGTGATCACATTGACTGCGCCGTTGACGACATTGGTGGCATCCCACTCGCCGCCCATCCCGACCTCGATCACACCGACATCGATCGGATACTCAGCGAAAGCAACGAATGCCATGGCGCAGATCGCTTCGAAGAAGGAGAGCGGATGGGGCATCCGTGAATCGACCATCTCGAGATAGAGCGCAATGTCGTCATAGGTCGCCACGAATCCTTCCGGCGAGATGGGCTCACCGTTGATCGCGATTCTCTCGGTAATGCTCTCAAGATGTGGGCTGGTGAACCTTCCGGTGCGATAACCCAGTTGATACAAGATCGCATCGATCATCCGTGATGTCGTGGTCTTCCCATTGGTGCCAGTGATGTGGATCGTCGGATAAGAGAGTTGTGGAGATCCCAATGCATCGCATAGATATGCGATCCGTTCGAGAGAGGGCTCTAAGCGAGATTCTGGCCAGCGCTTGAGTAACTCCTGCTCTACGAAGTGCAGGCGTTCAAGATCATCTGCACCACTCATGTGATCACTTCTTTGATAGGGATATTGAAAGTGAGATTGAAAGTGAGATTGAAAGTCATCGTGATGTCGGAAGAGCAGCTAGCAGCGAATTGATCCGCTCGATCTCAGCAAGGCAATGGTCATGACGCGCACGGATCTCATCGACGACGGAAAGTGGTGCCTTCGCCATGAAATTCTCATTCTGTAGTTTCACTTTTGCTGTAGCGAGATCCTTTTCTACTGTCGCAAGATCCTTTTCGAGACGGGCACGCTCGGCTACTGCATCAACGCTTCCTGTGAGATCGAATTCGACGCTGAAGGAGGCGACTTCGATACGACCACTCTGTGAGAAGTTATCTGTGGCGGGGTCGAGACGGACCAAGAAACGCAATGAATCCTCGAAGTCAGCGAGTTCGCGTTCAGCAAGTCCCGAGATCCTCGCGCTGATCCTTGCGGAATTCTTCACACTTTGATCGTTCCTGAAGCGACGTATCTCGGTGATCAATACCTTGAGATCCTCGACCTTGCGCCGAGCGATCGCATCGCTCTCGCGTTTCTCGAAGTTGGGCCACTTCGCCACGACCAATGACTCCCCCGCTGTGAGTGTGGTCCAGAGTTCCTCCGTGATGAATGGCATGAAGGGGTGGAGTGCTCGAAGCAGGTTATCGAGGACTTCACCGAGGACTCGACGAGTCACTTGCGCTGCCCCGCCATCTTCTGCGAGGGACGATTTCGAGAGCTCTAGATACCAATCGCAGAGGTCATCCCACGCGAAGTGATAAAGCGCTTCGGTCGCCTTCGCGAATTCGAAGCTCTCGAGCGCTGTATCGACATCACGCAACGTCTCGTTGAGAAGGTCCATGATCCAAAGGTCGACAGCGCTCATCTCGTCACGCGTCGGCAATTCACCCTTTATATGAGCGCCGTTGAGGAGAGCGAAGCGCGTCGCATTCCACAGCTTCGTCGCGAAGTTCCTCGAACCTGCCACCCACTCCTCTGCAAGCGCTTGGTCGGCACCAGGATTCGATCCACGCGCGAGGGTGAATCGCATCGCATCTGATCCGTACTTATCCATGAATTCGATCGGATCGATCGTGTTTCCGCGGGACTTACTCATCTTCTTGCCGTGCTTATCTCTTACCAACCCATGGAGAGCGATGATGTGGAAAGGTGGAACACCGTCCATAGCGAAGAGACCGAACATCATCATGCGTGCTACCCAGAAGAAGAGGATGTCGTAACCGGTGACAAGGACGCTCGTCGGATAGAACTTCTTCAATTCTTTCGTCACTTCTGGCCAGCCCAAAGTAGAGAATGGCCATAACGCAGAGGAGAACCAGGTATCGAGAACATCGGGATCTTGTACATAGCCTTCAGGTGCGCTCTCATCAGGTCCAACCACGACCATCTCGCCGTTAGGTCCATACCAAACCGGGATTCGATGTCCCCACCAAAGTTGTCGAGAGATGCACCAGTCATGCATCTCATCAACCCAATCGAAATAACGAGGCGCCAAACTCTCAGGTTCGATCCGCACCTTCCCTTGTCGCACCGCATCAGCAGCAGCCTTCGCAAGAGGGCCGACCTTCACGAACCACTGGAGCGAAAGACGAGGCTCGACTGTGGTGTCACAACGCTGACAATGACCGACAGCGTGGATGTACGGACGCTTCTCTGCGACCACTCGTCCGGCACGTCGCAACTCATCCACGACGGCTTTTCGCGCTTCGAAGCGATCTAACCCGTCGAATTGGGTTCCAGTACCACGCATCACGCCATGTTCATCCATGATGATGATCATCTCGACGTTATGTCGTCGTCCCATCTCGAAATCGTTCGGATCATGTGCTGCAGTGACTTTGACCGCTCCGGTACCGAACTCAGGATCGACGAGCTCGTCCGCGACGATCGGGATGTACCGATTGACGAGAGGGAGGAAGACCTTCTTTCCGACGAGTGCTTTATACCGTTCATCGTCAGGATGGACTGCGACTGCGCCATCACCAAGCATCGTCTCAGCCCGAGTGGTAGCAACGGTGATCGAAAACTCGTCATCACCGTAACGAATCTGAACGAATTCGCCCTCGTCATCGCTATGTTCGACCTCGATATCCGAGAGAGCGGTGAGGCAACGCGGACACCAATTGATGATTCGCTCAGCGCGATAGATCAAGTCCTTCTCATAGAGTCGCTTGAAGATCTCGAGGACTGCGCGGGACAAGCCTTCGTCGAGCGTGAACCGTTCACGCGACCAATCGACGCTATCGCCGAGGCGCTTCATCTGACTCAAGATCGCGCCGCCTGACTCGGACTTCCATTGCCATACTCGCTTGACGAACTCCTCACGCCCTAAGTCATGGCGTGACTTGCCTTCGAGAGCGAGTTTCTTCTCCACCACATTCTGAGTCGCGATACCTGCATGATCCATTCCTGGAAGCCAAAGCGCTTCGAAGCCCTTCATCCGCTTCATTCGGATCAAGGCATCTTGCAATGTGTGATCGAGCGCGTGACCCATGTGAAGCGAGCCAGTCACATTCGGTGGCGGGATGACGATCGTGAAAGGCAGTCTTGTGGAGTCAGGATCTGCGATGAAATATCCGGCATCGAGCCACTTCTGATAGAGCGGACCTTCGAGTTCTTTTGGATCGAAGGTGGATGCCAACTCGCGCATAGTAGTTCTCATCATAGTTGAGACGAGTATCAACTAACGAAGTGAGATCAGGCGCTCTTCTCCTCTGTCTTGCGCTCTGTCTTCACTCGTTTCGGTGCATTCGGGCTTCGTTCAAGATATCGCGGTGAGGCTTTCGCGGTCACCACTTCTGGAGTGATGACGACGCGACCGACATCCTTCTTGGATGGGACTTCATACATGACGCCAAGGAGGATCTCTTCCATGATGGCGCGGAGACCTCGTGCACCTGTACCGCGGGCGATCGCTTGATCAGCGACGACATCGAGAGCAGCGGGCTCGATCTCGAGTTCGACATCATCCATCTCAAGGAGATGTTGATATTGCTTGACTAGAGCATTCTTCGGCTCGGTCAAGATCTGTAACAGCGCTGCACGATCAAGGCTTTCCACGCTGGTCACCACAGGTAGGCGGCCGATGAACTCAGGGATCATGCCGAACTTCAACAAGTCCTCAGGCATGACATCAGCGAATGGATCTTCCTTCTTACGATCCTCGAGCGTCTTCAATTCGGCGTTGAATCCGACACCAGCTTTCCCTTTTCTTCCTTCGATGATTTTCTCTAATCCTGCGAAAGCACCGCCGACGATGAAGAGAATGTTGCCAGTATCGATCTGGATGAACTCTTGATGCGGATGCTTCCTGCCACCTTGTGGTGGGACGGATGCTGTAGTTCCTTCGAGGATCTTCAATAGTGCCTGCTGTACTCCTTCACCTGATACATCTCGGGTGATCGAAGGATTCTCGCTCTTACGTGCGACTTTATCGATCTCATCGATGTAGATGATTCCTTGTTCCGCTTTCTTCACATCGAAATCAGCGGCCTGGAGTAGCTTCAAAAGAATATTCTCGACATCTTCACCGACATATCCGGCTTCAGTGAGCGCCGTTGCATCTGCAATCGCAAAAGGAACATTAAGGATTCGAGCAAGTGTCTGGGCGAGGAGTGTCTTGCCACACCCGGTCGGGCCAAGGAGCAGAATGTTGCTCTTCGCGATCTCGATCTCATTGTCGCGACGAGTCCCATCTCCTTTGATGCGCTTATAGTGGTTGTAGACCGCGACCGAGAGCGCCTTCTTCGCGCGTTCCTGTCCGATCACATATTGGTCGAGAAATTGATAGATCTCAGTCGGTTTAGGTAGCTCTTGGAGTCCAAGTGATGAGGCTTCGGCGAGTTCATCCTCGAGGATCTCGTTACAGAGGTCGATACATTCATCGCAGATATAGACGCCAGGGCCAGCGATCAACTTCTTCACTTGTTTCTGCGTCTTGCCGCAGAAGGAGCACTTGAGAAGGTCGCCGCTCTCACCGATGCGTGTCACGAGATGTCCTCATTCCTTGGGGGAAGGGAGATGATCGAGTCGCACCCCGCTCATCTCCGAATAACGCAAGGATAAATCCCTCACTTCGCTACTGCTGGTTGATCTTGTTCGCCCTGAGAGGAATCTTTCGGAGTCTTGAGATCGATGACGCCAGGAACCATGAGAACTGCGAGGCAGGTGATGATGTGGAAACCCGCTGCGAAAATCAGAAACTCCTTCATTCCGACCCACTCCGTGATCGGGCCGACGAGAGCCATTCCCAGTGGCATCAAGGCAAGCGATCCCATGTGATCGACACTGAATACGCGCGCCTGCAATTCTCGCGGAACTTCTCGTTGGATCGCGGTCGGCCAATAGACGCCGAAAGGTTCGGTCGATAGTCCGACGATGAAGTAGACACCGATGACGAGCCATGGATGAACCGGGAAGACGAGAACGAGAAGAGAAGTCGAGAAGAGCATCCATGAAAGCACAGACCATAGACCTGGCCGAGGGACTTTGATCTTCGCCCAAATCAGCGCTGCGATTCCACCGCCAAGACCCGCAGCTACCGATGCAGCAGCGAAGACGAAATTCCCGCCGAACTCCTCACGCGTCACTACTGGAAGAAGTACGACCTCAGCACCAACCACAACCATCAACTGGACTCCAGCCATGATGATGATCCACATCACCCATGGCATTCTGCGTACCGCGATCAATCCTTCACGTAATTCACGAACGAAGGTGTTCTCAGTCAAAGTTCGAACGAAGTCGTTCTCTTGGATCGGAATCAAGAGAGCTGTTCCGACCACGAAGAAGACAGCGGTCACCAAGAAAGTCCACTCACTCCCGATCAATGCGACCATCGCACCACCAAGTGCAGGGCCAAGGATCGCTCCGACGCGCGCGGTCACAGCACGCCAAGCATTCCCTTCCGGCAGGAGTCGGTCCGGAAGTATGGATGGAAGGATCGCACCTGATGCTGGAAAGCCGAGCGCTTCTCCCGCTCCCATCAAGAAGACGACGAGTGCAATCGTCCACGTTGGAAGGTCAGTCACCGTGACAAAGACCAGAATCACAGTCAGTACTGCGCGCAGCACGTCAGCAGAGATCATGATGTATTTGCGTTTGTATCGATCCGCCCAGACTCCCCCAGCAAGGGAAAGGATCACCGATGCAAGAACTCGCGATGCAAGGATCAACCCCAAAGTTGTCGCAGTGCCACCCGCATCAAGGACCGTTACTGCCAGTGCAATAGGAAACGCGGAAGAGCCGATGACGACGAGAAGACCCGAGATCCAGAGCAGTACGAAATCGCGGTGCTCGAGGAGCTTCTTCTCAGTCAAGAGTTATCAAGGATGAAGTGCTGTGAAGGCTACTTCTTCGCTTTGCGCGTCGAAAGGATCTGATCGATCAGACCATAATCGACGGCTTCCTGCGCTGTGAGGATTTTGTCTCTCTCAATGTCCTTGCCGATGTCGTCGAGAGATCGAGAGGAGTGTCGTGCGAGCAATTCCTCGAGGAGCGAGCGCATTCTCAAGATCTCTTTTGCTTGGATCTCGATATCCGATCCCTGGCCACCGCCTTCGCTATAGGGCTGGTGGATCAAGATCCTTGAGTGCTCAAGTGCATAGCGCTTTCCTTTTGTTCCGCCTGCAAGCAAAACCGCCGCTGCGGATGCTGCCTGACCAAGACAGATCGTCATCACATCCGGACGGACGAATTGCATCGTGTCATAGATCGCGGTGAGAGCGGTGAAAGAACCCCCAGGAGAGTTGATGTACATGATGATGTCACGATCTGGATCCATGGACTCCAAGGTGAGAATCTGTGCCATCACATCGTTTGCAACAGTGTCATCGATTGCTTGGCCAAGGAAGATGATTCGCTCTTCGAAGAGCTTTGTATACGGATCGAGTCTCTTGTATCCATATGAGGTTCGTTCTTCGATGGTTGGGAGAACGTAACGGGACTGAATCTTCTGTGGCATGAATTCTTCTCTCATTAGCGTGCTGTCCCTCCGCTACCTGACACTTGTCCCGCCGACTTGACCACGTGATCTACGAATCCGTATTGCTTCGCTTCCTCAGCGGTGAACCATCGGTCGCGATCTGAATCCTGAACGATCGTGTCGATCTTCTGTCCTGTGTGATGGGCGATCAAGTCAGCCATCGTCTTCTTCGTATGAGCCATCTGCTCCGCTTGGATACGGATATCGCTTGCAGTTCCTCCGATGCCACCAGAAGGTTGATGCATCATGATGCGTGCGTGAGGCAAGGCGTAACGCTTTCCTGGCGCACCTGCACAGAGCAAGAACTGACCCATCGAAGCAGCAAGACCCATAGCGACAGTCGCGACATCATTCTTGATGTACTGCATCGTGTCATAGATCGCCATTCCCGCCGTCACGGAACCACCCGGAGAGTTGATGTAAAGGAAGATGTCTTTCTCAGGATCTTCAGCAGCAAGGAGGAGCATCTGTGCCGCGATGGCATTCGCCATCGAATCCTCAACGACCGAACCGAGGAAGATGATCCGCTCTTTCAGGAGGCGGTTATAGACCTGGTCATCGAGACCACCTGCTGCACTTGGCCCGGCAAGTCTTGGGGTAATGAGTTCCACGAGGGGCTCCTCTTTTACGTTGCTCGTTTTACTTTGCTCGTTTGGGGTTCACGGGTTCCATATGAACTACCTAGAGACCCTAACAATCTTTCTTGGCGGATGCTTCCCGATAGCGACCGGGAAGGTCACAAAGCGCCCCTGTTCGCTCAGGGCGCAAAGGCTAGGAGTTCTCTTGGATCTCTTCGTTATCTTGAATCGCACTCTTCGGGCGTAACTCGGTCAGATCGACCTTTTTTCCGGAGGCATCCTTCACATCGATTCGCTCTAGGACCACCGCGAGCGCCTTCGCCCGGGCTACATCCGCAAAAATGGAACCGATCTGACCCGCTTTCGCAATCTCGTTTGCAAAGTCGCGTGGAGCCATGCCGTAGCGCGATGCAGACCGCACGATGTACTCACTGAGTTCGGCTTCGCTGACTTGAACTTGCTCAGCTTTCACGATCGCATCCATCAAGAAATCGTGCTTGAAAGAAAGAGTCAATTCATCTGTGACTTCTTTGCGATGGACGTCATCTTCGAGACGTCCCTCCTTTTCAAGGTGGTCATTGACGCCATCTTCAACGAGGCTTTCTGGAATGGTCACTTCGACAGCCTGCAAGAGATGCTCGACGAGTTTGTCACGAGCCTGAGCACCCTGCTCTAGTTGCTTCAATTTCAGTAATCGATCACGAACATCGGTCTCAAGCTCTTTGAGTGTCTCGAACTCGCTTGCCTTCTTCGCAAAGTTGTCATCAAGTGGTGGAAGATCTCGTTTCTTCACGGCGATCAAAGTCACTTCGATCTCGCCGATCTGACCCTCAGAAGCGCCTTGGAGCGGTGCTTCGAACTTCTTCTTCTCGCCCTTCTTCATTCCTACAAGCGCTTCATCAAGACCATCGATCATGTTGTTCTTGCCGACCTCATAGGAGACGTTCTTCGCTTCGCCACCTTCTACTTCTTTACCGTCTACCGTTGCAAGGAGGTCGATTGCTACAAAGTCACCAGTCTCGACATCCTTTTCGACTTCAGAGAGTGTTCCAAATCGGATACGTAGCGCCTCAATCTGCTCTGCTACATCCTCGTCTGAGAGTTTGACGTCATCCACTTCGACTGAAATCGCACTGAAGTCAGGCAATGTGACCTCTGGTCTAACGTCCACTTCCACAGTGAAGGAGAACAACTCATTGTCCTTCAATTCCTTGATATCAACCGTTGGCCTTCCGATGACGGAAACATCATGTTCACGAGTGGCTTCGGTATAGAACTCTGGAAGCGCTTCATTGATTGCCTCATCAAGGACAGCTCCACGGCCAACGCGTTGATCGATCATTGCTGGGGGAACTTTCCCTTTGCGGAAACCTGGGATGACAACCTTCTCGGCAATCGACTTGTACGCCTTATTTATGTGCGGTCCGAGCTCATCGAAACCGACCTCTATTGAGAAGCGAACTCGAGTCGGACTGAGAGTTTCAACTGCACTCTTCACGAAAGGCTCCTTGGAATGAAGTTTGGGATTACTGGTCGGGGCGGAGAGACTCGAACTCTCGATCTTCTGCTCCCAAAGCAGACGCGCTAGCCACTACGCTACGCCCCGCGGCGCAGTGAGTGAGTCTAGAGGACAAATTCTCAGGACATCACCCGAGCCGATACCGTAGGCCCCTCGCTCCGTGGTTCAGCCCCGGATTCAAAGATCCGAGGCCAAACACCGGGACTTTTGCGGATGTAGCTCAATGGTAGAGCTCCAGCCTTCCAAGCTGGCTATGCGGGTTCGATTCCCGTCATCCGCTCCAGATATTGAATATTCAGGAACCCAGTACAGAACCCACTGTCTGAATTCGGAAATTGCCTGAAAATGTAATGGCTTGTTGAGCATCTACATCTTCTGACGCTTTTAAAGCGAGTTTTAGAGAACTCGAAGTAGAAGTTCCACTTCCGTTCACTGTGAAACTCGCCCTCAAGGTGTGCTCAATTGTCACTGAGGAACCGTTCCGCAAGACCTGAACACTCGTGTTAGCCCACTGCACATTTCTAATTTCGCGAGTAGAACCTTCAGTAAGAATCTCCAGATGAAGGGGCAAGGTCATAATGTGATTCGACGCTGCAGACCCAGTTACCAAGAGATCAACTTGGTAACTTGAGTTTGCTGCGAGAGTGCCGAATGTATCTGAGGGCAGAGACGTCAGTGCTACACCTGACAAACTCGATGAGAAAGTGATTGATCCAATCGAAACTGCAGACGGACCAATTGGACCTGTTGCACCTTGGGCACCAGCTGGTCCTTGATCGCCAGTGTCTCCCTTGTCT
>JBMUDS010000006.1:0-38679 GCA_049459795.1 Candidatus Nanopelagicaceae bacterium | reverse complement strand
AGACAGTTTGTGGTGCAAGAGGCGTTCGAGATCACATGGTGCTTGGCTGGATCGTAGGAACTCTCATTGACGCCAAGGACAATCGTGATGTCCTCATCAGTTGCTGGCGCAGAGATGATCACCTTCTTCGCTCCCGCGGCCATATGCTTCTTCGCATCAGCAGCCTTCGTGAATCTTCCGGTCGACTCGACGACGATATCTACATCACCCCACGGAATCTGAGCTGGATCTTTTTCGGCAAAGACCTTGATCTTCTTTCCATCTACGGTGATCGAGTCTTCGGTGAATGTCACCTCAGCACCTAATCGACCAAGGATCGAGTCATATTTGAGAAGGTGGGCCAAAGTCTCGTTATCTGTGAGATCGTTTATGGCGACGATCTGAAAATCTGCGTTTTGCTTCAGCGCTGCTCGGAAGAAGTTACGGCCGATGCGACCGAATCCGTTGATACCTACCTTGACCATTGACGTCCTTCACTCTCTTGACATGAAACCTCACTCGACATCATGAGTTTCACTCACAAACTTCCCTTGATCGATTTCCACGTCACTCGGCAGAACTGAGAAAGAGCCCATGAAGGGGATTCGTGGATCATCCACAACGCCGTGGATATTGCACCAGTCTAGCAATCACTCCTGGCTGAGCATTTCAGGAGAAAGAGAGCTCTCGGTGTCGGGAATTCCTAGTTCAGCTGCTCTCTTATCAGCCATTGCCAAAAGCCGTCGAATTCGTCCAGCAACGGCATCCTTCGTCATCGCAGGCACCGCCAACGATCCAAGTTCTTCCAGACTGGCCTGGCCATGCTTGATCCTCAACTCACCTGCCTCGCGGAGATGATCTGGGATTTCTTCTCCCAAGATCTCGAGAGCACGCTGTACTCGAGCCGATGCGGCAACCGCGGCTCTCGCCGATCGGCGAAGGTTGGCGTCATCGAAATTGGCCAGACGGTTAGCGGTTGCACGTACTTCGCGACGCATACGCCGCTCTTCCCAGGCCAAGACGCTTTCATGAGCACCGATTCGCGTCAACAAGGCACCAATCGCATCGCCATCTCGGATCACGACCCGATCAACCCCGCGCACCTCACGTGCTTTTGCGGTGATTCCGAGTCGGCGTGCCGATCCCACAAGGGCAAGTGCTGCTTCGGGACCCGGGCATGTGATCTCAAGGGCCGATGATCTTCCTGGTTCCGTCAGTGAACCATGTGCCACAAAGGCACCGCGCCACGCAGCTTCTGCATCACAGATTGCGGCAGAGACGATCTGTGGTGGCAATCCTCTGATCGGACGATTCTGCGAATCGATCAATCCGGTTTGGCGAGCAAGCGCCTCACCATCATCGATCACCCTGACCTGATAACGATTACCTTTACGCAATCCCCCGGCACTGACGATCGCAACTTCAGAATCATGTCCATAGATCTCAGCGATATCTTTCCTCAAGCGCCGTGCGGATTGAGCAGTATCTAATTCGACTTCGACTGCGATCTTCCCCGAGTTGATGTGAAGGCCACCTGCGAAACGAAGTACGGCAGAAACCTCCGCCTTCCTGCAACACGGTTTATTGATTGCAACTCGGGCTAACTCGTCTTTCACCGATGCGGTCATCGCCATAGGTGTTATCTAACACTTTCTTGCTCGAAAATGTGACGGAAAGCCAAGGCTAATTTCTCGCTATCGTGATAATTTCTCGTCTCCTGATGTGCTAAATCCCACATCTCTAAACGTGCACCCATGGACTCCGCCTTCTCATTGAGAGCCCTGCCGTATCGGGAAAGAGATATGTCAGCCAAGACCACATCGAGTCGCAATCCAGATGCGTAACGTGTGATGACATCGAGATGATCCATCGGTGACGTACCGGCTAATTCATCTCCTGCTGGATCATCAAGATTGAGAAGGACCATCTTCTTCGCCTTGGATCGAAGGATGGAATCTCTTTGATCCCCCACTAAGAGATGTGGCATCACACTGGAGAACCACGAGCCTGGTCCCAGCGTGATCCAATCGGCACGATTGATCGCATCGACAGCCTCAGGAGTCGGTTTCGGATGTTCCGGAATGATCCGAATGTCCACAAGATCAGCCCGATAGGTTCCAACCTCGACTTGTCCTCGAATCCGCACACCATCTGCGAAATCAGCCTCGATCTCGAGAGGTTCAAGCGACATGGGAAGCACTCGTCCGACCACTTTAAGAAGCTCGCCGACTCGGTCCAAACCCTTGACCGGGTCGGATTCTCGATCCCAAAGCGCGGTCAGTAAGAGATTACCGAGTGCATGTCCATTCATCTCTCCTGTGGAATCGAAACGGTACTGCATGATCTCTGCCCAACTTCTTCCCCATGCATCAGCACCGCAGAGCGCCGCGAGAGCCATTCGAAGATCACCAGGCGGTAGCGAATTGAATTCCTCGCGAAGTCTTCCGGATGAACCACCATTATCAGCCACCGTCACTATTGCGGTGATGTCGGACGAAGTGGCACGGAGCGCTCTCAGCGTTCCCGCAAGTCCATGTCCACCCCCGAGAGCGGTGACCTTAAGCATCATCTGAAAGATCTCCCATTAACGCTCTCGATGAACATCTCGATGAGATGCCTGAACTCGAAGGAGGAGGTCAGAGCCCTCGACCGTTCCAGTCGCGATACGTCGAGACAGCTCCTCGCAGATCGCCACCGAACGGTGTCGTCCACCGGTACAACCAACGGCAAGCGTGATGAACTTCTTTCCTTCACGGACGAAGCCCGGTGCCATGCTCGCAATCAGTTGCTGGGTGTAACTTAGGAATTCTCCAACACCTTCACTCTCGAGGACTCGAGAAGAGACCGCATCATCAAGCCCGGTCAATGGACGAAGCTCGGGGTCCCAGTGTGGGTTCGCAATGAATCGACAATCGAGGACAAGGTCAGCGTCTACTGGCAGGCCATACTTATATCCGAATGAGATCACATTCACTTGTAGGTCCACTCTTCCCTCATGATCGAAGAGTTGATCTATACGACGTTCCAGTTGATGGATGTTCATCTCACTCGTATCGACGATGATGTCTGCTTGACTCCTCAACTCCTGCAACTTCTCGCGCTCACGATGGATGCCATCGAGCACTCGATCCTGTGCTTGTAATGGATGCGGACGTTTCGTCGCTTCGAACCGTCTCACGAGAGAGTCATCGGATGCATCGACGAAAAGGATCCTGCTCTTGATCCCATGTGAGGCGAGTTCAGTCAAGGAACGATGGAGATCATCAAAATGTTCGCGGCCACGGACATCGATCACCACGGCAATGGTCTTGACTGTCTGTTCCGTCATAGTCAGGAGTGAAGCGATCATTGCAGGTGGCAAGTTATCCACCACATACCAGCCACCGTCTTCCAGAGCATTAGCAACGGACGACTTACCCGCTCCGCTCATTCCGGAGATGACTAGGAGTTCTCGACCTTCCATATCGGTCCTGACTCTACTCGTCACCCTCGGGTGCGTGATCCTTCTCGATGCTAGGAGTACCGCTGATCAACTCACCCGTTCCCGTGTCTAATACTTCGAGCGAGAGGGTGGCAAGGTGGTCGACGATCAGGTGAGCGATTCGCATTCCGATACCTGGAACGCTCGCGATCTCGGTGAGTTCGGCCTTACGTAGCGCGGCGACCGAACCGAAATGACGAAGAAGCGCCTCTCGTCTCACCTCACCAAGAGCAGGAATCTCGTCGAGAAGTGAATCCAACATCAACTTCGAACGTTTGCTCCGATGGAATGTGATCGCGAATCTGTGGGCCTCATCGCGGATACGTTGCAACAGATAGAGACCTTCGCTGTGGCGAGGCAAGATGATCGGCTCGCTTCGTTCGGGGAGATAGAGCTCCTCCAATCGCTTGGCGAGTCCAACGACTGGGATGCCTGAAATTCCGAGAGCAGAGAGCGCGCTCCAAGCTGCATTGACCTGACCTTTTCCTCCGTCGATCACGACGAGTTGCGGTGGATAGGCGAACTTTGGCCTCTTACCACCGGAGATCTCCAACTCAGCGACGTCGATGTCTCGCTCCAAAAGGAATCGTTTGAATCTACGGGTGATCACATGTGCCATGGAGGAGAAATCGTCTTTGATTTGAGGATCCGTGATCGAGAATCGTCGATACTCGCTCTTTCGCGGTTGGCCATCTTCGAAGACCACCATTGAGGCGACAATCGAAGTACCTTGGATATTGGAGATATCGAAACATTCGATTCTAAGTGGTATCTCAGTGAGATCGAGCGCCTCCGCGATCTCTTCCAATGCATTGCCCGTCACAGCCGTGTCGTTGGAGCGCTTCGACAGGAACTGCACCAATGCATAGTGAGCGCTCCGCTTGGCCATCGCCATCAATTCGAGTTTCTCACCACGTAGCGGTGTCTTGACCGTAACGCTATGTCCTGCATCCCTGGCGAGAAGTGCAGCAAGTGGTTCCGTTTCATCACCTTCTTCAGATACCAATATCTCATGCGGAATCTCATCCGCATGCTCTTCGTAATGACGCTGAAGTGCGATAGCCATCACCGAGCTCTCTTCAGGTATCGCCTTCATCTCTATCACCCATGAGCGCGAACCCGTGATCCGTCCGGAACGCACCGTGAACCACGAGATCGCCGAATGGGTGATGTCGTCATGACGCGCGAAGAGATCCAAAGTCAGATTCTCTGACCACGCAGCCTCAGCAGACTCCTGTGCCTTGGTGATCGAGGAGATCCGATCGCGAATCAAAGCAGCCCGTTCGAATTCCTCCCGCGATGCGGCCTCCTCCATCTCTTGTGCAAGATGTGCGAGCAATTCATCGTCACCTTTCTCAAGGAACGCGATGACCCCCTCGACAAGGGCATCATGATCGGGTTTGGTAATTCGACCTATACATGGCGCAGAACACTTCCCGATATCTCCTAGAAGACATTGTCGTTTCGTGCGCTTCGCTTTCTCGAAATTCGACTTGCTACAGCTCCTTACCGGAAATGCACGCTGTATGACGTCGAACGTGCTCCGGAGCGCCCAGGCATGTGTGAACGGACCAAATCTCCTGATCCCATCGATCCGATCAGAGCGCGTGATGAAGATCCGTGGGAACTCCTCATTGACTGAGAGCGCTAAGAACGGGTACGACTTGTCATCACGGAATTGGACATTGAACTCCGGATTCTCTGACTTGATCCAACTGAATTCGAGTTGGAGCGCTTCGACTTCACTCTTGACTACGGTCCAGTCGACTCGAACCGCGCTCTCCACCATCCGTCGTGTCTTCTCGGTGAGGTTCTTCTGAAAATATGAATTGAGCCGATTCCGAAGTGATCGGGCTTTGCCGACGTAAATCACTCTCTCTTTCTCATCAAAGAAGCGATAGACGCCTGGTTCATCCGGAACGCCGGAAGGTCGATAGCTCGCCGGATCGCGGCTACTTCGAGCCAAGGATCTCCGCCAAGAATTGACCGGTGTGACTCTTTTTCATGCGCGCCACTGCTTCCGGAGTGCCCTCCGCTATCACCTCGCCGCCACCAGATCCCCCACCAGGACCTAAGTCGATGACCCAATCAGCTGACTTGATGACATCGAGATTATGTTCGATGACCACAACGGAATTACCACTCTCGACCAAACGCGAGAGGACGATGAGGAGCTTCCTTACATCTTCGAAGTGCAGACCAGTCGTTGGTTCATCCAAGACGTAGATGGTCCTTCCCGTCGAACGTCTCTGCAGTTCGGTGGCTAACTTGACCCGCTGTGCTTCTCCACCCGAGAGAGTGGGCGCAGATTGTCCTAACCGGACATAGCCGAGACCCACATCGCAGAGCGTTCTCAAGTACCTATGGATCGAAGGAATCGACTCGAAGAAATCTGCGGCTTTCTCGATAGGCATATCAAGGACTTCTGCGATCGTCTTCCCCTTGTAGTGCACTTCAAGCGTCTCTCGGTTGTAGCGAGCACCATGGCAGATCTCACATGGCACATATACATCTGGCAGGAAGTTCATCTCGATCGTGATCGTGCCATCACCCGCACAATTCTCACATCGTCCGCCCTTGACGTTAAACGAGAACCTTCCTTGTTGATAGCCGCGGACCTTAGCTTCGGTCGTCTCTGCGAAGAGCGCGCGGATCTTGTCGAAGACTCCGGTATATGTTGCAGGGTTCGATCTCGGTGTGCGACCGATCGGCGATTGATCGACATGAACTACTTTGTCGAGATGTTCAAGGCCCTGAACGCTTCTATGCCGACCAGGAACGATACGAGCACCATTGAGCTTATTTGCAAGTACCGAATAGAGGATGTCATTGACGAGGGTTGACTTACCGGATCCACTCACGCCAGTGACAGCGACGAAGAGACCTAGCGGGAATCTCACATCTATGTTCTTGAGATTGTTTGCTTTCGCTTCCTTCACCATCAAGACTCGTTTAGGGTCGATGGGGCGACGCTTCTGAGGTGTCTCGATCCTCTTTCGTCCGGAGATGTAATCTCCCGTAATCGATCTCTTGGCGGAGACCAGGGCCTGAAAGTCACCAGATACGACAACCTCACCGCCATGCTCGCCGGCACCTGGGCCAATATCGACGATCCAATCAGCAGTGCGAATGGTCTCCTCGTCATGTTCGACCACGATCAAGGTGTTTCCGATATCTCGCAACCGAGTCAAAGTCTCAATTAAGCGACGGTTATCACGTTGATGAAGGCCGATGCTTGGTTCATCGAGCACATAGAGGACACCTGTAAGACCGGAACCGATCTGAGTCGCCAACCGAATCCGCTGTGCCTCCCCACCTGACAATGTCGCTGCAGCTCGAGCAAGAGTCAGGTACTCCAAGCCGACATCGATGAGGAATCCGAGACGAGAGTGGACCTCTTTAAGTACTCGCTCGGCGATCTTGGCTTCGCGCTCAGTGAATTCGACTGACGATAGAAACGCTGCGCACTCGTCGATAGCTAGCTCTGCGATCTGGGAGATATTGAGTCCGCCGATCTTCACGGCAAGGACTTCTGGCTTCAAGCGACTCCCTAAGCATTTTGGGCAAGGCGTCTCGCGCATGTACGCCTCATATTTCTCGCGGCTGTAATCGCTATCTGTTTCAGAATGGCGTCGTTCGATGAAAGGGACGACGCCCTCAAATCCAGTCGAGTAGTTGCGCACTCTTCCGTAGCGATTCCGATACTTAACATGGATCTCATACTCATAGCCATGGAGCACTGCCTCTTTCGCCTTCGCTGAGAGCTTCTTCCATGGTGTCTTCATCGAGAACTTGAGGTCGAGTGCCAATCCCTCTAGGAGCCTTAAGAAGTATTCGGAGCTTTGACCACCTGACCACGGTGCGATGGCACCTTCTTCGATGGAGATCGAGTCATCCGGAATCACCAATTCCTCATCGACTTCCAGCTTCGATCCGATGCCAGTGCACTCTGGACAAGCGCCGAATGGAGAGTTGAACGAGAAGGAACGCGGCTCTAGTTCTTCGAATGAGATCTGGCATTCATGGCAGGCAAGTTTCTCGCTATATGTCCGCTCTTTCTCGACGCTGTTCTTCTTACCCGTGCCCTTATTTCCTGAGACTTTCTTCTCTGGACCCTTTTTTCCTGAACCTTTTGCCGTGGAATCATCCCCCGACGCACTCTCGCCAGAGAGGTTCAACCCATCGACGAAGTCGCAGATGACGAGACCATCTGCAAGGCGTAACGCCGTTTCGATGGAATCGTTGATCCTTGAACGAGACTCTGGTTTCACCGATAGCCGATCGATGACGACTTCGATCGAATGCTTCTCCTGTTTCTTCAGTTTCGGAGGCGAATCCAACATGATGATCTCGCCATCGACTCTTGCCCGCGAATAGCCACTCGCTTGGAGCTCCTTGAAGAGATCGACGAACTCCCCTTTTCGACTACGAACTACAGGGGCGAGGACTTGGAACTTGGTACCGACTGGCAACTGCAGGATCTGGTCGACGATGTTCTGGGCATTCTGTCGCGCAATCGGCTTCTCACATCGCGGACAGTGAGGCCGTCCTGCTCTAGCAAAGAGAAGCCTTAAGTAGTCGTAGACCTCAGTGATGGTTCCAACAGTCGAGCGTGGATTTCGGTTCGTCGATTTCTGGTCGATGGAGACCGCTGGAGAGAGACCTTCGATGAAGTCGACATCTGGTTTATCCATCTGTCCCAAGAATTGCCTCGCATACGCGGATAGCGACTCGACATAACGCCGTTGTCCTTCTGCGAAGATCGTGTCGAATGCTAACGAAGACTTCCCCGAGCCAGAAAGACCAGTGAAGACGATCAAGGAATTCCGTGGCAGTTCCAGGTTTACGTTCTTGAGGTTATGTTCCTTCGCACCTCGAACGATCAGATGATCAATCACTTCACACCCGCTATTCCCATATCGCGCAATTCACGCTTCAACTCAGCAATCTCGTCACGGAGACGGGCCGCAAGTTCGAAGTGGAGTTGCCCGGCGGCCTCTCTCATCTGTTCGGTCAAGGACTCGATCAACCCCAACAACTCCTCTTGGGGCCGCTGGACCAATGACTTCGTATGCAACCCTACTGGTGCGCTCGATCGCTTTCGACTGGATGCCAGGAGGTCGGATGTGTCCTCACTCTCTCGCACCAGCATCTCGGTGATGTCAGCTATTCGTTTACGCAACGGCTTCGGATCGATTCCGTGTTCCTTGTTATAGGCGACCTGCTTCTCGCGTCTTCGATTGGTCTCATCGATAGCACGCATCATCGAGTCTGTGATGTTATCGGCGTACATGTGGACTTCACCAGAGACATTTCGTGCCGCACGACCGATGGTCTGGATCAAGGAGGTCGTCGACCTCAAGAAGCCTTCCTTATCCGCATCCAAGATCGCAACGAGTGAGACTTCAGGGAGGTCAAGACCTTCTCGTAGAAGATTGATACCGATCAACACGTCATAGAGCCCAGCGCGCAACTCACTCAAGAGTTCGACGCGTCGTAATGTGTCGACATCGGAATGCAAATAACGCACTTTGACGCCGCTCTCAACGAAATAATCGGTCAGATCCTCGGCCATCTTCTTGGTCAATGTCGTGACCAGAACTCGTTCATCACGCTCGACCCTGGACTTGATCTCACCGAGTAGGTCATCGATCTGACCTTTGATCGGCTTGATGACGACCTTCGGATCGACGAGACCTGTCGGTCGAATTACCTGTTCGACAAACTCACCTTTGCTTTTCTCGAGCTCATACTTGCCGGGAGTCGCAGAGAGATAGACCTTCTGACCACTTCTCTCTAGGAATTCATTGAAGGTCAATGGGCGATTGTCGAGTGCAGAGGGAAGCCGGAATCCATATTCGACGAGAGTCCGCTTCCGAGAGGCATCGCCTTCGTACATGGCGCCGATCTGAGGAACGGTGATGTGGGACTCATCGATGATGCAGAGGAAATCGTCGGGGAAATAGTCGAGGAGGCAATTCGGTGGCGATCCAGGTGCCCGACCATCGATATGTCGCGAGTAATTCTCGATCCCGGAACAGAATCCCAGTTGCAGCATCATCTCGACGTCGAAGGTGGTGCGCATCCTCAGACGTTGGGCCTCAAGAATCTTGTTCGCTCTTTCAAGTTCGCCCAGACGGAGATCCAACTCGGCTTCGATCTGCGAAATCGCTCGCTTCATTGTTTCTGGTCCTGCGCTGTAATGGGTAGCCGGGAAGATGAAGACCTCATCGACTTCATCGACGATCTCGCCGGTGAGCGGATGTAGATGGGTGATTCGCTCTATCTCGTCACCGAAGAGCTCGACTCGGATGGCTAACTCTTCATAGACCGGGATGATCTCGATCGTGTCGCCACGCACTCTGAAGTTTCCCCGCTCGAAAGCCATATCGTTTCTCTTGTATTGCACATCGACGAATCTGCGAAGCAGAGCATTTCTCTCCACTTCTTCACCTCGTTTGAGATGGATCATTCGATCGATGTATTCCTGCGGCGTGCCAAGACCGTAAATGCACGAGACGGTCGCGACGACGATGACATCTCTCCTCGTCAGTAGAGAGTAGGTCGCCGAATATCGAAGCCGTTCCACCTCATTATTGATCGATGCATCCTTCTCAATGAAAGTGTCGGTCTGTGGCACGTAGGCCTCTGGTTGGTAGTAGTCGTAGTACGAGACGAAGTATTCGACGGCATTGTTCGGAAGCAATTCGCGAAACTCATTGGCGAGTTGCGCTGCCAACGTCTTGTTGGGCGCGATCACAAGCGTCGGGCGCTGTACCCGTTCAATCAACCATGCTGCTGTCGCCGACTTTCCGGTTCCGGTGGCACCTAACAGCACCACATCGCTCTCACCAGCGCTAAGTCTCTGGGTCAACTCCTCGATCGCTTGTGGCTGATCCCCTGAGGGAGTGATGTCGGCGATGACTTGGAATGGCTTGCCACCCCTTGGTGCATCAACCCTGCTCATTAACGCTGCTCATTTCGATTGCTTTAGCCGGGGCAAGAGAACCTCATTCCAGACCCGCTCTACTTCGGTGAGTAGTTCTGCAGCGCTTCCATCGTTGACGATCACAATGTCGGCAATGCTGCGACGATCTTCTTCCGAAGCCTGGTTTGCCATACGTTGCCGTACTTCATACTCCTTGAGTCCGCGCGTGCTGGCGCGTTCGATACGAAGCTCTTCGCTCGCTTCGATGGTGATGACGAGATCGAACCTATCCGCGCCCTTCGTTTCGAACAGGAGCGGAATCTGATTGATCACGATCGCATTCGTACCTGCGCGAGTCACGATCTCTTCACTGCGAGCCCTTACCCGCGGATGGATGATCTCTTCGAGGTCTCGTCTGGCATCAGCGTCCGTGAAGACCACTCTGGCTAGCGCCGTGCGATCGATCTCACCATCTTTCAGGATGCCATCACCAAAGCGATCGATGACCTGATCGAAACCGTCACTTCCTCGTTCGATCACATCACGAGCGAGTTGGTCGGAGTCGATGACGATTGCGCCAAGGGCTTCGAAGTACTCCCCTGCCAGTGACTTGCCAGAACCGATACCTCCAGTGAGAGCAACGGTCAACACAGGAGGAAAACTACTCGTTCGCTCCCGTAGCTGTCGCTTCCACAGCTTCGCTGCTCTCTGATGTAGCAGCAATCGCATCTGCGGCTTTCGCTTCCGCCTTCTGCTTCTTATGGGCAAGGAAGCGAGCTTGGGCTTCAGCGTACTGACGCTCCCACTCTTCACGTTCCTTCTCGAAGCCTGGCTTCCACTCTTGGCTCTCTGGATCGAAACCTTCTGGATAGATGAAGTTGCCGTTTTCGTCATAACGAGCAGTCATGCCATATTGGGTCGGATCGAAGGCTTCGATCTCAACGTCATGGCCCTCGTTCGCTTGCTTGAGCGATAGCGAGATCCTTCGTCGCTCAAGATCGATATCGATGATCTTCACGAAGAGCTGATCGCCAACCTGAACTACCTGCTCTGGAATCTCGACGTGGCGCTCTGCTAGTTCGGAGATGTGGACCAATCCTTCGATGCCGTCGAATACTCGGATGAATGCGCCGAATGGGACCAACTTGGTCACTTCACCCGGTACGACTTGCCCGATGGTGTGTGTGCGCGCAAAGGCCTGCCAAGGATCCTCTTGGGTTGCCTTCAAGGAGAGCGAGACCCGCTCACGCTCGAAATCGACCTCGAGAACTTCCACCGTTACCTCGTCGCCGACGGCGACAACTTCACCTGGGTGATCGATGTGCTTCCATGAGAGTTCAGAGACATGCACGAGACCATCTACGCCACCGAGGTCGACGAATGCTCCGAAGTTGACGATCGAGGAGACCGTTCCAGAGCGAACTTGACCGCGTTGTAATTGATTGAGGAAGGATGTTCGTGACTCGGATTGAGTCTGCTCCAAGTACGCCCTTCTGGAGAGAACCACATTGTTGCGATTCTTATCGAGCTCAATGATGCGCGCTTCGACTTGCTTTCCGATATATGGAGTCAGGTCCCGAACACGTCGTAGCTCGACGAGCGATGCTGGCAAGAATCCACGCAAACCGATATCGACGATGAGGCCACCCTTGACCACTTCGATGACCGTACCTACGACGACTTCGTCGCGTTCCTTCTTCTCTTCGATCTCTCCCCACGCCTTCTCATACTGAGCGCGCTTCTTGGAGAGGATGAGTCGTCCTTCTTTATCCTCTTTGGTAAGAACAAGAGCTTCTACGCGATCTCCGACCTTAACGATCTCAGAAGGATCAAGGTCATTTCTAATGGAGAGTTCGCGTGATGGAATCACACCTTCGGTCTTGTAACCGATATCGAGGAGTACCTCTTCGCGGTCGACCTGGACGACGATGCCTGAGACAAGATCGCCATCATTGAAATTCTTAATTGTGCCTTCGATTGCTGCGAGGAAATCCTCAGCAGTTCCGACGTCATTGAGTGTGATATTGGTAGACAAGATGCTCCGATGGACAAGGGACTAGTAGGGACAAGGACAGCCAAGTAAGGAGATTTCCGGAGGATTGAAGAGAATGGAACCGACAGATCCAGCGAATATCGCTCTTTCGAGGCAGGCGAAGGGTACTTAGAGCCGCGATGATGGGTCAAACCGGCCCTAGTGGGCGGCGCTATCCCAACTACTCCCCACGCCCACATTGACCTCAAGGGCGACATCGAGCTTGAAAGCCTCTCCCATCGCCTTTCGCACTATCGCTTCCAATTCAACTTCTTCACGAGGAGCCACTTCAAGTATCAACTCGTCATGGACCTGCAGGATCATCCGAGATGCAAGGCCTGCGCGGTCGATCTCTGATTCCACTGCCACCATGGCGATCTTGATGATGTCAGCAGCCGAGCCCTGGATCGGAGCATTGAGCGCCATCCGCTCTGCCATCTCGCGTCGCTGTCGATTGTCACTCATGAGGTCTGGAAGGTATCGGCGACGACCGAGAAGAGTCTGGGTATAACCCTTGTCGCGAGCCTCCTGAACGACTGCTTGCAAGTAGTCACGGATTCCACCAAAACGAACGAAGTAGTCATCCATCAGCCGTTGCGCTTCTCCTGGTGAGAGATCGAGTTGTTGTGCCAACCCGTATGCCGATAATCCATAGGCCAACCCATATGACATCGCTTTGACGATTCGCCGCATCTCCGGTGTCACGTCAGAGTTCGGTACGCCGAAGACGCGGGCACCAACGGTGTTGTGGAGATCCTCCCCCGATGCGAATGCAGCGATCAGACCAGCGTCGCCAGAAAGATGAGCCATGATCCGCATCTCGATCTGACTGTAGTCAGCGGTCATGAGCGACCGATAGGGCGACTGTGCGATGAAACAATCCCGAATCTTTCTACCTTCTTCAGAGCGGATAGGGATGTTCTGCAGATTCGGATCTATCGACGAGAGCCTTCCAGTCGCAGTGATCGTCTGCTGGAATGTCGTATGGATCCGATCCTCCTTGGCAGCGGAGATCAGACCATCAGTGATGCTTGCCAATTTGTTTACTTCACGGATACGAAGGAGAGCGGTCAAGAGTGGATGTTTGGTCTCGTTATAGAGCCAGGTGAGCGAGTCCGCATCAGTGCTGTAGCCACTCTTGATCCGTTTTGTCTTCGGTAACTTCAATTCATCGAAGAGGATGGTTTGGAGCTGCTTCGGTGAATTGACATTGAATTCGCGCCCTGCCGCTTTGAATGCAGCATCGCTCTCCTCTTTCGCTTCGGTGAGGTAATGATCCCGAAGCCGCTCTGCCTTTTCAGTATCGAATCCGATTCCACGATGCTCGACATGAGCAAGGATCAGAGTAAGAGGGAGTTCGATCCGTCGTAGTAGATCCAATTGCTCTGTCTCGATGAGTGCAACTTCGAAGATCTCTCGCAGTCGCCAGAGGTATCCAGCCATTTCCGGCGTAAATGAATCCCCACTGAAGAGTCCTAGCGTTTCGGTATCGGCCGAATCTGCTTGGCTTCCTTGATAGTCGCAGTGTTCGCGTAGCAAGGTCTCGAGATCGAGATCGCGTTGACCCGGATTGAGTAGATATCCACCTAACTCGGTGTCGAAAGTCAGAGGTACCGGGATAGTTTCGTCGAACCTGCGGAGCTTTGATTTGACGCCATGGCCGAAGAACGAGAATTCAGGCGAGATCTTCACGACATCTCTCATGAATCCTTCGATCGATCGAACCTCGCTCCAGATCACCTCTCCCTCTCGTGGAGAAATCGCAACCGCCTCACCGACTCGATCGGGATCCGAGAAGAGCATGGCCACTTCGCCTTTGCACTCAGCTTTCAGATCGGATTCGCTGACCTGGCGAATAGAGAATCTCTTCGGCTCTGAGGAAACGGCATTTGTCGTCCCGCCTTGCTGTGGCAGTTTCCCAAGTCGATCCTTCAAGGTCCTTATCTCGAGGTGATCGAAGAGATCCACCACCTTCCCTTTGTTGATGCCTCGCCAGAGATCATCCAAGAGTTGTTGCACAACGGCGTCCTCTAGCGGAACATCATCAAGAAGATGTGTGAGTTCTCGATTCAAGAGCACTTGCGATAACGAGCTTCGAAATGACTCGCCTGCCTTCCCCGGAACCTGATCCGCATGTGCCACGAGATCCTGAAGCGAGCCATGCTCTTGGATCCACTTGACCGCAGTTTTCTCGCCGACACCTGGGATGGACGGCAAGTTATCGCTGGGGTCGCCGCGGAGCGCTGCGAAATCTGGGTATTGAGTTGGGGTGATGCCATAGCGCTCGACTACTGCATCGCTATCCATCCGTGCCAGATCTGTGACTCCCTTCTTCGGATAGAGCACGGTGACACCTGGGCGAATCAACTGGAAAGAATCTCTATCCCCGGTAGTGATCATGACTTCGACCTTCGCGTCACGTTCTTTCGCCAGTCTCGTCAGCGTCGCGATCAAATCGTCGGCCTCATACCCCTCTCGTTCGATGACTGGGATATTGAAGGCTTCTAAGACTTCCGAGATGAAGGAGAGTTGCGAACGAAACTCCTCTGGTGAGCGAGCACGATTGGCTTTGTAGTCAGGGAATCGCTCACTCCTGAATGTCTTGCGAGAGACATCGAATGCGACGATGACTCGATCCGGTTTCTCTTGCGCCAAGAGATTGATCAGCATGGATGCGAAACCATAGATGGCATTGGTCGGTTGACCAGAAGAAGTCGAGAAGTTCTCTACCGGCAGGGCGTAGAAGGCGCGATAGGCCAACGAGTGACCGTCGAGCAACAGCAATTTCTTCTGCGCCATGATGATGAGTGTGCCATAGCGACTAGGTGACGCTACATCGCTATCATCGCCGCATGTCCGATGGCGAGATCACCGATTACATGGAATTCCTGCTCAAACGTGGCAGCGGCGAACTCGGAGCCAAGATGGGTATCGAGATTCTTGAGGCATCGCCTCACAGAGTCGTCGGCCGGATGCCCGTGGAAGGCAATCGCCAACCGATCGGACTTCTCCATGGTGGAGCCAATGCTGTCTTGGCAGAGGGATTGGGTTCGATCGCATCTCAACTCCACGCAGGGCTCAATCGGACATCGGTTGGTATTGAGATCTCGTGTACTCACCACAAGTCAGCGACTTCAGGGTTCGTCACAGGAGTCGCTACCGCTATATCCCTGGGCAAGACGGTGACCTGCTATGAAGTCGTCATCACGACAGATGAAGGTGTCAAGACTTGCACGGCGAGATTGACCTGTCTGATTTTGGATCGACCCCCACAACCGCTTCCGTAACAGAATAAGGTGGAAGAACCCCTGTTCCACATCATGAGACGGGCGGATTCACGCTCAGATAAGCGCCAACTGATGTACGAAAGTTAATGCGCGGGGTGAGCCCCTTGGTTACTATTGCGAAACTTCGCGAGTCTTCGCCGAAGACCACGACTGGATACAGGGGAATCGATCATTTTGTTGAAGACCTCAGCGACGGCCAGACTGGCTTTGAGGGTTCTCCTCTGCTCATTCCTTGCTTCTTTCCTCACTCTGGCGTTCGCCCCTAGCGCATCCGCTGAGACCGCAACCCTCAAAGGTGTCATTCTCGACAGCGATAAGAATCCGCTACCTGGAGTATCGCTGACGATCCGTGACGACGTTCAAACACTTGGCACGGTAACTACCGATGGAACCGGCAGTTGGAGTTTCGTCGTCTCCAAGACCGGAAACTTCTACGTCAAGTTGGATCTCGGCACCCTGCCTGAAGGGCAGACCTTGACCGAAGGAATCCCTGAAGAACGTCGTGTCAACGTGCTCCAACTCAGGGGAAGCCTCAATGTTCTCTTCCCGCTCGGGGAAGGTGCGACCCGCTCCTCTACCTTCAACCAGACCATGCAATTGCTCGTAGATGGCGCGATCTTGGGCTTGATCATCGCCCTAGCGGCCCTTGGACTCAATCTGGTCTACGGAACGACGGGGCTTACCAACTTCGCACATGGTGAGTTACTAGCCCTTGGCGGACTGCTCACATACTTCTTCAGCGCCATTGTGGGATTACGCGTCTTCATCGCTGTACCTGTCGCTTTGATTTTCGCAGCATTCATCGGTGGGTACCTGCAAGACAAGTTCTTGTGGAAGCCGCTACGCAGACGTGGCACTGGTTTGATCGCCATGCTCGTCGTCTCGATCGGCTTCGCCATCTTGGTTCGCTATTTCTTCCTTTTCATCTTCGGTGGCGATACTCGTCAACTACCGGAATATGCAGGACAGGCAGGCCTTCAGTTCGGTCCGGTCTCGATCACACCTAAGTCGATCATCACTACCTCTATAGGAATCCTCCTCCTCGTACTTGCGACTCTTTGGTTGCTTCGGACTCGTATGGGTAAAGCAAGTCGCGCTGTCGCTGACAATCCCGCACTAGCCTCCGCCTCTGGCGTCGAAGTGGAGAAAGTGATCCGAGCCGTATGGATCCTTGGCGCACTCTTGGCGGCCTATGCCGGCATCATCATCACGGTCAATCAAGGTGTGAGCTTCTTGATGGGTCAAGACAATCTCTTGCTCATCTTCGCCGCAGTGACGCTTGGTGGACTAGGAACTGCACATGGCGCTGTCGTCGGATCCCTCGTAATCGGACTCTTCATCCAGCTCTCGACCCTCTTCATCCCGACCGAATTGAAGTATGTCGGCGCATTATTCGTGCTGATCGTCATCCTCTTGGTCAGACCACAAGGAATCCTTGGCAAGAAGGATCGGGTGGGCTAAATGGATATTCTCTTCATCATCCAGCAGTCGCTCAGTTCTGCGATCGGCGTGAATACCATCATCTTCGCTTTGGCAGCAATCGGCCTCAATATGCATTTTGGTTACACAGGCTTGCTCAATTTCGGACAGGCTGGATTCCTTGCCGTCGGGGCCTACACGACGGCGGTGCTCGTCGTCTCGTATGAATTCTCACTGTGGACGGCGCTGGCGTGCAGCATCCTGACCTCCACCGTCTTCGCTCTGATTCTGGGATTACCTACGCTTCGACTTCGAGCCGACTACCTTGCGATCGTCACGATCGCGGCCGCGGAGATCGTGCGACAGATCGCTCGTTCAGCGACTTTCAACGAGACTCTCGGTGGTTCTGATGGAATCACTGGAAAGTTCGGTAAAGAATTCTTCGATCTCAATCCCTTCACCTCAGGCGTTGAGACGCCAATCTTGCGATTCACTCCCAATGACCTATGGGTCGTGATCACGGGTTGGTTGCTCGTCGCAGCGGTCCTCGGAATCATGTGGTTGCTCGTCAATTCGCCGTGGGGTCGAGTCATGAAGGCGATTCGTGAGGATGAGGAAGCGGTGCGTTCTGTAGGGAAGAACGTCTACCTCTACAAGATGCAGTCGTTGATCATCGGCGGAATCATCGGTTCGCTCGGTGGCGCGGTCTATGCGCTCTCTCGTCAATCAGTCCAACCCGATAACTACGGAACAGCGCTGACATTCTTCGCATACACCGTTTTGATCCTTGGTGGTGCGGCTCGAGTCTTCTCACCAGTCATCGGATCGATCATCTTCTGGTTCCTTCTCGTCTTCATCGAGCAGTCGCTACGTCAAGCAGTGAGCGCAGACCTGGTCCCAGATTGGCTGATCGGACCTAATCAGGTCGGGCAAGTGCGTTTCATGTTGGTGGGACTTGGCCTCATGCTTCTCATGATCTTCAGACCACAGGGAATCTTCGGCGACCGAAAGGAATTGGCCCTCGATGCCCGCGCCTAGTCAGAATCACGATTTTGCGGCGCGCGCTCGTGACGCATTTGCCACAGTGGAGTCACTCCCTGGTGTCGCGAAACCTGATCCGATCATCGTCGCGGAGGGAATCAAACGAGTCTTCGGTGGACTTACTGCTGTAGATGTCGATCGTCTTCAGGTCCAACGTCATGGGATCACTGCACTCATCGGACCGAATGGAGCAGGCAAGACGACACTCTTCAATCTGCTCACCTGTTTCGACGCCGCCCAAGAGGGAAGTTGGAAGTTCAACGGTACTGAGATCTCGAAGCTGGGTCCGCATAAGGTGGCCAATATCGGAATGGTTCGAACCTTCCAATTGACCAAGTCCCTCTATCGACTCTCGGTGATGGACAACATGCGATTAGCTGCGACATCGCAGCGTGGTGAATCGCTCTTCCTCTCCCCATTCCGTTGGCTATGGCGTGATCAAGAACGCTCAGTGACGGAGCGAGCAGAAGCCCTCTTAGAGAGATTCAAGTTGATCGACAAGAAGGATGACTTTGCCGCCGCCCTTTCGGGAGGACAACGAAAGCTCCTTGAGATGGCCCGCGCTCTCATGGTCAATCCGGAGATCGTGATGCTCGATGAGCCGATGGCTGGAGTCAACCCAGCGCTCAAGCAATCTCTCCTGGGACACATCAAGTCGCTACGCGACGAGGGAATGACTGTGCTCTTCGTAGAACATGACATGGATATGGTGCGCGATATCAGCGACTGGGTCATCGTGATGGCACAAGGGAAGATCGTCGCCGAGGGAACTCCTGATGAAGTGATGCGCAACCAAGCGGTCGTTGATGCTTATCTAGGTGCACACCACGACTCCACCCTTGAGGAACCATCGGGTTCTAACGCGAAGGAGGGTCGATAACCATGGCTGCTTTAGTGGAAGCGAAAGCGCTCGTGGCGGGTTATCTTCCTGGCGTCAACATCCTCAATGGCTGCGATCTCTATGCGAATCAGGGTGAGCTAGTTGGGATCATCGGACCTAATGGTGCAGGTAAGTCGACACTCCTCAAAGCGCTCTTCGGATTGGTCAAGATTCGCGAAGGAAGCGTGACGCTTGACGGAACGGACATCACCAACAAACGTGCCGATGAGCTCGTCAAGCGTGGCATTGGATTCGTGCCGCAGACCAATAACGTCTTTCCTTCGCTCACTATCCAGGCGAACCTTGAAGTAGGTGCGTTTCAGGCCATGGAGAAATTCCAGGAGCGTGCCGACTACGTGATGGAGCTCTTCCCCACCTTGGCGAAGCGACGGAATCAAAAGGCCGGATCCCTCTCTGGCGGAGAGCGTCAGATGGTCGCGATGGCGCGGGCGTTGATGATGAGTCCATCCGTTCTCTTGCTCGATGAACCGAGCGCAGGTCTTAGCCCAGCGCTACAGGATGAAGTCTTCATCCTGGTCAGGAGGATCAATCAAACCGGCGTGACGGTGATCATCGTGGAACAGAATGCACGTCGTTGTCTCCAGATCGTTGATCGCGGTTATGTTCTCGATCAAGGAAAGAACGCTTACGAAGGAAGCGGCAAGAGTCTCGCTGTGGATCCGAAAGTAGTCGAGCTCTATTTAGGAACTCTCGGACTGGATAAGAAATAGATCCGCAAAGGCATTAAAAAAGACCCCGGTATTGCTACCGGGGTCTTTTCGATTTACTTCAGGTTATTCCTGAGCTGGAACATCGCCGGTGATGAATTCATCCGAAAGCGGCTTGAATGCATCGTTGGCGGTGTACTCATAGATACCCATTGTTGCTACAGATGGGTCACCGAAGCTGTCGAACTCGATTGGTCCGGAGACACCATCGAAGTCGATATCTTCACCGTCAGCGATGAGCGCCTTGCACTCTGCAAAGGTGTAGCACTTTGTGCCACCTGCAGAGACTGCCTGGAGGTTGTCGCGGATGGTTGTGCCATCGGTCGCGCCACCCTGCTCAGCTGCAAGGGCGATCAACATGACTGCGTCATATGACTCTGGGGCATATGAGAAGTCGGTGAGAGCTGGGTCTACCTCAAGAAGCTTCGCTTGAAGATCCGCTGATGCGAGAACACCTGGAAGGGTCGCCTTGACGCCAGCCATGATGCCTGCAGGAAGATCCTTGTAAGCCTGTGAGGAAAGGTTTCCGTCTACGAGGTAGAGCGGAACATTGTCTGGACCAACACCCTGCTTGATCATCTCAGCGATGATCTTCGCGGTCTCATCGAAACCGATGAGTGCGATGGCATCAGGATTTGCAGCCTTTGCCTTAGCGACGTCAGCAGAGAACTCTGCTGCCTGTGGGTTGTAGACGATGTTTGTCGAAGTACCGCTGAATGCAGCGATGCCGTACTTCGCAAGACCATTTCCGTATGCATCATCGAGGTTCAAGAAGACCGCGTTGGTTGCTCCGTCATTGGCCATCAACTGACCGAGGACTGCACCCTGGAAGGTGTCTGGTGGAGCGGAACGGAAGTAGAAGCCGTCATCGGCATATGTTGTGAGATCAGGCGAGGTGTTCGCTGGTGAGAAGTGAACGATTCCAGCGCTCGTGATCTTGTCGATGACAGTGAGTGAGACACCGGAAGATGCCGCACCGACGATCGCACTGACGCCTGCTGCGATGTGAGCATCGACAGTCTGCTGTGCGATATCAGTGGAGGTATCTCCTGAGTCACCACGAAGGTGCTCGACTGGGTTACCCAAGACACCGCCCGCATCGTTGATCTCTTGGACTGCGAGATCTACGCCTGCGAACTCTGGTGGACCAAGGAATGCAAGGTTTCCAGTCTCAGGAAGAAGTGAACCGATCTTCAGCGGACCTGAGCTCTCGCCACCATCACTGGAGCAACCAGCGACGACGAGGCCAAGGGACGCAAGTACTGCAAGAAGGGTCACTTTGAGTGATTTCTGCATTTTTTGCCTCTCGATTGTTTTTTCCTCTCCCCAACAATCAGAGGGAGAGTTTTGGAGGCTCAAGGCTAGTCTGAGGTGAGGTTGAATCTCAATAATTGACGGGAATTGATTCTCCGCTATCTCACATAATGGAACAAAATGTCTCAGTCCAGAACTTGGTCTGGATTGATGACGGCTTCAGCGACGACCTTCATCGATACCCGTCGATCCATAGCCGTCTTTTGAATCCATGCGAAAGCCTCTGGCTCTGAGAGTCGGAGCGCCGACATCAAGATCCCCTTAGCCCGGTCGATGACCTTCCGACTTTCGAGTCGTTCATGGATGTCTCGAACTTCGGATTCCAAGGCCTTCATCTGTCGATGCCTTGCGATAGCGATCTCTATGGAGGGCTGAAGGTCGAGCAAGGTGAATGGTTTGACCACGTACGCGATGGCGCCAGCCGCACTCGCCCGATCGATCAATTCCTTCTGACTGAATGCAGTGAGGATCAGTACCGCAGAGTGTTCGACGATCTTCTCTGCTGCCGAGATGCCATCAAGGATTGGCATCTTCACGTCGAGGATGGCTAGATCTGGACGCTCACTCAAGACCAATTCGATTGCTTCGCTACCGTTACTCGCCTGACCGACGACGTCGTAGCCAGCCCCAGAGAGCATCTCGACCAGGTCCATTCGGATCAGTGCTTCGTCCTCGGCGACCACGATCCGGTAACTCACGTGCCTCGAGTCGGATTTGAACCGACACTATGCGGTGTTTGAGACCGCCCTCTCTACCGTTGGAGTACCGAGGCGTGTGGCGATTATAGCCAGGCTAATTTCGGTAGGCAGCCGCAGAACCATCGACCGCTGCGCCGATGAGGTGTACACGCATCGCATTGGTCGAACCAGGGATTCCAGGTGGCGAACCCGCAACGATCAGGACGCTCTCCCCTTTCGCCACGGTTCCACTCTCGATGAGAATCTGATCGACCTGTCGGACCATCTCGTCAGTCGTCTTCACCATTGGGACGATGATCGGCTCGACTCCCCAACTCAATGCAAGTTGGTTGTACGTCGATGATTCCGGAGTACAAGCCAACATCGGGATGGAGCAGCGAAGCCGCGACATCCTTCGCGCCGAGTCGCCGCTTTGAGTGAATGCGACGAGGTACTTCGCTCCGATGATCATTCCGACCTCGGTCGCTGCTTTCGTGATCGCGCCTCCCTTCGTTCGAGGCGCGTGCTTCAGTGCTGGGATGAGATCCAGTGCTTCCTTCTCAGTCTTCTCGATGATCCGGGCCATCGTTTGCACGGCTTCGATCGGGAATTGGCCGACACTCGTCTCCCCAGAGAGCATCAATGCATCGGCTCCATCAAGTACTGCGTTCGCACAATCTGTGGCCTCGGCTCGAGTCGGGCGGGGATTATTGATCATCGAATCGAGCATTTGTGTTGCGACGATGACAGGTTTGGCCATCTCTCGCGCTGCCGTGATGCAACGTTTTTGCACCATCGGAACATCCTCGAACGGAAGCTCGACGCCGAGATCTCCCCGAGCGACCATCAATCCGTCGAAAGCTTCGATGATCTCATCGAGGTTCTCTACTGCCTGAGGCTTCTCGATCTTGGCGATCACTGGAAGTCGCAGTCCAGCACCACGCATGATCTCAAGTGCTTCATCGATATCCGTAGCCGAACGAACGAATGAGAGTGCGATCAGATCAGCACCGACCTTCAAAGCCCACCGAAGGTCATCTTTATCCTTCTCTGACATCGCCGGAACGGATACTGCGACTCCTGGGAGATTGATTCCTTTGTTGTTGCTTACTGCGCCACCCTGGATGATCTCGGTAACGACATCACGCTCCGACACGTTCGTGACCCGAGCCATGATGCTGCCGTCATCGATCAAGACCAAGTCATTCACCGAACAGTCACCAGGTAACCCTTTATAAGTGGTGCTCGCTCGTTGAGCTGTTCCGTCAATCTCATCAATCGTGATGGTGAAAGTGTCACCTTTTGTGAGTTTATGTGGACCGTTACTGAATCGACCTAGCCTGATCTTCGGACCTTGCAGGTCAACCAGAATCGCGACTGGGCGTCCGGCTGCTTCCGCACCTTTACGAATCAGTGAATAGACACGCTCATGCTCTGAATAATCGCCATGGGAGAGATTGAGCCTCGCGACATTCATGCCAGCCGCAATCAACTCCTTGATCTTCACTTCGGTAGCGACTGCAGGACCGATGGTGCAGACGATCTTGGCTCTACGCTTCAAGTCCATCGCTGCGAACACTGACACATCCTATCTGTCGAGCTACCTGTCGAACTATCCATCGAACTCAATGCTGGAATCAGAGTGCAAGTGGCCTCTCGCTTGCAGCGATGGTGACTGGAAGTTGATCGCGTCCCGTCAAATATCGATCCACTTCAGCAGCAGCACTGCGACCTTCCGCTATCGCCCAAACGATCAAAGATTGTCCTCGACCTGCATCACCACAGACGAAGACATTCTCAAGATTGGTTTGATAGTGATCATCGCGTGCGATCAGGCCACGCTCTGTGAGCGTAATACCGAGATCATCCATCAGCGGTGACTTCTCCGGACCAGTGAATCCCATGGCAAGGAAGACCATGTCGCATTCGATCTCATGTTCTGTACCTGGAATCGGAGAGAACTTCCCGTTCTCGAATCGAGTCTCGACGACCTTAAGGGCACGAAGGCGACCCTGATCATCGCCAAGGAATTCTTGCGTTGCGATGGAGTAGACCCGTTCACCACCTTCTTCGTGTGCACTGCTAACGCGATACGTCATCGGATAAGTGGGCCACGGCTGATTGACCGGTCTCTCATCCGTCGGTCTTGGCATGATCTCTATCTGTGTCACTGAAGCTGCGCCTTGTCGATGAGCAGTTCCAAGACAGTCTGCTCCAGTATCACCACCACCGAGAATCACGACGCGCTTTCCTGCTGCATCGATCTGTGGTGGTGAAGAGAGTTCACCTAACGCCTGCTTGTTACCCCATGGCAAGTACTCCATCGCTTGATAGATCCCCATGAATTCTCGGCCGGGAATCTCGAGATCGCGCCATCGGGTAGCACCGGTAGCCAAGATCACTGCGTCATAACGAGCCTTGAGGTCTGCTACGGAGAGATCCTTACCGACTTCGACACCTGGCCTGAAACGTGTTCCTTCTCGCTCCATCTGTGCCAGTCGTCGATCCAAGATCCGCTTCTCCATCTTGAACTCTGGAATGCCATAACGAAGAAGGCCGCCGATCCTGGGTGCGCGTTCATAGACCACCACAGTATGTCCAGCTCGCGTGAGTTGTTGCGCCGCTGCCAAGCCTGCTGGCCCGCTACCGATGACGGCCACGATCTTTCCCGTAATTCGATCTGGTTGCTGCGGGACCACATGTCCTCTATCGAATGCCTCTTCGATGGTGCGGAGTTCGACTTGTTTGATCGTCACGGGGTCCGCGTTGATACCAACAACACAGGCAGTCTCACAGGGGGCTGGACAGAGTCGACCGGTGAATTCAGGGAAATTATTGGTGGCATGCAGTCGCGCAATCGCTTCTTCCTTCTCGCCACGCCAGATCAAGTCATTCCACTCCGGAATCAGATTGCCCAATGGACATCCTTGGTGGCAGAACGGGATACCACAATCCATGCAGCGACCGGCCTGCTGTTGTAGTTCCGTGAAGTCCTGCTCCTTATAGACCTCTTTCCAATCTCGGATTCTGATGTCTACTGGTCGTCGCTGCGGAACCTTCCGCTCCGTCTTGAGGAATCCCTTGGGATCAGCCATTGCTAGCCTCCATCACGACTTTCTCGACATCCAAACCCTCACGTTCAGCACGAGCGATTGCGTCAAGGACTCGTCGATAATCCCTCGGCATTACCAAGGTGAAACGACTCAAAGCGACTTGCCAATCAGATAGGAGTACGCGAGCGATCTCAGATCCGGTCTCAGCATGGAACTTGGAAATTAGATCGTGGAGCCGTGATTGCAACGATGGCTCAGCGCTTTGTGCCGAAGAGAGATCGACCATCTCACTGTTGACCTTCATCGGATCGACATCGAGCAAGAACGCAACGCCTCCCGACATTCCGGCGGCAAAGTTTCGCCCCGTTGGACCGAGGACGACCACAGTTCCACCAGTCATGTACTCGCAGCCATGATCTCCGACTGATTCAGCGATCGCAGATGCGCCTGAGTTCCTCACGCAGAATCGCTCACCAACCACTCCACGAATCAGGATCTCACCTGATGTCGCGCCATAACCGATGACGTTTCCAGCGATCACATTCTTCTCCGATGAGAAAGTCGCCCTTTCGTCGGGGCGAACTATGACGCGTCCCCCAGAGATACCTTTCGCAACGTAATCGTTGGCATCGCCATAGATCCTTAGCGTGAGTCCTTTCGGAATGAATGCGCCAAAGGACTGCCCTGCAGAGCCGTGGAAGGTCACGGTGATCGCATCATCTATGAATTTACGACCACTTCGGGTCATCGCGGACCCAAGCATCGTGCCTACAGTCCGATTCCCGTTCTTAATCGAGAACTCAAGATTGATGTTCTCACCGCGATCGAGAGCCGGCTTGGCTAACTCGATCAATGTGCGATCCAAGGCCCGATCTAGACCATGATCTTGTTTGACTCGATGTCTACGTGGCGCGTCTTTGAGTGAATCTGGGAAATGAAGGATCGGAGCGAGATCAAGTCCGCTCGCCTTCCAGTGATCGATCGCCGCCCGAGTATCGAGTAGTTCTACGGCACCGATTGCCTCATCAAGAGTCCTGAACCCCAGAGTTGCCAGGACTTCGCGTACTTCCTCGGCGATGTACTCGAAGAAGGTCTCAACGAACTCAGGTTTCCCGGTGAATTTCTTCCGCAATTCGGGGTTCTGTGTCGCGACTCCGACCGGACATGTGTCGAGATGACAGACGCGCATCATGATGCAACCAGAGACGACAAGCGGCGCTGTTGCGAATCCATATTCCTCTGCTCCAAGGAGAGCGGCGATGACTACATCGCGACCAGTCTTCATCTGACCGTCGGTTTGAACCACGATGCGATCGCGGAGACCATTGAGCATCAAGGTTTGTTGAGTCTCGGCGAGCCCCAACTCCCATGGCGCACCAGCATGCTTGAGTGAAGTGAGCGGAGAGGCACCTGTTCCACCGTCATGTCCCGAAATCAAAACTACATCCGCATGAGCCTTGCTGACACCAGCGGCGACAGTGCCGACTCCGACCTCCGCAACCAATTTGACGTGCACTCTTGCATTCTCATTCGCATTCTTAAGGTCATGGATGAGTTGTGCGAGATCCTCGATCGAATAGATGTCGTGATGAGGAGGCGGTGAGATCAGTCCGACACCTGGAGTCGAGTGACGTACCTTCGCGATCCAGGGGTAGATCTTGTTTCCGGGCAATTGCCCGCCTTCACCTGGCTTCGCACCTTGTGCCATTTTGATCTGGATGTCGTCACCGTTGACCAGATATTCGCTTGTGACGCCGAAGCGTCCACTTGCAACCTGCTTGATCGCAGAACGCTTCGAATCTCCGTTTGGCAGAGGTTGATAGCGAGATGAATCCTCGCCTCCTTCACCTGTATTGGACTTACCTCCGATGCGATTCATCGCAATGGCAAGAGTCTCATGCGCTTCCTGTGAGATTGATCCATAGCTCATAGCACCAGTCGAGAACCGCTTGATGATCTCGCTTGCTGGTTCAACTTCTTCGATCGGAATCGACGTACGAACGCCTTCTTTGAATTCGAAGAGACCGCGAAGAGTCATCAATCTCTTACTTTGATCATTGACGCGTGAGGTATATCTCTTGAATACGTCGTAACGCTTCTGTCTCGTCGAATGTTGCAATGTGAAGACCGTCTCGGGGTCAAACAGGTGAGGTTCACCTTCGCGTCGCCATTGATACTCACCGCCGATGGGAAGTTTCTTGCTCCCCGGGATCTCTCCGCCCGGTGGATAAGCGATGTGATGACGAGCGATGGTCTCTTCTGCGATGACATCGATATCGACTCCACCAAGCCTTGATGTGCACCCGACGAAATATCTATCGATGAGTGGTTTGGCGAGCCCTATTGCTTCGAAGACTTGTGCGCCTGTGTAGGAGGCGATGGTCGAGATTCCCATCTTCGACATAACCTTGAGGACGCCTTTACCGAGCGCCTTGATCAAGTTGCGAACCGCCTTCTCGGGACTGATCCCCGTGATAGCGCCTTGAAGAACTAGATCCTCGACGCTCTCCATCGCCAAATATGGATTGACTGCTGCGGCACCAAAGCCGATCAAGAGAGCGACGTGATGAACTTCGCGAACCTCACCACTTTCGACGATCAATCCGACACGTGTGCGCGACTTCTCCCTGATCAAGTGATGATGCACTGCGGCGGTCAAAAGCAGCGAAGGAATCGGCGCATTCTCTCCATCTCCATCGCGATCAGAGAGCACGATCATGTGCGCACCCTCGTCGATGGCTGCCGAGACCTCAGCGCATATCTCCTCGATTCGCGCAGTCAGTCCTGCACCGCCTTTGGCTATCGGGAAGAGCCCTCGAACGACATGTGCCGAGAATCCTGGATGATCGCCATCGACATTGACATGGATGATCTTCGCCAATTCATCATTGTCTATTACGGGGAATGCGAGCGAGATCTGACGGCATGACTCCGGACCTGGATCTAGAAGATTGTGTTCGGGACCAAGAGAACCACCGAGTGAGGTCACAAGCTCTTCACGTATCGCATCGAGCGGCGGATTCGTCACCTGCGCAAAAAGTTGAGTGAAGTAATCGAAGAGCAATCGTGGTTTTTCGGAGAGAGCAGCAATCGGAGTGTCAGTACCCATCGAACCGATCGGCTCCGCCGCTGACTTTGCCATCGGCGCCAGGATCACGCGGAGTTCTTCCTCCGTGTATCCAAATGCACGCTGTCGCCGAACCACGGATGAATGTGGGTAGAAGATATGTTCGCGCGCCGGAAGATCGGCCAGTCGGACGATCCCTTGCTTCAACCATTCGCCATAAGGGGCCGAACTGGCGAGCTCGTCCTTGATCTCGTCGTCTTCTATGACACGACCATCTTCGATGTCGACAAGAAACATCTTCCCTGGTTGTAACCGACCTTTGCGTTCGACCTCATCGGCTGGAACATCCAAGACACCGACTTCGCTTGAAAGGATCACCATTCCATCTTTGGTGACCCAGAATCTCGATGGGCGCAAACCATTTCGATCAAGGACGGCACCAACGACTCTTCCGTCTGTGAAGGTTACACACGCTGGACCATCCCATGGCTCCATGAGTGAGGCATGGAAACGATAGAAGTCCTTACGAGCCTTCGACATCGTTTCATGGTTCTCCCACGCTTCGGGAATCATCATCAAGATGGCATGTGGCAGCGAACGACCACCGAGATAGAGAAGCTCCAGAACCTCATCAAACGAAGCAGAATCAGAGCCATCAGGATTCACGATCGGCAATAATCGTGAGATCTCACCTGGAATCACTTCGCTTGCCAAGAGCGATTCTCGTGCCGACATCCAGTTTCTATTGCCGCGGACAGTGTTGATCTCGCCGTTATGTGCGATGAAGCGATACGGATGAGCGAGTGGCCAGGAAGGGAAGGTGTTGGTTGAGAAGCGGGAATGGACGAGCGCAAGTTTCGACTCGAATCGTGGATCAGAGAGGTCTGGGAAGAATGGCTGGAGTTGACCCGTGGTCAACATGCCTTTATAGACCATGGTCCGAGACGAGAGCGAAGGAAAGTAGATCGGTAGTGCATGCTCCACACGCTTGCGGAAGCAGAATGCCTTTCGCTCCAACTCCATGCCGTGAGAGCCATCCGTTGCGGAGATGAAGAGTTGTTTGAAGGTAGGCATCGTCGAAATGGCAGTTGCTCCAAGATCGGATGGATCTACGGGTACGTCACGCCAACCCAGTAACGAGACTCCCTCCTCCATCGCGATCTTCTTGAGAAGTGTTTCGTCGAAATCCTTCTGCTGAATGAAGGCGATACCTGCCGCGTAATGACCGACCTCTGGAAGTGGGAAATCGACGACCGCACGTAGGAAGCGATCAGGCATCTGGATCAGAATGCCGGCGCCATCACCACTATTGACTTCGGCACCGGATGCCCCACGATGTTCTAAGTTTCGAAGCGCTTGCAGTCCAGCTTCGACGATATCGTGAGTGGATTTCCTATTGAGAGTCGCCACCATCGCAACACCGCATGCGTCATGCTCGAACGAAGGGTCGTAGAGACCTTGTCGCTCTGGCGTACTCAGGTGAAAAGCCATGGTCAGGAATCCTCAGGAAGACAATTGATGCTTCGGGACGACGATGGCCCGTGAAACTTGAAAGGGTGATGAAGTCTACGCCTCAGCCCACTGATTACGCTATCGGAGCAATGGCGTTCAAATAGCGCACCGGTCTCGTCAAATTCCTGAGATGTGGAAGAGCTGACCGATTCCTGCCGTGATCAACATGCCCAAGGAGCCCCCTGCCACTATTCGAATCACAGCGCGAGGAATGGAGGAACCTGAGGTCTTACCGCTGAAGATCCCCGCTGCAATCAATCCGACGATAGTGATAGCCACGATAGTCACGACTTTGCCACCCAAGGTAGGTGCCAGTGCGCCGAGAATCGGTATAGCGCCACCAGCTACAAAGCTCAATGCGGAGGCGAATGCCGCCTGAAAGGGCCGTGCACGAGTGAGATGGAATTGCCCCAATTCGTCGCGCAGGTGAGCGGCAAGCGCATCCCTCTCATGAAGCTCACGAGCGACTTGCTCTGCGAGTCCTCTTGAAAGCCCGCGCTCCATATAGATCAGGGTCAACTCTTCGAGTTCGCCCTCCGGATCTTCCGCAAGATGTTGTACTTCCAGTTCACGATCCGCCTCTTCGATATCGTTTTGGGAGCGAACCGATACGTACTCGCCAACAGCCATCGACATGGCTCCTGCAGCGATGCCAGCCATTCCAGCGGTGAAGACGACATCATTCGCCCCTGCCGAAGCGACTCCGATCATCAAAGCCGAGATGGAAACCAGACCATCATTGGCGCCAAGCACCGCAGCGCGCAACCATCCAGACCGATGTGTGCGGTGATCCTCATTTCGCCGTTGCACGTCCTCTATCGGCACTGTTATCTCGCCTCATCCCTATGCTCACCACTATCGGCTTGTCGTCGAATATTCGTATAGACGATAGCAGCGATCACGATCGCAGCAATCGAAGTGAAGGTATTGAGGCGTAATCCAAGGATCTCGTTGGCAGTATCTATCCTCAATTGCTCGATGAAGAGACGACCTAAAGAATAGAGCGCGACATACGCTGCAAAGATGCGGCCAGGATATGGTGCTAACCGAGGCGTCAATCTGATCAGAAGCAATGCGACCACTACCACCCAAATAGCTTCATAAAGGAATGTTGGATGGAATGTCTCGTATTGACTGAAGCCCATAGGTCGATATCGCGCTTCGATCTCAAGTCCCCAAGGAAGTTCGGTGGGTCGACCGAAAAGTTCCTGATTGAACCAATTGCCAAACCGACCGATTCCTTGTGCAAGAAGGATTCCTGGAGCGATTGCATCCGCGAATTGAGCAAATGAGATGGTGAGTTCGTTCTTTCGCTGCAAGTATCTGAAGGCAATGAGTGCACCCACTGCGCCCAATGAGATCGCACCCCAGATACCGAGGCCACCTTCCCAGATGTAGAGCGCAGAGATGGGATCCCCATTACTTCCGAAGTAAGGCTCGGGAGTGGTGATGACGTGATAGACCCGGCCCCCGATGACACCGAATGGGACTGCAAGTACCGCGACGTCGCTCACCAAAGACTTCGGAGCACCCATCGCCTGCGCGCGACGACTGCCCACCATGACCGCAACCACTACCCCAAGGATGATCGCAAGTGCGTAATAGCGAATGGCAAGCGGGCCGAGCTCGAGGATGCTCGAACTCGGTGAGGGTAGTGAGAGTCCTACCACCGATCGGTCTGCTTACTCTGTCTTCGCAGCTTCTACAGCGGCACGGAACTCCTCAAGATCGAATGCAGGAGATGTTCGATTCCACTCTTTGCCATTGATGAAGACAGTTGGTGTGCCTTCGACTCCGTACTTCATCATGGATTCAGCGACGGTATTGACGAGGTCACGTTTTGCATCATCACGTACACACGTCGCAAAGGACTCGGAGGTGATCCCGATCTTCTCTCCGATCCGAATCAAGTTATCAGGATTCCAAAATCCTGAATTCTCGATCGGTGACTGAATTGCATACATCGCCTTATGGAAGTCAAGGAACCGTCCTTCATCTGCTGCGCAATAACCAGCGTTGGCGGCACGTCGTGATTCAGGTCCGAGGAAGGATGCGGTGTGAAACGCGACTTCCGCCTCCCCGCTCTCGACCAAGTCTTCGATGTAAGTACCGAATGATGCTTCGAACTGTTGGCAGACCGGACACTGGAAGTCCTCCCAAATCGAGAGTTTCAAAGGTGCGCCTTGATTGAAGACGATTGCCTTGTCGTCTGCATCCGAGACGACAGATTTCAGTGGCTCAGAGATCGGGAAACTATCGAGAGCAGAGAGGTCTTCATCCGCACTCCCACCACCTTGAGAGAAGAGACTCACCACACCAGCGGTCACGACGACGAGTGCGACCATGCTGATGACGATCCAACGGGTTACCTTGTCGCCTTCTTCCTTACGGGACTCTTGACGACGATTGGCGCGCGGGTTCTCTTTAGGTGTCTTTGGCATGGCTGGAGTATAGGGAAGCCCTCTTCACGCGAGCGACTTATAGGACGCGATGATGGAAACAGCTTCTCTCTCCGGTGTGGCAGGCAACACCCTCCTGGTGCACCCTAAAAAGGATCGCATCGCTATCGCAGTCGAATGAGATCGAACGGATCCACTGTCGGTGTCCTGAGGTCTCACCTTTCACCCAGATCTCATTCCGACTTCGACTGAAGTAGGTAGCCCTTCCTGTATCGATCGATTGGTCCAGGGACGCTCGAGAGAGATATGCGAGCATCAGGACCTCATTGCTCTCATCATCTTGCACGATCACCGGCAACAGCGAAGTCTCGTCGTGAAAACTGGCTCGCAACTCATCGAACTTCGCTTGGTCGATCGCCATTCCCATATCTTCTCGCATGGAGTGATCAATCAATGGATTGGCACAGGACGAATTGGAAAGCCAGATTGAGCGATCTCTCGTTTGACTGCTTCGATGGTGAGCACTCCATAGTGGAAGACGCTTGCGGCAAGCACCGCGTCGGCGCCCGCATGGAGAGCCTTGGGGAAATCTTCGATTCTGCCCGCTCCTCCGCTTGCAATGAGAGGGATCTGTAACTCATTTCTGAAACGAGTGATCATCTCGACATCGAAGCCATCTCGCGTCCCATCGGCGTCCATGGAGTTAAGAAGTACTTCACCAACTCCGCGTTCAGCAGCTTCCTTAGCCCACTTAAGAGCATCTCGATCCGCGCTCACCTTGCCACCATGAGTCGTCACTTCGAAGCAGCTTTCTTGTTGATCCGCACGCCGTGCGTCGATCGAGATGACCAATACCTGAGAGCCGAAGTTCCGAGCAATCTCATCGATCAACTCTGGCCGATTGATCGCAGCGGTATTGACTGCAACCTTGTCTGCACCGGCGCGCAATAATCGATCGACGTCCTCAACCGAACGCACACCACCGCCCACCGTGAGAGGTATGAAGACTTGCTCCGCCGTTCGACGTACGACTTCTAATGTCGTCGCACGACCTTCTTCGCTCGCAGAGATATCAAGGAAGGTCAATTCATCGGCACCTTCATCGCCATATCGCTTGGCCAACTCCACGGGATCTCCAGCATCTTGTAGATCTTGGAACTGGGTGCCTTTCACCACTCGCCCATCCTTCACATCGAGGCATGGGATCACTCGAACGGAGAGATTACCTTGGGTAACAACGTTCGATGACTTTCCCATAATCAAAGATTCCTCAAGAACGTTCGGCTACTTCGCACGCTTCGGCAACCGTGAAGGCACCTTCATAGAGCGCCTTGCCGATAATGAGAGAAGTGACGCCGCATGGAACCAATCTTCTTACCGCCGCAATGTCCTCGAGTGAGGAAACGCCCCCTGACGCGATCACGGATGCACTCGTGATCGACGCAATATCGCTAAGTAGATTGAGATTAGGTCCTGCCAATGTTCCGTCTTTGGAGATATCGGTGACCATGTAACAACGGCAACCCGCTGCATCGAAAAGTGTGATGAAATCCCGGACTGGGCCACCGCTCTCTGTCCAGCCACGAGTCGCCACATTTCCGTCACGAAGATCCAATCCGATCGCGATGCGATCGGGATGCTGCGCGATCATCTGCGCGCCCCACTCAGGATCTTCGATTGCGGCCGTTCCCAGGATGATGCGATGAGCACCCGTCTCAAGCGCACGTTCCACAGATGCGGTATCGCGGATACCTCCTGAAACTTCTACCGAGACATCCAGATTACCGACGATGGATTCAACGATCGCGCGATTGCTTCCGTTTCCGAATGCGGCGTCTAGGTCGACGACATGAAGCCACTTCGCCCCAGTCCGCTCAAACTCATAAGCGCGCTCCAACGGGTCCCCATAATCAGTCACTTCAGTGGCACGACCCTGGTGGAGTCTGACTGCGCGTCCATCCTTGATGTCGATAGCCGGAATGATGGTGAGTGCAGGTTCCACTACGACTTCACCGCGGTCCACTATCGACTCCGTTCTCATTCACGTCACGACTCAATTGAAAGCACTGACCCAATTATCCAGTAACTGCAATCCTGCAGATCCACTTTTCTCTGGGTGAAACTGGGTGGCTGATAGAGAGCCATGTTCGATAGCAGCTACGAAGGCTTCGCCATACGAACTCATACTCGCACGAGGCTGATGGATCGCATCCGTGGAGATGGCCTTAACCGCGTAGGAATGAACGAAGTAGAACTGTTCATCTTCTAATCCATGGAAGAGAGATGAAGAATCAGAACACTTCACGCGATTCCATCCCATATGGGGAACAATCGGTGCGTCTAGTCTCTCGATACGATCCGGAAAGAGTGCAACGCCATCAACATCAGGACTCTCGCTACTTGAAGCGAAGAGGATCTGCATTCCGATGCAGATACCTAGGGTCGGCCGTTCCAATTCAAATCTTCTCCGAATCAATTCGCCACCACGTACACGCTCCAGCCCCGCCATGCACCTGCCAAATGCGCCGACACCGGGAACGACTAAACCCTCGGCCTCAAGACAAGTCTCGAAATCCGAAGTGATCAGTACTTCCTTGCCAGTTGTTGCTAGGGCACGTTCTGCGGAACGGAGATTCCCAGATCCATAATCAAGGAGCGCTATCAAAGAGTTCCTTTGGTTGATGGAATCCCACTGACGCGACCATCGAGCGCGACCGCATCACGCAGCGCACGTGCAACTGCTTTGAATTGCGCTTCGAAGACGTGGTGGGCGTTGCGACCTTCCAAGACTCGTATATGGAGCGCAATGCGAGCCTCGGCGACGATCGACTCCCAGATGTGCTTGCCAAGCGTCGTATCGAAAGTGCCGATCAACTCGACAATCTCTGGTTGACGATGCACGAGATAAGGTCGACCGGATAGATCGACTGCTGCTTGAACCAAGACTTCGTCGAGTGGCACTAAAGCGTCACCAAACCTTCGAATGCCGCTCTTATCTCCTAGCGCAGTGCGAAGTGCTTCGCCAAATGCAAGCGACGTATCCTCGACCGTGTGGTGTGAATCGACATCGACATCGCCAGTGGTCTTAACCGTCAAATCAAACCCTGAGTGCTTCCCCAATTGAGAGAGCATGTGATCGAAGAAGGGAACTCCCGTGCTGACATCAATGTGCCCTGAACCATCGAGATTGAGATCGATCGATACCGATGATTCCTTGGTGACGCGCTCTATCTTTGCGATTCTCATCTCACTCACTTCATCTCTTCTTGACGGTCCACTGGTTTCAAGATTACTACCCAGCAATTAGTCGCCGAAGCGCATTGATGAATGCTTCGTTCTCTTCTTTACGCCCGATGGTGACCCGAAGGGCGCCTGGGATTCCTACATCTCGAATGAGTACCCCTTGGTCCAAGAGAGCACGCCATAGATCGCCACTCCCCTGGCCTACGAGAGAAGGTATCGAGGTGAAGCCTCTGAAGAGGATGAAGTTCGCATCACTCGGGATAACCTCGAATCCCATCGACGCCAATTCAGCTGCCACGAGGTTGCGATCCCGTTTGATCTCCTCAACCTCAGATAAAAGCGTCTCATCTTCTCGGAGTGCTGCGATTGCAGCAGCTTGTGTGATTGCGCTGAGGTGATACGGAAGGCGAACGAGTTGAAGCGCGTCGACGACCTCAGGGCGGGCGATGGCGTAGCCGACGCGAGCACCAGCGAATGCGAAGGCCTTGCTCATGGTGCGAACCACCACTATGGAAGGAATCTCCGCAATCAGATTGATGGCGCTTGGCACAGCGGAGAACTCACCGTAGGCCTCATCGACGACGAGTAGACCGCCGTTCTCGGCTGTCATGAGAGCGATTTCTCTCACCGTCTCCAATGTGACGGAACGCCCAGTCGGATTGTTCGGAGTAGTGAGGAAGAAGATGGTCGGACGTTTCGCTGCAAGGAAACCCCGTAACAATTCAAGGTCTGGCGTGAAGTCTGATTTGAGTGGCACCTGCTTGAAAGGCTTCCCGACCGCTTCGGTCAAGATCGGATGCATGGAGTAAGAAGGTGTAAAACCAGCGACGCTCTCACCGAAGGCAAGGAGGATTGATTGCAGTACCTCATTGCTGCCATTGGCGGGCCAGATGTTGGCCTCGCTTACTTCGAACTGATTCCTTTGTGCTTGATTCCCTGGCCCAAGATGCTTCATGACGTAAGTTGCGATAGCGCGCCGTAATTCGATGACATCGCGATCGGGATATCTGTTGAGGTTCCGAAGCACCTCGCGGATAGATTCTTCGATCCGTCTCGAGACTGATTCAGGTATCGAATAGGGATTCTCGTTGGTATTGAGACGTGCCGCTGCATCCACCTGGGGCGCTCCGTAAGGAGTTCGGCTCCTCAAAGTGGCACGGAGCGGAAGCCATTCTGGCCAATCCTTAATCATCGAATCTCACACGTATCGCTTGACCATGAGCTGGAAGATTCTCTGCCTCTGCCAGTGTCACTACTGCATCGGCCACTTCCTGCAAGGCAGATTTCTCGTATCGGACGAAGTGAAGGCCGCGTAAGAAACTTTGGACCGATAGGCCACTGGAATGGCAAGCACAGCCACCTGTGGGGAGTACATGGTTCGAACCAGCCGAATAATCCCCGAGCGAAACAGGTGTGTACCGACCCAAAAAGACTGCGCCTGCATTCCTGATCTTTGATGCCCACTTCCCTTCATCACTGGTCTGGATCTCAAGATGCTCCGCTGCATAGTGATTTGCAACGGTCACTGCATCATCCAACGAATCGACAAGGACGACTGCAGATTGGATCCCGCCGAGCGCTTCTCGAATCCGATCTCGATGTTTCGTCGCCTCGACGCTTACTCCAAGATCACGAATGACATCATCAGCCAGAGCTGGTGAGTCTGTGATCAACACCGCCGCTGCAATCGTGTCATGTTCGGCTTGGCTGATGAGATCAGCCGCCACGGTCTTCGGATCTGCCTGATCATCGGCGATGATGGCGATCTCGGTCGGTCCCGCTTCTGAATCGATTCCAATGATGCCTCTAAGGGCGCGCTTTGCTGCGGCTACATAGATATTCCCTGGTCCTGTGACCATATCGGCCGGCTCCATGATCACCTTCCCTGCACTATCACGGACGCCGTAGGCGGCAGCAGCGACTGCAATCGCCCCGCCTAATGCATAGATCTCTTCGATATCAAGAAGTGCTGCCGTCGCAAGGATGGTCGGATGTGGCCATCCATCGTTCTCGGATTGCGCTGGCGAAAGGATCGCGATGCTAGGAACGCCTGCAATCTGCGCTGGAATCACATTCATCATCACAGAGCTTGGATAGACCGCTCTCCCGCCTGGAACGTAGAGTGCGACGCGGTCCACGGGGACCCATCGCTCCTCAACCGTGGCACCCGCAGCCACTTCAACCGTTGAATCACTCCGGCGTTGCACTTCGTGCACTTTTCGAATGCGTTCGATCGAAAGAGAGAGCGCTGCTTTCACCTTCGGATCGAGATCTCGAAGTGCTTTGGTGATGACTTCTTCTGGGACTCGAATCGATTTTGGTGCGATCGAGTCGAATCGACGACCTAACTCGAGGATCGCCTTCTCATCACCGTTGGCTACCTCCATGATGATGCTTTTCACGTCATCCATGACGGAATCGATGGAGACCATCGCTCGCGGTATCTCTCGACGGATGAGTTGTCGAGACAACTGGCTACTCATGCCGCGTAGGTCGACTCGTCGGATCACTACGCCATTCTATTTTAGAAGCGGATGCAGTCGGGCCCCAATAAGGCCTTGAGATCGGCCCCAAGGCTTGGTGTCGCACTCACTTTCAGCGTGTCATCGATCTTGAGTGTGGTGACAGAGCGACCAATCAACTGAAGATGGACCTCACGCGTGCCCGGATGTGACCTCAGTATCTCTTTCATTCTGTCGACGAGCGGTGGCGTACATCGGTTCGCTTCCAAGCGAATCAAGACCGGTCCACTAGGTCTCTGATTGATATCCGGAAAATTCAGCTCAAGTGCCATGAAGCGGATGTTCTCTTCACGTTTGTCGACGCGACCGCGCACCACCACGATCCGATCCTCCGCAAGGCTCTCGGCATATTGAGTGTACGTATTGGCAAAGAAGAGAGCATCGACAGCACCTTCTAGGTCTTCGATACTGACGATCGCCCACGCATTCCCTTGTCTCGAAACCTTGCGAGATACGGTCGTGATAAGACCCGCGATCGTCACGATCAGCTCAAGAGCCACACTCTCGTCATTGAGCTGACTGATCGGCTTTTCGGTCAGAGATCGGAGTCTTCCCTCGACTCCAAGGAGTGGGTGATCAGAGACGTAGAGTCCGAGCATCTGTCGTTCATAGGAAAGAAGAATCGACTTCTCCCACTCGTCTTCCGGAATAGCCAGATCACTTCCTGCGACTGATTGAAGGCTGGCGCCTGCATCACCGAAGAGGTCATATTGACCGAGTGCTTCTGCACGTTTCGATTCCACTACCGCATCGAGTGCATCGAGATGGATCGCCATCAATCCCTTTCGACTCGATCCAAAGGAGTCGAAGGCGCCGCTCTTGATCAAAGACTCGATCGTCTTCTTATTGCAAACTTGCACCTCTACTTTCGCCAGGAAATCCGAGAACGATGTGAAAGCGCCTTTCTCCTCCCTGGTCCGTTTGATCGATGCAACGACGTTCTCGCCGATGTTGCGGATCGCTGCAAGTCCGAACCGAATATCTTCACCATACGGAGAGAAGTCCGCATCTGAGGTATTCACATCCGGCGGCAAAACCTTGATCCCCATTCGGCGACATTCGTTGAGATAGAGAGCGCTCTTATACTTGTCGTAGCGAACGCTGGTCAATAGCGGTG
>JBMUDS010000005.1:0-41981 GCA_049459795.1 Candidatus Nanopelagicaceae bacterium | reverse complement strand
CGACCATGCGGATGTACCAGAGTGTGGTGATCAAGAGTCCACGGTCCATCGACTTAACAAGGTCATCAAAGGATCCACTGCCTCCATCGACTGAGAGGATCAAGTTGTCTCCCATCGGTGCAAAGGGGAGAGAGGTCATCGCTGAGGCAGCGCGTGTGGTGACAAGATTCTTGAGAGTTCCACCAGAGATCCACTCAGTCTTTCCGATCGATTGTCCATTATCGAAGACAGAGGTGAACTCACTCGACGCTCCAGTCGCGATGAAATCGATCGATTCAAGACCCTTGTACGTGGGATCAGAGAAGAGATGCGTGCTCTGATTCGAGAACGTCTCACCGATGCGAGTTCCGCCACCAGCCTTCGAGAATGGTGAGCGACCCTCATGAGCATCACGGCCTGATGCTGTCCAGAGCATGTATGTGACGAGATCACTGATCGAACCTGACGGGAAGAGCGTGTCATATCGGCCTGCAGGAAGTGAGATCTTCTTCGCTTGCCATTCGAGGCGCTTACGAATCTGCTCATCGACCTTTGGAATCGAGACATCCTTGAAGTCACGTGTTGCCACTCCATGCCAGGTTGAACGTGATCTTTGATGTGACTTTCCGGTCATCTCAACGCGACCAGCAGGTTGATCGAAGCGAAGACGAAGTCCGCCCTTCGATCCGAGCCAGGTCGTCTTATGAGTGTGCTCCGCGTAGCCAAAGAGCTCAATGCCATCTTTAACGGAGGCGGCGAACATCGATCCGAGATCGGGAGCAATCGCGGAGAATGCCTCCGGACCAGTTGGGGTGTGGGCGTCACTCCACGGACCACGAGAGATGTTCGTTGCAAGTGGCGCGAAATCCTCCGCCTTTCCTGCAGATTTCGCAGCTTCGCCCGCCTCTTTGATCACTGATTCGATTTCAGAGAGCTCGACATCAGTGCGAGTGACAGATCCAGCTGCCATTCCGCCATCGACTTCAAGAAATGCGATCACTGTGACCGAGCGATTGGCGATCACACCGTTGGTGGTCAGCGTGCTATTTGCCCAGCGAAGGTTCGCTTGGGTGGAATCAGTGACGAGTACGACACAGTCAGCGAAGGGTGCGCCGGTAGCGATGCGCTCGATCAGTTCTTGTGCTGAGATCACTTTCCTGCCTCCGCAACTGTATTGAGGATATTGACCTTCTCGAAGAGCGCTGCAGGGCAACCATGGCTCACCGCAGCAACCTGGCCGGGTTGGCCCTTACCGCAATTGAATGCACCACCAAGCACATATGTAGAAGGACCTCCGACCACACTCATCGAATTCCAGAAGTCTGTGGTCTTCGATTGATAGGCGACATCCTTGAGCTGTCCGACGACCTTTCCATTCTTGATGCGGTGGAACTGCTGACCAGTGAATTGGAAGTTGTAGCGCTGCATATCGATCGACCAGGACTTATCACCCTTGACCAGGATGCCGTTCTCAACTCCTGCGATGAGAGAATCGAGATTCGGCCCCTTCGGATCTGGCTGGAGCGAGACGTTGGGCATGCGCTGGATTGGTACATGTGCAGGTGAATCTGCGAAGGCACAGCCATTGGATCGCTCACGTCCTACGCGAGCCGAGATCCTTCGATCCAATTGATATCCGACGAGAACCCCATCTTTGATGATCTCCCATTGCTGAGCCGCGACTCCTTCATCATCAAAACCGACGGTGCTAAGGCCATGCTCAGTGATGCGATCCCCGGTGACATTCATCAGCGAAGATCCATACTGCAACTTGTTCAAGTTATCAGGGGTCGCAAAGGAAGTACCGGCGTAATTCGCCTCGTATCCAATCGCGCGATCGAGCTCTGTCGCATGTCCGATCGATTCGTGAATGGTGAGCCAGAGATTCGAAGGGTGGATGACGAGGTCATAAAGACCTGGCTCGACCGAAGGCGACTTCACCTTCTCGGCAAGGAGTGAGGGGAGCTCTGCGATCTCGCTATCCCAATCCCAGATCGAGTTACCCATCCATTCCCACCCGAAACCTGCAGGTTGTGCAAGGGTCCGCATCGATTCGAAGCCATGGGATCCGACAGAAATCGCTTCGATTTGGGTTTGAAGCCGAACGCGCTGTTGTGTAGTCGAAGTTCCATGGATATCGGCGTAATGCTTCTGTTCCTTCACATACATGCACATCGCGCTCGCATGATTGACTGCCTCGTGCGCCATTAGTTTTCGAGAGAGATCTCCAAGTCGCTCGATCTTTTCGGCGTCAGAGACACTGAAGGGGTCGACTTCATACGATGAGACCCACGTTCGATTTGAATATGTTGGCTCGGCAGCAAGCGCCACCGTCTCTGTCGATAGCGGCGCAGAAGTCTTTGCCATGGCTACCGCTGTGAGTGCGAGTTCACGGGCCTTGTCGACCGAGATCTCTGGGGATGACGCGAAGCCCCAGGTTCCATTGACGATCACGCGCACACCTACACCAGAGATGGTGTCATCTGTTTGGGTTTCAGGTTTTCCATCGCGAAGATTGAGGAGGCCAGTGCGAACTCGCTCGATGCGTACATCGACATGCGTTGCCCCAGCGGATTTCGCACTTTGGATAGCGGCATCAGTGACCGGCGTTAACGGGAGTGCCAAGAAATCAGGATCGACAGGATGAGTCATGCGGTGAGCCTACTTTGCACGAGGGGCTAGCGCGAGATGGTCGATTATGTGAATCGGTTCAAGAAGGGTGACGCGGGTGTTTAGTAGAGCTCGTGACCCGCCTTGAGGATGCTCCTTCGCACGCTATTGCATTTCACCATGAGGAAGATCGGGAGCGCAATATCGGTGATCACAAAGACTGGATAATTGAAGAGGTAGTCGATGTAAGCGACGCTGCAACGGGTGCAAGTGGACCACAAGGACCACCAGGTGGATTTGGCGTTAACGGCAGTTTCTATGACACAGATACCTTGCAGCTATCTGTGGGAACGGCCACTCCAATCTCCATCAATACAACCGTCTTTGCTAACGGTGTCTCCATCGTTGACGGATACAAGATCACATTTTCTCAGACCGGGAAATTTAATATTGCTTTCTCTTCGCAAATTTACAATAGTTCGAACTCGCAGCGAGCAATCGTTATCTGGTTAAGTAAGAATGGGATTGATCCTCCGTCTTGGGTTCCTGAATCGTCGACAGATTTATATCTTGGAAAAGATTCGCTGACAGAACGTGATGTCGCTGCTTGGAACTTCTCTGTCAACGCGACCGCGGGTGACTTCTATGTCCTCATGGTTGCAACCAATGGTGACGGCGTATCTATCTACGGAGACGTCAGCGCCATCACAAATCCGGCAGGAATTCCAATGATCCCGTCGACAACTCTCACAGTTAGTCAGATTGGGTAGGAGAGTTGCTCCAAGGAAGTAGACTAAGCGTTGAAGAGTCGCCCGGATCACCGCGTTATAGAGATATACCGAGGAAAGTCCGGACTCCAATGAGCAGGACGGTGGGTAACTCCCACCCGGAGCAATCCGCGGGAAAGTGCAACAGAAAGCAAACCGCCAGCAGAAATGTTGGTAAGGGTGAAACGGTGGTGTAAGAGACCACCAGTACGTGTAGCAATACGCGTAGCTAGGTAAACCCCGTCCGGAGCAAGACCCAGCAGATAGCGTTTGAACGGCTCAAGTGAGCTATCGGGTAGGTTGCTTGAATCTGCAAGTGATTGCAGGTCTAGATGGATGGTGATCCTTTTGCTCTCGCAAGAGAGTAAAAGACAGAATCCGGCTTATAGGGCGACTCTTCTTTATTTTTAGTATGCGTGACGTAAATCTGCGCTCATTTGCTTATGCATAAGTGTTTAGTTTTATGCAAGACCTTGGATATTTTTGTCGTTTTCTGTGGGCAAGAAAATGGACAAATGGGCAAAATCGTGGACAAGAAATAGTTTGGAACTAGGGCAACTCTTCTTAATATCTACTCTGCACCAATTCGTTTCTAGCGCTGGCTTCGCTTCTTCAGTGCTCCTACTATCCGCAAAACAATGCCAACCAAAATCACTCCATAGACCAGAAGAGAAAATACCCACTTGATGCTTGAGGATGTTGAAGCAATTAGAGCGGTCGATGAAGAAATCGTGCCGTCTGCAAGATACTGCTTTGAGAGAGTGGCTAAGAAAAAGTTCTCCAACCAATCAAAGAGAACTTGAGCAAATGGGAGCAGATTTAAAACCCCAACCTTTTTCGAATATGGCTTAAACAAGATCGACACCCAGGCCACATACATAACTCCGTAGATCAAAGCAAAGAGAGAGTCCCAAACCTGATTGAAGTTAATGTAGGCATTAATCATCTGATCAGAACGTTCTGCAAGGAAGGCAAGAATCTCTACTTGACCAAAGCCCAACGAAGTTCCGAGTGACTTAATACTGCTGTTGGCAACTTCAAAAGTCTTGCCCTTTCCCGTGAGGAAAAAGAGAAGGTAACCGGCAAAGACGGAGGTGGCCAGCAACGCGGTGATCAGGTTTGACTTTGTATAGAAAAACTGTGACGCGCGACTTAGGGGTCCGAATTTTCTCGACGGATTTCTGCTTTCGGAGCTTTTACTAGACATATTCGTATCTTACCTCGACCTCACGCATAACAATGTCGTCTCCGGCTTATAGGGCGACTCTTCGCTTCATACTATTGTTCGACAGTGCACAAAGTTTTTGAGATGCCTGTAGCAGACGTCTACGTACATTATGTAAATAAAGTAGTGCGCAAAAATCGCACTGAAGCTGAACTCATCAAGGTAATCACTTGGCTCACCGGTTTTGATGCGAGAGCTTTGAAAAGCCACTTAAAGAGTCGGACAACCTTCAGGGAATTTTTTAAGGCGGCAAAGATTCATCCAAATGCGAAAGCGATTACTGGTTCGATATGTGGTGTGAAGATCAGCGAGATTCAAGATCCCTTGATGAAGAAGATCCGTTACATGGATAAATTGGTCGACGAGCTTGCTAAGGGAAGGCTACTAGAAAAGATCCTTCGATCCGGCCTATAGAGCACCATTTTTCTTCTTCGTCTCGAGAAAAGCACGTAACTCACTCTTGCTGGGATGCCCCCATCCAAGACAAAATGGGTGTCCAGCTGGAGATGAATAGACTTGAAAGCCCTGATCTGATCCCGAGTCCTCTGATGCCTGTAGCAATGTGGCGCCCAATTCCATTACTTCTTTATGAGCCTTTTCAAAATTGACGACGTGAAAATCTAAGTGAACTTGTTGCTGTTCTCCGTCTGGCCAGCTTGGCGGTACATGGTTTGAGGAAAATTGAATCCCGAGGACCCATTCGCCATTAGCGTCAATAACTGAATCCCATTTCCCGTCCTCGTCTTTCACGACTACTCCACCTAGGAGCCTTGCCCAAAACTTGCTTTCAGAATCAACGTCTAAAGCGTCGAAGACGATAACCTGTCGAATTAGATCCATGGAGCCCTCACTCGTTAGATGGTCAGTTACGAGATTCAATGCTTAGTTCTAGCCAGTCATTCTCTAGCTGTTCAAGTTGTGACCGGACTTCCTGCAACGTGACTTCACATTCTGCTAAGACTTTATGGTCAAAGGCTGCCATTCTTTGCCTTTCTAATATTTCCGCCTCTTCGTCTCTCAGTTTCTCAATTTTTCTCTCAATCCTGGCAATTTCCTTCTTCGTCAATTGCACTTGTTTAGTGTCCGAAGGTCCCTTCTTGAGAGCAACTTCAGTAGTTTCTTTAGCCTGGTGGCTCCGTAGCTCCAGATACTCATCCACTCCACCAGGGAGATCTCGCAACGAACCATCTCCCATGAGGCCGGCAAAGCGATCGCAGACGCGCTCGAGGAAATATCGATCGTGAGAGATGACCAACAAAACTCCCACGTAAGTATCTAGCAAATCTTCCAGGGCTGTGAGGGTCTCTACATCAAAGTCGTTGGTCGGCTCATCCAAGAGTAGGACGTTTGGACTATCCATAAGGAGGCGAGTCAATTGGAGTCTGCGCTTCTCACCACCAGAGAGGTCTCGAATCATCCGCTGTTGACCGTCGTAGTCGAATCCGAGTCGCTCACAAAGTTGCGATGCGGAGATCTCGCGACCGTCACCGAGCCCGACTTGGAGGGCTACCTTCTCTACTGCTCCGATCACCCGAAGCGAAGGATCCAATTCCTGCAAGTGTTGAGAGAGGAAAGCGGTCTTTACAGTCACACCAGTCTTCATCTTTCCCGCACTGAACTGATGTTCTCCCGCGAGCGTCCGCATCAGCGTGGTCTTACCGGCTCCATTGACGCCGATGATCCCAATGCGATCGCCTGGTCCAATGCTCCAATTAAGGGTATCGATCAATATATTTCCACTAATTTCCAATCGAGCATTGTGGATCTCGAAGACTGTGTTCCCTAATCGGTTCGCAGCAAAGTTGAGAAGTTGTGCAGAATTACGCGGAGCCGGTTCGGCTGAGATCAGCTGATTCGCTGCTTCCACTCGGAATTTCGGCTTCGATGTCCGCGCCGGAGCGCCTCGCCTAAGCCATGCAAGTTCCTTACGTATGAGGTTGTTTCTCCGTGAATCTTCTGCTGCTTGTTGCCTGATCCGCTCCGCCTTAGCGAGGACATAAGCCGAATATCCGCCTTCGTAAGCCTCAACTCGGCCATCGATGACTTCCCACATGGTCTCTGAGACCTCGTCTAAGAACCATCGATCGTGTGTTATTGCGACAAGGGCTAAGTCGCCTCGGCTGCGTAGATGCGTAGCTAGCCAATTAACTCCTTCAACATCAAGGTGATTGGTGGGCTCATCAAGCAACAGAATGTCCAAGGGCTGAATCAGGAGTTTTGCTATTCCAACTCGCCGCTTTTCACCACCGGAGAGCGAACCGAACGTTCTATTCATCAACTCTGATTCATGACCGCCAAACAGACCGTTAAGAATCTCTCGTATCCGAGCATCGCCAGCCCATTCATGTATCTGGCTATCACCGATCAGAACATTTCGAACGATCGCATCGCCTTCGATGGAATCAAACTGACTCAATATTCCTAACCTGGCCCAATTAGCTTTCGCTACTCGACCTTCATCGGGTGATTCGACTTCAGCCAGGATCTTGAGAAGAGTTGATTTTCCGCCACCATTGCGACCCACAATGCCAATTCGCTCTCCCTCCGATACGCCGAGAGAGACATCTTCAAGTAATGGGCGAATACCAAAGGCCTTAGAAACCTTTTCCATGTTGATGACGTTTCGCGCCATAGGAGACCAGAGTAATCCTGATTCTTTGAGAGCAATCATGTTATGCTACAACTGCATTTGACTGACGATCAATGAAAAAGGGCCTACAGATGTAGGTCCTTTTTCATTTTCACACGTTCAGAGTGTGCACATCAAGCCCTTGCATGCTCCATCGGAAGAATTGCTTTACAAGAGAGTTTGCACCTGGGGGAATGGTGTAGTGGTAGCACGATTGATCGTCAGTCAAATGGCACGGGTTCGATTCCCGTTTCCTCCAGCGTCAAAGAAGGTCAGCGGTCAGAGGACTTTGACATCCTCATTAGCGACCGCTGACTTTTCAGAAGAAGACCCGCAGTGTCAGGTAAAGCCCCTGCAAGATTAATCTCGCCTAGTAGGTGACGCAGAAATGGACCTGATTCATTCAGGTCCATTTCGCTTTCCCTTTAGCAACTCCCAGAAAGGGAAAACTCCTGTTCTTGCTCTGACTACCGATAGAGCGAAGGTATCTCCAGTTTCATAATCGAGTACCAATAGACTTGAGATGTGAATCAATACGAAACAGAGGTACGCGAACGGTGGGGCGATACTGACGCATATAAGCAATCAAGCACCAGAACCGCCAAGTACTCAAAAGAAGATATGGATGCCGCCAAGGCTGACCAAGAAGCTGCCACCGAATTATTCGCACATGCTTTTGGTAATGGTTTGGCCATCGATTCAGAGCAGGCACAGAATGCGGTTATCGCTCATCGCGAGGCCATTACAAAGTGGTTCTATGACTGCTCTGTGGAGATGCAAAAGAACCTAGCACTCATGTATCTGGAAGATCTACGATTCAAGGCGTATTACGACGGTCGAGTCCGAGGTCTAGCTCAATATGTCCACGACGCGATCATGGCTCAATGAAGTGACTGGATCCTTCGAGGTTAAGGAACTAAACCCGGATCAATGGCAGCGGCTTCGAGCTTTACGCCTTGCTTCACTCAACGAAAGTCCGGAAGCCTTTGGCGGCGACCCCGATGCAGAAGAGATGTGGGGAGAGAGCGAGTGGCGAGCGAAGTTTGAGCAATTCACATATCTCGCTGGCGTGATGGGCAATCGTGATATCGCAGTTCTCTCTGTCGAGAATCTTGAAGGCGACTTTGGCGCCACCTGTTGGGTGGGCGGTTGTTGGGTCCATCCTGAGTTTCGCGGCAAAGGTGTCATGAGACGCCTCATCAACTATCTCGATGAGCATGCGAGAGAGAGAGGTTGGACCATTCAGGGCCTTGGAGTGTTTGCCGACAATATTGATGCGATCGAATCATATGAACAGATTGGCTTTGAGAGGATGGGTGAGCTACAGCCGAGCACGCGCCGCCCAGGACGTTTTTTCCAGAGAATGATCAGAGATTCTGCGAAATTCACCCATGGCGCGCGTTAGTTCATGCGATTAGGTCGATAAGTGATCATCAGTTACCCTTAGCCCATCGATGCAATTGCATCGCTAACAACGAAAGCCCCAGATGCGGGCTTATATGTAGGTCTTAATCTTTTCGTAGCTTCATCAAAGCCACATCGAGACATACATGTCGAGATGATTGGTTTGTTCTTTTACATGATTACAACGCAAATTCAACCTTCCTTTAGCGCGCTCGGACTCTCTGCTCCGCTTGTTGATGCGCTCGCAAAACAAGGAATCACCGCTCCATTCCCGATTCAGGCAGCAACCCTTCCTGATGCCCTCGCAGGACATGATGTCCTTGGTCGCGGCCAGACCGGCTCTGGAAAGACGCTGGCCTTCGGGCTCGCGCTCCTCAATAACCTCAATGGCAAGAAAGCGAAGCCAAAGAAGCCACTTGCGCTTGTCCTTGCTCCTACTCGAGAGCTCGCACAACAGATCAACGAGGTCCTCTCACCTCTCGCTCGCGCTGTCGGTCAAAAGACAGTCGTGATCGCAGGCGGTATGGGATTTGGAAATCAAATCACAGCGCTCAAGAATTCAACCTCGATCCTTGTCGCAACCCCTGGTCGACTCATGGACTTGATGCAACGTGGCGATGTTCGCCTTGATGAACTTGAGATCGTCGTTCTTGATGAGGCAGACCAGATGGCAGATATGGGATTCCTTCCAGCGGTCCGCCAAATCCTGAGTGCGGCAAAGCCTGGTGGACAGAGATTCCTCTTCTCCGCAACCCTCGACCGAGGCGTTGACGGCCTAGTCCGACAATTCCTCACGGATCCTCGTACGCACACTGTCGAAGAGATTGAGGGAACTAAAGAGCGTTCCGATCATTACGTGCTCGTCATGAGTCCAACCGATAAGGGCGATATCTCAAATCAGATTGCATCACGGGAAGGTAAGTCGATCTTCTTCGTCCGCACCAAGCACGGCGCTGATCGTCTCGCGAAGAAGCTCTCAAGCGTTGGTGTCAATGTCGGTGCATTGCATGGCGGTAAGACTCAGGCAGTTCGAACCAAGACGCTCGCTGATTTCAAGGCCAGCGATTCAGCGGTTCTCGTTGCAACCGATGTCGCAGCTCGTGGAATTCATGTCGATGGAATTGATCTCGTAGTTCACTTTGATGCCCCAGCAGATCACAAGGATTACCTCCACCGCTCAGGTCGAACCGCGCGCGCAGGAAGTAGTGGGCGAGTGGTAACCCTTGCAACCCATCAACAACAACGCGAGATCAACGGCATCATGCTGCGCGCCGGTATCGAAAATTGGGTGATGGCTGTCAAGCCAATGGATGAGAAGTTGGTCGAGATCACTGGTGCCCGAAAGCCTTCCGGTATCCCGACTCGTATCGAGAGGGCTGAACCTGCGGCGAGACCTTCAGCGAAGCGCCGAACTGGGGAAAACCGAAATCGAAAGAGAAGTTATGGCTCCCGGCCAGGTTCTGGTTCGTCACGGAGTTCTCATGGATCAAGAACTTCAAGTGATCGCGGACCGAAGCGAGCAAAGCGAAGCCGTTAACCCGAGCAGTACCCTTTTGCTGTGTCCGGTTCCCTCGCTTTAGTTGGTTCCGGTGAATATCTGCCCGCAATGGCAGACCTTGAACGCTCCCTTATAGAGGACGGCCTCAAATCAGGGCGCGAAGCTCACTTCATCCAGATTCCAACTGCTGCAGGACAAGAGAGTCTTGAACGGCTTCGCTACTGGGAAGAGCTAGGGCGTTCACAGGCAGAAGCAATTGGCGTCAAACAAGTCTTCTTGCCTATTTTTGATCGCGATGCAGCGATGAATCAGGAATACGCAGATCTCATTTCGCAAAGTGCGCTGATCTATATGTCGGGCGGAGACCCGCATTACTTGGCGAAATCCCTCGTGGGCACTCCCGTAGGTCGAGCCATTGAAAGCAGTTGGCAAAGCGGAGCATCGCTTGCCGGGTGTAGCGCAGGGGCCATGGTTATGAGCTCGAGCATTCCGCAATTTCGACTTTCGAGAAGTGAGCCAACTAGAGGTCTTTCGCTTATTCCGCGAGTTCGCGTAATTCCACACTTCGACAAATTCTTCAGGTGGATTCCAGAGAGCGCCGCGCAGAGAATGATGCAAGTTCCTGATGAAGCAGTATTACTTGGAATCGACGAATTGACCGCGCTTGTAAGGCGTCAAGGTGAAGATTTGTGGCAAGTGCACGGAAAAGCTGAAGTGCACTTACTCAAAGGAGTACCGGAAGGTCGATTTAGTCACGCTGAAAGGATCTCGCTACCCATTTGACTCTCGGAGCCTAAAAACCAAGCGGTTCGGTAATTCTATTTCGTAGCACGAATTCGAATTAGATTGCCCCATGGATCTTCAACGCGAACTTCGTCGTCCACAGTAATGACCTCTTGTTTGTGGAATGCGAGGCGATCCTTCGTCTCTGTCACATGATTATCGCTTGCAAGATTGATCTCGACATTACCAAGACCTAGGGCTAGTTGCCGTTTTCCGGCTCCTTTGCTGCGCCAGGTATTCATCGCCATGTGATGGTGATACTTGCCGGCAGAGACGAAGAGCGCTTGTCCTCCCCAATTGAGCGTCTTCTCAAAACCAAGCATCTTCACGTAGAACACTTCTGCTGCTTCGACGGAACCTACTGAGAGATGGACGTGTCCGACTTTCTTTGTGCTTTCTACAGGCTCACTCTTCAAATGAGTTCTTAGGTAGTTATTTGGATCGAGGTAGATGGTGTCCATCGCGATGGACCCATGTGCCCAACTCCATGCGGTGCGGTCACGATCCCAATAGAGCTCAACGCCATTGCCTTCCGGATCATTGAAGTAGAAGGCTTCACTGACGAGATGATCCGCGCTACCGGTGAAAGTCCCAGGATATTTCGTCGCGACCGAGTGAACTGCTGCTGCGAGAGCGGATTGACTATCAAAGAGGATCGCAGTGTGAAAGAGGCCAGCTTCGTGTGGTGATGCATGGCGCATTGATGGCTTCGACTCAAGAACGATGATTTCGCGCCCTTTGTATCCAAGGACTGCACGATCGGCATCTTGAGCAAGAAGTTCTAATCCGATGCCATCGCGGTAATAGATGACCATCGCATCAAGGTTCGCCACCCATAACGTGACAGCACCCATCTCAGTACGAGCGGGAAGAAGTCCACTGGTGGGCATTTCCGAAGCCTAGCAAAATTAGTTGAAATTTCAACTAAAAGATTTAGCCGTGATTTCTTCGTGAGATTTTCGATTACAGGCGCCTCAGGCTCACGGCATAGACTCCCATGCGTAGAGGCATCACGTTCAAATAGCGATCGCATGTGACTCTGAGGCCATAAAGGAGAGATAAGTGACTGAATCAGCAAAATGTCCAGTGCCCCATGGTGCGAACACCCTGCAAGGGGAGACGCCGACGAAGTGGTGGCCGAACGCTCTCAATCTCGACATCTTGCATCAGCACGACACTAAGACCAATCCATATGGGGCTGACTTCGATTACCTCGAAGAACTCAAGACTCTCGATGTGACGGCACTTAAGAAGGATCTTCATGAATTGATGACCACCTCACAAGATTGGTGGCCGGCAGACTGGGGTCACTATGGCGGACTCATGATCCGTATGTCGTGGCATGCCGCAGGTTCTTATCGCGTAGCTGATGGGCGTGGTGGTGGCGGAACCGGTAACCAGAGATTCTCGCCACTCAATTCATGGCCAGATAACGCAAACCTTGATAAGGCGCGCAGACTTCTCTGGCCGATCAAGAAGAAGTACGGAAAGAAAGTCAGTTGGGCAGATCTCTTGGTCCTTGCCGGAACGATCGCCTATGACTCGATGGGCTTGAAGACATACGGATTCGCATTCGGCCGATCCGATATTTGGCACCCAGAGCTCGAGATCAATTGGGGACCAGAAGATGAGTTCCTAGCACCTAGCGAGAATCGCTACGAGGATCTTGATAAGCCAGAGACTCTCTATAACCCGCTTGCTGCAGTTCATATGGGTCTGATCTACGTCAACCCTGAAGGAGTCAACGGAAAGCCAGATCCTGTGAAGACTGCGAAACATGTCCGTGAGACCTTCGCTCGTATGGCGATGAATGATGAAGAGACGGTTGCACTCACTGCAGGTGGACACACAGTCGGTAAGGCACACGGAAACGGCAAGGCTGAGCGTCTTGGACCAAGCCCAGAAGGTGCCTATATCTCAGAGCAGGGCCTTGGTTGGATGAACCACGAGACTCGTTCCATCGGACGAGACACCGTAACGAGCGGACTTGAAGGTGCATGGACAACTCATCCTACGAGATGGGATAACGGGTACTTCGAACTCCTCTTCAAGTATGAGTGGGAACTGAAGAAGTCTCCTGCTGGCGCGAATCAATGGGAGCCAATCAACATCGCTGAAGAAGATAAGCCAGTCGATGTCGAAGATCCATCAAGGCGCTACAACCCGATGATGACCGATGCCGATATGGCGATGATCAAAGATCCGATCTATCGCGCGATCTCAGAGAAGTTCTACAAGGATCCTGCTTACTTCTCAGATGTCTTTGCTCGTGCGTGGTTCAAGTTGACCCATCGTGATCTCGGTCCAAAGGCACGGTATTTCGGTCCTGATGTACCGAAGGAAGATCTCATCTGGCAAGACCTGGTCCCACAAGGTCCCAAGGGATATGACGTTTCGAAGTTGAGAGAAGCGATCGCTGCATCAGGACTTTCTGTGTCAGAGATGGTGACGACCGCGTGGGATAGCGCTCGCACATTCCGCAGTTCTGATTATCGGGGTGGCGCAAATGGCGCTCGAATCCGTCTTGCACCGCAGAAAGATTGGGTAGGAAACGAGCCAGAGCGTCTAGCGCGAGTGCTTGGTGTACTCGAACCGATCGCAAAAGCACATGGAGCAAGCATCGCTGATGCAATCGTGCTTGCTGGAAACATTGGTGTTGAAATGGCTGCGAAGGCTGCTGGCGTTTCGGTCACTGTTCCATTCACTCCAGGACGTGGCGATGCGACACAGGAGCAGACCGATGTCACGTCGTTCGCTCCACTCGAGCCAATCCATGATGGGTATCGCAACTATCTCAAGGAGAACTACGCAGTCTCTGCGGAACGACTCCTTGTTGATCGCACACAACTCATGGGGCTTACTGCTCCTGAGATGACCTGCCTTGTAGGTGGCATGCGCGTGATTGGCACCAATCATGGCGGCACTCAGCATGGAGTCTTCACTAGTCGGGTCGGTGCGCTCACGACTGACTTCTTTGTAACGCTCACTGATATGAGTTACATCTGGGAGCCAGCAGGTGAAAATCTCTACAACCTCCGCTCACGTAAGAATGGTGAAGTCGCCTACACCGCGACCCGTGCTGACTTGGTCTTTGGATCAAACTCCATCCTGCGCGCCTATGCGGAGGTCTATGCACAAGACGATTCGAAGGAGAAGTTCGTCCATGATTTCGTCAGCGCATGGACAAAAGTGATGAACTCCGATCGATTCGATGTGAAGGCTTAACCTGGTCGATATGAAAGTCACCTCGAAGGGTCCGGAGAAACGTCGTAATTCTGCGCGGCGACTTCGGATCCTCGAGCACTTGCAGAACGTCGATCGCTTCTTGAGTTCTCAAGAGATACATAAGGAACTGAAAGCTGAAGGCGAGTCCTTAGGCCTCGCTACCGTCTACCGCCAATTGGAGATCTTGGTCGAAGAAGGACATCTTGATTCGATCGTCTCTCCAAAAGGGGAGAAGCTCTTCCGACACTGCGGAGTCGATGAGAGTCACCACCATCACATCATCTGTCGCAAATGTGGAGTGACGCAGCAGATCGAAATCTCAGAAGTCGAAGAGATGGCTGAGCTTGCAGCGAGAAAGTACAAGTACAAAGAGGTGACGCATAACCTTGAGATCTTCGGGCTATGCGAGAAGTGCGCTAGGTGATCATCACAGATGATGAGAGTTCTCTGTAAGAGATTTGTCCTTCTTTCGATCGCAGTATCTTTTCTTTTCGCCTTCTCGCCTGGTGCGTTGGCTCACACCTCCCTCACCAAGAGCGATCCAGGTGAGGACTCCGTCGTCGTCGACTTCCCGGATCGGATCACTCTCGAATTCAACGAACCATTACTGGTTCTTGGGGAGAATCGAACCAATTACCTAGAGGTCATCGGGCCAACGGGTGAATCGATCGATCTCGAATCGCTTCCTGTCACCGGGGCCCTACTTTCTGCGAAAGTTACTCGCACGGATCTTCTCTCCGGGGATTACATCGTCAGATATCGGGTCGTTGCAGGTGATGGCCATGTACTGAGAGGAGAGTTCGGATTCACTTTCACGTCTGCTTCAGGGGCAACTACAGATGATGATCTCTCATTCGAAACTTCCGCCGAGAGAAAGACTTCACGTGAAAGTCCATCGACGGTGATCCTATGGTTGCTGATTCTTGCCACAGGTGTTGCCTCTGTCATCGTATTCTTGAGATCTCCGTCAGGAGAGGAAGTCATTAATAAGTAGGTGCCAAGTAGTTGCTGGGCAGGAACTGCCGAGCCATTTTCTTGAGAACCCGCCGTTCATATTGAGTTTGATCGCCATTCACTTTGTAGGGAAACGGGAATTCGACTCCATTGCTACCTTCGCCTCGTGAAAGTTGCTTCCGAAGCTTTCGGCACCATGTTCCTTGTCTTCGCCGTCGTGGGTTCAGGGATGATGGCAGAGTCTCTGACCGATGATGTCGCGCTACGGTTATTGATCAATTCGGCGGCAACTGTGGCCATGCTCTACATCCTGATCAATCTCTTGGCTCCCCTCTCTGGAGCCCACTTCAATCCAGCGGTGACTTTGGTGAGTTCCTTCCGGCGTGAAAAGAATCTTAGAGAAGTCACGCTCTACCTAGTCGCCCAGTTGATCGGAGCAATCTCAGGTTCGCTCCTTGCACATCTGACATTCGATATTCCCTTTGCAATCTCCACGAGGGATCGAACGGGATCTCACCTCTTACTTGCTGAGGTGATTGCAACCTTCGGCCTTGTCGTCATCGTCTTCGCGGACTGGAAGCGTTATCGAATTCGTCACCGTGCATCGTTGATCGCGCTATGGATTGGTGGTGCCTATTTCTTTACCTCATCTACTTCCTTTGCAAATCCCGCTGTGACGATCGGCAGAATCTTTACTGATTCCTTTGCGGGAATCGCTCCTGTTTCAGTCGCACCCTTCATTGTGGCGCAATTGGTTGGAGCAGTACTCGCCTGGTTGGCGCTACGTGGTATCAAGACCTCATTGAAAGCGAGAGGGAAGGCTCATTCATCATGAGTGATTTGAATCCAACAGTTCTCTTCGTTTGTGTCCACAATGCCGGCCGTTCGCAGATGGCTGCCGGATATATGCGCCATCTCTCCGGTGGTCGAGTCGAAGTTCTCTCTGCGGGATCAGCGCCGAAGGATTCGATCAATCCTCAAGCGGTAGCAGTGATGGCCGAAGAGGGAATAGATATCGCTAATCAGCTGCCAAAAGTTCTCACCGATGAAGCTGTGATTGCCTCAGATGTGGTGATCACGATGGGGTGTGGGGATACATGTCCGTTCTATCCCGGCAAACGTTATGAGGATTGGGTACTTGATGATCCTGCTGGCCAGCCGATCGAGAAGGTGAGAGTGATTCGAGACCAGATCAAGAAGCGGGTTGAGGATCTTCTCGCAGAGATCCTCTAGATACCCGCGCCTTTAGATCTTGGGATTAGGCCCGCTGCCTACATTTCCGTAGCGGTGGTTGGTTATGGAAATGCTCTGTTCGCGCAGCCATCTTGTCAGTTCGACTCCTCCGACTTGAGTCATCGGACGTGAATCGAGAGAGATTCCTATCTCGATCATCTCTCTCGTGGGAGGGACTTCGCTACTGAGCCATCGAACTTTTCCGACTGGATTCTCGCGAGCGAACTTCATGAACTCTTCGATACTTTCGTTGTCGCTCTGCACGATCCAAATGCCAAACTCGCGTGTGAGCCATGAGATGAAGAGACGCTCAGCATGCGAGGTAGAGGCATCTACTCGTACCAGGATCGGCTCGGTGTATTTGCGATAGCGAAGGTAGTTTCTCTCAACGGTGAGCGAAGCAGTTGGGATGGTTTGGGAGCCCACTCGATCCCACCAGATCCTTGCTGACTTCTTTGCCGCATCTGCATCGACGACCAATGGCCAATTCCGAAGTTGCTCTACGTAGTGCGGTCCTCCAGCTTTGGATGTAGGGCCGACGCTACTTCGCTTCCAACCTCCGAAAGGTTGCCTTTGAACGATCGCGCCGGTGATCGCACGGTTGACGTAGAGATTTCCGGCGTGGACTCCATTGATCCAGCGCTCGCACTCTTCTTCGTTGAGGGAGTGGATTCCTGCGGTAAGTCCATATGGTGTTGAGTTCTGCCATGTGATCGCGGTATCAAGGTTTGGCGCTTTCATGATGGCGAGGACTGGTCCGAACCATTCATTTTGGTGGCTCCATGAACCTTCTTTGACACCGATTTTTATTCCTGGTCGCCAGAGGTGTCCTGATGAATCTAGCTGTTTCGGTTCGAGTAACCACGACTCACCCTCATCAAGTGTGGTGAGAGCACGATGGAGAGCCCCGGATGGTGGACGAATCACAGGACCTACCAATGTCGAGAATGAAGTTCCAGCACCAACTACGAGTGAAGAAGCAGCATCGACTAATTGTTTAGTGAAACTTGGATGATCATGGATCTTTGCATCGACGATTCCAAGTGATGCTGCGCTGCACTTCTGGCCGGCATGACCAAAGGCAGATTGGACCAGGTCCTTGACAGCAAGATCGATATCCGCCGAAGCGGTGATGACGATCGCATTCTTTCCACTCGTCTCAGCCAAGAGTGTCATCTCTGGTTTCCATGAGAGGAAGAGACGTGCAGTATCGAACCCGCCTGTGAGAATCACGGCCGAGATCTCAGGATGGGTGATCAAGTACTTGCCATTCTCATCATCTCGACATGGCAAGAAGTGGAGAACATCTTTCGGCACCCCTGCTTGCCAGAGATGATTGACCGCACTCCATGCCACAGCGACGCTCTCTGGAGCCGGCTTGAAGATCACCGAGTTTCCAGCCGCAAGGGAGGCAAGGACGCCGCCGAGTGGAATCGCATACGGGAAGTTCCATGGCGGAACGATCACGACAACGCCCATGGGCGTGGAGCCGCGTGTTGCAGTCAACCCACTCATTGCGTAATAACGCGCGAAATCAATCGCTTCACTTACCTCGGGATCTGCTTCGGCAGCAGTCTTTCCGGTATCGCGTGACATGATGGAGATGGTTTGTGCTCGTGCATCCTCCATCACCGTGGCGGCTTTGAGCAGGATTTCGCCGCGCGCTATGGCGCCAAGAGCATCCCACCCCGAAGCAGCTTTAGTCGCAATCCGCAGCGCTTTGTCAATGTGCACTCGATCAGCGATCGAGTATCGGTACCAGACATCACCTTCATGATTCGGGTCCTGGCCTGCTTCAGTCTCCTTCGTGAGGATCTCCACACCACCGATCACGAGCGGGATATGAAGGTTCGAGACAGTTTGGATTCCTTTGAATGCCTTCGCAAGCCTGGCTCGATATTCACCATCTGTGAAATCCCCATCGCTCTGGTTCTCGAATCTCTCAAGTCGATGTTCGACTTCTGTATGAGTGAATCGGTGCGATGCGGTCGAGACAGTGAATCGCTCTCTCACTGCGGCTTCGAATCGTCTCCTTTGGTCTACGAACTCTTCGCTATCTACCTTGATAGTGAATGAAGAACGAAGGAAATTCTCCTTAGCGGTGTTCTCATCAAGGCGCCTGACGAGATATGCCACTGCACTCGGGAAATCGGATCTCTTCGTCACTGGTGTGTAGAGCAAGACTGAACCAAGTCGTTTTGCCACTGCAAGGGCTTCGCCATTGGCCATACCTTCGAGCATCTCGATATCGAGCATCTCGATGAGATTTCGAGAGGTTGCGAGATTCTTCGCCCATGCGATGTGGAAGAGATTGTGGCTTGCGATTCCTAATCGAATGGCGCCACGATTCTCATCCCGAAGTCCCTCATCGACGAGACGAAGGTAACTGGCATCGACCTCAGCCTTCGTTGCATAGGGAGCCTGGATATGTCCGTGGTACTCAGCCTCTGCCTTCTCCATAGCAAGATTCGCACCCTTGACGATCCGTATCTTTATCGAACCGCCGCTTCTTGCGTACCGGGCACGGCTCCACTCCAGGAGGCGATGGAAGTACGCGTGTGAATCGGGAAGGTATGCCTGAATCACGATGCCGGCATTGAGAGTCTCGAACTCCTCCTCATCCAGGATGCGAGTGAAGAGTGAGACGGTGATCTCAAGGTCTCGAAACTCCTCCATATCAAGATTGACGAAGGCGCCCTTCTTCTTCGCCAGTCGATAGAGATCTCGAATGCGCTCCGAGCACCGCTCGATTGAGCCTTCGGTATCGAGGGTGACGATCTGACTGATGATGCTGGAGATCTTCACTGAGATGTAACTGACGTGATCACGGGAGAGCATCTCAAGGACTGATTGATAGCGAGCCGTAGCCTCATCGTCACCGAGTACTGCTTCGCCAAGGACATTGATGTTATTGGCAACGCTTCGTTTCGATCGTCGAGAGAGATGTTTCGCAAGCGGCTTCTTCTCTGCGGCGAGAATCGCACGCTTACTCGTCGATCGTACTTTCGCTGTGACGATGGCGATGGTGAGCTTCGGGAATATGAGACTTACAAGAGCCGCCAACTTGATGCTGAGAAAATCGATCAGACCAAGGCCGAGCGTCGCACCTCGTGCGATCTGGCGAAATCTTCTCGCAGCCTCACGGGGATTGACGATGCGAATGACTTCATCGGTGAGGCGAATCGTGAGGTCAATCGCTTTCGGATCCTTAAGGAGCCTTGCAAAACGCCTTCTATGTGTTCGATCAGCGCGGGTTCGATTCTTCGCCGCATCCGCCAAGAGTTCTGCGACTTCTCTGATCGTGACCTCAACGTCAGGTTCCGTTAAGCGCGTGTTCACCGCGCCACGATAGCCAACCGGAGGGGTATGTGCGGTGACGAGTAGGCTTAGATCCATGACAACGGAGTCACCTCTCGATACTGCACGTTCCCAATTACGAAGTGCAGTGGAGAAGTTGGCGCTCTCGGAATCGATGTGGAACACACTCTCTACCCCGAGGCGGATCTTGGAGGTGGCGGTCCCGCTGCGTCGCGATACCGCCGTAGTAGAGATGTATAAGGGTTACCGGGTGCAGTACTCCACGACGCGAGGTCCCTCCAAAGGTGGCGTTCGCTTCCATCCCGATATCGATCTCAATGAGACTGTCGCGCTCGCGATGTTGATGACATGGAAATGCGCCTTGGTCAATCTTCCTTATGGTGGCGCAAAAGGCGGAGTGGCAGTCGATCCTCGGGGACTCTCTTCGCGTGAGAATGAACGATTGACCCGTCGCTATACCTCCGAGATCTTGCCGATCATCGGGCCTGAACGAGATATCCCGGCGCCTGATGTAGGTACCGATGAGAAGAACATGGCATGGATGATGGATACCTACAGCGTCAACGCAGGTTTCTCCGTCCCTGGAGTCGTTACCGGTAAGCCGATCGTGCTTGGTGGCTCATTAGGAAGGACGACTGCGACCGGTGATGGTGTGGCCATCTCTGTTCGCGAAGCACTGATCGATCGAGGCATGGCAATCGAAGGCGCACGGATAGCAATACAAGGTTTTGGAAAAGTGGGTTACTGGACAGCGGTAGCTGCCGAATCGATGGGAATGAAAGTCGTCGCGGTATCCGATGTATCTGGAGGAGTGAAGGATTTTGGATCGATCGCCGATCTCTATCGACACATAGTCGATGGTGGTGAGATTTCCACATACGCAAAGGGCGAGCGGATCAGTAACGAAGAACTACTTCATCTCGATGTGGATGTCTTGGTTCCTGCTGCTCTCTCAGATGCGATCACTGCAAAGAGCGCACCTGGTATCAGGGCGAAGATCGTCGTTGAAGGAGCAAACGCGCCGACTACCCCAGAGGGCGATCGGATCATGCATGAGAATGGGATCACGGTGATCCCAGATATCCTCGCGAATTCAGGTGGTGTGATCGTCTCCTACTTCGAGTGGGTGCAGGACAAGCAGAATTATTTCTGGAGCGCGTATCAGATCAAAGAGAACCTCGAGTCGATGATGATGAAGGCCTTTGGCGAGGTTCGTCATACCGTCAAAGAGTCGAAGGTCTCGTGGCGTGATGCAGCGATGATGATCGGTGTTGATCGGGTAGCGGAAGCGCATAAGTTGCGCGGTCTCTATCCGTGATGGAATGGGATCGATTCAAATGAGAGAGGAAGCCCAGTCATGGTGATGGAAGTGGACGGCAAGCAGTATCACGTTCGTCTCGGTAAGGGCGATGTCGGTCGCTACGTATTGCTTCCAGGCGATCCTGGGCGTTGTGAGGCGATCGCGAGTTACTTCGACGATGCGAAGTTCGTCTCCAGCAATCGTGAATATGTCACCTACACGGGGACTCTTGATGGAGTACCGGTCTCCGTGACTTCTACAGGTATCGGCTGTCCATCAGCAGCGATTGCAGTGGAAGAGCTTTATCGATGCGGAGCGGATACTTTCGTTCGAGTCGGCACCTCAGGCCATATCCAAAAGGATTTGAAGTCAGGAGACCTTGCCATCATCTCTGCTGCGATTCGTGATGAAGGAACATCGAAGCATTATCTGCCGATCGAATTCCCTGCAGTCGCAGACCTTGAAGTGACTCGGGCGTTACAGGTCGCTGCGAAGAAATTGAACGCTCCACATCGAACTGGTATCTCGCAATCGAAGGATTCCTTCTATGGTCAGCACGAGCCGGAGCGAATGGGCGTCGCTGATGATCTATTGCAGAGGTGGCGCGCGTGGGAGTTGGGTGGTGCTCTCTGTTCAGAGATGGAAGCCTCTGGTATCTACATCGTCGCGTCGATGCTTCGGGCACGCGCCGGTGGAATCGCCATGGTCCATGCGAAGGATCCGATGCCGCCACTCGATTCGCTATTGAAAGTCGCTGTCGAGGGTGTACGGGAATTGATCAGGAACGATAGGGAAGCAGGTCGAGCGGTTCTCGTCTCTTAAGACTTATTCTTTAGGTTTCCTTAGGTGTCGTGAAGGAACGGAAAGCAGCGAGCGCCCTTGGACCATAGACGGTTCCTGGACCGCCGAGCATCTGAATACAGACTCCGAGCGCCTCAGCCACCTGTGCTTCGGTAGCACCCTTCATTGCAAGTGAGCGAGCGTGTGATGCGATGCAGCCATCACACCCATTCGCAACCGCGATTCCAAGCGCGATCAATTCCTTCTCGACCGGAGAGAGAACCCCTGGGGCATGTGCTGCTTTGGAGAGATCAGCGAATGCCTTGTAGACGTCGGGGATCAGTTCCCTCAGTGCCCGCCCTTCCGGTGCGAGCTCGTCCAATACATCCCTGCCATGGGTATGGATCTGATCGGTCATCGAAGCCTCCTTGCATCGGCCAAGATGTAGATTGCATTTATACCCCCTAGGGTATAGCCTCCACGTCATGGCGACTATCAATGTGACAGGAGAAGAGTTCGAGACTCTCATCTCCAAAGAGGGAACGGTACTGGTCGATTTCTGGGCAGCATGGTGCGGTCCATGTAGACAGTTCGCGCCGATCTTCGAGGCTGCGAGCGAGAAGTACCCCGAGATCACTTTTGCGAAGGTCGATACCGACGCCGAAGGTGCGCTCTCACAGGCCGCCGGCATCTCATCGATCCCAACCTTGATGATCTTTCGAGACGGAATCCTGCTCTTTCGACAACCAGGTGCGCTTCCCGGAAATGCTCTCGATGACCTCATCGCACAAGTCAACGGACTCGATATGGATGAGGTTCGAAAGCAGGTCGCCGCAGAAGAGGCGAAGCAAGAGTCTTAAAAGTAGTTGAATCTTCAACCAACTGATACCTTTTGCCTCCGCCGGGTGCGGTAGTCAAAGTAAGGAAGTCGAGGATTGAAGATGTACGAGAGTTACCGATTCGGACTGGATACTTTCGGCGATATGACCGTTGATCTTCACGGCAATCCCGAGAGTGCTGGCAAGGTGCTTCGCAATGTCGTAGAAGAGGCAGTACTTGCCGATCAACTAGGCCTCGATCACTTCAACGTCGGCGAGCATCATCGTGATGACTTCGCCATCTCTTCTCCTGAGACAGTCCTTGCCGGTATTGCCACCCGCACATCACGGATCATCTTGGGATCTGGCGTCACAGTCCTATCGAGCGCCGATCCAGTACGCATCTATCAAGGCTTTGCGACGCTTGATGGTCTCTCGGGTGGTCGCGCTGAGATCACTGCGGGACGCGGATCATTCACCGAATCCTTTCCACTCTTCGGTTATGAATTACAAAACTATGGTCGTCTCTTCGAAGAGAAACTCGAACTCCTTGTGAAATTACTCGACGAGAAGGCGATTACCTGGTCTGGAGAGCTTCGTGCGCCGCTTCATAATCAAGAGATCTATCCGAAGACCGAAGGCGGTCGCATTCCACTTCGTGTCGGCGTTGGCGGTTCCCCGGAGTCAGTAGTCCGCGCCGCACGCCTTGGAATCCCGATGGCGCTCGCCATCATCGGCGGCGATCCAGCACGTTTTGCTCCTTATGCAGCGCTCTATAAGGAATCGCTTGCGAAATTCGGGAAACCTGAGCATCCGATCTCGATCCACTCTCCTGGCCACATCGCAGAGACCGACGAGCAAGCGATCGAGGAGCAGTGGCCGCATTATCAGACCTCATTCGGAAGGATCGGCAGGGAGCGTGGTTGGGGAGTGATCGATAAGAGTCACTTCATCGCAGAAGTGCGCCAAGGATCGCTCTATGTCGGATCCCCAGAGACTGTAGCGCGAAAGATCGCCTATGCGATGCGCGCAGTCGGTGCGATGCGATTCGATATGAAGTATGCGACGGGACCAATGCCACATGCGAAGTTGAAGCGATCGATCGAGTTGTATGCGACACGAGTCGTCCCGATGGTCAAAGAGCTTCTCGCCGAGTCGCTCGTAGCTCGCTAGTCGCTCTTCTCGCTCGATTCACGTTTCGCTTTGAGGTAATTCCGCACCGTCAGTGAGATGGTCAACACGATGAAGAATGCCGCGATCCAATGGCTTGACTCCTCGAGGATCGGAATCGATGCGGCGTAGTAGCCGAGCAGTGTGATCCCGACTCCCCATAGGAATGCACCGATGATGTTGGCGGAGAGGAACTTGAAGTAATTCATCCTTCCAATTCCAGCGAGTGGTGGCGCGATGGTGCGGATCCATGGATAGAAGCGTGCAAGGATGATCGCGGAGTACCCGTACTTCTCATAGAAGCGTTCTGCACGAGCGATCATCTTTCTGATCTTCGGTGCCGTGTACTTGTCCAAGTAGGGACGACCAAAATGGCGCCCCAGTAGGAATCCCACTTGATCACCGATGAAGGCTGCCAAGAAGATCACTGTGACCAAGATGGTGATCGAAGTATCTTCTCTTATCCCAGCGATGAAACCTGCTGCGAAGAGGACGGAGTCTCCAGGAAGGAAGAATGCGATCAAGATCCCAGTCTCGATGAAGACGAAAAGGAAGAGCGTCGTGTAGATCAAGAAGGGAGTGGTGCTCTCCAAGATCCCTTCGGTCCATTCTGAGATGGAGAAGAGCGGGATCGTGGCAAGGAGAGAGTGCATGGGAAAGTGGATCAGGTCCGCGTTACTTAGGAAGCGAGCGCAGCCTCAAGTTGTTCGGCGTGGGCAGAGATGTGCTTTGCCGCACTCGAGACGATATCTGCAACGGTGATTGCACCACGCTCCGAATGGACTCCAGGACGTGCAAGCGCGGAAGCATCGATCCGGGCGAGCACATCACTGATCGTCTTGCGTGTTGCTTCGATCAAATCCAATGAGGTGCGCCAATTGCGATCTGCGTAGTTGAGATTCTTCGGGTATGGCTCCTCGCTATATCCCGCGATCTCTGGATTCTCTTCAGTGAGTAGTCGAAGGATCCGATGCGCGAAATGGATCTCGAAGTCAGCCATGTGATGGATGATGTAAGCGCCGTTCCATTCATGCTCTGCTGGGACCTTTGCCATCGATGCATCGTCACTTGCCTTGGCGATGGCAACGAATCTATTCCCGGAGTCCTTATAAGCGGTGATCGCTTCGTGAGTCATGACAGAACCTTATAGGGCGCACCTTAGAGACCGATTGCGAGCCCTTCGCATCGCGGGTCAGAACCGAACTCGAAGGTGCCGTTCGGCAAGACTCGAAGTAGTTGTACTGCCGACCCGTGGCCGAGCGGTGAGATGGCGCTCACATCATGACCTTTTCGTCGGAGTCCCTCGATTGTCTCTGGATCGAAACGTGATTCGAGTTGAAGGTGACCGCTATATCCCTCGACGCCCGCCGATTCTCCGGGTGCGACGAGGTGTTGCCATCGGGGAGCTTCGACGGCTTCTTGTGCGCTCATCCCGAGATCGATCACAGCGCTGATGACCTGCGCATTGGTCTGGACTTGGATGTTCGCACCAGGGGTACCGCTGACGAGATGGAGCGAACCATCTGCATGAGTCACGATGAAGGCGTTGAGAGTATGTGCTGGTCGCTTGCCAGGTGCGATGAAATTCGGTGACGCAGGATCAAGTGAGAAACCAGTGAGACGATTATTGAGCAGGATTCCAGTTCCATCGATAGCAAAGGATGCCCCGAATCCATGGAAGACGCTTTGAATCCATGAGATCGCATTACCTTCTTCGTCTACGGCAAGGAGATATGTGGTGTCACTTCCTTCTGTCGTATCTAGCGATTCGAGTCGCGCTCTACTCATATCTATCTCACTCAACCGCTTCGAGATATGATCGCGTGAAAGTACTCGTTCCACTTCGCTGAGCGTCTCGTCGCTATCTCCCAAAGTTCGATATCGGTCAGCGAAACCGATCTTCTTCGCTTCGACGAGGAAATGGATCCGATCCACTTCACTCATCGATGCCAGCTCCATTCGGTCTGCAAGGAGCATCTCTGTTGCAAGAATCATCCCTTGGCTTGGTGGCGGTTGTGCATGGATGATCTGATCTCGATACTTCGCAGTGAGTGGAGGTTCTATCCGGGTGTGATGACGCGCTAAGTCATCGAGTGAGAACCAACCAGACGTCGCTGCCACTATCCGCTCTGCGATTGCGCCCCGATAGAAAGCATCACGGCCGTTCTTCGCAATCTCTTCAAGGGAGGAGGCAAGGTCGGGGAGTCGAATCACGTCACCACGTTCGAGGTCGGTGGCAAGTTGCATGACGTCGAAGACTTTCGTCTCCGGGAAGTTCTTGATGTGATGTGTGATCCGACGAGTCAATCCTGGAGTTGCTGGGAAGCCTTCACGCGCCAGGCGTATGGCAGGCGTGAGGATCTCTGCCATTGGGCGGCGCCCCCAAAGTTCATGAACGGCGAACCATCCCGAGACTAATCCTGGGACTGTCGCCGCCTTGTAGCCGTGAAGTGGGATCCCGTTTGAGAATTCGCTGGGAAAGGCATTATGTGGTGCTTCGCCACTTCCATTGATCGCAATCGTCTTTCGATCCTTCGCAGAGTGATGGATGGCGAAGAGATCACCGCCGAGGTGTGAATCTCCCGGTTCTGTGACGGCAAGTACGGCGCTTGCAGCGATCGCTGCATCGACTGCACTTCCACCACGGCTCAGTAACTCGACCCCTGCACTTGCCGCGAGGGGTTGCCTTGATGCCACTCCACCTCGGCGCGAATAGATATGTGGTCGCATCAGTGGAGCACGTGCTGGAACTTTCCGATTCGCACTCATGGCCACAAGGATAGGGATATTCCTCAAAATGGGAGTTGGCAGGACTGGCTCCACGACTCCCTCTAGGCTTCGCGCCATGCTTTCAGCGCCTATCGCACTCGCATCAGACCCATCGATGAACGTCTCTCTCACTGTATGGGCAGTGGTTGTCGCAGCGATCATCGGTTTGATCGTCCTTGATCTGGTCACGGTCAGCGCGCACCCCCATGAAGTGAAGTTCAAGGAGGCCGCTCTTTGGTCGATCGTCTACATCGGCATCGCGATCGCCTTCGGAGTATGGGTGCAGTGGTACTACGGATCACCATGGGGCACGGAGTACTTCGCAGGTTACTTGGTGGAGAAATCGCTTTCTGTCGATAACGTCTTCGTCTTCGCGATCATCCTTGCTCAATTCGCTGTCCCTGCGATCTATCAACAGAGAGTTCTTCTCATCGGCGTCATCCTCGCTCTCATTCTTCGGGCAATATTCATCGCGATAGGTGCAGCAGCGCTCGCCGCCTTCGCATTCACCTTCGTGATCTTCGGTGCCATCTTGATCTGGACCGGGTTCGGTTTGATGCGCCACTGGAATGAGGACCCCGATCCCAACGAGAACTTCATCGTGCGTCGCGTCCGTAAGGTCACCCCGATGACTGACGAATATCACGGCACGAAACTCTTCGTTCGTATCGATGGAAAGCGACTTGCGACCCCGATGTTCCTCGTGATGATCGCGATCGGTGCGACGGATCTTCTCTTCGCACTTGATTCCATCCCGGCCACCTTCGGTGTCACGCAAGAGCCATTCTTGGTCTTCTCCGCCAACGCTTTCGCACTCCTTGGACTACGTGCCCTTTACTTCCTGCTGAAGGGCCTTCTCGACAAATTGGTCTACCTCTCACTTGGACTTGCCTTCATCCTCGTCTTCATCGGCGCGAAGCTCGTCATGCTCTACTTCCATGAGATCTATGACCCGATTCCGAAGATCCCGACCTCGACGAGTTTGATCGTGATCGCGGCCATCCTCGTGATCTCTGTGATCGCCAGCATGATCAAAGTACGACGCGATCCCACTGCGCATGCTCACGCAGGTCGCGTGACTGGCGAGAAGAAGAAGGATGAAGCCAAAGAGAAGTAAGGCGAGCACGCTTGTCGCGCTTCAATTCCTCCTCCTTGCGCTTCTTGTCGTCAATCCCTTCGCACCGCTTCGTGAGATCGAGCGGACCTTCACACTCACGCTCTATGCGATAGCGGCAGTCATCTTGGCGAGCGCTGCAGTGGCCCTGGGGTCCGCGCTCACCGCATCTCCGATCCCGAAAGATGATGCTGATTTGGTGACGACAGGTATCTACAAGTGGATTCGGCATCCGATGTATACCGCATTGATAGTGATCGGATTGGGTCTCGTTCTTGGGACTTTCAACCTCTTCTCACTCCTAACTTTCACCACTCTCGTCATGGTGCTGATCTATAAGTCGAGGTATGAAGATGCTCTCCTTCTCGAGCGCCACAAGAAAGCGAGGGAATATCAGAATTCGACGGGACGTTTCTTCCCGAAGTTTTGATCCATCACGTATTCCTCATTGAGCTGTCCTCAACGAGAAATGATCGGGCGCGCCCTTTACCCTCTTCCCCGTGCGGAACCTAAGTCATCTTCCCTTCGTCAAGCCGTTCGCTAATCGTTTCCGCGAAGTGGTTTCAGGATCGAAAGATGGTCGTCCTGATTGGGTCTCGAAGATCGCAGAAGGAGATGATGAAGGTTTCTTCGGTCCGGAATCCGCGGTCTGGAAGATCCATGGAAGCGTGGTCACGATCATCGGTGGAATTCGGGCGCTCTTGCTCCAAGCAACCCATCCGGCGCCACTTAATGGAGTCGCATCCCATTCTCGCTATGAATCGGATCCATTAGGACGACTTGCAGGGACGACGAAGTGGCTCACCATCACCACATTCGCATCTCGAAGCGCGATCGAGGGTGAGGCACGAAGAGTCAATGCGATGCACTCTCGAGTGCAAGGGGAATTCCGAGAGAGGAGCGGTTCTTTGGCGACCTACAAGGCGAGCGATCACCGCTATCTCCTCTGGGTGCATTGCGCCTTCACCGATTCATTCCTCAAGAGCTATCTCCTCGTGGGTAAGGGCGTACGTCCACGTGCTGAAAGAGATGGGACCATCGATGAGATCGAGTGTGCGCTCGAAGGCAAGGAACTTGCTGATGTCTACATCTCAGAGTGGGCAAAGAGCGCTGAACCCCTAGGGCTTACCGATGCGCCCCGGAATCTTGAGGAACTGGAGCGGACATTGGATGAGTTTCGTCGCGAAGAGTTGACACTCAATGATCGTACGAAAGAGGTGGTGAAGTTCATCTTGAAGCCACCCTTCTCACCTGGCGGTCTCTTCTTCTATTCCATCTTGGCAAAGGCTGCGATCCTGACTCTCGATGAACGCGACCGAGAACTACTGCAATTGAAACGACCCTGGAAAGTCAATCTCTATCTCTCGAATCTCGCTCTCAAACTCTTGAGTGCGATCCTCGGGCATAAGTCACCGAGTGAGAGAGTTGCGCGAGAGCGGATCGAGCGAATCAGATCGCGTAGCGTTGATTTCGATTCGGGATCGTCGAGCTCCATCCCAACTTCGCATTGATCTTTTCTTGAAAGAGCACTCCTGATTCTGCTTCACCATGGACGATGAATATCTGATCGGGTTCTTGCTCTGCCGTCGCTAGCCAATCGATCATCTCGCCAGAATCGGCATGCACTGAGAATTCGTGAACCTGCGCGATCTCGGCATTTACTGGGATAAGTGACCCGAACATCTTCAATTCCTTCGCGCCATCGGTGAGCGAGCGACCTCTCGTACCGATGCTCTGGTAGCCAACGAGAATCACGGTATTTCGTGCATCAGGAAGGAGTCTTCGTAGATGATGGAGTACGCGCCCGCCAGTTGCCATTCCACTTGCTGAAATAATGATCGCTGGAGTCGTCAGATCTGCCAAAGCCTTCGACTCTTCCACACTCTGTGCGGTCTGGTAGAAATCTGAATCGAAGGGATCGCCTTCGTGAACGATCTTCAGTTCGACATCTTTCGCATCGGATTCGAAAGCGTGGCGGTAGACGGAGAGCGAACGAAGCGCCATAGGGGAGTCGACGAAGATGGGAACTCGCGCGATCGACTGCTGATCCATCATTTCCTTCAGTCGATGCAAGATCACTTCCGTGCGATCGACAGCGAAGGCTGGGATCACGACCGTTCCACCTCGCTTTATGGTCCTATTGATCACCTCAGCCAAGCCGTCGTCATCTCTACTTTCATCTCGATGATTTCGATCGCCGTAAGTCGATTCGACCAAGATCGCATCGAATCTCCCGGGTGGAATCTGATCGGGATCGCATAACAAGGGATGGTTCTTACGGCCAAGGTCGCCTGAGACGAGGATCCGCTTTCCTTCCACTTCGAGCTCGACGATCGAGGATCCAAGGATGTGTGCCGCGCGGTGGAAGATGACGAAGCAACCAGGTGCGATCTCTATTCGCTCGTGGAATTCGTGCGGGGTCAATGCATCTATCGCACGCTGCGCATCGTTCTCATCGAAGAGGGGGAGCGGGACTTTATGTTTGGAGAAGCCTTTGCGCGCTGCGTAATCCGCATCCTCTCGCTGCATCTTCGCTGCATCTGAAAGAATGATTCCAGCAAGTCGTGCAGTGTCAGTAGTGCAGTGGATCGATCCTTGGAAACCCTCACGAACGAACTTGGGCAAGAGTCCACAATGATCCAGGTGCGCATGGGTGATCACTGCTGCATCGACATCACGCGGATCAATCGGGAATGGCTCCCAATTCCTGAGCCGCAGCTCTTTCAATCCTTGATATTGGCCGCACTCGACAAGGATCTTCATTGATTCGCCATGGATCAAGAACTTGCTTCCGGTGACGGATCGAACACCACCGAGGAACTCGATCTCCACCATGAGAGAAAAATACTCCTCTTGGCCACCAAGTAGGCTGGCGCTATGGAGACCTGGATCCTTGGTGCAATCACTTTCTTTGTCGCCCTCGATTATGGCATCAACACTTTCATCGACTTCCTTAATCATCGTTCTGCAGGACGACCTCTCGATGCAGAGCTGAAAGAGCTCTACGACGAGAAGGAGCATCAACGCTCCGTTGCCTACCAGGCCGCGAATTACAAAGTGTCATTCGTCAGTTCTACGGTGACTTTCGCCCTCTTGATCCTTGCGCTCACGTATCAATGGTTCGCTGCGCTCGATGAATTCGTTCGCAATCGATGGAGCAATGAGATCATGATCTCCCTGATCTTCATCGGAATCCTCTCGTTGATCTCCAATCTCATCTCGCTTCCTTTCGGTATCTACTCCACTTTCAAGGTTGAAGCGCAATATGGCTTCAATAAGTCGACTGTTGCTACTTTCGTCACGGATCTCATCAAGGGATTGCTCCTTACTCTGATCATCGGCGGCGCACTCTTGACCGCCGTTCTCTGGATTTACCAAGAACTCCGTTCGACTTTCTGGCTCTGGGCCTGGCTCCTTTTCGCTTCGTTCTCACTCTTCTTCTTCATGTTCGGGACGAAGTTGATCCTGCCGCTCTTCAACAAGCTGACACCCGTCCCAGAAGGAGAACTTCGGAGCGAAGTGGAGCGGTATTGCACCTCTCAAGGGTATTCACTCGGCAAACTCTTCGTGATGGATGGTTCGAAACGTTCCACCAAAGCGAATGCATTCTTTTCGGGACTCGGAAAGAGCAAGACGATTGTCCTCTTCGACACTCTCCTTGAGAAGTTGAGCACTCGTGAAGTCGTCGCCGTCTTGGCGCACGAGATCGGGCACTATAAGAGGAAGCACACGCTCTCTATGTTCATACTCTCCAATATTCAGACCTTCATTCTCTTCGCACTCCTTGGTTGGTTACTCGGTGTCGAGGAGTTGTCGACTGCTCTTGGCGCAGAGGAATCCAGTTTCCATCTCTCGGCGCTGGCTTTCTTCTTACTCTTTTCGCCGGTCTCGATGCTCCTGGGTCTCCTGAATAATTCGCTCTCCCGTAGAAATGAATATCAAGCAGACGATTTCGGTCGCGAGACTTACGATGGGGCTGCGCTCCGCGAGGCTCTGAAGAAGATCAGCACTGATGCTCTCGCGAACCTCTCACCACATCCGCTCTATGTCGCCTTCAATTACACCCATCCTCCGATTCGGGAGCGCCTTAAGAATCTGGCTTGATCGTGAAATCTTGACGATGGAGTGAGGTCGAGAAAGTCACGGGAATAATCCCCACCCCATCTCGGTTTTCGGAAGCATGCAAAGCACTCCACTTTCCACCCAGAGCGCCTCAGGCGAGCAATCTGCGCTTGAGCAGTTCGGTATAGACCTCACCGCAAGGGCTCGCGATGGGAAATTGGATCCAGTCATCGGTCGCGACGCTGAAGTCAGACGTGTCATCCAAGTCCTCTCTAGAAGGACGAAGAACAATCCAGTTTTGATCGGAGAACCTGGCACTGGAAAGACAGCGATCGTCGAAGGGCTGGCATTACGGATCGCAACAGGGGATGTTCCAGCAGGACTCAAAGATAAGCGTGTCGTATCGCTCGATCTCGGCGCACTCGTCGCAGGCGCGAAGTACCGAGGTGAATTCGAAGAGCGGCTGAAAGCGGTTCTTGAGGAGATTACGGCAGCTGAAGGTCGGATCATCACTTTCATCGACGAACTCCACAATGTCGTCGGCGCGGGTGGAATGGGCGGCGCGATGGATGCCGGAAACATGCTCAAGCCTCTTCTGGCTCGTGGCGAACTCCACATGATCGGTGCGACCACTCTCGATGAGTATCGTCAATACATCGAGAAGGACGCGGCGCTAGAGCGCAGATTCCAACAAGTCCTTGTCGGTGAGCCGACGGTCGAGGATACGATCGCGATCCTTCGAGGGATAAGAGAGAAGTACGAAGCACATCACAAGGTGACGATCGCAGATAGCGCTCTGGTTGCGGCGGCGACTCTCTCGGACCGATACATCACACATAGGTTCCTTCCAGATAAGGCGATCGATCTCGTCGACGAGGCTGCCTCCAGGCTTCGCATGGAGATCGATTCATCGCCAGAAGAGATCGATCAATTGCAACGCGTGGTCGATCGGCTTCGGATGGAGGAGTTTGGTCTCGCCAAAGAGAAGGACGATGCATCCCGTGAGCGACTCAAGGCCCTCCGTGAGGAGTTGCGAAGTGAGAGCGCGCGACTCGAGGAACTTCGTGCTGATTGGAACCAGGAGAAGAATGTCCTTGATCGGATCGGATATCTCACTGAGGAATTGGACCGAATTCGAGGTGAGGCAGAACGAGCACAACGAGATGGCGATCTCGAGAAGGCTGCAAGATTGATGTACGGCCGTATGCGAGAGATCGAAGCAGAGCTCGTGAGCGCCCGTAGTGAAGCGAATTCCACCCCATCGATGGTGAGAGAAGAAGTCACATCGGATGACATAGCGGAAGTGATCTCGGCATGGACCAAGATCCCCGTAGGAAAGCTCTTGCAGGCAGATAGCGAGCGACTTCTCAATCTCGACAATGAACTTGCCGAACGTGTGATCGGACAACCGAAGGCTGTTGCTGCGGTCTCTGATGCGATACGAAGGTCGAGGGCTGGAATCTCTGACCCGAATCGACCAACCGGCACCTTCCTCTTCTTGGGGCCCACGGGTGTCGGCAAGACGGAACTTGCGAAGGCGCTGGCCCAGATCCTCTTTGACGATGATCGCGCGATGGTTCGTATCGATATGAGCGAGTACGGTGAGAAGTTCTCGGTCTCTCGACTCGTCGGAGCACCGCCAGGATATGTCGGGTATGAAGAAGGTGGTCAGCTCACTGAAGCTGTTCGTCGGCGACCCTATTCGGTAATCCTTCTTGATGAAGTCGAGAAAGCACATCCGGAAGTCTTCGACCTCCTACTTCAAGTTTTCGATGATGGTCGACTCACAGATGGTCAAGGAAGGACCGTTGACTTCAGGAATGCGATCATCGTGATGACATCGAATCTCGGTTCGCAATTCCTCAGCGACATCTCCCTAGAACGTGATGCTCGTGAGAACGCAGTGATGGATGTCGTCCGCGGTAGTTTCAAACCAGAGTTCCTCAACCGTATCGACGACATCGTCCTCTTCAATCCGCTCGGACAAGGAGAGATCACATCGATCGTGGACCTGCTCTTTGCCGATCTATCGAATCGACTTCTCGGACGTCGGATCACGTTGACTCTTGATGAGAGCGCCAAGTCGTGGCTCTCGATCCATGGATTCGATCCTGCATTCGGTGCCCGGCCACTTCGTCGATTGATGCAGAAGGCGATAGGTGATCGGATCGCCACTATGTTGCTATCGAATGAGATCATAGATGGCGATGGGGTGATGATCACAGCGACGAGTGATGTCGCTGAGCACCTTGATTTTCGCGTGGAGCGTAATCAGTAGCGTCAGCCACTGACGTTGAGGACCATTACTCTTCCGCGGTGAGTACAACCGCTACCTCTCTCCCTCCCGCCTTCAAAAGGCTCTGGAGATCGAGCGTTGTCAGCAATCTCGCAGACGGATTGTTGCGGACTGTCGTTCCGATCTATGCGATCTCGTTGACCGAGAGTCCGATACTCATCTCTCTCATATCTGCGATGACGCTCTTACCCTGGCTCTTCTTCGCAGTGATCATCGGAACTCTGGCAGATCGGATCGACCGCAAGCGATTGTTGATCTACTCCACATTACTTCGCACTTTCATCGTCGCGGTGATGGCTATCGCGATCTCTGCGGGTGTGATGAGCATCTATCTCCTGCTTGCATTGATCTTCATCGCCGGGGCTTGCGAAGTGAGCATCGATACCACCGCCCAATCGATGATCCCGGAGATGTTGGAGAAGGATCAATTGGAGCGTGGAAACTCACGGCTCTTCATCGCAGAGACGGTGATCTCGCAATTCATTGGATCCCCATTGAGTGGTTTCCTCTATGCCCTAGCTGTCGTCGTGCCCTTCTATTCCGCTGGTGGTGGCTATCTCCTCGCACTCTTGATCCTCTTGGTGATGCCCTACCAGCGAGCAGCCATCGATAGGAAAGAGCGCGATAGGGATCAATCGGGTTTCACAGAGGAACTTAAGTTCGGTCTTCGCTTCCTCTTCACTCACCAGAGACTTCGACAACTCGTCATCATCACCACCATCCTCGGCTTTCTCTTCTCCGCATCTCACGCAACGATCGCGCTCTTCATGGTGAAGGAATTAGGACTTGATCCGCGATATTTCGGTGTCGTCCTCGCCGTTCAGGGCGTAGGTGGCGTTGCAGGCGGCTTGCTCGCGAACCGACTCTCGACCAGGTTCACTCGCGGAAAGACCTTGGCGGGAGCGATCATGCTCACTACGGTCTTGATCTTGGTCACAGGATTCATGCCGAACATCTACTACTTCACGCTGACTGCTACGTTGGCTGGCTTTGCCAGCACGATCTGGAACATCCTCTTGATGTCGACCTACCAAGTGTTGATACCCAATCACCTCTATGGACGGATCCACGGCGCGAGACGGACGATCGTGTGGGGGTTGATGCCGATCGGTGCCTTCCTAGGTGGTGTGATCGCTACCTTCGGTCTTCGCCTCCCATTCATCATCTGTGGCGTCATCGGGATTGCAGTTGCGATTCGAGCCTTGCCTTTCGTCGTTGAAGTTGCGAATTCGACGATCGCGGAGCAGGAGTAGAACGCGGGGCTATGGTTTCGATGGGAGAATTCATTTGTGTGACTGCGGTCAAGATGTAGGAGTGGTGAAGGGAGCGTAGCGAGTGATCTTCATGGCTTCCGCTTCGACCGATACCGGATTGATCCTTGCTGAGATCGGTGCGGTCCTTCTCCTTCTTGGCATCGTCTCGTTCGTCGCAGCGCGATTCAAATTCTCCGCTGTACCGATCTTCCTTCTCATCGGCCTGCTCCTAGGCAATGGTGGTCTGATCGAGCTGAGTCTTAGTGACAGCTTCCTCGACCTTGGCGCCCAATGGGGTGCAATCCTCTTGCTACTGCTTCTCGGACTCGAGTACACCGCCGGAGAATTGATCGGAACGATTCGCGCGCGGAAGTCGCTGGGAATCTTCGACCTCGTCGTCAATTTCCTTCCAGGAGCATTGATCGCACTCTTGCTTGGCTGGGGTTTGGTCGGCGCACTTGTGCTTGGTGGGATCACATATGTCTCTTCTTCAGGAATCGCGACGCAATTCATCAAGGATGCCAAGTGGCAGAAACTCGAAAGCACGAAACGTGCTGTCGCAACCCTGGTCATAGAGGACCTCTTCTTGGCTCCTTACCTTCCAGTGCTCAGTGCAATCACTGCTGGTGTCGCGTTAGCGACGGGACTCATCTCCATCTCTGCCGCGCTGGTCATCACGGGCGCAGCGCTCTTCTTCAGCGCAAAAGGTGGTCGCATCCCTTATGCGCCATTGATGCTCGGAGATAGCGCGACCTTGTTGTTGATGGTCTTCGGTGCCGCGCTTGCTGCATCGGGGCTTGCGACCTTGATCGGTTTCTCAGGTGCGGTGGCGGCCTTCCTTGTCGGACTTCTCTTGACCGGGGATCTTGCCATCGCTGCACGTGTAAGGCTCGGCCCACTTCGCGATCTCTTCGCTTCGATCTTCTTCCTCTTCTTCGGTTTGGGAACGGATCCACGTGAAGTCGTTCCACTACTCATTCCCGCGCTCCTACTTACGGTATTGGGTGTAGCAACGAAGTTAGTGACTGCATGGTGGAGCGTTCGTGATGTCGACGAGCCACGTAAAGTCAGACGGGCTGCGACGCTGCTGATCGCACGCGGTGAGTTCTCCATCGTGATCGCTGGCCTTGCCGGCTCGCTTGCTTTTGGCGATGACTTACAGGCCCTGACCATCGCTTACGTGACGATGACGGCCCTTGTGGCATCATTGTTACTTCGTCGTGAGAGTCAACTCGACAGAGCCCCTCATCTTTGAGTGGGCTAAGACAGTGTGAAACGACAGAGAGAAAGAAGTCATTGATGCTGAGTAAGGATCAAGCGCGGTTTGCATCGGCCCCTTCTGGCCTCTATCCGATCGTCGTTGCGCTCTTCGTTGCACTCTTGCTGATCTCGAATATCGGAGCGGTGAAATTGATCGAGTTAGGACCGATCATCACCGATGGCGGGGCGATCCTCTTTCCTTTGGTCTATATCGTCGGCGATATTCTCTCTGAGGTCTACGGCTTCAAGGCAGCGAGACGTGCGATCATCACCGCTTTTGGGATGTCGATCCTTGCTGCATTTACTTTCTACCTGGTCCAACTCGCGCCTCCGGCGAGTGATTGGGGTAATCAAGCGGCCTTCGAAGCAGTCCTTGGCTTCGTGCCACGGATCGTCTTGGCAAGTGTCATCGCATTCGTCGTCGGACAACTCCTCAACTCATACGTTTTGGTGAAGATCAAAGAACGGACGAGCGAACGGAATCTCTGGCTCCGACTCATGGGTTCGACGGCCCTTGGTCAATTCGTGGATACCTTGATCTTCTGCACCATCGCTTTCTATGGAGTGATCACAGGAGCTGAATTCCTCAATTATCTGATCGTCGGGTACGTCTACAAGAGCGCAGTGGAGATCCTCTTGCTCCCGGTGACTTATCGGGTGATCGCTGCCGTCAAGCGTGCGGAGCCGAGCTACATCGCCGCATAAGTGGCGTAAAGATCACTCATTTCAGGTAGTGACCTAGGAAATCCGCTTTGAAATCGAAGTAGTAACCACCTGCGATCGATTCTCGGATTCGATCCACGAGGTTCACCACGAAGTGCAGATTATGGATCGTCGCAAGAGTGGAAGCCACCATCTCCTTCGCCCTGAAGAGATGATTGATGTAAGCGCGCGAGTAGTTCTTGCAGGTGTAACAGGTGCACTCGCTATCGATCGGGGAGAAGTCCTTTCGATAAGGACCATTGGAGACATTGAATCGACCATATCGAGAATAGACCGCGCTGGTTCGTGCCTCACGTGAGGGCGCAACACAGTCGAAGGTATCGGCGCCATTCTCCACACCTGCGAAGAGATCAGTTGGCTCACCGATGCCAAGAAGATGTCGCGGTTTGTTTCGGGGGAGTTCTTCACTGACCCAGCTCAAGATCGTTGCGAGTTGCGCCTTATCGAGTGCCCCACCAATACCAAAACCATCGAAGTCGATTCCTGATGAGTTCATCTCACCGAGATCGCGGGCAGCCTTACGACGTAGATCCTCGTATTGAGCACCCTGAATGACTCCGTAGAGCGCCTGATAAGGGCGATGTGACCTTTCGAGAGTGAGCCGTGCATGTTCATCGAGGCACCTGATCGCCCAGAGTCGAGTGCGCTCGAGAGCCTTCTCTTGGTACCTGCGGGTGTTATGCAACGTCGTGCACTCATCGAAGGCGAAGATGATGTCGGCGCCGATGTCATGTTGCACCTGCATCGAGACCTCGGGCGTGAAACGATGCATCGATCCGTCGAGATGTGATTTGAAGGTGACGCCGTCATCATCGACATGTGCGAGGCGCTCTTTCTTCTCCGCGATGACATCATCGGCCTGCCACAACTCGGCATCCATCGCGATCACTTTCTTGAATCCGACTCCGAGAGAGAGGACTTGGAAACCACCGCTATCGGTGAAGGTCGGTCCTTGCCAATTCATGAACGATCCAAGACCACCTGCTTGATCGACTGTCTCATGACCTGGTTGGAGATAGAGGTGATAGGCATTTGCGAGTACTGCCTGTGCACCGAGCGAATCCACTTCATGGGGGAGAAGTGCCTTGACAGTTGCTTTGGTACCGACCGGAATGAATGCTGGAGTCTTGATCACACCATGTGGGGTGATGATCTCTCCCGTACGTCCGAGGTACTCGCGATCCGGTGCGGTGAGTCGATCGTGCTCGTTGAATTGAAATCCTGAACGATCGATCACGAATCAATCTTATTGGCCCGCACAGAGCATGTAGGGTCTTGATATGAAAGAGCGAGTGCGACTGGGTAGGAACTACTGGCGGCTTTGGTCAGCGACCGCCATCTCGAATCTCGGTGATGGCATCGCATTGATCGCATATCCATGGCTCGCTTCAGCGATCACACGTGATCCTTTCCTGATCGCGCTTGCTGGCGTCGTCGGTCGATTGCCGTGGTTGCTCTTCACTCTGCCTGCTGGGGTCATCACTGATCGAGTCGAGCGGAGAAAGATCATCGTTTCGATGGATCTATTGCGAGGCGCGCTGACGGTAGTCGTCGCTCTGATCGTCTGGCAGGCGAGTGCATCGCTTCCGGATCTTGATTCGATTGCGACCGCCGAGGTTACGACCAATTGGTCGCTCTATGCCGTGATCCTCGTAGCTTCATTGATCTACGGGATGGCAGAAGTACTCCGTGACAATGCGGCTCAGACTTTCATGCCTCAGATCGTCGAGAAGGAGAAGTTGGAAGTAGCGAATGGACGGATGTGGTCGGCTGAGTACCTCACCAATTCATTCATGGGGCCACCACTAGGTTCGTTCTTGATCGGTATAGCAATCTTCATCCCATTCTTCGTCGATGCCGCTACCTTCTTCATCGCAGTCATCTTGATCGCGGGAATTCGAATCTCGATCCCGGGGGAAGTGCGCAGTCGTAATCAAGTACGGGAAGGTAAAGAGCCAGTTCGACTCGGGGCTGAGGTCAAAGAAGGATTCCAGTGGTTATGGCGACACGAACTACTGCGCCCCATGGCGATCATCTTGGGGTTACTCAATTTCCTTGCGACGACATCGACTGCGCTCTTCATTCTCTTTGCGCAAGAAGTGCTCGAGACCTCGGTTCTCATCTTTGCGATTCTTGGAACTGCTGGTGCAGCCGGCGGGATGATCGGTGGCTTGCTTGCACCGCGTATCTCCAAGAGATTAGGTAGTGGCGCTACTCTCGCTCTCGCCCTTTTCACATTCCCAACGGTTGCGCTGATCATCGGTCTCACGAGTTACTGGCCTCTGGTCTGGTTCTTGACTGCCTTCTCGACGATCATGGCGGTGGTTTGGAATGTGATCACCGTTTCGCTGAGGCAATCGATCATCCCCTCTCACCTCTTGGGTCGGGTCAACAGCGTCTATCGCTTCTTCGCATGGGGATCGATGCCACTCGGGATGCTCACGGCTGGACTCATCGTGAACTTCGCCGGTCAGTTCGTCAGCCGTGAAGGCTCGCTCCGCACTCCTTACTTCTTCGCTGCCGTAGCGGGATACCTTTTATATGCATATGCGAGGCGGATTTTGACCACGGAGCGGATTGAGGCGGCTCGTACTGCTTCCTCAGGCTGAGTGACACGGGTGTAATCCACCCGGTGATCTCGTTATCTCCTTGTGACCTTACCTTTATTGCTCAATTCGTGCGATATCCGGCAAACTACGCGGACTAAATCGAGAGGTATGGGAGCAGTCGACTTCTCATAGCTACTCGGTTTACCTACCCCTATCCCTTAGGAGGATAAATGAAGAAAGCACGAGTAGCGAAGGTTGCTCTCGGCGGATTCGTTGCTGCAGCGCTCGTCGCGGGACTCATGGGTCCAGCACAAGCTGCAAAGCGTTCCACTGTGGTCGCGGTCGAGAGTAACTCTCTCACCGGTTTGAACCCATCGGTTCGTGGCCAAAACCTTCTCACCAACTCCAACGTTGCGTACCTGACCGGAATGGGTTTCTGGTACTACAACGACAAGTCCGAGATCGTTCCGAACCCAGTACTTGGTTCGTTCAAGGTCACGAAGGACACCGCAAAGGATTTCCGTTCCGAGTGGCGCCTCAACAAGGGCCTCGTTTGGTCTGATGGAACTCCGATCACTGCACATGACCTCTTGCTCACCCACGCGATCTGCTCGAACAAGTTCTCGATCGATCGTGGCCTTGGTGATCCAGCAGCAGGTGCGACCAAGTTCAACGCACTCTGCTACAGCGGTCTCTATGACCGTGCAAATGCAGGAGCACCGATCATCGCTAAGGATGGTCTTGCAGTGACTCACCGCTTCACCTATCAGATTCCTGATTGGGAGCTCTATGGCCCTGGCATCTTCCCAGTTCACGCGCTTGTAAACCTCGCTGAGGGCAAGACCAAGCTCGGTTCCGTTGCCGATAACAACAAGGCTAAGGACAAGTTCCTCAAGGCTTTCAATGGCAAGGACAGCGAACTTCTCACCAAGATGGCTGATATCTGGTCGACTGCCTACAACATCAAGGAAGTCAACAACAGCACCAATCCAAACCTCCTGGTCAAGAACGGTCCATACCTTATTGACTCCATCGTCCCTGATCAGTCAGTGACAATGAAGCTCAATCCGAAGTACAACTCCGGTCCAAAGACCAGCGGTATCAAGACCATCATCATCCGCACCCTTGCTGAAACCGCAGCGCCACAAGCGCTCGCAAACAAGGAAATCGACATCTATGCCGGTCAGCCAACTGCTGACGGTGTAGCTCAGTTGAAGACCTTCCAGGGCGTCAAGGTCATCGGTAGCTCACAGGCAATCTATGAGCACATCGACCTTCGCACCGGTGGTGGAACTGGTATCGATGATGAGTATCGCGGTCCATTCGCGACCAGCAACAACAAGGTACGTAACGATCGCGCACGTGATCTTCGTACCGCGTTCCTCCTTGCTTACCCACGCGATGAGATCGTCGACAAGTTGGTCAAGCCGATCAACGCAAACGCTCAGCGTCTTGACTCACTCTTCTTCTTCCCGAACGAGCCGTCCTACAAGAAAGTTCTCAAGGCAAGCGGAGTGAACAAGTACACCAAGGGAACTCAAGCTGCGCGCACTGCGCAAGCACTTGAGTTGGTGAAGAAGCACTATCCAGATGCTTCCGCTACCAACCCAGGCTTCACAGTCAAGCTTCACTGGGGTACTCCAGCGAACCAGCGTCGCGCTGACTCTGCACGTCTTGTGATCGCAGAGCTCGCAAAGGCTGGTATCAAGGTTGAGGCTCCTGGTGATGCAGCATGGAGCACCAAGCTCGGTTCTGTCGCTAACGATGCGCAGTACTTCGCATGGGTCAAGTCCAGTACTTCGTTGGTCTCCACCGTTGCGATCTATCGCTCAGGTGGCGGAAACAACTACTCAGGTTGGAGCAACGCGGTCCTTGACCAAGCTGTTACTGGCTTTGAGCGCAAGGCAACCGATGCCCAAAAGGCTAAGTTTGCCGGCCAAGCAGAGAAGGTATTGGTAGATGAGGCATACAGCCTTGGTATCTTCCAGCACCCTGGCGTTACAGCGCATAACACTGCGCTGAAGAACGTCAAGCCTGCTCCGCTCTCACCAAACCACTACTGGAACTTCTGGGAGTGGAAGTACTAGTCGAGTGATCGTCTAGTACTCATGTAGTACTCGTGGCCCCCGGGTAACACCGGGGGCTTTTTTCATCACTTGTTTGCCATTCCGCGTAACTCGATACGGTAGCGCCCTTCTTCCTCTTTTTCCGCAGCGGCTCGGCGAGAGGCTCGCCCCGCTGGCCGGGGACCTGGTGGAACTG
>JBMUDS010000004.1:0-60901 GCA_049459795.1 Candidatus Nanopelagicaceae bacterium | reverse complement strand
CGGGACGATAATTCCCATCACTTGCGCGATTCCACCAACCACCCGCTTCACGCCAGCGCGATAGGACAGCGTGGACGCGATATCGGCGACCGCGATAGGTGAACTCGATCGGCTCGCCATCAAAGAGCGCGATCTCAGAGCGTGGTGTCTCAGGCATAGAAGACTCAATTCAAGGTTGAGGGTTTTAGAACATTTGTTCTAACCATAGAGGCCGCCCCTGACAGCGTCAACCGGCTCAAGGTTCTGCCGAGTGTCGAATCACCCCCAAATCGTCAACCGCAATTAACCCGCCATTTAGCCAACCTCCGAGCTCAACTCATCTCCGACTCCTACCTTTCGCGACAGTCCTTCCCTGTACCGCCCCTGGTACCTCGACTACCTAAACCCTGAGCAGGGATCTTTATCCATCCCTGAAAGCAACGGAACTCAAAAGAATCGAAAGGTGAATGACGCATGAGAGACGCGAGCGCACTCCGCAGACCATGGATTGCAGCAACGCTGATCGCAGCCTTATCAGCGACAGCACTCACAACATTCGGGACATCGGCCGCAAAAGCGAATTTCGATGAACCATATTCAAATGTCACATTGACGATCTTGCATAACAACGATGGCGAATCCGCTCTACTCCCTGAGCAAAGTTATCGAACAACCAGCGGAACCTTGATCGCAGGTGGTGCAGCTGCATTCGCCTCGGTCATGAAACGTGAAGTGAAGAACGCTCGAAGACTCAATCAAGCAGTCCTTAGTGTCTACGCCGGAGATTCCTTCCTTGCAAGCAAAGCGCTCATCTGTGCTGATCCTGCCAAAGTAGATTCAACTAAGCTCGTCCTAGATGGAGTTGCACAATCGCTCATGCCTTATGACGTACACGCTCTCGGGAACCATGAATTTGATTATGGAACTACCTTCTTACGCCGGTACATGGACTCCTTTGTCAATAAGCCACGTCATCCATTCATCTCGGGCAATCTGGATTTCACCGCCAATGATGACCTCTCGGATATCCAAGCGAAGCAACCAGCACTCCGTCGTGGAAACTTCATTGGAAAACAGGTGGCGTCAAGCTACATCCATCGTGACTATAACACTGGAGCCTTCTTTGGCGTCGTCAGCGCCATCACGCCAAATCTCCGAACCATCTCTTCGCCCGGGACAGTGAAGCTCACTTCTAGCGACATCAAGAGCACTGCAGCGGAAGTCCAGAAGCAGGTAGATGCGCTTCAAGAGCAAGGCCTCAACAAGATCATCCTTGTGAGCCACCTGCAGGGAATCGCCTTCGACCGAGAACTCATCTCACTCTTGAAGGATGTAGATGTCGCCATCGCCGGTGGCGGTGACGATCTGCTCGCAAACCCAGATGTCTCCGAGTCGCTCCAGTTGATTCCAGGAGAGGGCAAACCTGTCGGCAAGTACCCTGAAATGGTGAAGGATGCCGGTGGCGTAGATGTCCCGCTCATCACCACCAAGGGCAACTACACATACCTCGGGCGGTTTGATGTGGAATTTTCCGCAGATGGTGAAGTGACTGGGTACAACAAGACGCTTTCATACCCACGCCGAGTCATTGCTACCTCTACAGTTTCTCGAGATCTGAAGATCACCGATGCGGTGCGACCTGATGCTCGCGTCGTCACCGAAGCTGAAACTCCATTGCGCGAATGCCTCGCAGGATTCAACACACCAATTGCATCGAGCAAGGTGGTCTTCGCAACTGATCGCGGTAGCGCGACTGTAGCCGGCGTTCGTACGGTGGAAACCAATGGTGGAAACCTCGTGGCCGACTCCTTTGTTCACGCCTATCGCAATAGAGCGGCTACGTTCGGACTACCAGCTGAGAGCAGTGCTGCGCCTGTCGTTGCACTACAAAATGGTGGTGGCATTCGCCAAAATGGTGGCGTTACTTTGCCGACATCGGGTTCAGCGGGAAATATCAACAGGGGAAATACTTTCGACTTATTACCCTTCGATAACCGACTCGTCGCTATCACCTCAGTATCTGCGGCAGACATCAAGGAAATCTTTGAGAGATCATGTGCAGTCGGAACATCTGGAGGTGGGCAATTCCTTCAAGTCTCGGGTCTGAAGGTTTCCTGCTCTCGAAGTGGCACCGCTATGGTCGTCTCCAATCCAGTCGGTGACTCTTACGCTGGTTCTGTCACAACACCAGGCACTCGTGTCCGTGACATCACTCTTGCTGATGGGCGTGCTCTCGTCACCGCAGGAAGTGTGGTCACTGGCGCTCCTTCCGTAACAGTGGTGACTAACAGCTTCACTGCCGAGGGTGGAGACAACTACCCGACACTCGCGAAGTTGACCAAGGTCGGGTTCGGAATCTCGTATGAGCAAGCACTCTATGACTACGTCACGAGCTTCCCGAAGAACTCAGGAGGACTACCTGAGATCCCAGAGAGCGACCTTCGGTACAGCAAGGTGACTGGCGAGGGCCGAATCACCTGGTTGCCATAATCCCCGCTGGAAGAAACTAGAAATCGGCCCCCTGCGACACGCGGGTGGCCGATTTCGTTGAAAGTTAAACTAATGGAATCTACCCTTTCATCGCTTGGTCATATGGACCGAGTCAATTCAGATTAGGGAGATCCATGGATATCGTCCTCATAGTCGGGCGAGTGCTCTTCGCGCTGCTCTTCATCAACTCTGGCCTCGCGCATTTCACCCAGCGAGATGCCATGAGTGGCTATGCACAGTTCAAGAAGGTCCCAGCTGCGAAGCTGATGGTGCTCCTGACTGGATTCATGATCTTGCTCGGCGGGCTCTTCGTCGCGTTCGGCATCTACGCCGATCTCGGTGCGCTGCTCCTTGCGATCTTCTTGATCCCGACCGCTTTCATGATGCATAACTTCTGGACCATAGAAGATGCACAAGCGAAGCAGAGTGAGATGATCAACTTCTTCAAGAATCTGGCGCTTGCTGGTGCCGCGCTGGTGATCTTCGCTCTCGTTGCTAGTGGCGCTGACTTCGGGCCATCGGTGACCGTAGATCACTTCTTCGACATGTAACGAAAGCTTCGCCTGTAAGCCCCGATGGATCGAAAACATCGGGGCTTACTTATGGGATAGTGAAGGAGTGGAATTAACGATCGCCATACCGCTTGCGATCATCGCCGGGGTGGTCATCGGCTTAGTGCTCGGTTTCGTCGGTGCCGGCGGCGCAATGCTCGCAGTTCCCATCCTTATCTATCTCTTCGAGTTCACGCCACTCCAAGCAACGACCGCTGCACTCGTTGTCGTAGGTTCTGCAGCGCTTTCGGGAGCGCTTCCTAAATTCAAACGTGGTGAGGTCCTCATACGTGAGGCCGTCACGATCTCAGGACTCAGCATCGCGACCAATGTGACCTTCGCGCTTCTTGCACCCCGAATCCCCCAAGAGGTGATCACGACAGGACTAGCACTCGTCTTGCTCGTCGCCGGATGGTCAATGCTGCAAAGACCATTCAGGGAAGGCACCGAACGTCGTATGCCGGTACCCGTGCTGATCCTCTTGTCACTGGGAATCGGCGTCATCACTGGGTTATTCGGCATCGGTGGCGGGTTCGTCGCGATACCGATCCTGGTCCTCTTCTTCAACACTCCGGTCGCGAAGGCCGCTGGTACCTCCCTCCTGATCATCGCGCTCAATTCAGCGATCGCCTTTATCGTTCGAAATCAAAGTTGGAGTGAAGTCGAGTGGTCGCTTCCGATCACCATGGCAGCCATAGCCATCATCGTCTCTAGGCTCGCATCGACACGTAGCTCGCGCGTACCTCAAGAGCTCCTCAAGAGATCCTTCGCTGGACTTCTATTCGCAATTGCTATCTTTACCCTGATAGAAACCTGGTTCATCACTCTTTAATTGAAGGGCAGAAATCCTCCGCTATGGAAGAGATTCTCAATCGACCTGCAGTGCGAAGAGTTCAATCAGCCATCGAAGCGAATGCGCTACCGGGTGAGATCAAGATCCTCTCCGAGAGTGCGAAGACTGCTCGTGATGCTGCCAAAGGATTGGGCATAGAAGTCGGACAGATCGCATCGTCGCTCGTCTTCAAGCTTCCATCCGGAGGACCTTTACTCGTCATCACATCGGGACGACACCGTGTCGACACGGAGAGAGTCGCTGCACACCTTGGCGTAACGGAACTTCAGCGTGCAGATGCCGAGTGGGTGAAGGAAGTGAGCGGATTCTCTGTCGGTGGCGTCGCTCCTATCGGTTGGGAGAGTGAGGACTTGACGGTTCGCGCGACGATTCTCATCGATTCTGCGTTAGCGGATTACCAAGTGATCTGGGCAGCAGCGGGACATCCTCATGCAGTCTTCCCTACCTCATTCGAGGAACTTCAGCGCATCACTGGCGCGACTGCAGTCATCGTCGGTGATTGATCTCTCATGTCGAATTTCTCTCTCGAGACACAAGTCATTGCTCCTGCCCCAGGTTTAGTCACATCAGACACGGAAGACATCGTCTTGATCCATGGCATGGGATCTGCAAGTACTGCCTGGCAACTACTCGTCCCGGAATTACGACATCACTTTCGAATCATCACGGTCGACCTACCCGGCCATGGCAAGACTCCCTATCAAAAAGGTCTACCAATGGACCCGATCTCATTGGCCTCTATGGTGCATCGCGCAGTCAATAAGGTCTCAACGGGATATCACTTGGTTGGAAATTCTCTCGGCGGCTGGGTCGCAATGGAGCTTGCCTCACATCATGGCGAGAGGACGCGATCTGTGACAGCGCTCGCGCCTGCAGGAATGTGGATCAATCCCTTTCAGAGGCGCTATCCAGCAACTGCCTTCCTTCGCATCTTCGCGAAATCTACTCGGCCGTTGACGCCAATCTTCTTGCACTTCGAATGGGCGAGATCTCTCGGCTTTGCGACAGTAAGTCCTAGGTGGCAAGCATTTTCATATCGCCTCTGCATGGATGCAGTGCGAGCCATGACCGACTCTGTAGGTTATTACCCAGCCTTCGACGGTATGTTGATGAAGCGTTTCGAGAGCGAGATTCCTGCGACGATTCCAACGACCATCCTCTTCGGAGACAGCGACAACACCTTGCCGGCGAGAAGTTGCCAAGAGAGATCTCTTGCACCAGACCATGCTCGGTGGGTGACGCTAGCTGCCACCGGACATGCACCAATGTGGGATAGCGTCAGTGAAGTGATGGCAGAGATCTTGATCACCACAGGTAAGAGTCACGGCACTTCGCGATGAGAGCGTCGATAATCTACTGGCGGATCGAACGCAGAGATATTCCATGGGCGGTACTTCGCATGGGATTGGATCGACGTATCCTTCGAAAGAGTGGATTACATTTTTGGAAACTTCTCGGCACGGGAAGCGGCGAGACCTTCACCATCAATGATGCGAATCCATATCGATGGGGCCTCCTGATGGTCGGCGAACAGTTCCCTTCGCTCGAGCATTGGAATCGACGCTCCGTTGCGCGAAAGGAGTTCGAACTTCAACCGATTTCGGTCAACGGACTCTGGGCTGGCGTCAATCCGTTCCAGAAGATGCCATCCATCGATGGTAAGAACTGGAACGGCAAGGTCGCCGCAATCACGCGGGCTCGGATCAAATGGCGCCACAACCGCACGTTCTGGCGCTCTGTCCCACCGGTCAATCTCGCATTGCACTCCGCGCCAGGATTGGAGCAGGCGATCGGAATCGGAGAAGCGCCGGTCGGACTCCAAGGAACTTTCTCGATCTGGAATTCACCCCAGGCAATCCGTGATTTCGCCTATCGCTCGCCTGCTCATCAGGAAGCGATTGCAGCGACGCACCGCATCGGGTGGTACTCGGAGGAGATGTTCTCCCGTTTCGCAGTGATCAAAGAGTCGGGAGACTGGTAGAAAGTTACTATTGGTGCATGTCCATTCGACAATATGTGCCCCGACGTCGAATCGGCCAACAGTTCACCTTGAGTGAAGCCCTTCCCGTCTATCTCGTATTCGCAGTCGCACTCCTACTACAAATCTCGTACCCACTTCTTGATGGCGAACCACTACGACTCGTCACTCTTGCCGTCGTCTACTGGAGCGCGGGTGCCATGTTGCTTCACTCGCTTTACTCCTTCGGAATGAAGTTCACCGTGAGGTTCCTTCTCATCACCTTCCTCTACTCCCTTGCTGTGGAACAGATCGGGCACCGAACCGGATGGCCATTCGGAATCTACGAGTATGACGCTTCGCTTGCCTATCAATTCTTCGACATCCCACTCGTCGTTCCTTTTGCTTGGGTGATGATGTCCTATCCGATCCTCATCGTCGCACGTCGCGTAGCGCCACGATGGGTCTTCTTATATGGCGGAATCGGATTGATGGTCTGGGATCTCTTCCTCGATCCACAGATGGTCACTGCTGGACGCTGGACATGGGAGATCACGGGTGCCACGGTCCCTTTCCAACCGATGATCCCACTCTCCAATGCATTCGGCTGGTTGCTCACTGGGATGGGATTGATGTCGATACTGCACGTTGCACTTCCTCGAGAACGCCGTAAGCGCGGCCTTTCGACTGCGATTCCGGATTTCTTCCTGCTCTGGACGCTCTTCGGCGGCGTGATCGGAAATATCTTCTTCTTTGGCTACCCCGAGATAGGTATCTCAGTAGGGATTGTCTTCGCTCTCTATCTTCTCCCCTACATCATCTCGCAGCGTCTGGGACGAAGCGACTTCTAGGTGCGCTTCCTTTGATAATGAGCATTCTCGAATCAACCTTTGTCGCGCTCTCGCTCGTCACGCTCTCGCTCACTATTCTCAACGCACTGACGATCTGGACACCAAGGATGGGAGATGGCACGAGAGATGGCGCCAGCAAGAATCCGAGCGACCATGAATCGAGTATCGAAGTCTCCATTCTCATCCCGATGCGTAATGAGGAGCGCAATGTCGAGGCACTCATCGCCTCGATCGATCACGCTCTTGTAATCGAGAGAAATCGATTGCGCTGGGAAGTGATCGCGCTCGACGATCAATCAGTCGACGCAACTCGATCGCTCCTTGAGAAGGAAAGGGAGAACCTCCCAGAGCTGCGGATCATCGAAGGAAAACCATTACCTGATGGCTGGCTCGGAAAGACTGCAGCGAGTCAGAGGCTGCTCGAACATGCAGAAGGCCACTATCTTCTCTTCATCGATGCCGATGTGAGATTGATGCCAGGCGCAATCTCATCATCCATCGCCATGATGGAGCGTGAATCTTGGGATTTCATCTCGCCTTATCCGCGGCAAGAGGCCCGCTCGTTCCTTGAGCGCTTGATTCAACCCCTGCTGCAGTGGTCTTGGTTCGCATCCGTGCCATTACGAATCGCTGCACGGTTACGAACACCATCGATGGCTGTTGCGAATGGTCAGTTCTTCTTGGTCACAAGAGAAGCACTCCTATCGATCGGTGGATTCGAGGCAGTCAAAGGTGAGGTGCTTGAGGATCTCGAAATCGCTCGGAGATTGTGGCGGGCTGGCTATCACGGCTCGGTCGTCGATGGCAGTGAGATCGCGCACTGCCGGATGTATGACGATGGCAAAGAATTGATCGATGGGTATAGCAAATCCCTCTGGAGAGCATTTGGATCACCATGGGGAGCAGGTGTCGCGCTCACCTTGTTGATCCTCACCTCATGGGCACCGTTGGTCGGTGGTCTCATGGGTAGTCCTTGGGGTTGGTTCTCGTACTTCGCCGTCTCGCTTTCACGATTGATCGCAGCACTTCGCACTCGCTCGTTCTGGCAGAGCTTCCTACTCCATCCTTTGAGTGTCGCCATCCTCTTCTTCATGGTCATACGTTCCTTTCACCTGAAGCGCAAAGGTGCACTCACGTGGCGAGATCGTTCGGTCTTGATCTAATGAAATGCGATACGTGATCAGATGAGTCACCAGCGGAGCGACAAGCGTTCCTTCGATATCGCAGTCATCGGTGCTGGACTCGGCGGTTTGACCGTGGCAGCAAGGCTTGCAAGGCGGGGACATCGGGTCACCATCTACGAGAAGTCAGATCGCGTTGGTGGAAAGTGCCACACCGAGTGGATCGATGGATATGGTTTCGATACCGGTCCATCTCTTCTGACCCTACCTGCGGTCTATCGCGACTTCTTCATGAAGACTGGTCGTGGCGTGGACCTCGACTTGATTCCACTGGATCCTGCCTTCGACTACCACTTTGCGGATCAGAGCAGATTGCCGTTACCCAACCTTTCGCGCAATCGTGCGATTGATGAGATCTCGCGTTCCTTCGGTGATGTAGCAGCACGCGAGTGGGGTGAACTCTTAGAGCGTGCAGCCAAGATGTGGCAGGCATCGCGAACTGATTTCGTCGAGAAGGCGCTACCGAGCCTTCCAACACTGATCCGTCGCGGAAAAGTGCTCAAGGATCTAGCGACGATCGCGCCCTTCACCACGTTGCGAAAGTTCTCTGATCGACGCTTACATGACCATCGGCTCCGCTACATCATCGATCGCTACGCGACCTACACAGGCTCCGATCCTCGGAAAGTACCTGCCGTCCTGTTGACGATTGCCTTCGTTGAAGAGGCTTTCGGCGCGTGGCATATCAAAGGTGGGCTTGGCCAACTCGTTGCAAAGGTCGCAGACCGTGCGAAAGAACTCGGCGTCAGAATCGAACTCAATGCTGGTGTGGAGCGGATCCGCCACCAGAAGCAGAAAGTCACTGGTATCCGCCTAGAGGATGGTCGCGATGTCGACGCGGATCTCGTCATCTCGAATGCTGACGCATATCTGCTCTACAACTCGATGATCGAAGGTGATGTCGCTGATCGTGAGCGGAGGAACATCAACAAGACAACTCCATCACTCTCTGGATTCTCGCTGCTCCTTGGCCTACGAGCAAGTGATCGCCGTCTTCTAGAAGAGCACCACACCGTCTACTTCCCTGCCGACTATGACGCTGAATTCGACGACATCTTCCATCACAAGAGACCCGTCAATGATCCGACCATCTATATCTGCTCCCCTAATGATCCATCGATGGTTCCGGAATCCGGAGGCGAAAATCTCTTCGTCCTCGTCAATGCGCCACGACACGAAGCCACAACCGGATTCGATTGGAGTGATCCAGAAGTCGTCAATGACTATGGCGAGAAGATCATTGATCTGATGATCAAGCGCATGGGTATCGATTTCCGGGATCGAATCGTGGTCAAGAGATTCCGATCGCCACGTGACATCGAAATGGATTACCAGAGTCTCGGTGGCTCCATCTATGGACCTTCAAGTAACGGGATCAGGGCTGCCTTCCGCCGCGCTCCGAATGTCTCGGGACTCGAAGGGCTCTACAACGTAGGTGGGTCAGCACATCCTGGCGGTGGCCTGCCACTCGTTGGCTTAAGTGGTGAGATCGTCGCTGATGCGATCTCAGCGCATGCCAATCGTTGAGCGGATTGCGAATCTCGTTAACTGTATGAGGGCGATGCTCTGAAGGGTCAACCAGATCGCTGCGATGATCGATATCGCGAGCGAAGCGTCGAGCGAGAGGATCTCTCCCGATTCGAAGAATGAATAGGTCAACGCCATGACGAGTGCGACGGCAAGAAAACTCGCGCGCACTGGACGTTCGCTCACAGTGACGACTCCGATCTCCGAAATGCCAAGGCCCCCGAGTCGAGCACGGAGATACTCCTGTATCTGTGCCGCAAGCCATGCGACCATCACGATGATCGGTTCTGCACCGAGCAGAATGAAGGCATAAGCCCAGAGAGATTCCGCGATGCGATCTGCGATGGCATCGAGTGCTGCGCCACGGCGACTTGCGCTTCCCGCAAGGATCGCAACAGTGCCATCAAGTCCATCAGATGCCAGGGCAAGTACGAGAAGAAGAATCGCAAAAACCAAGGATGAGGCCTCAGTCGCCGATTCGTAGAGCGAGAAAGCAAGGCCGATAGAGAGCAAGACCCCGAGAGCTGTGAGTCCATTCGCGGTGATCTTCATGCGAAGCAGAGCGCGAGCGATGGCGTAAGAGATCGTCAGCCACCACCTCACGATGCCGCGAATCTCCGCATTCCCATGGAGTGCGCTCCAGTGCGCGAAGAAATCTTCGCGAGACATACTCTTCATGGTCGGATTCCGATCCGAGAGATGATCTCAAGGGTCGATTCAGCGGAATTCATGGTGTAGAAGTGGAGACCTGGTGCACCGATCTCCATCAACTCCGAAGCAAGCGCTACCGCGATCTCGATACCTTCTTGTCGTAACGCATCCGGATCATCTTTGTGACGAGAGATCCGATCTACGACTCGATCCGGAAGTGGAGTGCCACCCAATTCCGCCATCCGAATCAGTTGTTTGAAGTTAGTGATGGGAAGGATCCCAGCAATGACCGGCTTATCGATCCCTCTCTCACCCAAGGCTTCTATGAGGCGTCGATAAGAGGTGACGTCGAAAAAGAATTGTGTCGTTGCAAAAGATGCGCCCCATGAGAACTTGCGAGCCAAGACATCAAGGTCTCTCTCTAAATCTCCTTGGGAGGCGGGATGGCCATCCGGAAAAGCCGCGACTCCTACTTGCATCCCTGCTTCGATACCGAGTTCGACCAACTCATCGGCATGATCGACTCCACCCTGAGTGCTAATCCACGACGCACGTGGCCCACCAGGTGGATCACCACGTAGCGCGAGGATCGTCTCGATTCCACTCTGACGATAACGTTTGAGGATCTCCTTCAACTCATCTTTCGTCGCACTCACACATGTCAGATGTGCGACGGTTGGGATTGCGGTTCGCGAAGTGATCTCCGAGGTGACACGAATGGTGCGATCACGAGTACTTCCGCCCGCACCATAGGTAACACTGACGAAATCAGGACGCTTCGATGCCAGTGATGAGAGCGAATCCCAGAGTCGCAATTCACCGGCCTCATCTTTCGGCGGAAAGAATTCGACGGAGAAGGTAGGACCACCTGAGGCAGCACGCGCCTTGAGGAGGCTGAAATCCATAGTCGGTGAGGGTACCCTCACCTGTGTGCCTTCATCTGATTCCACTCTAGAAGCACGCGAAGCGCTCTCTTCCTTTCGAAAACAGATCGATACTGACATCGAGGAATTTCTCGATAGTGCTTGCTCCTATATCGGCAGTATCGGACCTGAACTACTTCCCGTCGCGGAGTCGATGCGTCACTTCCTGACCGACGGCGGAAAACGCTTTCGTCCAGTCTTGGGAGTGATCGGCTCAATCGCCGTCGATGGAACACAACCCGATGGTCCTATCTTCCGCGCCGTCGCTGCGCTCGAGTTCCTCCACGCCTGTGCCTTGATCCATGACGATGTGATGGATGGTTCAGATACGAGGCGAGGGAACCCTGCCATTCATCGAAAGTTCGAAGCGATGCATCGCGACGCGTCATTGGCTGGAGATAGTGCACGCTATGGTGAGGCGAGCGCGATACTCCTTGGCGATCTAGCGTTGATTTGGGCCGATCTCGCCTTGCATAAAGCAGGATTGTCATCGGAACGACTCCTCTCAGTCATCCCGATCTACGACGAATTGCGTGTCGAATTGATGGCCGGTCAATACCTCGACATCCATGAACAGAGCCTCGCCTCGACCGATGCCGCACGCTCGCTCAAGGTCGCCAACTTCAAATCAGGCAAGTACTCGATCGAGCGTCCACTCCATTTCGGTGCGAAACTCGCTTTCGCAACAGAACCTACCCTCGCCGCACTCTCGCGCTACGGGATTCCTATCGGTGAAGCATTCCAACTCAGAGACGACATCCTTGGTGTCTTCGGCGATCCCTCCGAGACTGGAAAACCTGCCGGCGATGACCTGCGCGAAGGGAAGAGGACCGTATTGATAGCTCTCGCGGCGGAGAAGAGTGGGGGCTCCAAGATCCTCTCTCGCATCGGCGATCCCAACCTTGATTCGAGAGCGATCGATGAACTCCGTGATCTCATCACTTCGAGTGGCGCACTCGACAAGGTAGAAGAGATGATTACTGCTCGGGCGACGCTTGCAGAGGATGCACTCTCGTCGAATGCGATAGCCGACGAGGCAAAGCCACTGCTTCGAGTGATGGCGCAGATGGCGCTTGTTCGTACCCACTAGAGGTTTCATCCAGCCGAAGCAAGCAAAGTAGGAGAGGATCGCGTTGTGCCAAAGAGTCGGATACGAAAAGTCAAAGGACCTACCGATCGAGTAGTGATTGTCGGTGCCGGTCTTGCTGGACTCAGTGCCGCTCTTCGTCTCGCAGGTCAAGGTCGAGAAGTGACGATCCTTGAACGTGAGTCGGTCCCGGGAGGTCGTAACGGACTTCTCGTCAAAGATGGTTACAGATTCGATACAGGTCCCACTGTCTTGACCATGCCAGATCTCATCGAAGATGCATTCAACGCCGTCGGAGAGACCACAAAGGATTGGCTCGAATTGATGCCCGTCTCACCGCTCTATCGTGCCTTCTACGCAGATGGATCATCTCTCGACGTGCATGCAGATACCGGTCAGATGGAAGCAGAGATCGCAAGAGTGATCGGTGGTTCCGAGGCACTCGGCTATCGAAAGTACGTCGATTTCGTCACGAAGCTCTACAAGTACGAGATGAATGACTTCATCGATCGCAACATCGATACTCCATTCGACCTACTCACTCCTAATCTTGCCAAGTTGATCGCTATCGGCGGCTTCAGGCGTTTGGCACCGCGAGTCAATGACTTCCTCAAGGATCCAAGGACGCAACGGGTCTACTCATTCCAGGCTATGTATGCAGGAGTCAGCCCACAGCAAGCACTTGCGATCTATGCAGTGATCGCCTACATGGATTCCGTCGCTGGCGTCTTCTTCCCGAAGGGCGGGATGCATGCGCTCCCCCGTGCCCTTGCTGGCGCGGCAGAAAAGCACGGCGTCACCATCAAGTACGACACTACGGTCGTTAGCATCGAACGAAAGAATGGACGCGCGACTGCGGCTCTGACAAAGGATGGCGAGCGCTTTGAGTGTGATGCACTCATCCTCAACCCAGACCTTCCCGTTGCTTGGCGAGATTTGCTCGGACATATGCCACCCCGTTTGAAGCGACTTCGCTATTCCCCTTCCGCAGTGACCATGTTGATCGGCTCGTCAAAGAAATATGACCATGTGGCCCACCACAACATCCATTTCGGTGCAGACTGGGATGGCGTCTTCGACGAATTGATCAATAAGCAACAATTGATGAGCGATCCGAGTTTCTTGGTCACTGTGCCTTCACATGATGATCCGGACTTGGCGCCGAAGGGGAAGCACTCGTACTACGTCCTCTTCCCCACACCAAACCTTGATGCTGACATAGATTGGCGAACTGCCAAGAAGAGCTACCGAGAGAGCATGATGCGCACGATCGAGTCCCGCGGTTATCCAGGATTCGACGAAGCAGTGGAGGTCGAAGAGATCACTACACCTTTAGAGTGGGAGGCAATGGGCATGGAGAGAGGCGCTCCTTTCGCGAGTGCACATACCTTCTTCCAGACTGGCCCATTCAGACCACGGAACATGGCGAAGGGGTACGAGAACATCGTCTTCGCTGGCTCCGGAACTCAGCCAGGTGTCGGTGTGCCGATGGTCTTGATCTCCGGAAAGCTTGCAGCAGAGCGAATCGCCTGACGGAAAGATTGTGTCTGCAGAACTCACGCGTGCGGGGATCACAGATCCCGCCCTACAACGCTCCTACATCGCGTGTCGTAATCTCAATGCGAAACACGGAAAGACTTATTTCCTAGCGACCCGCCTCCTTCCTCCGGAGAAACGTCCATATGTCCACGCACTCTATGGATTCGCCAGATACGCCGACGAGATCGTCGATGATCTCGCATCGACACTTGCGGATCATGAGAAGCGAACCTGGTTAGAGAGTTGGAGTGCTCGCATTCTCTCTGACCTTCGGGCCGGGCGTTCCAACGACGAGATCGGCATGGCACTGATAGATACGGTTTCACGGTGGGAGATCCCCTACGAGTACTTCGAAGCTTTCCTCCACTCCATGGCGATGGATCTGACGGTGAGGCAATATCAAGACTTCGACGCGCTCCATGAATATGTCTATGGCTCGGCGGCAGTGATCGGATTGCAGATGGTCCATGTCCTGGGCGTCGTCGACCGAACACACTTTGAAGAGACTCTTGAAGGCGCGAAGAAGCTTGGCATCGCATTCCAATTGGCGAATTTCATCCGAGATGTCGGCGAGGACCTCGACCGAGGACGGATATATCTACCTCTCGACGAACTCGGTCAAAGGGGTATCGATCGGAGCAGGCTCGAGAAGCGCGTAGTCGACAATGACCTCATCGAGGCCCTTCGCTTCCAGATCGAACGTGTCAGAAGACTCAAAGTCGAGGCGGATCAGACCATCCCTTACCTCGTGCCGGAGGCTCGCGGTTGCATCACTGTTGCAAGCGAGCTCTACTGCGGCATCGTCGATGAGGTCGAAAGAATCGGCTATCAAGTCTTCGATAAGAGAGCGAAGACTTCCCTGGCGCGACGTTTCAGAGTCGCCTTGCCCGCATGGTGGCGGATGCGCAAACTATGGGGCTAGGTGATTCACGAAACAATCCTGCGCTGTGATTCTCGACGACCGAGAAATACCCATAACGCCATCACATTGGTGACCAAAGCGAACCCGAAACCAAGGTCTTCGATCGGGGCATACGCGATCCTCAATCCAAGGATGACATCCGGCGAGTAGGTGACGATCTCGTTGTAGGTAAGCCAACCATTGGTGATCAACTGGAAGAAGACGATGATCGCGTAGGAAGTCCAAAACACTTTTCGGGTAAGTAACTTCGTCTTGAGAATGAAAAGGTCGTTGACGATCGTGAATGTGATCGCGACCAGGACCAACTCCGTGTAGGTCATTGAGCCACCTCATCGCCGACGACCCACTTTCGCTTGACGTTTCGCACGGCTTCCAAAGTCAAGAGTGCCGCTAGAGGAACCACAAGAAAGAAGAGGAACTCTTCGAGCGGAATCTCAAATGGTCCGTTGATCCCGAGAGTCTGGTCGGCATCGAAGTCCCAGTGATCCCGACTCACCGCGTAGAAATCCCAAATAAGGAAGATTGATGAAACCGGAAGGATCGCGATCAATGCTCGTCTCAATCGAGCCAACACGCGCGTCTTCAACACGATCTCTAACCAGAAGGACCCGAAGATGGTGAAGAGGATCATCACGAGATATCCGTATCGATCCATGTCGGGATGCTAACCTTCGGGAAGAACGGGAGCCAAAAGTTGGCTGAGAGGGTCCATCCGGACCGACCGTATGACCAGTCTGGTAATGCAGACTCTTGGGAGTTGATTTTTCTATGGATATTTCTCTCTTTCGATCTTTTTTCGACCACGTCTTATTCACCGCATGGGAGTACGACGTCACAATCCTGGAAGCGATGGCCGCCATCACTGCCCTTATTGCGGTCTATCTCGGCACTACCGGGAAAAGGATCATGTGGCCATGGTGGGTGGTCAGCTCTGCTCTTTATGCGATCTGGTTCTACCAATATGAGTATTACGCAAGCGTCGCGACACAATTCATCTTCATTGGGTTCGGCATCTGGGGTTGGTTCGGTTGGGGTCCTAATGGCGCGGATCCATCGAGCATCCCATGGCGATACCGAGCCATCGGTCTCGCGGTCTTCGCTCTCGCGTGGATCGCATTCACGCCATATCTCCAATCGGTCGGTGCGGTCTATATCTGGAGCGACACATTGGGCCTTCTCGGAAGTGCATTCGCGCAATTCGCAATGGTCAAGGAGAAGTGGGAGAACTGGGCGATCTGGTTCGTCGTGGACATCGTCTTGACGGTTCAATACTGGCTTGGTGGGAGTTACTTCACCTCCATCATCTATCTGATCTTCACCGGGATAGCCCTTCTCGGTCTTGCACGTTGGTATCGTCGAGCAGAAGATGCAACCAATAGTCCATCAGCTTCCATTTAGTGAATCAGTCGCGTTGGTTGCGGCAGAGGTGGTATCGACCAAACCACTTCTCGAATCGACCCACGTGCTCACCATAGATGGTCCTGCCGGTGCCGGAAAGAGCACGATGGCAAACGCACTCTCAACGCTTCTCGACGATGCACCGATCGTCCATATGGATGACCTCTATCGGGGATGGGATGACGCACTCACACCCACTCTCGGAGCGACTTTGCGTGACCAGATTCTCAAGCCGATCGCTCTTGGAAAGAGCGGTGGCTATCGTCGATGGGATTGGCACCGAAATCTTCCAGGAGATGCAGTAACCATCCCCCAGCATCAGTTCCTCATCTTGGAGGGCGTCGGTGCTTCACAACGCGTAGTTCGACCGTATGTGGCCCCGATGATTTGGATTGGCGTCGAATCTTCTATAGGACTTGATCGCGTCCTCACGCGGGATGCAGAGATCGTCACTGACCACGAGGGATTCAAGGCTCGGATGATCGCCTGGCAAGGAGCCGAGCTTCTCCATTTCGAGCACGAAAACACCTTCGATACTGCTCACCTTCGATTCGATTCGATCCGGTGGACTGCTACTAACTGAGAAAAGCCATGGATCACGTGGCATTCAAGGCTCTCGAATCATCGAGAACATAAAATCCGAACATGGCAGATCTGACCGGAGAGATCATCGATGGTCGTTATCAGCTCACCCGCATCGTCGACTCTGGTGGGATGGCAACCATCTACGCTGCGATGGACCTTCGCCTTGATCGCGAAGTCGCGGTCAAGATCATGCATCCTCACTTGGCTAACGACGAGAACTATGTCTCTCGATTCATCCGTGAAGCCAAGGCCGCTGCAGCCATCTCACACCCCAACATCGTCGCGATTCAGGATCAAGGTTGGAACCAAGGCGGAACTCCTTGTGTCTTCATCGTCATGGAACTGATCGATGGCGACACTTTCCGCACTCATCTCGATCATCAGGGGCGTATCGATTTTGAGTCACTGATGGGAATCATGAGACCAGCGCTCAGTGCACTCGCCGCTGCACATAAGAAAGGGATAGTCCATCGCGACATCAAGCCCGAGAACATCCTGATCGCAAAGGATGGGCGAATCAAGATCGCAGATTTTGGCTTGGCGCGAGGCGCCAGTATCGGGCAGACCATGACCGCAGAATCATCTGTCGTGCTTGGAAGCGTCTCCTATCTCGCACCAGAGCAAGTACAACGCGGCGTCTCCGATGCCCGCAGTGATGTCTACTCTGCAGGAATCGTGATCTTCGAAGCCCTCACTGGTGAGAAACCTTTCTCGGGCGATGATCCGGTCCAGGTCGCGCTCAAACATGTCAAGGAACGCGTGCCAAGGCTTTCACAACTCATCTCCGGTGTTGATCCTGCACTTGATGATCTGATCTACCTTGCGACGTCGAGTGACCCTGATGAGCGACCAAGTGATGCTGAGGATCTCCTGAAAAGATTGAATGCACTCTCTCCTACCGAGAAGAAGGTTCAACTGAGTCTAGAGTTGGATCTACCGCCTACGGTTCTTACGAAGAAGACCACGGAGCGATCATCGTCAACCATTTCACCAGAAAACAATGATCAAGTGAGTGCAAGTGCATCAACCGGAGGGAAGGGAGAACAAGTGAAGCTAGCTGGAAAACGAAAACTGTCGAAACGTGTCAAGCGAAACCGAACCATCACTGCCCTCCTCTTGGTGCTCTTCATCGTCGGTGGCTGGTACCTCCTGGCAGGACCAGGAAATCGCGTCGTCGTCCCCTCTGTTGCAGGATTGAGCATCGTTAAAGCGACGAACACACTGACACCATTGGGATTGAATGTAGAGATCAGCTCACGAGAATTCAGCGAGGAGATAGATGAGGGTTTGGTCCTCAGGAGCGACCCTGCAGGCGGCGACCGAGTCTCGGAAGGTGGGACTGTCCTTCTCATCGTCTCGCAAGGAAAGGAGCGTTACACCGTCCCGGCAATCAGTGGCCTTGGGCCTGAGGATGCGACCCGCTTGATTGAAGATAGCAATCTCAAAGTGGGGACCGTCACCGAACGTTTCAGTCCTGACGTCGAAAAAGGATTGATCGTTAGTCAATCTCCGGCAGCAAGCGCTCGGGTCAAGCGCGATTCGATGGTCGATTTCGTGATCAGCAAAGGTACAGAGGAGATACTCTTCAAGAGTTATCTTGGATCGAGTGGTGAACAAGCTCTCAATGAACTCAATGAACAAGGTTTCGATGTAGATGTTCGTTACCAATTCTCCGAGACTGTTCCTCTGGGTGCAGTGATCTCTCAAGCACCCACCGCGAATCAACCACTTCCTAAAGGGAGCGCCGTGATCCTCACCATCTCCCAAGGCACGGAATTCGTCTTCATACCCAACGTTCTCTCTCTCACTCGTGAAGAAGCGCGCGGTCTCCTTTCTGATCTGGACCTCAAGGTTGAGGTTCGTGAGATTGGTTCGCGCCAGAGCAAAGTGGTCACCAATGTCGCACCTAAAGTTGGCGAACGTGTGAAACGAGGTAGCACAGTCGTTGTCACTGTGAGCTGACCTCATTCTCGAGTCAGTTAGACTCATAACGTGCCCCCCACAAAGAGATCGAACGAACGGTTGCTGCCTCGTATCGGTGCCCACGTTCCTACCTCTGGCGGGATGGCGAAGCGCTCCATCCAATATGCCGAAACCATTGAAGCTGAGGCCATCCAAGTCTTCGCATCCAATCCACGTGGCTGGGCGATGCCAGAACCTGATCCGAAAGCGGATGCTGCTTTCCGCGAGAAGGCGACGGCTCTCGACATCGAGACTTATATCCATTCACCATTCTTGGTCAACCTTGGTTCGCCCAATCCGAGTACTTACGAGAATTCACTCAAAGCAACGGCTTATGCGCTCCGTCGAGGCCGTGAGATCGGTGCTCTCGGCGTCGTCGTGCATACCGGCTCCGCAGTCGATGAGTCCTTCGTCGAGTCAGCCTGGCGACAGATCAGCAAAGGGATGATGCCGATACTTGAATCCTTAACGGATGATGATCCGATGTTCCTGCTTGAACCAACTGCAGGGCAAGGACAATCGTTAGTCAAGAGATTAGAAGACCTCTCCTCTTACCTCAATGCACTTGAGAGTCATCCGAAGATAGGGATATGTCTAGATACCTGCCATGTCTTCGCTGCTGGACATGACATCAAGAGTAAAGGCGGGATGAAGGCGACACTTGACCTGCTAGTTGAGATCGTCGGTGTCGAGCGAATCCAACTCGTTCATGCAAACGACTCTATGGACGTCTTGGGTTCGCTCAAGGATCGCCACCAAAATCTTGGCGAAGGTGAGATCGGTATCGATCCATTCAAGGAGATGTTGGCTCATCCGGCGATCAAGAACGCACCGCTCATCCTTGAGACTCCTGGCGAAGAACCAGAACACGGCAAAGAGGTCAAACTCCTCAAGAAGATGCGAGCAGCGATCAAGAGATGACCTCACGATTGAAGCCGCTAGCGCCACTCGCTCTCGTCCTGGTCGCTGCCATGTGGGGATTGGCTTTCGTATTGATGGTCGATCCGATCGAGCGCCAAGGAATCAACGACTTCCTCTCGTTTCGATTCCTCTTCGCGACGCTCTTCCTGATTCTCATCCGCCCACGTGTGATCGGATCACTTTCGCTTCCCTTGATAACCAAAGGTGGAGTTGCTGGCACCTTTCTCGGATTGGGCTACATATTCCAAACCCTCGGTCTCTCATTGACGACACCTGCAATCACAGGATTCATCACGGGTCTCTACGTCGTGATCACGCCGATCTTCTCCATCTTCTTCCTTCGCTCCAAGATCGCAACCATCGGATGGATAGCCGTGATGCTCGCGACGAGTGGATTACTCGTCCTTTCGTTCAATGGGCTCGAGGTCTCTTGGGGAGCGATCGCAGTCTTCATCAGCGCAGTCTTCTTCGCCGCCCACATCATCACATTGGGGGCTTGGAGTAAGGAGTTCGACACGTACTCGCTGACCACAATGCAGCTCGCGACTTGCGCATTGATCACGACGGTTGCAGCCATACCGGGAGGAGTGCGTGGACCAGTTGGATCGAACGGTTGGTTCGTCGTCCTCTTCACCGCGCTCTTTGCAACTGTCCTTGCATTCATAGTCCAGACCTGGGCGCAATCGATCATATCTACGACGACAGTTGCAGTACTCCTTACGACGGAAGTCCTCTTCGCCGCGATCTTCTCAGTCGCGACGGGGACAGAGAGTCTTACCACGAGACTCGTCCTTGGTGGAGTCTTGGTGACTGCAGGTTTGTATCTGATTCTGCTAACTGATCGAAGCACCGCAGAGCCACGAGAGAAGGAGAGAAGTTGATGGAGCTCATCGACCTCCGCTCTGACACAGTGACGAAGCCGACTGCCGGGATGCTGGAGGCTATGGTCAATGCGCGCGTTGGTGACGATGTCTACGGAGATGACGAGACAGTCAATGCATTCGAAGCGCGAGTAGCCACACTATTCGGGAAGGAGGCAGGTCTCTTCACCGCAACTGGATCACTCGCGAATCAATTGGCATTGCGATCACTCGTCAAGGAGGGTGAGGAGCTCCTTGCTGACGAGAAGGCTCATGTGGTCCGTGCTGAACTCGGTGCAGCAGCGCTTTTGAGCGGAATCACTACTCGCACATTCAGAAGTCATCATTCGATCCTCGATGCCGCGAGCGCCTTCGCTCTTGCTGCCCCGGATGCAGGTCCCTATCTCGTCTCCACAAAGGCGATTGCAATCGAGAACACACATAACTTCGGTGGAGGCGTGATCCAACCGCTCGAGGAGATCAAGAAACTTTACGAACTCAGCCAAGGTGCTGGAATCAAGCTACATCTTGATGGCGCCAGGATTTGGAACGCGCAGGTTGCGAGCGGAATCCCTTTCCATGAATACGGACGATATTTCGAAACGATCAGCGTCTGCTTCTCGAAAGGTCTCGGCGCTCCCGTAGGGTCGATGCTCCTTTCAACCCATGACCGAATCCGTGAAGCACGTATCTGGCGGAAACGCTTCGGTGGTGGCATGCGCCAGATCGGTCTCTTGGCTGCGGCCGCAGAGTATGGTCTTGACCATCATCTCGAGCGGCTAGCCGATGACCACGTCCATGCGCTTCATCTTGCTCGGAGCATCTCCGCTCTCGACGAACGGCTCGTCGATCTTGAGACCGTTCAAACTAATATCGTTGGTATCGACTTCACTGCTCGTGGAATCGTTGCAGCAGAGTTCGCCCGTTCGCTGAAAGAGCGCAGCATCCTCGTCGGTCCTTTGGGACCTCACTATGTACGTCTTGTCACACATGGCGATCTCACCAGTGCTCAAATCGAACATGCAGCGGATGAGATTGGAAAACTAATCAATCGCGCGTGAGCGCTCCTTCGAATTGAAGGAGCCACGCTTTCTTCCTCTTGCCATATCCATAGTGGCCTATCGATCCATTGCTCGGAATAACCCGGTGGCAAGGGATGATCAGCGGGATGGAATTCGTGGCACACGCAGTCCCGACAGCCCGACTCGCACGCGGTGAGCCAACTTTCTTCGCAAGTCCTTGATAACTCAGGGTCTTCCCCGCTTTTATCCCTCGCATCTTCCGCAAGACGCGTCTTCGAAAGAGAGTACCTTCGATCTCTACAGGGACTTTGTCGAGTGCCCGTATCTCACCGGCGAAATACGATCGGATCGATGTCGAGATTTTGGGGATATCTCGCACCACTCGTCCCCGCCGACGAAGCGCTTGCGGTCGTCCAAAGGTCGCTTCAATGACTTTGCCATGCAAGACTGTGAATGAAAAAGGCCCGATCGGTGTTTGGACACTGCTCGTCAGTACATCGGAGTCTGTCACGACCGATCGCTCAACTCACTCGCCAACAAGAAGGCAAGTTCAAGGCTTTGGGTGTGATTGAGTCGTGGATCGCATGCGCTCTCATATCGTGTCGCAAGATCATCGTGGGAGATCTCTTCGCCACCTCCGACACACTCGGTCACATCATCGCCTGTAAGTTCGATATGTATCCCACCCGGATGAGTATCAAGTCCACGATGGACTTCGAAGAATCCGTGAACCTCATCGATGACTTCTTCGAAACGTCGCGTCTTATAACCAGAAGGTGCTTCATAGGTATTGCCATGCATCGGGTCTGAGACCCAGAGGACTTTGGCGCCGATCTCTTTGACGTGTTTGACGAGAGGTGGCAATACTTCACGAACACGACGTGCGCCCATCCGAGTGATGAAAGTGAGTCGGCCAGGCTCGTTGTCGGGATTCAACTTCGCGATCAATGCATCGATATCTTTCGTAGTCGTCGATGGCCCGAGTTTCACGCCCACAGGGTTCTTTACCTTAGCTGCGAAATCGACATGTGCGCCGTTGATCTGACGAGTCCGTTCACCGATCCAAAGGAAATGAGCCGAGACCGCATATGGCAGATCACTCCGTGAATCGATCCTGGTGAGTGCGAACTCATAAGGGAGAATCAATGCCTCATGCGAAGAGTAGAAGTCGACTGTCTTGATGGCATCATGTTCTATCCCTGCAGACTTCATGAAGTCGAGAGCGCGACCGATCTCCTTCGCCATCGCTTCGTAGCGCGGACCGATCTTCGAATCCTTGATGAAACCTTTATTCCATTCATGGACCTTGCGAAGATCTGCAAAGCCACCATGCGTGAAGGCGCGGACGAGATTGAGCGTCGCTGACGAGGTGTGATAGACCCGTAACAATCTCTCGGGATCGGGGCGCCTAGCCTCCGGGGTGAATTCCAAGTCGTTGACGGCATCGCCTCGATAAGCGGGCAGTGAGATCCCATCTCGAGTCTCTTCGTTCTTGCTCCGCGGTTTCGCGAATTGACCGGCCATTCTTCCGACTTTGATCACTGGCATGCTCGCGCCATATTGCAATACGGCAGCCATCTGCAAGATGGTCTTGATCCGATTTCGGATCGAATCCGCGGTTGCGGCACCGAAGGTCTCTGCACAATCTCCGCCCTGGAGCCAGAATGCTTTCCCTTCCTGGGCTTGGGCGATCTTCGCTTTCAATGCATCCGCTTCACCAGCGAAGACCAGCGGAGGTAACTTACGGAGATCAGCTTCTACGCGCGCTAGTTGCTCCTTATCAGGCCACTCTGGCTGTTGTGCGGCAGGCAGTGAACTGTCGAAAAGTCGTGACAATTCCATCACTAGTCCCACCTCTCCCTACCCTTGAGTTGATTGATCAGATGCAGCACGAACAACCTGAATCCAAGCCGAAGCCTAGAAGAATCCGTATATCAGCCGAAGAAGATTTCCGCCTCGCTATAGAGAGCGGGATTGACGGTCTTGAGTTGGGTGGTCGCCGAAGCCAATGGGACTCGTTTGATCTCTGTCCCGTGAAGCGCGACCATCTTCCCCCAATCCCCTTCGTGAGCAGCCGTGATCGCATGAAGGCCGAATCTCGTTGCGAGGACTCGATCGAAAGCGGTTGGTGTGCCACCTCGTTGAATGTGACCAAGGACTGAGGTGCGAGCCTCTTTACCGGTGCGCTTCTCGATCTCTTGCGCCAACCACTCGCCAATTCCGGAGAGCTTCACATGACCGAAAGCATCCTTACTCGCATCTTTGGTGACGATGTCACCATCCTTAGGTAGCGCGCCCTCAGCGACAACGATGATCGGTGCATACGACTGGGTGAAGCGCGATTCGACGTAGCCACAGACTTTCTCCAGGTCGAAAGGAACCTCAGGGATCAAGATGCATGCTGCACCACCCGCAAGACCAGAATGAAGTGCGATCCATCCCGCATGACGTCCCATCACTTCCACGATGAGGGCACGGTGATGTGATTCAGCGGTTGTATGGAGTCGATCGATCGCTTCGACAGCGATGTTGACTGCTGTATCGAAGCCGAATGTGTAATCGGTGTTGTTGAGGTCGTTGTCGATCGTCTTCGGCACGCCAATGACCTTCACGCCGAGTGAATCGAGTTTGGTAGCGACGCCAAGTGTGTCCTCACCACCGATGGCGATCAACGCATCGACACCTTGTTCCGCAAGGTTCTTCTGGATTCGCTCGACACCACCCTCGATCTTGAACGGATTGGTACGTGACGAACCAAGGATGGTCCCGCCGCGGGGAAGAATCCCGCGCGTCGCCTTGATATCGAGCGGCATCGTCAAGCCCTCGAGAGGTCCTTTCCATCCATCACGGAAACCTACGAACTCGTAGCCGTACTCCTTCACGCCCTTGCGAACGACGGAACGAATCACAGCATTGAGGCCCGGACAATCTCCGCCGCCAGTTAGCACACCGAACTTCATCGTCACGATCTCTTTCGTATCATGGAATCAACTAGTCATCTTCGACGGGAGCAGTCTAGCGTTAGGGTCATGCCATTCATGGAGAGCCTGCCTTGCGAAGGTTGCGATGATCACATCCAGGCGATCCGCTTCATTGCATTCGATCAGCTCTGGCTTCGAAGTTCGATCATCCGCGATGCTGATAAGGATCGAGATCTCATCGTCTTCGTCGAAAATCATGAGAAACTACGTGGCAAGCGGTGGCATATTCAGCGCATCTTCTTTCTCATCGCCTCAGCACGACACTTTGCTCTCTCCCTCGTAGAGTCTGGATATCGAGTTCGCTACTTGAAATCAGAGAGCTTCGAAAGCGCATTTTCAGAAATCGATTCCCTCTTCCCGAATTCAAAAGGCGCCTCGAGGATTGCCATGCAGCCGGCCTCGATCCGATTGAATCGCACACTTCGAGAGTGCGGATTCGAGATCACCGCATCGGATCTCTTCCTCACTCCGCGTGAAGTCTTCGCCGAGTGGGCCACTTCTAAGAAGTCGCTACTGATGGAGAACTTCTATCGAGCGCAACGAACCCGTCTCAATATCTTGATGGATGGAAACCAACCCCTTGGTGGCGCATGGAATCTCGATCATGAGAATCGCCTGCCACCTCCCAAGGGATATCAGTGGCCGCCGTATCTCGAGCACCACCGCGATGAGATCGATCAAGAGGTGCTCTCGGAATTGCGAGCGAACTTCCCGAATCTTTGGGGCGATGACCCGACGGGAACCTGGGCGACCACTCGTACCGGTGCGCTGCGACAACTCCAACACTTCCTTGATCACCACCTGACGGGCTTTGGACCACTCGAAGATGCCATGCCCCGGTCAGAAGAGAGTTGGCAGGTTCATCATTCGCTTCTTAGTCCGTATCTCAACAATGGACTCCTTCACCCTCAAGAAGTGCTCGATGGAGCGATCGAGAGATTCGAGGCAGGCGATGTTCCTCTTTCCTCCATCGAAGGCTTCGTCCGACAGATCATCGGATGGCGGGAATATGTCCATGGAATCTATTGGTACTTCGGTGAGCGATATCGACACGAGAACCAGTTGAACGCACACCGATCGCTCCTCCCCTTGTTCCACGAACCGGAGAAGACCGAGATGTCATGTGTCCGTGGAATCGTCACCGACATTCGTGAGAGGTCCTGGGTTCATCACATCCCACGCCTTATGGTGCTATCGAATCTTGCACTTCTTGCAGCCATTGAACCTGAGGAGTTTCTTGATTGGATGTCCGAAGTCTTCATCGACGCGTATGACTGGGTGATGGTTCCTAATGTCATCGGCATGGGGGTCCATGCAGATGGTGGGCGGATGATGACGAAGCCCTATGCAGCGGGCGGTGCCTACATCTCGCGAATGTCGAACTATTGCAAGGGGTGTGTCTTCGACCCCAAGACGAGAAGCGAACCTGATTCATGTCCCTTCACGACTCTCTACTGGGATTTCCTTGATCGGAATCGAGAGGAATTCAAGCGAAACCATCGAATCGCACAGCAGGTTCGCGGATTGGATCGGTTGAAGGATCTCGACCAATTGAAGGTACGTGCAGAAGAGGTCTTGGAGAGACTCTCGCTCGGAAAGCTCTAGCGCGTTACTCGTACGCCTTTTCCGACCACCACGATCCCATTTTCAGAGACAGTGAACCTCTCCCGATCACGCTCTGGGTCGAAGCCGATTGTTGCGCCCTCATCGATGACCACATTCTTGTCGAGAATGGCATTCCGGATCTGGGCATGCGCGCCGATCCGAACCGAAGGCATGACTACAGTGCCTTCGACCCTAGAGCCTTGACCTAGCTGCACATCATAGGAAGCGACACTTTGGAAGAGCGTCCCGCCAGCGATGATGGATCCCGCGCCGACGATCGATTCTTGTGCGGATCCATAATTCGAGAATTTGACCGGCGGCAATGACGGAGGGTTCGTCAGTAATGGCCACTCATCGTTGTAAAGATTGAAGATCGGGTGGACCGAGACGAGATCCATATGTGCTTCGTAATAAGCGTCGATCGTCCCGACATCCCGCCAGTAGCCACGATCACGATCGGTCTCGCCTGGCACTCGGTTATGCGCGAAGTCGTATGCGCGTGCGCGACCTTGTCTCGTCATCATCGGGATGATGTTGGCACCGAGGTCGTGTCGACTCTCGGGGTCAGCCGCATCGGCTAGGAGCGCTTCTTCCATCGCATCGCGTCGGAAGATGTAGTTACCCATTGAGACTAAGGAATACTCCTGGTTTCCCGGCATCGCAGGAGGATCGGAAGGCTTCTCGTGGAATGCCTTGATCGTCACACCATCCTCAGCCAATTCGATCACGCCGAATTCATGGGCTTCAGAACGTCGTACTCGTATAGCGGCCACCGTGACACCGGCGCCGCTCTCACGATGCTCTCGATACATCTGGTCGGGATCCATTCGATATACGTGATCCGCTCCGAAGACAAGTACGTGTTCGGGGCGTTCGTCTTGGATGAGATTGAAATTCTGCAAGATCGCGTCGGCACTTCCGGTATACCACCGAGGGCCAAGACGCTGTTGTGCCGGAACAGGCGTTATGTAATTTCCAAGGAGTGAGGAGAGCCGCCAAGTCGTGGTGATGTGGCGATCGAGCGAGTGTGACTTGTACTGCGTCAAAACTGCGATGCGAGTCATGCCAGCATTGACGAGATTCGAAAGTACGAAATCAACGAGTCGGTAAGAGCCACCGAAGGGAACCGCAGGTTTCGCACGGTCAGCAGTGAGCGGCATCAATCGCTTACCTTCGCCACCAGCAAGGACGATTCCAAGCGGTTTATTCCGGCTCACCATATCGAGAGTCTAACGATGGTATTTCCGCGAAGATAGAGGTAATCCACTGACTTATAGTTCTACTCATGTCAGCGCTCAGGATCGGAATGGTCACACGCGAGTGGCCACCAAAGGTTTATGGTGGCGCTGGAGTACATGTGAACAACTTAGTGGCTGCATTACGTTCACTCTCAGAGAAGGGTTCTCTGACCATTGATGTTCATTGCTTCGATGGTCCGCGCGACGATGCCCACGGCTACAGTTTGGATCCTTCCTTGGATGAGGGATCGAGGAAGGTCAATCCTGCGCTTGCGACGATGCTGATCGATCACGACATCGCCATGGCAATCGGGCGAGGTGCGAGTATCGATCTCGTCCACTCGCATACCTGGTATGCCAATTTCGCAGGTGAACTGGTGCGGCGTGCCATAGGAATCCCTCATGTCATAACTGCCCACTCGCTCGAACCATTGCGGCCGTGGAAGGCAGAACAACTCGGATCTGGATATGCGATCTCGTCATGGATCGAAGAGAGCACCTATCGAAATGCGGACGCGATCATCGCTGTCAGTGATGGGATGCGCGAAGACGTCTTGAAGAGCTACCCCTTCCTTGACTCTTCGAAGGTGAAGACGATCTACAACGGCATCGATAGCAACCGGTTCGCACCTAATCCTTCGATGGATTTCCAGACTCGAGCCGAGATCAAGGGACCCTTCGCTCTCTTCGTCGGACGCATCACAAGACAGAAAGGTCTCGCACATCTTCTTCGAGCGTGGCGACGAGTGACACCTGACCTTGGTTTGGTTGTCGCTGCAGGCAACCCAGATGAGCCTGCGATCGGTAGCGAGATCGAGACACTGATCCATGAATTGAAAGAAGAGCGCAAGAACATCTGGCATTTTCCATCGATGCTCACTCACGATGAATTGACTGAGTTGCTCACTCATGCTGAAGTCTTTCTCTGTCCCTCCATCTACGAACCGTTAGGTATCGTCAATCTTGAGGCGATGGCATGCGAGTGCCCGGTGATCGCCACAAGTGTCGGCGGTATCCCTGAAGTAGTGATGCATGGGGTGACGGGAGATCTGGTTCCACTCTCCCTTAAACCCGAGGATTTCGAATTCGATTTCGCAGAGACCATCAATCTCCTATACGCGGATGATCAGCGGCGAGCGAGATATGGAAAGGCAGGGCGTGAGCGAGTACAAAGAGAATTTAGATGGGATCGGATCGCGGAACAGACTCGCGATCTCTATCGTGCACTGGTCGAGTGAATCGACTGATTAGACTCGAGACCTCGTCTCATCGGAACAGCAACTACTGGCGGGAAAAATCAGGGAATTGATGGAGAACAATTGACGAAGAAGGCGTGGGCACTCTTCCTGCTCATCGGATTCCTATGGGGCATTCCCTATTTCTTCACCAAGATCGCCGTCGAATCAGAGGCACCCGTGACGCTGATCGTCTTCACTCGAGTCTTGATCGCTTCGTTGATCTTGGTGCCGATCGCTCACTACCGAGGCGTTCTCATCCCTGCTTTGAAACATTGGAAGGTGATCGCACTCTTCGGTATCGGGGAGATGGTCATTCCATGGTTCTTGATCGCCACCGGACAGAAGACCGTGCCATCAGGTACTGCTGCCCTGCTGATTGCCACAGTGCCACTATGGGCTTCGATCTTCGCTTACTTTTATGGCGATAAGACCGTCTGGCATGGGAAGCGTGTCATCGGACTTGGAACGGGTTTCATCGGAGTCTTCTTCTTGGTCGGATTCGACGGTGTCGGTGAAGGTGCGACATTCGCAGAGCAGTTGATTGCTGTCGCCATGCTCCTTATCGCTGCACTCTTCTATGCCGGTTCGGTCTCGATGATCAATAACAAGATCCCTGAGGTCTCCGGTCTTGCGATCAATGCAATCGCTCTCTCTGTTGCGACTTTGGTCTATCTGCCAACACTCTTCTTCGTGCTTCCGACTCCCGTACCTCCGACCGATGCGATCGCGAGCGTCTTCATACTCGGCGCGGTCTGTACCGCTCTCGCATTCATCGTCTTCTTCAAAGTTCTCTCCATCATCGGCCCGGCTCGCGCCTCATTGACGGTCTATATCAATACCGCTGTAGCAGTACTGATGGGGGCGCTCATCTTGAAAGAGCCCGTGACTGGAACGATGACGCTCGGAATCGTCTTAGTTCTGCTCGGTTCGTTCCTCGCTAGTCGAAAACCGACGCCGCCCGTCGGTTAATTCTCTCGGACGATGCCGAACCGACGTAATGCCTTGGGATCTCTCTGCCACTTCGAAGCGACCGAAACCGTCAACGAAAGATAGACGCGCTTGCCCACGATCAACTCGATTGTAGGTCGTGCGATCGTCCCGATCTTCTTGATGTTGGCGCCTGCCTTACCGACGATGATCCCTTTCTGGCTCTCCCGCTCGACGAAGATAGTGGCATCGATCGCGACCAACTCCTCGCTTCGCTCTTCGATCTCATTGACCATCACAGCGATCGAATGAGGTAGCTCTTCAAGGGTGCCGACAATGGTCGCCTCCCGAATCGCTTCGGCGATGCGCGTCTCTTGATCAAGATCGACAACGGTCTCTGGTGGGTAGTAAGCAGGGCCCTCAGGTAGATATTTCTCGATCAGATCTTGGACGATCCAGAGTTGCTCCCCCTTGATCGCGGAGATCGGAACGATCTCGTCCCAGGTGAAGTCATTCTCCGCCGCGAGTCGCGCGGCATCCGCAAGCGCCTGGAGCACTCGATCCTTTCCGACCGTGTCGATCTTGGTGACGATGCAGAACTTCTTACTCCCTCGAAGATCGGCGATCGAGCGTGCGATGAAGTTATCGCCCTTGCCTACTTTCTCGTCTGCAGGGAGAGTGAAGATCACGATATCCACCGATTCCGTCGATTCCTTCGCTATCGCATTGAGCTCTCTACCAAGTGACGTCTTCGGCTTATGTATCCCAGGTGTATCGACGAGTACCGCCTGATATCCATCGGTGGTCAATATGGCACGTATTGCGTTACGGGTCGTGTTGGGGTGTTGTGAAGTGATCGTCACCTTGTTTCCAAGGAGCGCGTTAATCAGCGTTGATTTTCCGGAGTTGGGTCTACCGATGATCGCGACGAACCCCGACTTGAACACAGGAGAACTCTAACTCCGCTTCGTTTAGTGACCGAACACGTGATTCAAAGTGGAGAGATCATTGCGACCACATCCGTGACGGAAGTGACGATCTCGGCACTTCGATCCGAGATCAAACGATGGCACCCCTCGCTCGTCGGCGATGTGATCAACCCAGGAATCGCCATCACAGGGCGAAGAAGTTCCGCTGCATCTCGAGCGGTCCGTAGCGATCCACTTCGATGGGCTGCCTCTATGACGACGGTCGCTGAAGCTATCGCTGCGATCAGTCGATTCCGGGTCAAGAAGCGTTCCGGTCGCGCAGTGACATGTGGCATTACTTCAGAGATAACCGCTCCGTGTTCTGAGATCTCTTCGAAAAGGCGACGATTCGACGCGGGATACTCGACCGCGAGCCCGCTACCCAAGATAGCGATCGTGATTCCCTCACTATCCAAAGTGCTCCGGTGCACCTCGGTATCGATGCCGAGCGCGCCACCGCTCACCGTGGCGAACCCATGATCGACAAGTCCTGATGAGATCAATCGTGAGACTTTGAGCCCATAGTGTGTGGGATTTCGCGTACCGACTAAGGCAACACTCTGAAGGTGCGGAAGTACTCCCCTGATACAGAGCCCTATCGGAGGAACCATGAGATCTGCGAAACCAGAGGGCCATGTCGCCATACCGGGAATGAGGAACCGCGCCTTAGCGGAATGAATCTCTTCCAATATCTCATCACCACTGCGGAACTTCCGCACCGAGTGAAGTTGATCTCGAGTGGCGATCGCACCGTGCTCGAGGATCTGATCTGCCATCCGCTTATCTCCTGGAAGAGTCGAATCGAAGAGTTGCAACCTCGCTTCCATCTCAGCATCCAACGTCATAGCGAACCTGCAAGATCCTGTTTCATCTCGATCGCACGTGTGATCTCTTCGTCTCCTGGCACCTCCTTCGCGGCGAGATCCGCGAAACTCCATCCGAGACGGATGATTCGATGGAGTGCGCGAGCACTGATCGCTCCATCGTCTAAGAGATCAAGGAGGTGTGCCATCGCTCGCTTCTCGGGGCGGTACCTGCCACGGAGCGCTTCACTCGGTATATCCGCATTGAGTTGGAAGCTCTCGCCGTGAAAACGTTCACGTGCGATTTCGCGTGCATCTTGGACACGCTTCCTCAGTGTCGCGCTATCGAGGGTTGAACGATTCTTCTGAAATGCACTCCGATTGAGGGAATCCACCTTCATTGTGATGTCGATTCGATCAAGGAGCGGACCCGATAGTCGCTGTAAGTATCGTCTTACTTGAACGGAGGTACAGGTGCAACCGCGTCCGCGGCCAACGAGGCGGCCGCAGGGACAAGGATTTGCTGCAAGCACCAACATGAAGGTGGCCGGAAAGTGGTACGTGCCACTGGCCCTTGAGATAGAGATTCGCTGTGACTCAATCGGTTGCCTGAGAGCATCAAGCGTTCCTGGATCGCACTCAGGGGCCTCATCGATGAAGAGCACACCATGATGCGCTTGGGATGCTGCCCCAGGTCGAATCATCTGAGAGCCACCGCCGATGAGAGCGACCTTCGTCGTGGTGTGATGTGGTGCGATGAATGGTGGAACGAGACGAATCGCATCTAGGGGTTGGACGATGGAGTGAATCGCATTCACCTCCAAAATCTCACTCCGATCGAGTGGTGGGAGGATGGTCGGAATCCGCTCTGCCAGCATCGTCTTCCCAGTTCCCGGCGGTCCGATCATCAAGACATGATGCCTACCGACCGCGGCTGCGGTTAAGAATTCGATCGCCTCTTCTTGTCCGGCGACATCAGCGAAGTCGTGCTGGGGATCCAATGGGGTGGGATGCGACATTGCTTCTATCTCACTCGCTACGTAAAACTCTTCCTGGATATTTCCGGAAATCACAGATATCGCCTGGCGCAATGTGCTCACGCCGAAGGATTCGACCTCTTCAATGAGTCGAGCAGCATGGCGATCCCCTTCAGGGACGATCGCACGCCTAATCCCTTTGCGCTGCGCGATCAACAACGCTGGAACGATCCCTCGGGCAGGACGGATTCGTCCGTCAAGTGATAGTTCGCCGAGAAGCAAAAGCCCTTCCGTCAGCCCACCATCGAGTCTTCCATCTGCGACCAGAATCGCAATCGCAATCGAAAGATCGAATCCAGAGCCGGTCTTCGGCAACCACGCTGGCGATAACGAGACAGTGATCCTCGCTTGTGGCCAAAGGAATCCAGAATGCGTCAGCGCACTCCTTACCCGCTCTCGTGATTCAGAGAGAGCAGAATCAGGAAGGCCCAGTAGTGCGAAGGAAGGAATACCGGGAGCGATATCCACTTCAACGGTCACGATCTCACCGTCAATCCCATGCAACGCCACAGATTGAGTCCGTCCAATCACAGGATCACTCGTTTCAAGTGGGTCACCTTCGGCAGAGTGAGTCCGTCGATGGAAATCACATCGACGCGATAATCCACAGTGATTCCTCTGGCTTTGCACCACCTTCTTGCCAACTGGTGGAGCCGGCGATATTTCTCTGCTGTGATCGCCTCACTGCCGACGCCAAAGCGCCCAGATGACCTGGTCTTCACTTCGACTATGACGATCTCACCCATCGGATCGCGAGCGATCAGGTCGATCTCTCCGTCGTCGCATCGCCAGTTCCGGTCGACGATGGCGAGGTTGCCATCGATCAGATATCGCTCGGCAATCGCCTCACCGATCATGCCAATCAAACGTGCTTCGCTATTTCGCGCCATGGCGAGATCCTTGGCTAGATCAAAGTTCGCGCTCCTTGCGAGAGGGAGATTCTGTGGGTGGCGATCGATTGTGAATTAGGCGTTGATGATCGCCGCGATGTTCGAATAAGAGCGACGATGTATGGGGAGAATGCCATGTTCCTTGATGGCGGCGATGTGCGCCGGAGCCGAATAACCCTTATGACGTGCAAAGCCATACTCGGGATGGAGTCGGTCCCATTCGATCATGAGCCGGTCCCTCGTCACCTTTGCCACGATCGATGCAGCACCCACCGCCATAGAGACAGCATCTCCTTTCAAAATAGCGAGCGAAGGCATATCGAGCCCTTCGATTGCGTAACCGTCAGTTAATGCATAGTCGATAGGGATCGTGATCTGTGAGAGAGCGCGGCGCATACCACTCGTATTCATCTCTTGCAAACCATGTCGATCTATCTCTTGAGACAAGATAGTGACCACTTCTACGGCAATGACATTCTTGTGAAGAGTTTCGAAGACACTCTCGCGAAGCTCTTCCTTCATTGCTTTACTGTCGAGAGTCCCCCATCGTTCGAGTATCTTCGCCAAGGACTCCTTCATCGATAGGTGCCTTTCCCTATCGATTGCCACCGCAGCAATGACGAGAGGTCCAGCGCACGCGCCGCGCCCAGCCTCGTCGACACCGGCAATCGTCGTGAGGCCATGTTCGAAGAGTGAATCCTCTATCCAACTCCGTTGGCGTGAGGAGCGAGACTTACTTGGTGACATCTCCCATGACCAACCCGTCATATCGAGAAAGGATGGTGATGTTCTTGATCGGCCAGACGATCGCCACAGCCCTACCCGTCACGGCAGAGAGCGGAACAAAACCATCGTTCGCATCGTCGCGATGAAAACGTGAATCTGCACTAGCGCCACGATGATCTCCCATGACCCAGATGTAGCCGTCGGGGACGATGGCTTCGAACTCGGATTCACTCGCCTTGTCGCCCGGGAAGATGTATGGCTCATCGACGGCGACCCCATTGATGGTGAGCCGATCATCTTGATCACAACAGACGATCGTGTCGCCCGCTACGCCGATGACTCGTTTTATCAAATATTGCTTCGCAGGGTCCGGCAGGATTCCAATGAAGACCAGACCTTCACGGATACGGTCGCGCACACCTGACCCGAAGTCATTCGACTCCTCCGGTAACCATCCAGCGGTGTCGCGGAAGACCACGACATCGCCGCGACCGACCTCTGAAATGAAATTCCCGAACTTGTTCACCGCCACTCGATCATTGACGAGCAGTGTGTTCTCCATGGAACCGGAAGGGATATAGAAGAACTGAACCAAGAAGGTCTTGATGATGATCGAGACGATGACCGCGATCGCGACCAAGATCGGCAACTCGCGAAGAAGTGAACTCTTCCGATGTGCACTCATGAAGTGAAGCCGAGGCAGGCGCGAAGGCGCTTACGCCTTTGTCTCTTCAGAACTCTCTTCCGCCGGAGTCTCGGCGACAGCCTCAGCCGCAACTGGTGTCTCTTCAACGATCGCTGGAACCTCATCGAGGACCGCTGCGACTTCTGCTTCAGTCACGGCAACGCCAGTTGCAGGGACCAGTCCTTCAGCCCCACGGCGCTCACGGATCTTCGCAGCCTTACCGCGGAGGTCACGGAGGAAATAGAGCTTCGCTCGTCGTACCTCACCAAGACGAACCACTTCGATCTTCTCGATTACCGGCGCATGGACCGGGAAGATCCTCTCGACGCCAACACCATAGGAGATCTTGCGAACTGTGAAGGTCTCGCGCACACCTGAACCTTGACGAGCGATAACTATCCCCTGAAAGACCTGGACACGACTCTTGTTACCTTCGATGACTCGAACGTGGACCTTCAGTTCATCACCAGGGCGAAACGCAGGTACGTCCTTTCGCAACGACGCGACATCAACAGAATCAAGGACGTTCATGGCAACCTCTGGGTTTCACTCGACATGTTCAACGACCGCTAGTGGGTCGATCTCTTTAGCCCGCGTATCTTGCCACAGGTAAGGGTGAGGGTGCGAATCGCCCCAAAATCAATCGAATCTGAGCGAGGATTCCGCTATTCCTCACGCCGCTATTCCTCACGCCGCTATTCCTCACGCCGCTATTCCTCATACGTAGTCGGACAAGAACTCCTTCAGCCGTTCGTGAAGACCTGGGTTGGCTGCGACAAAACGTGAACTCTCACTTTCACCGCCCGAGACCACACCACCTGCCTCTGTGATGATCAATGCTCCTGCAGCCTTATCCCATTCCTTCAAACCGACTTCGAAATATGCATCGAGCGCGCCTGAGGCAACGTGACAGAGATCGACTGCTGCGGCTCCCATCCGTCTGATATCTCGGCATCGGGGAAGGAGATCGTTGATCACACGTACTTGGCTCTTGCGAACTTCCATGGAGTACGCGAAACCCGTACCGATCAGCGCGCCTTCAATCTCACTCTCATCACTGACGCGAATGGCTCTTCCATTCCTAAATGCACCACCGCCACGCATAGCTGACCAGATCACCTCAGAATTCGAATCAAGATTGAGAGTCGGCGCATACACGACGCCGACAACGGTGCCCGATGGGTCCTTGCAGGCCACCGATACACACCATCCCGGGAGGTCGTAGAGATAGTTGACTGTGCCATCCAGTGGATCGATGACCCAGGTGAAACCCGACCTGCTCGGGCGCGACGCACCTTCTTCTCCGATGATGCCGTCATCGCCTCTCTCGCTGAGGATCGCATCGACGATCATCGACTCTGCCTCTCGATCCATCTGCGTGGCGATATCGATCACGGTCGACTTGCTCTCGATATCGAAGTTCGCTGGTCGTTTCGAGAGGAACCTTCCTGCCTCAGTGCTGACTCTTAGCGCGAGGTCAAGAAGTTTCGAATGTTGCTCCACACCTTCATTCTCTCGCACATTTCAAGGGGAGCACTCGAATTCCGACCCGCTGCCTCACCCTAATCCCGGGATGCTTATGGCAATCTTGGCTCTGATGAGCGAGCAACAGAAAGACCTCCGCACAGTTGGGCGGAGCGAAGATGGAGATTCACTGGAACTCCACGACCTCGATGGCAATTCCTATCAGCTTCGCATCAATGACTACTTGCGAAGTTTGATCAATCAGCCATCTCCTACGCCGCTCAGATCAGTCGCGAATGAACCCACCACTGAGATCTCGATCAAGGAACTCCAAGCACGACTCCGTGCTGGCGAAAGCATGGAGAGCATCTCCGAGAATGGCCGAGTCTCCATGGAGAAGATCGAGCGGTACTCGCATCCGATCCTCCAAGAGCGCTCCTACATCATCTCGCTCGCACAAAAGGCCGAGATCAAGAAGTTGAAGTCGACTCTCAATGAGGTAGTTGAGGCCAAACTCTCTCCTCGTGGCGTCGATATGAAGAATTGCGAGTGGAATGCATACCGCAACGAAGACGGCACATGGCAGATCCTGCTCGAGTATCCGACCCGTGACGGAAAAGGAAATGCGACGTGGCGGTTCGAGAGTACGAAACGTCGGATCGAGAGCGATGATGATGGCGCCAGGTGGATCATGGATGAGGAACCGGCTCCCATCGAAGCTGTGGTTCGTCCGATACGTAGCGAGGAAGCGCCTCCCCGTTTGATCTCGATCAGAAGCACTCCGACTGTTGCATCGATCGATGAGTATCTCGATGACACTGCCGACCTTGATGAGAAGAGTCAGGTAGTCGATGAAGGTAACCTCGATCTGGATCAGGAACTCTCTGATGAACTTGAACTCGATGTAGAGATTCCTTCTGACGCACGTCGTGACGGAGTCAAGCGAAAAGTCTCCATTCCATCATGGGATGACATCATGTTTGGTACCCGCAAGGAGAACCAGGGACCCGAGAAGTAAACGTGATCTCGTTGCTTCTCGTAAGCAATTGATAGTTAGATCAAGGAGTAATCATGGCGGCTGCAGTTCCACTCACGATCCCGGCAGAGCGTCTCGCTGGGCTTCGCCGCTACAACCTGATCGCAGGAATCTTCCACTTGATCCAAGGCGTGGCGATCCTTCTCCTTGCCAATGACTTCGCACTTCCGGTTTCGGTCAACTACCTCAAAGATGCGCCCGTTCCAGGTGCTGAATTCGAGAGCGTCACCCTCTTCGACTTCCCGGTGGCACTCGGTGTGGCCACATTTTCCCTGTTGAGCGCTCTCGCTCATTTCTGGATCGTCGGCCCTGGTTTCAAAACTTACGGTAACGATCTGCGAAACCAGCGGAATATCGCTCGATGGATCGAGTATTCCATCTCGTCGACTCTCATGATCGTCTTGATCTCGCTCATCAATGCGGTGTGGGATGTGATTGCATTGATCGCAATCGCCGGAGTCAATGTGGCGATGATCCTCTTTGGCTGGTTGCAGGAGAAGTACGAAGAACCAGGAAAAGGTGGTCTATTGCCATTCTGGTTTGGATGTATCGCAGGCATCATTCCCTGGATAGCGATGTTCTGGTTGCTCTTCTCGCCCGGCGGAAGCGGAGAAGCACCGGGCTTTGTCTATGGTGTCGTCTTCTCGCTGTTCATATTCTTCAATTCCTTCGCCATCGTCCAATGGCTGCAATACAAGCGGATCGGGCGATTCGCCGATTACCTCGTGGGCGAACGTCTCTACATCACACTCTCATTCATCGCAAAAAGTGCGCTGGCGTGGCAGATATTCGGCGGCGTCTTAGCGACGAGCGCAATTTAGCAACCATCAACTTCTAAGCGGTAGCGTCCACCTATGGATGCAAAGCGGCGGTTGCTTCCTGCCGTGTTGCTTCAAAGCGCCAATCTTGCTTCAGGCCTCGGCAATGCGATGGTCACCATCGCAATTCCGTGGCTCATTCTCAAAGAAGCAGATTCGCCACTCTTTGCCGGTGTCGTCGTCGCATTGGCATCTCTTCCGCCGTTGATCATCTCTCCTGTTGCAGGCTGGATCATTGACCATACGGGTCGACGTTTCGTCAGCATCGTCTCAGATCTTCTATCCGCACTCTCCGTCTTCGCATTCCCTCTCTTCTACTACTGGATCGGCTTGGAGAATCTCACGATTCTTCTCCTGGCCATCTTTGGAGCACTCTTCGACCCAGCCGGATATACAGCGCGAAAGACGCTGCTCGTCGATGCCTCACGTGCGACAGGTATCGATCAGAATCAATTGAACGGAATCCATGAAGGCATCTTTGGGATCGGATGGGTCGCAGGTCCGGCGCTAGGTGCCTGGTTGATCGCCGGATTCGGTGTCATCAATTCGTTCTGGGCCGCAGGTGGACTCTTCATCTTCTCTTCGCTCGCTATCGCACTGCTCAAAGTGAGCGAACGCACTTCTACTGAACTGATCGATGGTGCTGACTCCGCGACTTCATTCTCCAAAGGACTTGCTCGCGGCTTCATCGCACTTTGGCGGGATCGTCTGCTTAGAACCATCACCATCTCGATCCTCATCATTGCAGCCGTCTATCTTCCGACTGAGGCGATCATCCTGCCGACCTACTTCGAAGCGAAGAATGCACCTACAGAGTTAGGGATCGTCATCTCCTTATTGGCCGCTGGATCGACGCTCGGCGCTTTTGGCTATGGATCACTCATGAAGCGGATCAGGCGACGTACCTTGGTCCGCATCATCATGATCGGTACAGCGATCAGCATTCTTCCCATGGCTCTACTTCCACCCATGGTCATCCTCTCGATCAGTGCATTCGCACTCGGGCTATTTTGGGGACCTTTCAATCCATTGATCACGTCGCTGATCCAAGAGCGGATACAAGAGAATGAACAAGGGCGGGTCTTCGGAGTGCAATTGGCTACTTTCTATGCCGCACCACCACTCGGCATGATCTTGTCAGGATGGGCGGTTGAGGAATTCGGCGTCGGTGGGACCTACATCGTCCTTGCGACCATCTTGAGCGGGACAGCGTTAGTCGTGCTCTTAACTCGTTCGCTTCGCACAGAGTTCTGATCTGGTCTGACTGCTTCGCAGATTACTTCTCTAGAAGTCGAAGTGGGATCATCCTCTCGATCTCAGTCATAGCGCCATGATGTCCAACCATCCGTGATTGCATCTCTGCTCGCTCGGCTTCGATAAGGACCGTGTCATCGGTAGGGATAGCGATGAGATCACCGATACGTTCTCTGTGATCTGGATGGATCTCATCACCGTAGGCGTCATTCGGGCGCATCATCATGATCCGATCGCCGAAGAAATCTCGCCATCGCGTAATCACTCTTTCGCACTCTTCGGTATGGAGATTCTCAGATAGACCACGTTTGAGATAGAGGTGCCGGGCTCGAGGTTCACCGCCAAGTAGTTCGACACCTTCGAGGAGTTGATTCCCATCACCGAGAATCACCTTCTCCCCTACATTGACCATGCCGTGATCGGCAGTGATCCATAGTCGTCCGCCGCGCGGGAGCGCAGCCGCGATCTTCCCCACGAGTGCATCGATTCGCTGAAGGGACCCCCGCCACTTCTCACTTCCCACGCCATGACCATGCCCTGCTTCATCGACATCATTGAGATAGAGATAGGTGAATGAGGATCCTTGACCAGTTGCGATCTCCAGCCCCGCAAGGATCTCTTCGTCGCTGGCCGCCGGAATGTAATGAGCACCCCGAAGGGCAGCTTCTGTGAATCCGCTTCCTTCATACCTTCGTGAGGCGATGTGACTTACTCGGATTCCGCGCTTGGTTGCTCGTTCGAAGAGCGTGGGTTGTCGTTGCCATGTCACTGGATCGATACGAGGATCCCATTTCAGACCATTGAGCAATTGCGGGGTGCCTTCTTGCGCGAAGGGAATTCGCATGGTGTAGCCGACCATGCCATGAATTCCCGGCAACTCACCTGTCCCCAGACTCGTGAGATTCGTGACCGTCGTTGTCGGGAAATGGGAAGCGAGATTGGATCGATACGACGTTGTCTCGGATGAAATAGCAGGAACGGCGTCGGCGAAATCATCAAGGATGAAGGATCCGAAACCGTCGACCAGGAGTAGAACTTCTGGGCCCGACGAACTCGGAATGGAAAGAGGATTGCTCTCTTCGGTTCCTAATGAGGCAAAGATGGAACGAGTGATCGCGGCAGGACCCAGCGATTCGCTCACATCGCTATCTTGCCAGCACTTCACAGCAGGTAGATCAATTCCACTATCAAACAACTCATGGAAGACTCAAACCCATGGATCTCATCAATTCGACGGAAGTCCAAGCCGCCCTCAGCGAAGGGAGGCCCGTCGTCGCACTCGAATCAACGATCATCGCTCACGGTCTTCCTCGTCCAAGCAACTTGCATGTCGCCCGAGAAGTGGAATCGATCGTCAGGGAGGAAGGAGCGGTTCCCGCAACGATCGCAATCCTCGATGGCCGAGTGCATATCGGATTGAGTGATCGACAACTCATCGAGCTATCGGAACGTGATGACATCACGAAAGCATCCACGCGCGATTTGCCAATGTTGATCGCATCCAAGAAGTCAGCAGCGACAACTGTCGCATCGACCTCATACCTTGCCTGGAAGGCTGGGATCTCGACTTTTGCCACGGGTGGTCTCGGCGGAGTGCATCGAGGCGCCGCGACAAGTTTCGATGAATCGGCTGACCTCACGCAACTTGCTCAGACTCCGATCACAGTTGTCTGCGCTGGAGTGAAGTCGATCCTCGATATCGCTGCAACACTCGAGCGTCTTGAAACTCTAGGCATCTCGCTCGTTGGCTATCAGACCGACCGATTCCCAGGTTTTTACCTTCAAGACAGTGGGTATCCGTTGGAATATCGTCTCGAGAGCGGTGAAGCGATCGCAGATGTCATGTGCAGCCGCACTCATGCCGCAGCCCTCATCGTCGCCCAACCTGTTTCAGAACCTATGGATCGCAAGCTCCATGATGATCTCTTGGAGAAGGGGCTCGCTGCGGCAGAGATCCAGGGCGTCGTCGGCAAGGGCGTGACACCTTTTCTATTGGAGTACTTCCACAGGAACAGTAACGGCGAATCGTTACGGGTCAACACTCTGATCATCAAGGAGAATGCACGACTTGCTGCCCGAATAGCCGTCAGTTATAGCAAGATGAGTAACTGACAATGACACAAAACCACCGCGTGCTCTGCATTGGTGATATCGCGCTCGATGTCATCGTGAAACTCGATATCGATGGTGGTCGAGATGGTTTCTCCACACTTCTCTATGGAAGCGATACTCCATCCAAAGTGGTGACGGCTGGCGGCGGTGCCGCAGCGAACGTGGCGGCATGGCTGGCGACATCGGATGCTCAACCGGAGCTGGTCTGCCGGATTGGAAATGACTCCGTAGGTCTCGCCCTGGTCGATGAACTTGAAGGGCTCGGAGTCCATTGCCATCGTCGCGATGTGAAAGACCTATCTACAGGAACGGTCGTGGTCCTCGTCGACAGGAGTGGCGAACGGACCATGTTCCCGGATTCAGGGGCTAATGCGGGACTGACTGCCAGAGACCTTCCACCGCTCGAGGGTTATTCGGCCGCCTACATCTCCGGATATGCACTCTTCAATAAGAGATCACACCAGGGAGTCTTGGAGATATTCGCGCACCTTCGTGACGCTGGGATTCCATCGTTCTTCGATCCTGCATCGGTAGGAACGATGTCTACATTCGCAGATCGTGAGACGATCCTAAAAGTATTGCCACGAAGCGATGTCATGCTGCTTAATGAATCGGAGGCACGTTATCTGGCGGAAGATCATTCACATGAACTCGACCAGGTCTTTGAAAAACTTGCTCCACTGGCATCTACTATCGTGATCAAGCGGAATGATTTGGGATCCCTGGCTTTCGACTCCGCCTCTGGTGTCATCTCCGAGGACAAACAGGAGCGCCGCCAACCCATCGACAGTACCGGCGCTGGCGATAGTTTCGCTGCGGGTTTCATTGCCTCATGGATCAAGGATCGTGACCTGCCGCGAGCACTTCAGAATGGAAATCTGATCGCAGGGCGATGTGTCGAACTTATCGGCGCCCGCCCACCTAAATCCCCATAATCGCCACTAGTCCAGGGCAGAATCCACCCCGTGCCGAAGAAGTCGACGACAGCAACTAAATCCAAGATTCAAGGTCCGAAGCCTGGCGAAGATGCCGGCAGAGTCATCGACATCGATGTCTCCTCCGAAATGTCTGAGTCTTTCTTGGAGTATGCCTACTCAGTCATCTATTCCCGCGCCCTTCCTGATGCGCGTGATGGATTAAAACCGGTGCATCGAAGGATCTTGCATCAAATGGTGGAGATGGGACTTCGACCAGATCGTGGCCATGTAAAAAGCGCTCGCGTGGTCGGTGAAGTGATGGGAAAGCTCCATCCTCATGGTGATGGTGCGATCTACGACGCACTTGTACGAATGGCACAGAACTTCTCGATGCGATTGCCGTTGATCGATGGACATGGGAATTTCGGTTCGCTCGATGCTGGGCCAGCTGCGATGCGTTACACCGAAGCGAAACTTGCACCAGCTGCGATGGCGATGGTCGATGAGGCGGATGAGGAGACCGTCGATTTCGGAGCGAATTACGACGGTCAACTTCTTGAACCCTTGGTGCTCCCAGCGGCCTTCCCGAATCTCTTGGTCAATGGCGGTAGTGGTATCGCAGTCGGTATGGCGACCAACATGGCGCCACATAATCTCGGCGAAGTGATCGCGGCGACTCGGTTCTTGATCGAGAATCCAAAGGCGACCCTCAAGCAGTTGATGAAATTCGTTCCAGGTCCAGACTTCCCGACCGGCGGTGAACTCCATGGACTGGATGGTGTAGCCGAAGCCTATGCGAGCGGTAAAGGTTCGTTCCAGATTCGAGCCACAGTCGAGATCGGAAAGGTGACTAGCAGGAAACAAGGACTCACCATCACGGAGCTCCCTTTCACCATCGGTCCCGAGAAAGTCGTCGAGAAGATCTCGGCGCTTGTGAAGTCGAAGAAAGTGCAAGGGATCTCGGACATCATCGACCTATCCGACGGCCAAAATGGCACTCGCGTCGTGATCGAGATCAAGAATGGTTATGAACCAGAGAAAGTCCTAGAACAGCTTTACAAACTCTCACCACTTGAAGATCAATTCGCAATCAATGCCGTCGCACTGGTCGATGGCAAACCCAGAACCTTAGGATTGAAGGAATTGCTTCAGGTCTTCATCGATCATCGCATCGAGGTAGTCCGACGTCGCTCCGAGTTTCGCAAGCGAAAATCAGAGGAACGCCTTAAGTTGGTCGAAGGTCTTCTCAAAGCGATCGTCGATATCGACAAGGTAGTGAAGATCATCCGTGGTAGCGAAGATGCCACGGTCGCAAAATCATCCTTGATGAAGACATTCAAGCTCGATGACGATCAAGCGACCTACATTCTCGACATGCCTCTCAGACGACTCACCAAAGTCTCCAAGATCGAACTCGACAAAGAATCAGCAGAGCTGAAAGCTGCGATCAAGGCTCTTATTGCACTTCTCGGAAGCGAGGAGGCGATTCGCACCCAAGTCGCAGTAGAGCTAGATGAACTGGCGCGGCGATTCGCCACGCCACGAAGGACTCGCTGTGTCGCATAGTGCCTTAAACCTCTAGTTGAGGCTTAAGAAAATTCATATGCTCCCGTAATAAATCCGTGATGTGCCGTGCATGAGAAAGTTCACCCCTCAACCCTAGGATTCACGCACACAATCATTCGCGCCGTTCATCCGGAGCCTTCCCTAACGTGATTGTTAATCGATCGGTTAGTCCTGAGTTTCATAGTGAAATTTTGGACCTTTGAGAGGAGATCCATGATCAAGCGCATTACAGCTGTAATGGCTGCAGTTGCACTTGCAACCTTAGGTTTTGCTGCACCTTCGAAAGCAGCTACAGAAGCAGATTGCGGAAAGGGCACCGTAATGTGCATCGGTCTTGTCACCGACACAGGAAAAGTAGATGACAAGTCATTCAACCAGTCTGCATGGACCGGTGCTCAACGTGGTGCAAAGGCAGTTGGTGGTTTCGCGAAGTACATCGAAACAACCGATCCAAAAGACTATGCCGCTAACATCGCGCAGTTCACAACTAAGGGATACGACATTGTTATTGGCGTCGGCTTCCTCATGGCAGAAGCCATCACAACTGCCGCAAACCAATATCCCAACGTCAAGTTCATCGGCGTGGACCAGTTCCAAGGTGCAGCAGTAACAAACCTTGCAGGCTTGGTCTTCCCTGAGGATAAGGCAGGCTTCCTTGCAGGCTATCTCGCTGGTCATCTCACCAAGACTGGCAAGACTGGTGCAGTGCTTGGAACTGACACAGTTCCACCAGTCCGTTACTTCGGTGAGGGATACCGAAATGGTGTTGCATATGCAGCTAAGGAGCTCAAGAAGAAATATCCAGCAACTCGCTTGATCTATCACGCTCCAGACAATGCATTCAATGATCCTGCTTGGGGTGCGGCAACTGCACAGCAACTCCTCTCCCAAGGATTTGACGTGATCTTCGGTGCTGGTGGCAACACCGGTAATGGAGCACTTCTTCGTATTGCGAAGAAGAAGGGTGCTTACTGCATTGGAGTCGACTCCGATCAGTGGAACACCGTGCCAGAAGCCCGACCATGTCTCGTCACCTCAGCGATGAAGCTCATTGACAAGGGTGTAAGTGACATCATCAAGTCGGCAAAGGACGGCAGCTTCAAGGGTGGAAACGTCTTTGGTGACGTCGGTTTGGCGCCTTACCATGCTTTCAAGTCGAAGATTCCTGCTTCGGTGAAGAAGAAAGTTAAGGCAATCACTCCCAAAGTTCTCGCAGGTACTGTGAAAACTGGAGTCACCCTCTAACGAAACCTAAATGCGGTCATTCCTGATCGCGGATCGAAAGGAGGAGGTGTCACAAGGCGCCTCCTCCTTTCGACATAGAGTCTTCTTTCGGACTCAAGGCTTTAACTTTTCTTCGAAACCGTGAGAGCGAGAAGGCACACATGGTGCGGACTTCACGATTAAACCTAGGTTCCTTTACCGTCCCCTTACTTTCGATCGTTGTTGCGCTCTTCTTCGGAGCCATCCTGGTTTACGTCCAGGGCATCAACCCTCTCACTGCGTATTCAGCGCTTTTCTCGACTGCTTTCGGATCATGGGACGGGATCGCAACGACTCTGGCCAAAGCGACACCACTTGTGCTTAGTGGCCTGGCAGTTGCGATCGGATTACGTGCTGGTCTTTTCAATATCGGCGCCCAAGGTCAACTCATATCCGGTGCCTTGGCTTCAGCGTGGGCCGGCTACTCACTTGAGCTACCCACTTTGATCCACATTCCGGTAGCCATTCTTTTCGGAGCATTCTTCGGTGCTTTTGTCGGATTCATTGCAGGGGCACTCAAGGCCTACCGCGGGGTCCATGAAGTCATCACAACAATCATGCTCAATAGCATTGTGATCGCTCTCGCAGATTTTCTTGCATCCCGGCCATTTAAGGAACCTGATCAGCCACTGACAAGAACGCCTGCGATATCCGATACGGCGCGAATCCCAGACATCTTTGGACTGCCATTCGGATTCTTCATCGCCGTGGCAATCGCCTATGGAATGTGGTGGTTCCTTGGCAACACCACCTCAGGTTTCAGAATTGAAACTGTTGGAAAGAACAAGAACGCCGCCTGGTATGCCGGCGTCCCAGTGAAACTAACTGTCGTCGCAGCAATGGTTGCAGGCGGGGCAATCGCCGGAATCGCAGGAGCTATCGAGACACAAAGTATCGTTGGTCGTTTCGAGCCAGCTTTCAATGCTGGACTCGGATTCGATGGGATCACGGTCGCACTTCTCGCCCGAGCGAATCCATTGGGAGTCATTCCGGCAGCGATCCTCATCGGTGGCATGCGAGCAAGTGGATCAACGATGCAATTCGAAGCAGGTGTCGCGCCAGAACTCGTTGACTTGCTCTTGGCCATGATTCTCTTTTTCGTCAGCGCTCCACTTCTAGCGCGTTTACTTCGACGAAAAGAGTCCGGTGTCTCCTTGACGAGCGGGTGGGGTAACTAATGCGACTCTCAACCTCAAAAATCGTAACTATTCTCTCGATTGCTCTCTTCGCCTATTTCTACTCACAGAATGATCTTGTAACTACATCAGTCGTTTACAGCGCTATTCCCTTAGCACTTCCGCTTGCACTGGCCGCCATGGTGGGAGTCCTCTGTGAACGCACAGGAATCGTCAACATTGGCATCGAAGGAACGATGCTGGTCTCCGCATTCACCGCCTTCTTCGTGGCCGCGATCTTCGAAGACACTGTCGTCGGACTCATCGCGGGTGTCTTGACTGGAGTAGTGGTAGGACTTCTACTCGCTCTCATGTCTGTGACTTGGAAGATGGATCAGATCATCGCAGGAGTCATCATCAATATTCTGGCAGCAGGCCTAACCTCCTTCCTCTATCGCCAGGGTTATTCCATTCCAACGACGCTCCCTCAATTCGACCTCACGTGGCTTGCTGGCATCCCCGTCGTGGGCCCTATCCTCAACTTCCACGGACCCATCACCTACTTCGGCATCTTCTTCATCTTTGCCCTTTGGTTTGCGCTATATAAGACTCCTTGGGGACTCCGCTCCAGGTCTGTAGGTGAGCATCCAAGTAGTGCAGACACTGCAGGCGTATCGGTAACCAGGCTTCGCTACCTCAATGTGACCATCGCCGGTGCGGTTGGTGGACTGGCTGGTTCCTATTTGGCATTGGAGTGGGTCGGAATCTTCGAACGAGGCTTTACCGCAGGCAAAGGCTTCACCGCCCTTGCAATCATGATCTTCGGACGATGGAACCCACTTGGAGCATTTGCTGCTGCCATCTTCTTCGGCCTTGCCCAGGCGGTTACGAATCAGCTGATGATCGATGAAGTGATCAACATCCCTCAACAATTCATCAACATGCTCCCCTATGTTCTTACCATCGTCGTACTTGCAGTTGCTGCAGGCAAAGTTAGGCCCCCAGCCGCTGAAGGACAGCCATACGAGAAGGAGAAAGCATGAAAGACATGACTTCACTCCTGGAAATCAAGAACATCACTAAGAGCTTTGGCACCGTCAAAGCCAACGACTCTATCTCGCTTGATGTCAAGGCCGGTGAGATCGTCGCTCTCCTTGGTGAGAATGGCGCTGGAAAGTCCACTCTCGTAAAGGCCGTCTTCGGTCTCGTTCGACCAGACTCCGGTGAGATTCGTATCAAGGGCGAGACACTCGAATTCGGTGATACAGCGAGTGCCATCAAACGTGGCGTCGGAATGGTTCATCAGCATTTTCAGTTGGTACCAGTGATGAGTGTGACCGAGAACATCATCCTTGGTGACGAGCCACGAAGAGCAGGCTTCATCAGCATGAAGCGTGCTCGCAATGAGGTCATCTCCCTGGTGGAAAAGTACGGACTAGAGGTGGATCCCGACGCAATCGTCGAAGACCTCCCGGTTGGAACTGCTCAACGCGTGGAGATTCTTAAAGCGTTGCGAAAGGACGTCGACCTTCTGATCCTTGATGAACCGACGGCAGTTTTGACTCCGCAAGAGACCGATGAGTTACTCACGGTGCTTCGAAATCTTGCATCTCGTGGCGTAGGTATCCTCTTCATCACTCATAAATTGCGGGAAGTCATCGCCGTAGCCGATCGAATTGTCGTTCTCCGGGGCGGAAAACTAGCTGGCACCACCACTCCCAAGGAAAGCGACGAGGCCGACTTGGCTCAGATGATGGTAGGTAGAGAAGTCGTGCTCCAGGTGCAAAAAGATGTCGCTGCACCGAAGAGCGTTGCCCTGGAGATTACAGATTTGCATGTCTTGGACGACAGGAAATTGGAGGCCGTACAGGGAATCTCCTTACAAGTACGTTCTGGAGAGATTCTCGGGATTGCAGGCGTCGAAGGAAATGGACAGAGAGAACTCGTTGAAGCGATCTGTTCGATGAGAGCTCGAATGAGTGGTCAAGTCCTAGTTGATGGAAAGCCACTACCGAATCTGCAGCCTAAGCGTGCTCATATGGCGGGTCTAGCCCACATTCCGGAGGATCGCGAAAAGGATGGCTTGGTCTCTTCTTATTCCATTGCTGACAACCTTGTGCTCAATCGCTTCGACCAGCAGCCATTTGCAAAAGGTTGGATTCGTGATTTGAACGCAGTTGATGAAAATGGTGCGAAGTTGGTGAAGGAGTTCGATATTCGTACCACCTCACAACGGGCTGCTGCCTCTTCGCTTTCCGGAGGCAATAGGCAGAAGGTGGTCGTCGCTCGCGAATTGAGTCAGAAGCTCCCAGTTGTGATTGCGGCGCAGCCAACTCGAGGCGTAGATGTCGGTTCCATCGAATTCATCCATCAACAATTGATCAACGCCCGTGACAATGGTGCCGCAGTCTTGCTCGTCTCGGCCGAACTCGATGAAGTTCTCTCATTGGCTGATCGAGTCGCGGTCATATCTGATGGAAAGATCGTTGCGACCATGGATGCAGCGCAGGCCGACCGTAATTACATCGGTCGTCTCATGGCCGGTCTCAAGGAGTAGAGAGTGCAATCATGATCGGCATCATCGCTGGAACTGGGTTCTACAACTTGCCTGCGTTGCAAGGAAGGGCGAGTGAAGACCTAACCAATCGATACGGCACTGCTCGAATCACGCGTGGCTCATGGAATGGTGTCGATATCGCCTTCATGACCAGGCATGGAAGCGATCACAGCGTCCCGCCGCAACGCGTCAACTATCGCGCCAATATCCAGGCGCTGAAGGACCTTGGCGTTGATTACGTGATCGCGGTCAACGTGGTGGGTAGCGTCGACCCGGCTCTCAAACCCGGTGACCTTCAATTGGTGGAGGATTTCATCGACTTCACATCAGGTAGAGAACACACTTTCTTTGATGGAGTGCAACCTGGTGGTGTAAGGCACGTCGATGTAGTGGATTGTTACGACGCAAAGGTAAGGGAAGCGATGCGCACAAGTGCAGCCTCGCTCGGAATCACTCTCCATGAAGGAGGCATCTACGCGGGTTTCAATGGACCTCGCTTCGAAACTCCAGCTGAGATTCGCTTCGCTGCTCTTGCGGGAGCGACTGTCGTAGGAATGACTGGATGCCCCGAGGTAAGCCTCGCTACGGAAGCTGATTTGAAATATGGTGCCATAGCAGTAGTTGCAAATCCGGCAGCCGGGCTTTCGAAGGAGCCGATTACGACTGATGAGATCGGCCGTGTGATAGATGAGGCAAGTTCGCGAGTTATTTCCATCATTGAGGGAGCTCTACCCCTTCTCGACTCCGCGAAGCAGTAAGTGAGCGAAGAAGTTGTCTAAGAGAGCCATCCTCGACAATATCGATTGGCTTGTTACAGTGAATGAGAGCCAGCAAGTACCACGTTCACAGGCGATTGCGATCGAATCAGGAGTGATCGTCGAGATCGCCGATGCTGGCACACTCCGTGGCGATGAAGTGATGGACCTTGCAGATCACATCGTGACGCCTGGACTCATCAATTGTCACACTCATCTCGCGATGACGCTCCTGAGAGGTTGGGCAGAGGGAGTAGACCTCCAGGGATTCCTTGAGCGTGTTTGGGCTGCCGAAGGCGCGATTATGGATGCAGCCACATGCGAATTAGGGACTGAACTTGGCGCCTTGGAGTCGATCCTTGCCGGCACCACTACTGCTCTCGATATGTATTTCCACCCTGAAGCCACACACCGTGGCGCGGTTCGAGTGGGTCTGCGACATATCGCAGGTCCGATCTTCTTCGATTTCCCGGGTCTTGATGCGATGACCTGGGAAGAGCGAATCGCATACGCTCGACGGTGGCCCGATCTAGTTGCTTCCATTGGCGGTCCAGAGATTCCTCTCTATCTCATGCCACATAGCACTTACACCGATTCGCCAGAGCATCTCGGAGATGTCGCACAGGTGGCGGAAGAGATCAATGCCTCAATCCATCTCCATGTCTCAGAGAACATCGCCGAAAATGAGGATGTCAGATCTCGATATGGCAAGAGCCCGACAGAAGTCCTCTCATCACGCGGGATATTGGATCGACATACCGTCTACGGTCATGGCGTTCACCTGAGCGATGAAGACATCAACCTGACACGAGGTGCATCAGCAGCAGTTGCCCATTGCCCAGGTAGCAATATGAAGCTAGGGAGTGGGTTACTCGACCTTACGCGTCTCCAGGAAGCAGGGATAACAGTCGGACTAGGAACGGATGGCTGTTCTTCAAGCAATGATCTTGATATGTGGCAGGCGATGCGGATGGCTGCTCACGTTCAAGCGACCACTTCTTCACCATCGAAAGTCAACGCCGCCTCGATCTTTGCCTCAGCGACGCGTGAAGCCGCCCACGCGCTTGCAATCGATCACCTGGTCGGAAGCATCGAAGTCGGTAAGCGAGCCGATCTCATTGCTATTGATTCCAGGAAAGCGCACCTCACTCCTATCCATGACATCTTTGCCCTGCTGGTCTTCGCTGTGGGACGTGGGGATGTTACTGATGTATGGGTGGATGGCGAGCAGGTTGTTCGAAAGAAGGAGCCCACGCGAGTAGATGGCCACAAGGTAATGGCGGCCGCCAATCAGAGAGTTGAAGCACTCTCACAGAAGTCATGATGGATGTTGCGAAGGTCATACCGGACCTTCACCTCCAACCCTTAGCAGGCGAAGGCGGCATGTGGGCGCCAATATTCAACAATGGCAGATCGAGCGCGATCTACTTCTTGATGCAACGCCCTGATTTCTCTGCATGGCATCGAATTCCCGAGCAAGAGATGTGGATCCATGTTGCTGGCTCTCCAACAGCGCTCTATACATATGAAGAAGGCGGCGCCTGCGTAAAGCAGACTTTAGACAGCTCAGTCATGAATTTTCAGGCTGTGGTGGAGCCGAGACGATGGATGGCAGCAAAGCCCCTCGGCGAATGGTCTCTCGTGATCTGCGCGCTCACACCCGCTTTCACTGAGATGGAGCTTGCGAGCAAAGCACAAGTCTCCTCATGGGCGATCAAAGAATTTTCCGAGTCTGAGATTTTGGGTCTGATCCATGATTGATTTCACTCGCAAGAGAAGGATTCTGATCACCGGAGCAAGTGGAGGGATTGGATCTGCGATCGCCTCTCTCTATCTTCAACGTGAATGGGAAGTCTTCGCACAATTCAACACCACGCCTCCTGGGGTCGTTGGGGTAACGGCAATAAAGAAGGACCTCTCACTCCCAGGAGCTGGCGAGGAGATAGTTGATGCTGTCAGGCCGCATCTTGTCATCAATTCTGCGGCGGATCAGAGCGTCTTCGCGATCGATGAAGGACTGGCCTCGATCCACGAGCGTGCAATGGAGATGCTTTCAGTCAATCTCGTCGCACCACTCGAGATCATGAGAGCGGCATCTCGTCATCGGACTGAGCTCTGTATCAATATCTCTTCGATCGAGGCGCTCAATGCACGACCTGGTCATGCACTTTATGGCGCAAGTAAAGCCGCGCTCGAATCATTGACTCGCACCGCGGCGGTTGAGTTGGCGCCGATGCGAGTACTTGGCCTTCGACTGGGACTGATCTCCAGACCAGGACTGGAAGAGGCCTGGCCAGAGGGAGTCTCTGCCTGGAATCAGGCGGTGCCCATGAAGCGAATGGGTAGTGCAGCGGAAGTAGCTCGAGCCATTGCGTCCATCGCATCTGAAGACTTCAGTTGGGCAACTGGCACCACAATCGACTTCGATGGCGGATTCAACGCAACACCAGGCTGGTGAATTCAATCGAGAGCCGAAGTGGAATTGGGTAATTCAATCCTCACCGCAAGTCCACCAAGGTGGCTTCGGCGAAATAGAAGTACCCCTCCCAACAATTTCACCGAGGTTTCGACGATACTTAGACCGAGCCCTGAGCCTCCGGTTTCGCGAGATCGCGACTTATCGAATCTCTTGAAGGGTCGAATCTCAAAACCATCTTCAAGTTTCTCTAGACCCGAACCTCCATCATGGAATTCGATCTCAACCTGATCAGTTCTTCGTTTGAGCGAGACGTAGACGGGAACCGTCTCGGCAGTGTGCTTGTGGATATTGATCAACAGGTTGTCGAACACCTTGTTGAGAACGTCGAGATGACCCTGGATCACGACGTGTTCCTCAATCTCGAACTCAATGTTGCGACTCTGATTCAATCTCCGAAATGTGCTCAATTTATCGTTAAGAAGTAGGGATAGGTCTACTTGCTCTGAATCAGAGTAGGTGTGCTCTTCGTTTTCCAATATCTCCAGAAGTTGATTGAGAGTCGCTTCCATTCTCAAGATCTCTCGCCACATGAGTTGCAAATGAGATACACCTTCATCAGTTCGTTCCTGCCGTAGGAGAATTTCAAGAAAACCCTTGATCACAGTCAGTGGAGTCCTCAATTCATGGGATGCGTCCCCCACGAACTCAAGGAGCTCTTCACGATGCTTTGCTTCAAGCCTGGCTATCGCCTTCTCTTCAATACTGTCTTGCTCACGCTTGATGTCACGAGCAATGACCAGCCTCAAAATGGCGAGCGAAAGAACCAATACAAGAACCAGGCTGAAAGCCAGAGTGATTAAGTCACGTTTTCGCTGATCTAGAGCTGATGCGGTCGTGGCGATGAAGAGTAGCCGCGAATCGCCTTCTAGATCTGCGACTGCTAACCGCAGTCTCCCCCACTTTCTTATCTCTTTTCCAACATGAGGTATTGCTTCATATGAATCAGCCACTTCGACATCAGGCGCTTCAATCAAGGAGGTCAACTCTCCGGCCGGATCAACCAAGAAAATCGAAATGGGAGTGCTCGCCTCCTGTACAAGGGAAAGGGCAGTAGTGACCTTATCGTTCTCTGCAGCATCTGTTGCGGAGGAAACTAGGTTTAGCTCCTTCTCGATCTCCTCAACCTTGGAACTGTAATTTTGTTGAAGAACTATCCCTCCTAATAAACAAGAAAGTAAAGTCACTAGGCTTGCTGTGAAAAGGGTCAGACGAGTCTGGATGCTCACATCAAGCGCTCTTCAGTTGGAAACCCACGCCTCGTATGGTCGTAATGCCGGAGAATCCCTCTCGATGAAGCTTCTTTCGAAGATAAGAGATGTATGTGTCGACAACATTTGTAGAGGTGACGAAGTCGAATCCCCACACATCACGTAGAAGCTGATCCTTCGTCAATACACGGTTGGAATTCTCCATCAAGATCCGAAGCAGATTGAATTCAGTCCTAGAGAGCTCGACTTTCTCTTCGTCAAACCAAACCTCATAAGTTGCTAATGAGAGCTTGATAGGTCCGACCACGATTGTCTCTGTTGAATCGCTCTGATTACTCCTACGCATCACCGCATTGATTCGCATGACAACTTCTTCGATACTGAATGGCTTAGTGATGTAGTCGTCAGCCCCTAATTTGAATGCTTCAATGACATCCTTCTTATCAAGACGCGCTGAGATCATGATGATTGGGATTTCAGGTTGGCGTTGGCGAAGCTGGGCCAAAATCTGGAATCCATCCATTATGGGAAGGTTGACATCCAAAAGGATCAAATCAAATGCTGACCTCTTCAGGTCCTCCAGCGCCTCTATGCCAGTGTTGGCGATCGCCGCTTCGAAACCAGCCAATCTCAAGGTCTCCATCAATAGTGACGCGATACCTGGTTCATCGTCTACAACCAAGACCCTGACGGCTTTCCCTCTCACTCGCTCAGCCTAAGGGCAGGTTCTAGATACTCCTCTCTTCGTCGAAATTTCCCAGAATTTTCACACGATCGCATCCCATACTTTCAGATCTCAAGATGGAGGCCCGAGATGAGAACACCTAGATCTGTCGCAAAGATTATTTTGGCGTCAATCATAGTATTTCCACTTACGCCTATGCAGGCGCACATTGGTCACACTTTTGAGTCAACGCAAATTGAGACTTGCAAAAGTAGATTGCTTGCATTTGAAGCCCTTCTTGATACATATGAAGTTTCGGCTCGAAAGACTGGATCGATGTTCCGGGAATTGAAAATTGCTTACAAGAATACAAAGCGTGAACGAGGTGAGTGCATCAAGGCAATCAACCAGAGTTTCAAGAGAGAACTTGAGACCATTAAATCCAAATATGATGCCGCTAAAAAGGACTCCACCACGAAACGAGAAGTCAGGGAAGCGCAAAGAAGAGTGGAGATATCCGCGGCAATTGTGCGGAGAGATGAAGCTATAAAGAATGTGGGGGAAGTTCCTGAGTTACCCGGCAAGCCAGTGAATCGGAAGTGACACAGCCTTCTTTTGATTTACACACAAATCCTTATGAAATCGCGGCTACTTTTTCACCAACCTGGTCCTCCAGGAGATAGAAGGGAATATCAATGAAACGCAAGTTGATTACTGCGATCCTTTTGGCCTCCGTTATCACGGCTCCATTTGGGAGTTCAGCGGTAGCGAATACGGATCGTGAAGCAGCGAAGGCTTCTTACCGGCAAGCAGTCGAAGCCTTTAAGGCAGAGATGACTGCCTACAGGACTGCCCGAGAGGCCGTGAAACAGCAACTGGAAGATGCAAAAACGGCATGGGAAGGTATCAAGTCATCAGCTGAGCGCGAAGCCAAGAAGGCCGCGAGAACAGCCTTTCAGGAGACTCGTTCCTCGATTCTGGCATCCCTCCCTGCGAAGCCAACTCGACCAACACGACCTGGCAAGTAGATGGATCACCCCTCGATGCACCGACGAATGCATCGAGGGGTCACCCAGGGATCTGTCTTTCTCACATCGTTAATGTTTCAAGACTGAGGATTGGGGATAACTCAAAAAAATGAAATTCGATACTCGGCCACTACTCTCCCAATGGATAAGCAAGCCAATCTCTCGAAGGTCCCTACTTGGAACAGTGATGTTGGCTGCTTTCTCAAATTCCGCGATTGGGCGTGCAACCGGAGCCACTACCCCAATCCTCAATTACATTCTCGGCAGACCTACCTCGAATTCGATCGCGCTCAGTGTTGTGACGAATCAAGACTTGCGAGTGTATGTCGAGTATGGCTACGCAAAATCAAAGTACATCTCAAAGACCCCGTCTATACCGGTCAAAGCCAATATTCCTTCGGTGATTGAAATTTCGGGACTGAGAGCCAATTCACGGGTCTTCTATCGCACTAGATATGCGACTGGATCTTCAAAGTCCCTGCGTACCAGCAAAGAAGCAAGTTTCTCCACGGCCAAATCAAATTCATCAGCTTTCACTTTTACGGTACAAGGAGATACTCATCCAGAACGTGCGGGAAAGATGTTCAATTCGGAGTTGTACTACGTCATGATGGCCAATGTCGCCCGCCAGAAGCCTGATTTTCACATCATGATGGGTGACGACTTCAGCATCGACCCTTTGATTTCAAAGGGACTAGCTACTCAGGCCAACGTCGAGAAGGTCTATCGAACCCATCGGAACTGGCTAGGCGTAATTGGCGCGTCAGTCCCAATATTCCTTATCAACGGTAATCATGAACAAGCTGCTGGATACCTCCTGGACGGGACGAAGAATAATCCGGCTGTCCTAGCCGGAAATGCTCGACTCAAGTATTACCCCTTACCTGCCCCTAATGATTTTTACTCCGGGAACCTCAAGGAAGTTCCAGGTGTAGGGCTTCCTCGTGATTATTACTCGTGGACATGGGGAGATGCGCTATTCGTCACCTTGGATCCATACTGGCATTCACCGAACCCCGTCGACAATGTCGCTACGACTCCAACCATCGACAGCGAGACTGCCAAGGTGACCAAACCTGCCAAAGGAAAGAAGAATGCTGGTGGTGCTAAGGATCTTTGGAAAATTGGAATCGGTGATGAGCAGTACCTCTGGTTGAAGAAGACTTTGGAAGAGAGCGCTGCCAAGTTCAAGTTCGTCTTCGCTCATCATGTCATGGGAACTGGTCGTGGTGGGATCGAGCGCTCCTACGACTATGAATGGGGAGGCAACGACCCTCGGGGGGCTACATCTTTTACCGTTGAAAGACCGAATTGGGAATTACCCATACATGACTTGATGGTTAAGAACAGAGTAAGCATCTTCTTTCAGGGACATGATCACATCTTCGTGACACAAGAACGAGATGGCATCATCTATCAATCGATGCCCAATCCCGCCGATAGCACTTTCTCCTACTTCAATGACAGCGCCTACACTTCAGGTGTCAAAGCGCCAAATTCTGGGCACGTGAGAGTCAGTGTTGGGGATTCTGAAGCAGTCGTCGAATATTTTCTTGTAGCTCGCGAGAATGACTCGATACGCAAGAATTTACAACTAGCGCACAGATATTCAGTCAAACCAGCCATCTAAAGTGAAGCTGACGGGAACTAAGCCTCGGTAGAGAGTTATCTTGCTTAAAGTGATGACTACTACGCGTCGATTCGCTCTCTGCTGATCTCTGCACTTGCGATGAATTCCTTACGTGGTGCGACTTCATTGCCCATCAGTAGTTCGAACACAGATTCTCCCGCAGCGGTATCTGAGATCGTGATCCGGCGAAGGGTTCGGTGGGCAGGATCCATAGTCGTCTCGCGCAATTGTTCGGCATCCATCTCGCCAAGTCCCTTATAGCGCTGAATCGGCTCTTTCCATTTCTTGCCAGCCTTCGATAGCTCGGCAAGTTTCCGCTTCATCTCATCATCAGAATAGGTGTAGAAGACCTCACCCTTCTTGCCGCCACTGCCTACTACTTCGATTCGATGCAGCGGTGGGATTGCCGCGAAGACGCGTCCAGCCTCGATCAGTGGTCGCATATAGCGATGTAAGAGTGTGAGCAAGAGGCAACGAATATGTGCGCCATCTACATCAGCATCTGACATCAGGATGATCCGGCCGTAGCGGGCGTCTTCTAAGTTGAATGACTTTCCTGAACCAGCGCCGATCACCTGGATGATTGACGCGCACTCAGTATTGTCGAGCATCTGCGAAAGGGATGCTTTCTGGACATTGAGGATCTTTCCGCGGATCGGAAGGATCGCCTGGAACTCAGAATTTCTTGCAGCCTTCGTAGTTCCCAGCGCTGACTCACCTTCAACGATGAAGAGCTCAGTTCTTGCGACATCCTCAGACCGACAATCAGAGAGTTTCGCAGGTAGCGAAGAGCTCTCAAGTGCGTTCTTCCTTCGCTGCAATTCCTTGTGAGCTCGTGCGCTGATACGCGTACGCGAAGCGTTCGCAACCTTCTCGAGGACAGCGCGGGCCGTTGCCTTATCAATGCGCTTCGTCGAGGCAAAGAAACGTTTCAATTCATCATTGACTACCTGGGAGACAATCTTCACGACTGCAGGAGTTCCAAGGACTTCCTTGGTCTGTCCTTCGAATTGAGGTTCTTGCATTCGAACCGTGATCACGGCGGTCAGACCTTCAAGGATGTCGTCTTTGATGACATCAGCTTCGTTCTTCTTCAAAGTAGATGATGAGCGAAGCTGTTCATTGAAGATCTTGGTCAGTGCTCGCTCGAAGCCTTGGACATGGGTTCCACCCTTGGGTGTTGCGATGATATTGACGAAAGGGCGCATCGTTGTCTCGTAGCCATTGCCCCAACGGAGCGCGATATCGACACCCATATCCCGCTCGACTTCGGTCGCATTCATTTGACCCTTATCGTCAAGGACGGGCACTGTCTCTTGGTAATGGCCACTACCTGTTAAGCGAATGACTTCACCTATCGGCTCATCGCTTTGGATGAATGCGCAGTACTCCGAGATGCCACCTTTATGGAAGAAGGTCTCCGAGACAGGGGTCTTGCCGCGGTTGTCGTTGATCGTGATCGTGAGTCCAGGAACTAGATAAGAGGTCTGGCGGGCACGTTCATGGATCTCGCTCAGGACATATTCGGCATCCTTGAGAAAGATCTGCTTATCGGCCCACCACTTGATACGGGTTCCCGTTACTTTCGCAGAGATCCTTCCTAAGATACGAAGACCAGACTGTTCAGTGAAGGTCGCATTCGGTCCATCTCCGTCGAAGACGCCAGCTGCCCCCCGCTTGAATGACATCCAATGGATCTTTCCGCCACGATCGACCTCGACATCAAGGCGCGATGAGAGCGCGTTGACCACCGATGCGCCGACGCCATGCAGACCGCCTGTTGCAGAATAGGAACCTCCACCGAACTTTCCGCCAGCATGGAGTTTCGTCATCACAACTTCGACGCCGGTTAGGCCAGTTCGAGGTTCCTTATCAACTGGAATGCCACGCCCATCGTCATGTACTTCAACTGAACCGTCAGATTCAAGATTGACGATGATCTTCTTACAGTGACCAGCGAGCGACTCGTCAACCGCGTTGTCGATGATCTCCCAAAGGCAGTGCATGAGACCACGTGAATCGGTGGAACCGATGTACATTCCGGGTCGTTTACGGACCGCCTCTAGTCCCTCTAGGACAGCAAGATCTTTAGCGGTGTAACTGTCCTCGACATGCGACTCTGAGGAATCACCGGCAACATTGGCATTTTTCACAGGTGGGAACTCTAACTTCCAAGGGTGAGGTTTTCCGATAATTGAGATGTCAGACACGCCCCACGTGGCTCACATCTCTCATCGAGAAACGGTGTCGAGAAGGGAATAGAGTCCGCCTCCAACGGCGTTGACCACCTAGTATTACGCCAAAGGTATTTACGCCAGAGGCACATAGCGACGAGAAGAACCTAGAGGGAGGGAATCTCGATGACTGAGCAGGTCGTTCTAGAGCAAGCTCCACTTAACTCAATCGATCGTTGTGATCGTTGTGGTGCTCAAGCGTATGTTCGCGCAACATTGCTCTCCGGACTCCACCTCTTCTTCTGCGCCCATCATGCGAAGACGTATGCAGAGGGCCTCAAGGAACAATCAGTCCATATTCATGACGAGACGCATCGTCTCGCAGCCGAATAATCACTTCCCTAGTAACCTCTCGACACCGTCGATCAGTCGAGATCTCTTTCCAAGCCGCTCACGTTCATCGGCCCTTTGAATCGACGAGATCATCGCATTCGCTCCCAGGTATCGAAATGGCTCGATCGGCCATCTCTTCCTCGCTCTACTTTCAGTCGAGATAGGTATCGAAGACCATGACTTCTCGCCTGTGACGATCTCCTTCGCGACTGCTCGTGCAGCAAGATAACTCATAGTCATTCCATCGCCGACGTATCCACCCAGGCTAGCTTCCCCTCTCTCCTTATCGACGGAAATGTAACTCTCCCAGTTTCGTCTGATCGCAATAGCACCACCCCAATGATGGGTGACCTGCAGTGAATCTGGATCGGAGTTTCGCGCGAGCACGGGGAACCATCGTTTGAGCATCTCAGTCAATCCGTCATGAGTACGAGTCTCTGACTCGTACGCTTGATTCCTCCTGCTGCCGAAGGGGTAACGCGCTCCCCGACCGCCGGCCGCGATCTTGAAATCACTGGTCATCTGAACATAATTGACATTCCTCGTCGCCTCGGCGATTGCCAATCCTGGCTCCCAATCGATCGATTCACTTTCGCTCGTTGTGAGGCCGCGGGTGGCGATCATCAACGAATAGAGGGGAATCTGACTTCTGTTCTTCGGCGAATATGCCTCGGTGGCGCGGATCCGCCATGTCGAACGAATCGGATGGCCATTTACGCGCAGCGCCCCATCGACGATCTCTGCTCTCGAATCTTGGAAGATTCGAACTCCTTTTCGCGAAAGCAACTCCGCCAAATCAAAGAGAAGGCCCCTTGGATTGACGGTGGCACATTCTGGCGTGAAAAGAGAGGCCAGCGCGCCATCAATTGCCACTTTCTTGTGAGTTTGGTCGCGGTCGAGAAGATAGTGAAAATCATCGACTGACCCTTCAAGACGTCGCAACTGTCCTTCGTTGGTAGCAAAGAGCAATGCACCGGACTTCCTGTAGTGAGAACGGGGAGCGTGATTGCGAGCGAAATCACCAATCTCATTGACGCCATCTCGCAACATGGAGAGGAATCCGGAGACATCCTTATCTGGATAGCGGCGCTTCAATGTTTCAGCGTCTACTGGATAGTCCGCCGATACCCAACCGCCGTTCCTACCCGATGCTCCGAAGCCGATCTTTTCGGCTTCGAAAACTGCGATCTTCAGCGAAGGGTCATGATTGATAAGGTGATAAGCGCTCCACAGTCCAGAGAATCCTCCGCCGATGACTGCGACATCACATTCGAGATCACAATTGAGATGCTCAAGGTCAAGGTCTTCAATGCCATCGCGCCAGAGCGGATGGCTATTCGGCGGTGAAACCTGCTTCGCGGTGCGAGCCATCACAGTACGGCTTCTCCTTGGAATGTCCGCAACGACAGAGGGAGAAATCCGTCTTGGTCTCGAGGACATTTCCGTCAGCGTCTACGAACTCCACCGTTCCAGTGACTCGAATCGAACCATTCGGCTTTACTCGCATCGTTACGCGATCTGACATTTCGAGACTCCTTCTTCAGTAAAATTCAATTAAAATCTAACACGATCAATCGAGGTAATCGCGAAGAGATTGTGAGCGCGATGGATGACGGAGTTTCGACATGGTCTTCGACTCGATCTGTCGGATGCGCTCTCGGGTGACTCCGTAGACCTTCCCGATCTCATCGAGAGTCTTCGGCTGGCCATCGGTCAGGCCGAATCGCATCTTCACAACGCCAGCTTCGCGCTCAGACATTGTGTCGAGGACCTTGTGGAGCTCTTCTTGCAGGATGGTGAATGAGACTGCCTCAGCTGGGACGATCGCTTCAGAATCCTCAATCAGATCGCCGAATTCGCTATCCCCTTCTTCGCCGAGCGGCGTGTGAAGTGAGATCGGCTCGCGTCCATACTTCTGAACTTCAACGACCTTCTCGGGTGTCATATCGAGCTCTTTTGCTAGCTCTTCAGGAGTCGGTTCACGTCCAAGGTCTTGAAGCATCTGACGTTGTACACGTGCCAACTTGTTGATGACTTCGACCATATGGACTGGAATTCGGATGGTTCTCGCTTGATCAGCCATCGCACGAGTGATCGCCTGTCGGATCCAC
>JBMUDS010000003.1:0-89341 GCA_049459795.1 Candidatus Nanopelagicaceae bacterium | reverse complement strand
TAGCTACGTTCGGAAGAGATAACCGCTGAAAGCATCTAAGCGGGAAGCTCGCTTCGAGATTAGGTTTCCCACTGGTTCGACCAGGTAAGGCCCCCAGAAGACTACTGGGTTGATAGGCCGGAAGTGGAAGTGGAGTGATCCATGGAGCTGACCGGTACTAATAGGCCGAGGATTTAACTACAAAGTTGCTACGCGTCCACTGTGTGGTTCCCGAGATACGGTCGGGATCCAAAAAGATCCACCATAACTCCATAGAGTTTCGGCGGCTATAGCGAGAGGGAAACACCCGGTCCCATTCCGAACCCGGAAGTTAAGCCTTTCAGCGTCGATGGTACTGCACGGGGGACCGTGTGGGAGAGTAGAACGTCGCCGGACATTTTTTCTAGTTAGGGGTTGCAGCAATGCAACCCCTTTCTTGTTTCTAGACTGTAAATTTCTAGGAATTAAGAGACTGTGTACGTGATTACAGTCAGCTGAATCGCTGAAGTATGCGAAGGAGTGGTGTTGTTATGACAGACGCTCCTCATTCACGAAAAAAATCATCACCATCCCATCGAAGCAAGCGATCCGGTTCTGGTAATCGACCAAACCGTCATGCTTCAACAGAGAGACCAAGCAAGAGTGGGCACCAGGGGTCTCGAACGTCCTCCGATAGAAATAGGTTCAAGAAGGATGGGGACCGGCCTCGTCGGTTGCCACGTATAGAGCCTGAAATATCGCCAGATGTCGAGGCAAAGATGCTGCCTGGCAGGTTGAGGGCTGAGTTGTTGTCGCTCTCCGCCGAAAATGGCGAGGTCGTCGCAAAGCAATTGGTGATGATGCAGAGATTGTTGGGGTCGGATGACACAAAGGAGATTCAACTCGCACACGAATTCGGGCGTGCGGCGTCCAATCGTGCAGGAAGAGTCGCCGTCGTACGAAGAGTGGCGGGCAAGGCTGCGTTAGCAAACAAGGATTTCGCTGAAGCCAAACGGCATTTCAGCGCAGCGCTTCGGATTAGTGGCCTGGCAGAGTCAAAGATCCGGCTCGCTGAGTGCGAAACGGGACTCGGTCGCCCTCGGAAGGCACTCGAGATATTGGGCGAAATAAGAAGTGAAACTCTTTCACAGAAGGAAGTCGCCGATGCCCTTCTCATCTCGGCTGAAGCCAGGGAAGCACTTGGACAGAATGACGCCGCACGGGTCACCCTTTCGCACCGGGCCGAAACCTTCTTGACGGAATCGCTTGCGCGTGACGAGACCGATCCAGAGATCAGAAAAATCGCCGATCGTTGGCTGGCGCTTAAGAAACGTCTGTAGGGGTTTCGGACGATCCGCGGAAAGCTTGCTTAGTCGGTTAGTATCTCGACTATGACATCGCTGCGTGGAAGTCAGGAATTGCGAGAGCGAATTGGCGCAATTCTCGCTCAACCACTGGAGCAGCATGGTGAACTCTTTGCTGGGATCAATGAAAACCTTACTGAACAACTCAAGGAGATCGAGAGCGCTTGAGGATTCGACTTGATGCTGAACTTGTCAAGCGAAAGATGGCACGATCCCGGGACGACGCTCGCGAGTTGATCGAATCAGGATCCGTCATCGTCAACGGGTTCCCTGCCATGAAGGTCGCAACTATGGTTGATGAGTCGACATCGATCTCACTTGTAAGTGAACGTGAATCCTATGTTTCACGAGGTGCACATAAGTTGAAAGGTGCACTGGAGTACTTCGCCATCCCTTCCTTCAACGGAAAGACGGTTCTCGATGCGGGTGCTTCTACAGGAGGTTTCACTGAGATCGCTCTTCAGTGGGGAGCGCAAGACGTCATTGCAGTTGATGTTGGATACGGCCAGTTGGCATGGTCACTTCAAGATCATCCACAAGTAAAAGTATTTGACAGGACTAACATCAGAGAACTAGATCAATCGATGATCGGCGATAAAGTCGATGTCATCGTGGCCGACCTTTCGTTCATATCGCTCACCTTGGTACTAGGCAAGTTCAAGGAGTTGCTTGCCGACGATGGCGAGATGTTCGTGATGGTCAAACCGCAGTTTGAGGTTGGTAAGGCTCTACTTGGTGCTGGTGGCGTGGTGAGAGAGAGCGAATCACGCGCGATGGCGGTCCGGCAGGTGGCTAGTGCCGCTTGGGATCTTGGGTTGGGCGTAGCGGGTGTCGTGGCGAGTTCACTGCCGGGACCTTCAGGCAATGTGGAGTACTTCCTCTGGCTGCGCACTGAAGGAGAAGAACTGAGAGAATCCGACCTTCAGCAGGCGATCAAGGAAGGACCGCAATAGATGACGCAGCGACAAGTCCTCCTTGTGACACATCCGACGCGTAAGGATTCCCAAGCCGCCGCGGCTCAGCTGGCACAAAAGGTTTCGACCAGTGTCGAGTTCCTCTCTCTTTCTCCTGATATTCCTGGCGTTCGCCAGATCCCGCTCACGGAGCTCTCGCGCAGTGTCGAGTTGGCGGTCGTTTTCGGCGGTGATGGAACCATCTTGAGGGCAGCAGAGATCGTTTCTGGAAAAGGGATACCGATTCTCGGGGTGAACCTTGGTCATGTCGGCTTCTTGGCTCAACTAGATAAGCCTTCAATGGATCGATTGGCAACGATCATCCAAGAGCGTGAATTCACGACAGAAGATCGCCTCGTTGTCGCATATGAAGTAAACCGGAACGGTACAGTTGTTGCAGATGGCTTCGCACTCAATGAGGTTGTCGTCGAGAGCCCAAAGCCTGAGATGGTCGAATTGTTCGTTCACGTAGATGATCGACCGCTTTCTCGTTGGGGATGCGATGGTGTCCTCATTGCCACCCCGACTGGCTCTACGGCTTATGCTTTCAGTGCGGGAGGGCCTGTTGTGTGGCCAGCAGTCGAAGCGATGGTCCTTCTCCCGTTAGCCGCTCACGCGCTCTTCTCGCGACCCATGGTCATCGCAACGACTTCCACAATAGGAATCGATGTTGAAAGCCCCATAGCAGTGCTCGCTGCGGATGGATATCGACGCATCGATCTTTTAGAAGGTGATCGAGTGAAGATCCAGGCCTCTGCCGAACGAATTCAACTTGCCCATATAGATCAATCTCTCTTCACGGATCGCCTAGTTGCCAAGTTTCAACTCCCAGTGGAGGGTTGGCGTGGGAAGTAGGTCTCGCCAGCTTCATGAGTTATCGATCCGAAACCTAGGCGTTATCGAAGAAGCATCGCTTTCATTCGGCCCAGGTTTCAATGTGATCACTGGTGAAACCGGCGCCGGCAAAACCATGGTTCTCACCGGGCTAAATCTGATCGCTGGGGGTCGCTCTGACATCGATCTGGTTCGACGCGGAAGTGAACGACTTTCCGCTTCCCTAATCATCTCTCTTGACCAGGCGATCTCCGGAGACCTAGGCAATCTCATCAACGAACATTCACCCGAAATCGATGAGAATTCACTCATCCTTCAAAGATCAGTCTCATCGGACGGTCGAAGTAAGGCGGTCATCGGCTCCAATCCAGCGACTCTCTCGCTCTTGCAACGATTCGCGGATGAATTGTTCGTGATCCATGGGCAGAGTACCAACCACAAGCTTGTCGATGAGGACTATCAGCTCAGTCTCCTCGATAGGAGGGAGATCGAGTGCCAGGAAGCACTCCGTAAGTATCAATCATCTTTGCAAAGTTTCACCGAAAGAAACCGGGAGCTTTCCGAGTTGAAGAAGGCCCTGGAGTCTCGAGAACGTGAGATCACAAATACTGAACGTTTCATTCAAGATCTCGAGAGAGTTCGCCCATTGCAGGACGAGTGGCTAGAAGGTGAGGCGCGGATCAGCCGATTGGATTCCGTGGAGGAGCTCAGAACTGCTCTTGATCAGGCTTTGGCAGCACTGACCGATGAATCACAGGGGGTAATTGCAAACTTCTATGTTGCGATAAAGAGTCTGGATCACCTCTCGCTGAAGGATCAATCGTTCGCGGATGCTATCTCGCGCTTGCGTTCCGCCCATCTTGAAGTCAATGAAGTAGTCAGGGATCTTCGACGTGAATCGGATGGTCTGGAGGCTGAACCAGGGGAGTTAGATCGACTCCGAGAAAGACGATCCATTTTGAAGCAGTATCTGCAACGGAATCGTCACGAGGTTCCGGCGGATCTAAGTGAATCTGAAGCGTTGGATGCCCTTATCGAGCTGCTTCCCAAGAAGAAAGCACTCCTCGAAGACCTACAACAGAGTGATACGAAAGTCGCAGAATTAATTGCGCTTGTGGAGTCAGAACGGTCTGAACTTCAGAATAGAGCGCAGGAACTGACAAGTGTTAGGAAGCGTGCTTCAGAGAGACTTGCCGCGAGCGTTAATGCGGAATTGAAGAACTTGGGGCTGATCAGAGCCGTATTCACCGTGGCATTCCAGAGTGACTATGAGAATACCCTGGGACGAAATGGTGCAGACCGGGTCCACTTCCTTTTCTCAGCACATGAGGGTGAGAAACCACTGCCGCTCAATAAGGGAGCAAGCGGTGGTGAACTCTCACGCGTGATGCTTGCAATCGAATTGGCTCTTTCGGATCATAGGGAGATCGGTACTTTGATCTTCGATGAGATCGATGCTGGTATCGGTGGTGAAACTGGATTGATTATCGGTGAGCGACTCTCTCGCTTGGCAAAGCATTTCCAGGTCATCGTCATCACGCATCTGGCACAGGTTGCCAGTTGGGCTGATCGTCATTTCAGGATCGAAAAGAATGAGAGTGACGAGATTGTTCTCTCATCTGTGGTGGAAGTCTCCGGTGAGGAGAGAGTGCGTGAGATCGCAAGGATGCTCTCAGGGCAGAGTCAATCCGCGGTCGCTCTCGATCATGCTCGAGACTTGCTGGAACACGCCCAAAAGAGTTGAAAGTTTCTGCCCTGACTCAATAGGTGATAATTTTCTCCTCCGTGGCGACGTCCAGGAAAACCAAACACATATTCGTCACAGGCGGCGTCGCGTCAAGCCTCGGTAAAGGTTTAACAGCGTCCAGTTTGGGCAGACTACTTCGAGCACGTGGCCTCCGGGTGACCATGCAGAAATTGGACCCGTATATCAATGTAGATCCGGGAACTATGAACCCATTCCAACATGGTGAAGTTTTCGTCACCGAGGATGGAGCGGAGACCGATTTGGATATTGGTCACTATGAGCGGTTCCTAGATATCAATCTGTCTGGTGCAGCGAATGTTACGACTGGCCAGATCTATCAGAGCGTGATCGGGCGCGAACGTCGCGGCGAATACCTCGGCGATACCGTACAAGTTATTCCACACATCACTAACGAGATCAAATCACGCATGCTTGCCTCCGATAGCGATTCAGTCGATATCGTGATCACAGAGATCGGTGGCACTGTCGGTGATATCGAGTCACTACCTTTTCTTGAAGCGGCACGCCAGATACGTCAAGAAGTCGGCCGCGAGAATGTCTTCTACCTCCACGTCTCGCTTGTTCCTTACATTGGTCCCTCAGGAGAATTGAAGACAAAGCCGACCCAACATAGCGTTGCTGCTCTTCGATCGATTGGTATCACTCCAGATGCCATCGTCTTGCGGTCTGATCGTGAGATTCCCGATGGCGTCAAGCGGAAGATCTCCTTGATGTGCGATGTGGATAACGAAGCGGTCGTCGCTGCAGTGGATGCACCTTCCATCTATGACATCCCGAAGGTTCTGCATCGAGAGGGACTAGACGCCTATATCGTGAGACGTTTGAGCATGAATTTTCGTGATGTCGTTTGGGGCGAATGGGATGAATTACTGCATCGAGTCCATTCACCGAAAAGCACCATCAAAGTTGGTCTCGTCGGGAAGTATGTAGATCTTCCTGACGCTTACTTGTCCGTTACGGAGGCCCTCAGAGCTGGCGGATTCGCACATAACGTTCGAGTTGAGATCGTTTGGGTTTCGAGTGATGATTGTGAAACGGTAGAAGGTGCGACGAAGAGATTGCAGGATCTTGACGCAGTCTGCGTGCCTGGAGGTTTTGGCGTTCGTGGAATCGAAGGGAAATTGGGAGCACTTCGTTTTACACGCTCACAGGGCATCCCTACTCTCGGTCTCTGCTTAGGATTGCAATGTATGGTGATTGAGGCAGCGAGGAATCTTGCAGGTTTAACTCAGGCGAACTCTGCGGAATTTGACAGTGCCACTCCGCATCCCGTGGTGGCGACAATGCAGAGTCAACTTGAGATCGTCGCTGGAAATGGCGATATGGGGGCCTCGATGAGACTAGGGGCGTATCAAGCGCACCTGACGCCTGGTTCGATCGTTGCTGAGTCTTACGGTACTGATGTGATTTCCGAGAGGCACCGACACCGTTATGAGGTCAATAACACCTATCGGACGCAATTGACTGAGGTTGGACTTACCTTCTCTGGTCTTTCGCCCGATGGGAATTTAGTGGAGTTTGTTGAACTTTCCCGAGAGAAGCACCCATTCTACGTAGGAACTCAGGCGCACCCAGAGTTCAAGTCACGTCCAACGAAACCTCATCCACTTTTCGCAGGTTTGATCGGAGCTGCCATTGAGAGAAAAGGTGCACGCTAACCTTCCTACAGAAGCGGTACGGTTCCTTGATCATCTTGCCGTGGAGCGAGGTGCCAGCCGGAATACGTTGACCTCTTATAAACACGACCTTGTCGAATTTTTCTTAAGTCACCCAACACTTTCGGGCGATAATGTTTCTGACTACGTAGCGAATCTTCGGAGAAATGGCCGATCAGCCGCCACGGTGGCGCGCAAGATAAGCACCTTGAGATCACTGGAGGATTTTCTTTCGCTACATGATCCCAGCCGGCCAGGATGGAAGGTCGACGTTAAGACCCGGGGTCGGAAATTGCCGACAACTATCTCTTATAAGGAAATTCAGACCTTGATCGAATCACCTGATGACAGTGTCAAAGGTCTTCGTGATCGCGCGATTTTAGAGTGCCTTTATGCGGGTGGGATGCGAGTGTCGGAATGTATCAATTTGAATCTAGATCAATTTCTCTCGGATGAAAAGGGAACTCACTTCATTCGCATCATCGGAAAAGGTTCGAAAGAGCGCATGATTCCGATAGGGGAGCAGGCCTTTAAAGCATGTAATGATTATTTGGTTAGGGCACGACCGACTTTGGCGAAGAATCCGTCGGAACCGGCTTTCTTTCTCAACCAACGTGGTCAGCGACTAAGTCGCCAGGGTGTTTGGGGCATCATAAAGAGCGCAGCGCGGCGGGTGGGGTTTGACGGCAGATTGACTCCACACACACTGCGCCATGCTTTCGCTACCCACATGTTGGAGCGCGGAGCTGATGTTCGCTCAGTTCAAGAGCTATTGGGGCATGCTTCTGTTGTTACGACCCAAATCTACACAGCGATTACAAATGAGACGTTGAGAGAGACGCATTCCATCTCGCACCCCCGTGCCAGATAGTGGCGCAAAGGCCCGTCGGTACTAACGACCCCGTAATCGACGTGCGATGATGCTTTGATCGCCTTTGCTTTCAAGATCCGCAATGATCACCGCGAGTGCTTCACGGACGATTCTCCCTCGGTCGACTGCGAGTCCGAGATCTCCGCGAAGCAAAAGTCGTGCCTGCTCTAGGTCAAAGAGTTCGTCAGGAGACAGATAGACCGTGATCTTCTCATCGTGTCTTTCGCGACCAGAAGGGGCGCGATCAATCTGATTCGGCTTGCGACGAGCAGTAGTTCTCACCTTCTTGCTCTTGGGTTCTGCCGGAGTGGGAGATGCGACTGTCTCTGCGGTATCAACCTCGGGGACTGCAGCAAGTGTCGTCTTACGAAACAATTCATCCGCTCCTGGGAGGGTTACTCGGCGGCTCATTAACGTGCTCCAGCCTCTCGTGCTTGCGGCGTTTCATCTCGAGAGACGCCTAAATGGATAATTTCCCTGGCTAAACGCCGATACGCCGAAGCGCCGACGGAACTACTGGCAAAGGTTGTGATGGGCTCACCTGCAACAGTCGTTTCAGGAAAGCGAACAGTACGAGAGATGATTGTGTCGAAAACGCTTTCGGGAAAAGCTTCCAAGATCCTCTCTAGAACTTCCCTGCTATGGACAGTCTTCTTGTCGTAGAGTGTTGGCAATATGCCAAGGATCTCCAAGTCGGGATTAGTGTTCTTCTGCACTTTACCAATGATGTCAACTAGGAGTGCAACCCCACGAAGCGCAAAATATTCGCACTCGAGTGGCACGATGACATATTTCGATGCAGTGAGGGCGTTGATGGTGAGAAGACCGAGCGAAGGTTGGCAATCGATCAAGATTACGTCGTAGTAATCAACAACTGAATCTAGAACTCGCTTTAACACCTTCTCTCGTGCGATTACTGTTACAAGTGCTCCTTCAGCTGCTGCGAGATCCTCGTGACTAGGGATCATGTCCATTCCAGGGACATTCGTCTTCAGGAGGAAATCTTCGATGCGAGTCGAATCATCGAGCATAAGGTTGTAGATCGATCCCTCGAGATTCCTAGTTGAAACTCCAAGACCCACCGAAAGAGAATGTTGAGGATCAAAGTCGACCAACAAAACGCGACGACCAAGCTCTGCGAGAGCTGCGCCAAGATTGATAGTTGTTGTCGTCTTTCCCACGCCACCTTTTTGATTGACAACAGAGATGATCACAGCATCTCCATGGTTCATCTTCGCTTTGGGTTCGGCGAAGTTGATGGCCTTCTTGCCAAGAATTGCGGATGTGGTCGTCACATCGTCGTCCTTAAATATCGACTTAGCGTTCAATCGAGAAACCTCTCTAACAACTTTCCCAGAGCCTATTGACTCTCATTTTCTGATGCAAGCCTCCCCTGAATGACCACGAGGTGAAGTAGGTTTCTCACATGGATGGAACTCTCACTCAAGGAACAGAAGGCCGCGTGCCGGGATTTTCCGTCCATCTAGATGTCTTTGATGGTCCATTCGATCTTTTGCTTCAATTGATCTCTAAGCACAAACTTGATATCACTGAGGTGGCATTGGGAGTCGTAACTGATGAGTTCATTGCCCATATCCGTAACCTTGAACAAGAGGGTGAGGGTTGGCAGTTAGATCAGGCGACGGAGTTCCTGGTTGTGGCAGCCACACTTTTGGATCTTAAGGCGGCAAGACTCTTGCCGAGTGGCGAAATAGACGATGAAGCAGATCTGGCGCTCTTGGAAGCACGAGATCTCCTCTTTGCGCGATTACTGCAATATCGTGCCTTCAAACAGATAGCTGACATCTTCCAGGCTCGAATCGAAGAGGGAGAGCGGAGTTTTCCTCGAGCTGTTTCACTTGAACCTCATTTAGCGGATCTTCTGCCGGAGGTAGTCCTGGGACTCTCGCCGGATCGATTTGCCGCCTTGGCTGAGAGAGCCCTTGCTCCTCGTGAGGAACTCACCCTGTCGGTGCAGCATCTCCATCTACCCCTCGTTTCGGTCGCAGAACAGGCGCTTGAAATCGCGGGCATACTAAAGGCAAAGAGAAGTATCACCTTCAGGACGCTCACAGAAGGGGAAAATAACCGATTTGTAATAATTGCCCGATTTCTTGGTCTTCTTGAGTTGTTCCGCGAAGGTGCAGTGCGATTTCAACAGGTGATCTCCTTTGGAGAGTTGACGATTGAGTGGATTGCTCCCGAAGATCGGATCCTTCGGATCTCTGATGAGTTTGATCGGGCCCCAGATGCGGAGGAGGTCTCCGATAATGAATGAGGTAGAACTTAAATCTGCCCTGGAGGCGATCCTTATGGTGGTTGAAGAGCCAGTCTCATCCAATGTTCTAGCTCAGGTTACGGAAACTTCACAAGAAGTGGTTGATTTCACACTCCAAACAATGAAGGAAACCTATCTTGGGGAAGGACGAGGATTTGAGCTAAGAAATGTGGCTGGGGGATGGCGGTTCTTCTCAGCGGCCAGCCAATCCGGTTATGTCGAGCGCTTCGTCATAGATGGACAACCCGCTCACCTCTCGCAAGCAGCCCTTGAAACCTTGGCTGTCATCGCCTACCGACAACCCGTTTCGAGGGCGAGAATCTCTGCCATTCGGGGAGTCAATGTCGAGGCAGTTATGAAAACCCTCATTACTAGGGGGCTCGTAGAAGAGACCGGTGTCGAATACGAGACAGGCTCAACTCTCTATGCCACAACCTCTTATTTCCTCGAGAGGCTAGGGCTCAATAGCGTCAGCGATCTTCCCGCTCTGGCACCATTTCTTCCAGACCTTGATGGGCTCGATGAAGTTATCGCAACGCTCACTGATTAGGTACTTGTTGTGAGACTCAACAAGTACATTGCACAATCGGGGTACTGCAGTAGACGGAAAGCCGATGAGTTCATTTCTGAGGGTGCCGTCACTGTGAACGGAACCATAATCCGGGAGCTCGGAGCAAAAATAAATCCGATAAAAGATAAAGTAAAGGTTGAAGGCAATAAAGTCAGTTTGATTTTATCTAAAACTTACATAGCATTTTATAAACCAAGGGGACTTGTGACTAGTATGTCAGGCCAGCATCCTTCCCTTGAATCCGTGGTCACTCAAATCAATATTCCAGGCCTCTTTCATGTTGGCCGCTTAGATCAGGAAAGCGAAGGGCTAATCTTCTTGACCAACGATGGTGAATGGGCAAACCGCATAAGCCATCCAAAATTCGAGACAAGGAAGGTCTACGAAGTAGAAGTGAATCGCGAGGTTAAGGCTGGTGATCTCGACATGTTGCGGTCTGGAATCACCTTAACTGACGGACTTTTCAAGGCGGATCTTGCTGAAAAGCTAGGGTCGAGAAAAGTCAGGTTGACAATTCATGATGGCCGTAATCGGATCATAAGGAGGGTCTTTGCGGAACTCAGTTACGAAGTCGAGGTCCTGAAACGTGTGGCAATCGGAGGTGTCAGTCTTGGAAGAATGAGACCAGGACAATGGAAAGAGATAGATCCTTTTACTGTTTTATAAATAAAACAATTAAACATAAAAAATATTTATTGGTTTAACGTTTTATCGGCAAATCTGTTCTTCTGCACCGTCCATTTAATCTCTTTATCGATAATTGTGAGCGCAAATGGAAAGATGAATACCGATATGTCGATTTTCGTGATTTAATGGAAAATTGCGTCCTCTTTCAACAGACTTTTCAAAATATCGATATATAGTAAAAAAAGTTTATTAATAAAACGCTTTAACCCTCTTATGCGGGCTGGCGGGCTAGAGGGCGTTTTTCATCTCGCGGCTAGGCTTCGCCTATGACAGTGCGAGCACTACGGGGAGCCATACAAGTGTCACGGGATACGCCTGAAGCGTTGCGTGATTCGGTTCCAAAGTTGCTCACGGAGATCTTGCGTGAGAACCAGGTTTCTTTCGACGACGTCATATCGATACTTTTCACTGCAACACCTGACCTCATTTCAGATTTTCCGGCCGCAGCCGCCAGAGTGTTGCCAGTGGGGGATATTCCCCTGATCTGTGCCGCAGAGATTGCGGTGCCCGGCGCCTTGGAACGAGTAGTTCGCGTACTAATTCATGTGAATACCGAAAAGGCTCGTTCTCAACTCAAGCACATCTACCTAGACGGTGCGGAAGTTCTACGGAGAGACTTGGCACAGTGACCCATACGAGCAGTCGATCACTTCACGTCATTGGCGCTGGCCTGATTGGCACTTCAATTGCGCTGGCTGCGCGAGAGCATGGATTGAATGTCTCTGTTGAGGATTCGCGGACAGCTAATGAGGCTCTGGCATTTGATCTCCTCAACGCAAAATCATCAACTTCCCAGACGAATAGTTCTTCGCATGATCCTGTAGATCTAGTGGTCGTGGCAGTGCCGCCTGAGCAGACGGCTAAAGAAGTCTCGCGGGCCCTTAAGGAATACCCTCAATCTTTGATTATTGATGTAGCCAGCGTGAAGACTAAAGTGATCGCTGAAGTCAAAGATTTATCGGATGCCATTGGCCGTTTCATCCCAACGCATCCCATTGCGGGACGACAGTTTCACGGGCCAGCGGCTGCACAGGCCGATCTTTTCAAGAATCGACCGTGGATACTGACGCCTTTGACGCAGAACTCATCTGAGGATGTTCAACGGGTGGGGAGTCTTCTCTCGGCGCTTGGAGCCAATCTTCATCGAATGACCGCCGAAGAGCATGACGCTATTTTTGCACGCGTTTCCCATCTTCCTCAGATCCTGAGCACCCTCCTAAGTGCAACGCTCCGTGATCAACCTGGGGCAGTGGCGTTCTCTGGTCAAGGTTTCCGTGACATGACGCGATTGGCTGAATCAGATGGCGGATTATGGGCTCAGATCATCCCATTGAATTCCGAGGAGATTTTGATCGCATTACAGGAGTTCAAAGCTTCTTTGAACAAGATAGAGCGTGCAATAGAACTTAATGATGCGAGCACGATCCTCAAAGTCTTCCAGGAAGGAAAATCGACTCGCACGCTTCTTGCAGGAAAGCATGGTGGAGTACCACGGGACTACATCTTCTTTCGAATCGTAATTGATGATAGGCCAGGTGTTCTTGCTGAACTGTTCGCACTTTGCGGCGAGGTAAATGTCAACGTCGAGGATCTCACGATTGAACACTCTCCGAATCAAGAAACGGGATTGATTACCCTGGCTATCGCTCCAGAACATAAGACGCCTTTAGAGATGATCCTTAATGACAGAAGCTGGAATTTTCATCTTGATCCAAGTTTGGAATCTCTCGAGTGAAACCGATACGAATCGCGATCGATGGTCCGAGCGGAACGGGAAAGTCATCTACGGCAAAGGCGATCGCGAAGAGAGCAGGTTGGAATTACCTTGATACCGGGGCCATTTATCGAATGGCGACAATCATTGCATTGAATACAGTGATGTCGGGTAACGATCTCGCCGAAGCTATTTCAAAATCGCGACTTTCGGTATCGCTTGATCCATCAGATCAAAGATTCGCGATAGATGATTCGGATGTAACATCGCAAATCCGTGAGGACAGGACGACTCAGCAGGTAAGCCATGTCGCATCGCAACCCGAAGTGCGGAGAGTTCTCCTAGATTTACAGCATCGCCTTATCGACAAAGCGGTTTCCGGGATTGTGGTTGAGGGTAGAGATATCGGCTCGACCGTAATCCCTGATGCGGACCTAAAAATCCACCTTTACGCTGATTTGCAAGAGCGAGCGTTGCGGCGAGCTCGTGAGAACCAGGAAATTGACGATGCTCATGTTGCTACGACTTTAGCGGCAAGAGATGAAATCGATGCCACTCGCACTGCTTCCCCGTATCAGGCTCCTGAGGATGCAGTAGATGTCGACTCAACGAGCATGAACCTAGAAGAAACTATTGATTTCATCTGGCAATTGATCGTCGATAAAGGATTGGTAGGGGTCCCGCGGGTTGTCTTGATAGGACGACCAAACGTCGGCAAGTCAAGTCTCATAAATCGACTAACGGGTCGCAGTGATGCCATCACCGAAGATCGACCCGGGATCACTCGCGATCAAGTAGAACACTCGGCCAGTTGGAACGGAAGAGATTTCATCATCGTGGATACAGGTGGACTGGATCGAGAGCTTGAGGGCATCGATGCATCAGTCGCACACCGTTCGTTGGAAGCGACATCAAATGCCGATTTAGTGATCTTCGTTGTTGATGGACAAACGGGTCTTGTTGATGAAGACCAATCAATCGTCTCGAAATTGCGGAAATTGGACTCCACAGTCATGTTAGTTGTCAACAAAGTCGACAACGATAATGATGAATTACGAGCGCATGAATTCTGGAGCCTCGGACTTGGAGATCCGCATTTTGTGTCAGCCCTCCATGGTCGAGGAAGTGGCGATCTATTGGATACGCTGGTTGCGTTTCTCCCACTCAGTGGCAGAGGTCGTCGAAGCGAAAACACCATCAGCGTAGCCATTCTTGGTAAGCCCAACGTGGGTAAGTCGAGCCTTCTCAACTCACTGGTCGGCTCAGATAGAGCACTTGTTTCTGAGATGGCGGGAACCACACGGGATCCGATTGATGAAGTTGTAGAAAATGAAGGTCAGAAGTATCGGTTCGTAGATACTGCTGGAATTCGACGTCGTTCCCACCAGGATGAGGGGGCGGATTACTACTCCGTACTGAGAAGTCAGCGGGCTTTGGAGCAAGCTGATCTCGGCTTGCTCGTCATAGACGCCTCTTTGCCGATCGCGGAACAGGACCTCCGACTCATCACCTCCATCGAGGAGTCCGGGAAGGCGTTGGTCGTCATCATGAATAAGTGGGATCTCATGGACGAGGAGCGGAGAGTGCTCTTTGACCGTGAGGTGGAACGAAGTTTCGTCCAAGTTGAGTGGGCTGCGCGGATCAACATCTCAGCCAAGACTGGATGGCATCGAGACAGGATTTTTCCCGCCATAGAACGGGCATTGCGATCATGGCAATCCCGCATCCCCACGAGTCGGTTGAATGCCTTTATTGGAGCTTTGGTGGGGGAGAACCCACCGCCCGTGAGAAGTGGCAAGCAACCTAAGATTCAGTATTGCTCTCAAGTTCAGGTGAGTCCCCCCACCTTCGTGATCTTTGCTACCGGCTTCCTCGAGACTAGCTACCGGCGATTCATTGAGCGGCGACTTCGAGAGGAGTTCGGTTTCGAGGGGTCTCCAATAAGGATTTCTGTCCGACTACGGGACGATCGCTAAGCCTTGGGCTCGCGGAGGTAGAGTCCGCTCAGACGGGACGTAGCGCAGCTTGGTAGCGCACATGGCTGGGGGTCATGGGGTCGCGGGTTCAAATCCCGCCGTCCCGACGTGAGTCGCTCTTTTCTGACAATTCCCAATGCTCTTTCACTCTTGCGGCTGGCAGGTGTCCCGCTATACCTCTACCTCCTCTCGGTGGAGTCCTATCTATGGGCAGTCTTCGTTCTGGTAGTGGCTGGAACGACTGACTATCTTGATGGCAAGATCGCAAGGAAATTCAATCAGGCGAGTCGAGTCGGAGAATTGCTTGATCCAGCAGCTGATCGACTCTATGTCGTCGCAATCCTCTTCTCGCTCTGGGACTTGAGTTTATTGCCTTTGGTTGTTGTCTCCCTGATCGTGGTTCGTGACATCGTCCTAGGACTCCTATTGATTGTCATGAAGCGACATTCGATAGCTCCGTTTAGGGTCACGTACTTGGGCAAAGCGGCGACTTTCAATCTCTTGTATGCCTTCCCACTCCTTTTGTTGACTATCGATACATCGAACTCTCTCTCCTCATGGGCTTTCTCTTTCGGGTGGGCCTTCTCTATATGGGGGGTTTTCCTTTATCTCTATACTGGAGTTTCCTATTTTCGAGAAGGTATTCAATTGATACGGAAGACCAAGCTTGGCGAGTCTGCGATGAGGGCAATAAGGTAGGGAAGTTGACAATGCGGTGTACCAGATTAGTGAGAGGTGAGTAGTGTCAAACATTCCAGAGAATCTGCAGTACACGAAGGAGCATGAGTGGGTCGAAAAGATCTCAGAGGTAATGATCCGTTTTGGAATCACCGATTATGCTCAGAGCGCTCTTGGTGACATCGTCTATGTACAACTTCCTGCCAATGGAGACGCGATCACGGCAGGTAAAGTGTGCGGTGAAGTAGAGTCAACGAAGAGCGTCTCTGAAATCTTCGCTCCTGTGACAGGCGTAATTCAGCGAGTCAATGATGAACTCAATAGTCAGCCCGAAATTATGAATCGAAATCCGTATTCCGAAGGTTGGATCGCAGAGGTACGAGTAGATGCCTTGGGTGAATTGCTGACAGCCACGGATTACCGAGCTTTGGTGGGGGAATAGCGCGCTTGACCTGCTGGGTAGCGAGCAATAGCGTTGTCCTCAAGTTGAGGGTCAGGGTTTGACCCTTGCAATCAAGGTTCCGTTTCACAGCGACAAAGGCTTAGCTTCGAAAGGTGGGGTTTGTCTCGATGAGCGTTCCAGCACGTGCTTACTTGAGTATTGGTGAGGTCCTCAGCAAGTTACGACCAGAGTTTCCTGACGTGACGATTTCCAAGATCCGATTCTTAGAAGCAGAGGGACTGATCGATCCACAACGCACTCCATCTGGTTATCGAAAATTCACGAATGTGGATCTTGAGCGGTTGCGATACGTTCTTTTGGCGCAACGGGATGCCTATCTACCGCTTAAGGTGATCAAGGAAAACCTTGACGCTTTGGATCGCGGACTCACGCCGCCCAAATCACCGGGAACATTGCCAACGGTCCGCCTCGCAAATCCTGATTCAACCTCTGCAGATTTCACTCGCAGTGATCTGAGATTGTCTCGTGAGGAACTCTTGTCATCTTCCCAACTTAGCGATGATCAATTGGTCGAGATTGAAGGATATGGTCTCATTGCACCGAAGGGTCGGTTCTATGATGGAGACGCACTGGCTATTGCAACTGCTGTTGCCTCTCTCGCTAGTTTCGGCATCGAAGCTCGACACCTTCGTGCATTCAAGACCGCAGCGGATCGAGAGGTTGGATTGATTCAACAGGTCGTTACTCCGATGTACAAGCAGAAGAACACTGATTCGAAGGCTCGCGCTGACGAATTGGTAAAGGAGCTAAGTGCTCTTTCGGTTTCGCTTCATGCGTCGCTAGTTCGAGCTGGACTCAACGAAAGTCGGTGACGATGGATTTCCACGCAGTCGATGTGGTGGGGGTTCGTGTAGAAATGCCATCCAATCAACCCATCGTTCTCTTGAAAGAGATCGGCGGGGATCGGTACCTGCCCATCTGGGTCGGTGCTGTCGAAGCAACGGCGATAGCTTTCGCGCAACAGGGTGTTCAGCCGACGAGACCCCTTACTCATGATCTGATGAAGGACGTGATTGATCACTTGGGGCGGAAGGTGGAGTCGATCCACCTAACCGAATTACGTGACGGGATCTTCTATTCGGTCATCAATATGGACCAAGCAGTCTCGATCTCCTCACGCCCTAGCGATGCCATAGCCCTCGCGATAAGAACCGGATCTCCCATCCTGGCGAGTGAGGAATTGCTTTCTGAGGCGGGAATCGAGATACCGGATCAATCCGAAGATGAGGTCGAGAAGTTCCGCGAGTTCTTGGATCAGATCAATCCAGAGGATTTTGCTTCATAAACCTGTTGTCGAGTCTTAGAGTGTGTCGGTCCTTGTGTCTACTATGTTAGCGGTTTAATATTCAGCCACAAGTTCCATTCCCCGGTTCTTGAGAAATGGCAGTGGCGATGACTGAAGAAATTGGCCTCGACAACATCGAAAACGGATACAGAGGATCTGTTGCCTGCCAAGCTGCTGGCATCTCGTACCGCCAGTTGGATTATTGGGCAAGAACGGGATTGGTAGTTCCTTCGATTCGTAGTGCCGCAGGTTCAGGTTCGGCACGTCTCTATAGCTTCCGCGATGTTCTCGTCTTGAAGGTGATCAAGCGATTCCTTTCCGCAGGTGTTTCGCTTCAGAATATTCGGTCCGCCGTCGAGCACCTCAAACTCCGGGGGAGTGATGACCTCACCTCTATCACCTTGATGAGTGATGGTGCCTCCATTTACGAGTGCACCAACTCGGACGAGGTCTATGACTTGCTCCAAGGGGGACAAGGGGTCTTTGGCATCGCCATTGGACGGGTCTGGAACGAGGTTGAAGGCAGCCTTATTGCACTCAAGGACGAGAGAGCGAACGGGGGGTTGGACGAGCTCTCACTCCGAAGGCAAGCCCGGCTTGCATAGTCCATTTTTCTAAACGACAAACTCTTTTCATTGAGCAATACCTTCTTCGCGTCCATATGATTCCGGCGTGACGCGCAGACAGGAGTTCTCTTTCGCTGATCGCCATATAGGCCCTAGCGATGGCGCTATCGACACAATGCTGATGGAACTGGGTTTCCGAACTCTAGAAGAGTTCATCGAGAGGGTCGTTCCAGAAACAATCAAGATCTCTGAATCTCTGGAGAGTTCCCTACCCGCTCCCATCACAGAACACCGAGTGCTTTCCGAGTTGCGAGGTTTGGCATCAAGTAACAAGCCAGTTCGTTCCATGATCGGTAATGGCTATTTCGGCACGCTCACTCCGCCTGTGATCATTCGTAACCTGTTGGAGAACCCTGCGTGGTACACCGCATACACGCCATATCAACCTGAAATCAGTCAGGGACGATTGGAGGCCCTATTCGCTTTCCAAACGATGGTGACCGATTTGACTGGTCTCAGGATTGCGAATGCATCAATGCTTGATGAGCCAACCGCTGCTGCCGAAGCCATGACTCTTGCACGTCGGGTATGGAAGGGCGGCGACGATGCGCCTTTCTTTATTCATGATGGAGTCAATCCACAAACTAAGGCTGTTATTGAGACAAGAGCCAGACCACTCGGTATTACCGTCAGATACTTTTCTGATACGAGGAACCGGGTGGGACAGGAAGGTTTCGGGTATCTTCTCCAAACCCCAGACACTGATGGTGTCATCCACCAGTATCAGGACTTGGTAGAACTGGCCCACAGTCAACAATCGCTCGTCATAGTTGGCGCGGATCTACTGGCGCTGACCTTGATGAAAACTCCTGGGGAGTTTGGCGCCGATATCTCCTATGGCTCAGCCCAACGCTTCGGAGTACCCATGGGATTTGGTGGACCACATGCTGGTTTCCTGGCGGTGAGGGAAGGACTCGAACGTTCTCTTCCGGGCCGACTAGTAGGTATGAGTGTCGATTCGCATGGAAACCCGGCGCTTCGATTAGCACTTCAAACCCGAGAGCAGCACATCAGGCGGGACAAAGCCACAAGCAATATCTGTACTGCTCAGGTGCTTCTCGCCAATATCGCAGCCATGTATGCCGCCTACCATGGTCCCGAGGGACTGAAGGCGATTGCCACCCGAGTTCACGAGAGTGCAGTCGGATTCGCCGATTCACTCAAGGAATGTGGGTACTCGCTCCGTGAAGGCAGAATCTTTGACACCATTTCAGTCATCACGGAATCGGCCGATGAGATCCTCGAGAAGGCCTTGAATGCAGGGATAAATCTTCGGAGGACCGAAGATGGTCTAAACATTGCTTTCGATGAATCTGTTCATGATGAGATCCTTCAAGTTCTGCATTCAGTTTTTGGCACTGAAGCACGAAACGAAAGACCAGAACCATTGATCGTGGGGGAGAGTGCTCGCAAGAGTTCATTTTTGACTCATCCCATTTTCAATACATACCACTCCGAGACTGCGATGATGCGCTACCTTCGAACCTTGGCGGACCGTGATCTCGCTCTCGATAGAGCCATGATTCCGTTGGGCTCTTGCACCATGAAGCTCAATGCCGCGATGGAGATGGAAGCTGTTACGTGGCCCGAATTCTCAGATCTCCATCCGTTTGCCCCGAAAGATCAGTCGACTGGGATGAGGAAATTGATCGCTGACCTATCTCAATGGTTGATCGCGATAACAGGTTATGACGCAGTATCGCTTCAGCCCAACGCAGGTTCCCAGGGAGAGTTCGCAGGCCTCTTGGCCATTCGTGGTTACCATGATGATCGCGGCGATCACCATCGGGATATCTGCCTGATTCCTTCGAGTGCTCACGGCACCAATGCAGCTTCTGCGGTCATGGCGGGTATGAAGGTGGTCGTTATCGAATGTGATGATGCTGGAAACGTATCGTTGACGCACCTAGATGAAGCGATTTCGACCTATAGGGACCGTCTGGCCGCCTTGATGGTCACTTATCCGTCGACTCATGGCGTCTTTGAAAGCGCGATTACCGAAATTTGCGCAAAGGTCCATGATGCCGGGGGACAGGTCTACGTCGATGGTGCGAACCTCAACGCACTGGTTGGACTCGCTCAACCAGGAAAGTTCGGTGCCGACGTATCCCACCTCAACCTCCATAAAACGTTCTGCATCCCTCATGGTGGTGGGGGGCCTGGCGTTGGTCCGGTGATTGCTCGTCGCCACCTTGCACCGTTCCTTCCAAATCATCCGCTCGATGTCGAGGCAGGGCCCGAAACGGGACCTGGACCCATCAGCGGCGCTCCCTTTGGATCTGCCGGTATCTTGCCGATTTCATGGGCATATATACGTGCGATGGGTGGAAGCGGACTTCGCCGTGCCACTGAAGTCGCGATCTTGAGTGCGAACTTCATCGCGCAACGCCTGGACCCATATTTCCCCGTCCTCTATAAGGGGGAGAGCGGCTATATCGCGCATGAATGCATCATCGATATCCGAGAGATCACCAAGCGAACCGGCGTGACGGTAGACGATATCGCAAAGAGGTTGATGGATTTCGGGTTCCACGCCCCAACAATGAGCTTCCCCGTGGCTGGAACATTAATGATCGAGCCGACCGAGAGTGAAGACATTCATGAGATCGACAGATTCATTTCCGCAATGATTGCAATTCGCGAAGAGATCACGAAGATCGAAGACGGTACTTATCCGATCGAAAAGAGTCCACTACGTAATGCGCCACACACCCTAAGTGCAGTCATTTCGGATGAGTGGGATCTTCCATATTCAAGAGAGATCGCTTCCACGCCTATGGGCCAAGAGAATGGCCTCCAACGCCGTGGAAAATATTGGCCAACGGTGGGACGGATTGATGGCGTCTTCGGGGACAGGAACTTGGTCTGTTCTTGCGAACCCATAGAAAGTTTGGCGATCAACGCCTAGTAAAGATATACCTAACATAATATATATTATCGGCGGTTAGTTAACCCTCGGAATCCCCATACGGTGACCTTCCAAAGCGCTTCCAGGACGATCTTCTTGCTCATCTTGGAAACTCCGCCTTCGCGCTCGATGAAGGTAATTGGAACTTCTTGAACACGATATCCCGCACCCAGGGTACGGAGTGTCATCTCTATTTGGAATCCATAGCCACGGGCCTCGATTGAATCAAGATCAACGGATTCAAGAACTTCTCTGCGAAATACTCGATAGCCACTGGTGACATCCCGCAATCCGAGTCGAAGGGTGAGCCGTGCGTAACTGGTTCCCAACCTCGATATCAATTGCCTGTAGAGGGGCCAATTGACCACACGTCCTCCAGGCATCCAACGCGTACCAATGGTGAGATCCGCCTGATCATTGATCACAGGTGCGATCATTTGCGAGAGCTCTTCTGGTTGGTGGCTAAGGTCTGCGTCCATCTCAATCATGAGCGAGTAGTCATCCTCGAGCGCTTTCTTGAAGCCCGCTATGTAAGCAGGACCGAGACCGCCCTTTACCGGGCGCTTCAAAAGGGAAATCCACTCAATACCCAACCGCTCAACGATCGCCGCAGTGTTATCTGGGGAATTGTCATCAATCACCATCAAATCCAGAACGATGGGTTTTTCATCAATTCCGGTATCAATACCAGATTGAAGCGAGTCCCGAACCTTAGACAGTCGTATAATCAATCTTTCGATTACTTCAGATTCGTTATAGGTCGGAACTAATACGACAGCTCTTGTCACAGGGATAATCATCGCACCCAACCCGTAACCTTGGTAATTACCGAATTCAACTTTATGCGAGAGAAGAAGAAAAGGATCATTGCAGCCAAGAGAAAAACCTCTGGCCCGATGGGTGGGATACTTGCTTTCGAAGGACTGACCTCCACCACCATGGAACCTGGATCATATTTCGTAAGTTTTTCGAGAGTCTCGCCGTTAGGGTCGATCATCGCGGTATCCCCTGTCGTTGCCGCTACAACGAACCGAATCCTCGATTCATAAGCTCGTACTCTCGTGATCTGGAACTGCTGCCCTGATTGCCAACTTCTTCCGAATGTGGCGTTGTTGGTTTGAACTACACCCAAATTTGATCTCTCGAGATTGTCATACGCAACACGATCATCCAGGATCTCATAACAGATCAATGGGGCAAAGTGAATTCCGCCGACTGAGTGCGAAACGATTTCGTTTCCAGGAACGAAGTCACGCACTGAATCGGTGAGAGATGAGATTCGTGACGCGATAGAACGCAAGGGTATGTACTCACCAAATGGAACAAGGTCACGCTTTTGATATCTCGAAATCTCCTCTCCACTTCCGTCAAACATGAGCGAAACATTCTCTGGACCGGATCCGCTTTCTGTGACCGCGCCGATCACAAGAGGTGCGCCACTGCGTTTTGCGATCTCATTGAGCCTCGTATTGAGCGACTCGTTGACGAGGGGATCGATATCTGAGGCATTTTCTGGCCAGAGAACAAGATCGACCTGCTCGCGCTTCAAGAGGTCTTCAGTGACTGCAATATGTCGATCAAAAACCTCTTGTGGCGTCGCGTTGAAAGCTAAACCCAATTGGGAAACTCCGCCTTGAATCAAACCGATTCGCAAAGTTTCTTGATCGTCAAATGGGTCTTGGGCTGCGGTCGCTGGATTGATGATCAAGATTCCGGCAAGAATGATCGGAACGATGAGAAAAGAACGGCGATCCTTCGTTGCTAAAAGGGCTGCGCTTAAAGCAACCATGAAACCAGTGAGGGACACTCCCCCTATTCGTAACCACATTTGGAAGGGACCCTCGAGTTGAGAGAAGCCGACCCTTCCCCATCCGAAACCGCCGAAAGGAACGATCGCCCGCAATCCCTCCCCCACTGCGAAGGCCGAAGCCGCGGCAACGGGAAGCAGGTGGCCTTCGCTGTATCCGAAGGCCAAGAGGATGAAGAAAACGGAAAATCCAAGAGTCAGAATGATCCAGGGAACGGCTCCCACATATGTAGAGCTCCAATGAAGGAGCGGTCCCAAGAACCCAATTCCATAGAGATAGAAGATGATCACCCTATCCCTGAAGACTCTTTTCTGCGCCATAAAGAGGACGGCCGAGATTGAGATCAGGGGAAAGAACCAGTATTCAAAGGGGTGAAAGCCACCGACGGCTATAGCACCGAGTAAAGGTGCTGCGAAATAAGCGAGTCCGGATCTCATAAGTCCAACGCCGCCGTGACTCTCTCGATCGTAGTGCCGAGATCGAAGTCCTTAGCCCGGTTTCTGAACTCGATGAGGTTGCTTCGATCTCGCCAGTATCCGAGCCTGGTGTCATCGATGGAAAGGTCTGTTCGACATGAGACGAGACGTTCAGCGATACGTGCATAGTCGATGCTTTCTAAGATTCTCTTCGTATGCAGTGGCGTCAAACGTGGATCCGATCGTTCCGCAGCAGCGATGACCTCGTCCATGGATGAGAAGCATGACGCGACCTTCGCTGCTCCCTTATCCCCGATTCCTCTGATTCCTGGCAATCCATCCGAGGCGTCCCCTCTGATCGCTGCGAAAAGAAGATATCGGTCGGAAGGAATGCTGTACTTATCAGAGATATAGCGACCATCGACCAATTCATGTTGCGAGATCCCTTTCGCAAGATAGATCACCTGTACATCAATCTCGTTCGAGATGAGTTGGAAGAGATCGCGATCCCCCGTCATGATGCGGACCGCTCTGTCCTTGGATGTACCAGCGAGAGTCGCGATCACATCATCAGCTTCCTGGTCTTCGACCGAAAGTGGTTCAAGTCCAAGCAAAGTGCAAAGTTCGATGATCGGTCCGATTTGCGGGGTAAGTAGATCTGGTTCTACCTCTCCACCTTGCTCAATTCCCTGATCAAAATCTTCCATGCGATGAAGCTTGTACCCAGGAAAGAGCTCTACGCGCCAGGACGGTCTCCAATTGTCATCGAGACAGATTCCGATCTCGTCGGGACGATACTTGGTCACGATTCGTGATAGTCCATCGAAGAAGCCCTTGATGGCGTTGTTCGGCATGCCATTGATCTTGCTGGTACTTTCAGGCAGACCATAGAAGGCTCGGTACCAGAGGGACGCGGAGTCAACTAAGAGTCGCATTACGCAACTGCCGCCAACCGAATCAACCCACGATCGATACTTTCCAGCGCAACTCGGTATTTCTGGGCATGTGATGGATCCGCTTCCATCAATTGACCGAGGAGATCGATAATCTGCTTCACGTGACGAACGAAATCTCCAGCGGTGACATCTGATTCACGGAGCACATGGGATATCGAGCTTCCTGATGCCCAACGACTGATGCTCCAAGCCATCGAATAATCCGGCTCTGATTGAGTCTCCAGACCGAAGGTAGCTTCAAGGGAGGAGATCTGCCCCCAGATCGCTGCTATCTCTCGCACTGATTCGGAAATCGATTTGGGAATCCTCGGTAACTGACGGTCTTCACTTCGCGATTCATAAAGAAGCCCACTTAGGAGACCGGGAATCTCCATAGCCGTAAGGTTCGAGACCAGCCCGTTCTTGATCACTTCACTTACCAACAGGTCTCGTTCCGCGAAGATCCGCTTCAATCGAGATCCACTCTCCGTCAAACGTTCTCCGTGGACATAATTAAGCTCTCTCAATACATCTACGACGCGCTGGAATGTTCGCGGGATTACGCTGCGCTTCAACTCCACTTTTCGTTCCAGACTTTCAGTCTCAGAGAGAAGACGGTCGAATTTCTCCCACAATCTGGCATGGCTCTCTCGCTCAGCACACCCATGACACGGATGTCTTCTCATCTCGACTCTAAGCTCGCGAATACGCTCTGCACGCTCCTCTAGGGCTTTATGACGGCGCTGACCGCGTTCCTTCACTTCTTCGCGCTCGGCCCGTCTGATGCCACGTCGAAGTTCAAAGTACGATCCGAAGTCGCCCATATGGCAACCCTCTGGCTCATGGGCCAACGCTGCCTTATTCCTTCGAATCTGCTCTTGTATTCCAACAAGGGATTTGTCTGCTTGGAATTGAGCAAACGAGAGACCAAGCGATTCCATGGCTCGTTCCGTAGACATTCGATCAAGAAGGTTTGCACTCATGTTGTAAGTGGGAATGAATGAAGATCGAAGTGGGTAGGTTCTATTGCCCGCAAGTGAGGCCGCAACAGTTGCATCTAATGATGGTGTCCACATGATGACAGAGTTGCCTTCGACATCGATACCCCGTCGACCTGCTCGACCAGTGAGTTGTGTGTACTCGCCAGGCGTGATCATGACATGGGACTCCCCATTCCACTTGATCAGCTTCTCAAGGACCACTGTTCGGGCCGGCATATTGATGCCCAATGCCAAGGTCTCGGTAGCGAAGACGACTCGAAGTAGACCCTCCTGAAACAGATATTCAGTAATTTCTTTGAAGAGCGGAAGCATCCCAGCATGATGACTTGCTACGCCGCGCTCTAAACCGATCAGCCATTGTTGGAAGTTAAGCGCGTTGAGATCCTCCGTGGGCAGATGATCAGTCCTAATGGATACGATCCTTCGGATCTCTTCCTTCTCAGTTTGCGAGGTGAGATCGACGCCATCGCGAACCAACCTACTTGCTGAGGCATCGCAACCCGCACGAGAGAAAATGAAGAATATGGCAGGTAGATAACCCTCTCGATACAACTTCCGAATCAGTTCTGACTTGTCCATTACGATGCTCGAGTCCCGCTCTCGACTGATTCGAGAACGGGATAGCTGTCTACGCTCTGCACGGAGCAACTCTTGATTTATTCGGCCGCCCTCTTGGAAGAGATCCAAGAGTCGATGGCCGACAAGGACATGTTGGTAGAGCGGGACCGGCCGCATTTCACTGACGATCACCTGAGTTCGACCGCGGACGATCTCCAACCATTCCCCGAATTCTTCAACGTTCGAAACGGTCGCCGAGAGGGAGATCACGGTCACCTCCGGGTCAAGATGGATGAGGATCTCCTCCCACACCGCACCTCGAAACTTGTCAGCAAGATAGTGCACCTCATCCATGACCACATAAGAGACAGTGGCCAACGAATCAGAACGCGCATAGATCATGTTACGAAGAACTTCGGTGGTCATGACGACAATCTGTGCATCTGGATTGACATTGGTATCGCCCGTAAGGAGACCCACCATCTCAGGACCGTAGGAATCTACAAGATCATTGAATTTTTGGTTGGAGAGGGCCTTGATCGGTGTCGTGTAGAAGCATTTCCTCCCTTCCGAGATCGCCTTGAAGATGGCGAATTCACCGACGATGGTTTTCCCGGATCCAGTCGGAGCTGCGATCAATACACTCGAACCGCGTTCGAGGGCATGACATCCCTCCTTCTGAAATTCATCGAAATCAAAGGCATACCTAGATTGGAACTCAGTCGTGAGCGGATGATTACGCGACCTCGCCGATTGCTGAAATCGTTCGGCCGGAGAGAGTGACATTTCGTTCACCTCTCACAGCTCATCAATAGGTTTTGCAGGTTCTATCTCAGTTGATGCTTCGTCATTGAGCGCGGGTCGACGTCTAGCTTTGCGACGATCCAAGAAGATCGAGAGCACGGAGGCGCCGAAGTACAAGATGGTCAGTGGCAAGGCCAATGCACTCATTGTTAATGGATCACCCGTGGGTGTGAGTGCGGCCGTAAAGAAGAAGATCCCGAAGACTGCTCCCCGCCATGGCTTGATCATCGCTTTTCCTGAGACGAGGCCGATCAGGTTGAGCGACACCAGAATCACAGGGAGCTCGAATGCGACCCCGAAGACCAGTATCAAGCGAAGGACGAAGTCCAAATATTCATCGAAACGAACCAAGTTATCTAAAGTCGATGGGGTGAAACCAAGCAAGACTTTGACCGCCAAAGGAAGAACGAAATAACCAAGCGCCACACCCATCGCGAAGAAAGGTGTTGCGACAGCTATAAAACCGACTGAGTATCGTTTCTCTCTCTTATGAAGACCTGGAGCGATGAATGCCCAAAATTGATAAAGCCAAAAAGGAACGGCAAGTATCAGACCGGTGATCAATGCGACCTTTATCTTCAAATTGAGCGGTCCGAGGACTCCACCTACGAAGAGATTGCCACACTCCTCTGACCCGGTTCGTCGGGTCTCAGCTAAATCGCAAATCGGCAGAGTCAGTTGATCGACGATCGGGTTATAGAAGACCCATCCGACGATGGCGAAAAGGAGGATGAAAAGGACTGCACGACCCATTCGCTTGCGGAACTCGGCAAGATGTTCCAGCAAAGGCATGCGACCTTCAGGATTTCGCGCCATGGCGAACAGAGGATTCCGCTACTGAGATGAACTTAGGACTTTACTTCGCCCTCATCGTCCTTCTTGTCTTCAACTTCCATCTGCTTTATCTCGCTCTTGAAGATCCTCATGGAGCGACCGAGTGAACGAGCAGAATCTGGGAGCCTCTTTGCACCGAACAGGACGAGCGCCAAGATGAGAAGTACGACGATAGTTTGACCGTTAGTCAGTAGTAGTGAAGGCATCTCTCCCCCAAAATCAGTGCAATGCAGTCCAGGCGGACTCTCCGACCAGACCTGGCGATCATATCAGCGCTGTCACTGTCGGGGTAGAAGCTCATTTACCTCGGAAATGCCTGAGTAGTTCATGACGCAGATCCGCCGTAGTCCAGTCGTCGGCCTCGAAACCGACCAAGTGGTCAGCAATCGGCAAGAGAGAGAAAAGCACGCTTTCTCGGCGCCAGAAATGAATCCGAACTTCGAAGTTGCCGTCCTTCTCGGAGATCTCATCAATCAGGTTGATGTTTCGCCGTCGCCACCACATGGGAGTTGACGACAGTACGAGGTTCGCCCGTTGTGGTTCACTCTCTTTCCACTCTCGCTCGGCTTGATAACCACCCTCTCTTGTATCTAAATCGGTCATCCGATGCACCAAGAACTCCCTAACTCCATCTCGTTCATGATCAAAACCCCTAAGGATCATCTGTCCACGTCGCAAAATCAATCGCCAGGGAGAGACGTCCCGACCCTTCGTAATCCTTCCAGTCAAATCCATATAGCCGAATCTGAGCCGTTCTTTTCTCGCGATCGCATTCTCGATCAGCGGAGTTCTATCGTCGGCCTCTAGATGTATCTCAACAAAATTTCGGTCTTCGGGTGAAACGACATTCAACTTGGCTCGAAGAGATCGAACCGTAGATGATATTTTTGCGATACCGAAATATCTGACTTCTAGAAGGCTCAAACCCAAGAGCAATGTCGCTCGTTCCAGATCAGAGATCCTTCTTGGTGCATTCAACGATTGTGGATTGGAGACTGCAATATATGAATCGTCGAAAGTCAGGTCTATAAGAAGGTCTGGTGTGTAACCCGGTAAGCCGCATAAGAAAGCTATCTCAAGATCTCGTTGCAACTGTGCTTCATCAACCTGAAGTCGCCTAGAAAGCTCTTCGAGACGAATCTCCTTCATACTGAGGTACGGAATGAGATCGAGCAGTCGGGATATTCGATCTAGGGCCCTATCTGCAGGCATCGGTCATCCTCGTGAGAAGTCGGTGATGTGTTTCCTTCACGTCATCTGGGGTGATAATTTCAATAGAGGCATCGATCGCAATGAGCGCACGAAGCAGTGCTTCTATGTTGTACGCCAAAAAACTACAGACGAGGTGATCATTGGATGAATCGATGACGCGACCTGACTCGTTTCTGATGGACTCTTCAAGCCGTCGGTCAACTCGGACCAAAACCTCTGTCAAATATCCATTCTCTGAACCTTGATCTCCCGGAATCACCTCGTTGAAATCTTGGTCCAAAAGTTGGACGTTCCCGATGTTGTCGACTAAAAAATTCCTTGAATCTTTTCTATCTTGATCCCAGGCTGTCAACAGCCAACCCTGATCTGTGCGGCGAAGCCGTCGTGGCTCTACTGTTCTAGAGTCCGTCTGACCATCTAGCTCCCTCGTATATTCAAACTTGATCACTTTCTTCGATTTCAAAGCGACAGTAACATCCTCGAGGGCTGTTGGCAGAAATGAATCATCAGAAGATCCATCACTCATCAAAGCATCGAGCGTGGATTCACCCTCGGTCACAAGTGAATCGATCTTCATCCACAAGGACTTCGATCCACCTGAAGTAAGGTGCTGATCCGCCAGCGAAATGGCTGCAAAACAGATAAGACCCTCCTCGGCTGTAAGGGACGGGATCTCAATGCCATAAGCGGTTCTATCGATTCGATATCCCACTTCGTCTTCAAAGAGAGGATCAACGTTCCTTACATCGATCTCGATACCGATTCTCCGGAGATCGTCCTTGTCTCGCTCGAACATTCGATCTCGTGTCTCTGCTAATCCTTCATATCCGGGAATCGATGACGTGATTTGGGATTTAGTGAGGTACTTGTCAGTACCTAAGAGAGCAAGCACAAGATTCAATAATCGCTCAAGTTTCTTATCTGACTTATCCGCTTTTGAGGTGAGATCCTCCATCTTCCTAAGATAGTCCGGTTAACCTGATAAGGTCATGGCATGTCGAAGTCGTCGTCATTCCCGTGGGCTATCTCGTTAAGCTTGAAGCCACAGGCGCTCCTAAAAGTATTCGCTTTTCTCGCTGCCATGACCCTCATGACCTCATGCGGCTCTGAAGGGGAAAATATGTCTGACAATGCCAATCCGAATCTGCCGGTCGTCACAGGTGAGTACGGAGTCAATCCAGATATCGTCATTCCTGATCAAGATCCTCCGTCAGAGCTCGCTTCCATTGACCTTGTTGTGGGTAGTGGAAAAGTAGTGGAAGCAAGTTCCACCCTCACGGTCAATTACTCCCTTGTGACCTGGTCCGATAAAGCACCGATCGAATCTAGCTTCACCTCTGCACCCGCCACATTCCCGCTCTCAGGCGTCATCACGGGTTGGCAGCAAGGGTTGGTTGGTGCGAAAGAAGGCAGCCGGAGACTTTTGGTCATTCCACCGGACCTTGGTTACGGTGCTTCCGGCGCCGGTCCTATCGCCCCTAACGAGACACTCGTCTTCGTTGTGGACATCATCGAAGTCTCCTAAGACTGAAAATCTTCACTGTAGGCACCTTTGGCTGGACGGCGACGGCGCATCAACTGAATACCGGCATTCCTCCGAGCAAATGTGAGGAACCCTGTATGAGCATTCATGGAATGAACGGGTCGCACCGCTAGGCCCTCATGGTGCCAATGTCGTAGCAAGGTCTCGAAACTTTCAGGTTCCCCGAATCGACCATCTTCTTTGATTGCTTCTGCAGTTCGTGAGAGTTGAGTCGTCGTAGCGACATAGACGATTAACAAACCCCCGGGCACGAGAGATTCAGCAGCGAGAGGTATATGTTCCCATGGAGCAAGCATATCTAAGATGAAACGATCTGCATGGCTAAGGACGTTAGGTTCCACATCCTCCAATCGACAGGTCTGCAAGTTCCAATTCTCCGGCAGTCGACCGAAAAAAGTTTCAACATTCTTCGAAGCAATAGTAGAGAAATCTTGACGCGCTTCGAAAGAGAGCAACTGCCCTCGTTCTGAGAGTGTCTTCAACAGTGCTATGGACAAGGCACCGCTACCCGCCCCTGCTTCGACTATTTTTTGACCGCTTCGTATATCACCGTAACCAACGATCAGTGCAGAATCTTTTGGATAGATGATGGTCGCACCTCGCGGCATTCCCAGGGTGAAATCAGGATAGAGCGGAGTGAAGGCTTGGTAATTCATTCCCGAATTGGTGGTGATAATCGAACCTTCTGGCTTTCCAATCACATCGTCATGCTTAATCCAACCCTTATGAGTGTGGAAAGTCTCTCCTCGCTTGAGGGTGAACGAGACGATTCTCCCTTTTTCATCCTCGAGTCGGATTCGATCGCCTTCCTCAAAACCCATCCGGGTCATCTTCTTTCACTCTCAACCCTTTGTAAGATCCAGCTCTTGTGAAGTGAATTCAGCTCGGGCCACGACATCTTGCTGAGATCTGGGACCCCAAAGAAATTGATGTGCTCGTAAGACTGATGCGTGACCCCAATAACCATCGCACCACTTTCCAGTCCTGATGTGATTCCAACGGATGAATCTTCGATGACCACACACGACTGAATGGATGACGCGAGGTCATTCGCTGCTCGCAAATACCCTTCGGGATGTGGTTTGGATCGCACTACCTCAGAGGCCGAAATGGAGATATCGAATTCGAATGGCAGGCCTCGAAGCACTGCATCCACGATCGAGCGCCTACTAGCGCTGACCAGTGCGAGCCGCACACCACTCTCGCGTGCAGCATCTACAAGTTCTAAAGCTCCTGGACGAAGGATCGCCCCCGCTTCGAGTTTCGCAAGCATCATCTCGATCAATCGATCACCGAACCAGCCCGGATCTCGATCACTGCCGCTCTTCTCTTTGAGATATACCTGAACTCGTTCCATGGGTCCACCGATACAGTGCAAGGCGTCCTGCTCTGACCATCGGTAACCAAACTCATGCATCAATTCTTCTTCGCACGTGACCCACATCGGCTCTGTATCGACGAGTGTGCCATCCATGTCCCAGAGCATCGCCTCTAGTGAAGGTGTCGACACCCGATCGCTCATCTCAATTCGCATTGAAATACTTCGCTTCAGGATGATGAACGATGATTGCTGAAGTGCTTTGTTCTGGATGGAGTTGGAACTCCTCTGATAGCGATACTCCGATGCTCGGGGCATCTAGAAGATCCATAATCAAGCTCTGCTGGGATAGATCGGGGCAGGCTGGATATCCAAAACTGTAGCGTGAGCCTCGATAACCCTGATCAAGGATCTCCTGCACTCCCTTGGCATCTTCGGTGCCCATTCCCAATTCATCTCGTACTCGTTTATGCCAATACTCGGCCAAAGCCTCGGTAAGTTGAACAGATAGGCCATGTAGTTCGAGATACTCCCGATAGTGATTTGACTCGAAGAGCTGCGCCGTGGCTCGAGATACCGCATTTCCCATGGTGACGATGTGAAAGGCAACGACGTCCGGGCCCTTCTCGCTAGCTTCTCCGCGATCTCTGAAGAAGTCGCTGATACATAGGTAGCGATCTCGACTCTGTCTCGGGAACGAGAAACGCATTCTCTCGGTCAAGGAACCTACATCGCCCTCATCGACGATGATGAGATCCTCGCCATCGCCGTAGCAGGGGAAATATCCATAGACCACGCCTGCTTCAAGCCATCTCTCGCGCTGGGCATCATTGAGGAGGGCGCGCAATCGCGGACGTCCTTCCTCTTCTGCCATCTCATTGAATCTTCCACGAGATCCATCCAAACCCCATTGACCAACGAAGAGTGCTCGCTCATCGAGCAGAGAAAGATAATCAGCAACTGCGATTCCCTTAACGGTGCGAGATCCATAAAAAGGAGCTTCTGGGACATCGATATCGCGCATGACATCGCTTCGAACACCAGCAGGTGCCATCCGTTCGCTCGTGACGCGTTTTGTGACTCTTCTCTTCAAAGGTGGCAGTGACGCCGAAGCATCACCGTTCTTGATAGCGATGAGGGTGTTCATGAGGTCCAACCCCTCGAAAGCATCCTTGGCATAGCGGACCGTTCCTGGAAACTCATCCGCGAGATCTTGTTCGACGAAACTTCTCGTCAAAGCAGCGCCGCCAAGAATGATCGGCCAACGCTTATCAAGCTTGCGATTGACCAGTTCTTGAAGATTCTCGCGCATGATGACTGTCGACTTGACCAGTAGACCACTCATCCCTATCACGTCAACGTTCGAGGCCTCTGCGGCATCGATGATCTGATTAATCGTCTGCTTGATGCCTATATTCACTGTGCGGTATCCGTTGTTGGAAAGGATGATGTCGACCAAATTCTTGCCAATATCGTGGACATCGCCCTTTACCGTGGCCAGGAGAATTGATCCACGATCACTTGATTCACTGCGCTCCATATGCGGTTCTAGGTAAGCAACTGCACTCTTCATCACTTCTGCCGATTGCAGAACAAAGGGCAATTGCATCTCGCCGCGACCAAAGAGATCCCCTACTGTCTTCATTCCTTCGAGAAGATGATCGTTGATGATTGTCAACGGCGCAATGCCCTGTTTCATTGCCAGATCTAGGTCCACGTTGAGTTTCGTCTTCTCGCCATCGATGATGCGCGCTCTCAATCTTTCTTCAAGCGGCATCTGGTACAGACGTTCCAACTTGCTGACACGATTGGAGACCAGCTCTACGCCTTCGAACAACTGAAGAAATTCAGTCAACGGGTCATAGATGCATTCACCTTCTTCGAAGCGGCGCCGGTCATAGATGAGGTCCAACGCGACTTCCTTGGTGCGCTCGTCGATTCGATTCAGGGGCTCGATCTTCGATGGATGGACTATCGCTGATGTAAGACCCGCTTTGACGGCTTCGTCGAGAAAAACTGAATTAAGGACCACTCGGGCGGCGGGATTGAGACCGAATGAGACATTGCTAATGCCTAGGATCATCTGAACCTCTGGGTAAAGATCGCGCAGTCTTCGAATTGCGTCTAGGGTAGCGATTCCGTCTTTGCGGGTCTCTTCTTGACCTGTCGCTATCGGGAAGGTTAGGCAGTCAATGATGATCTCGCTTGTTTCCAGATTCCACTTCTCAGTCAGATCACGTATCAATCGCCCTGCGACACGAACCTTCCAATCACTATCGCGGGCTTGACCCTCCTCATCGATGGTGAGTGCGATGACCGCTGCCCCATGCTCCTTTACAAGAGGCATGATTCGTGTAAATCGTGAAGTGGGACCATCACCATCCTCATAATTGACGGAGTTGATCACCGACCGGCCACCGAGACTCTCTAATCCCGCCTTTAGAACGTTCGGTTCGGTGGAATCGAGGACGATCGGCAAGGTGATCGCGGTCGCAAGGCGAGATGCCAATTCCCGCATATCACGAACACCATCGCGTCCTACATAATCAACAGAGAGATCAATCATGTGTGCGCCTTCGCTCACCTGTTCCTTGGCGATCTCAACGCATGCTTCCCAATTCTCGGCAAGAAGGGCCTCGCGGAATGCTCGAGAACCATTCGCATTCGTACGTTCACCTACCGATAGATAGGTCTGATCCTGTCGGAATGGAACAAACTGATAGATCGAACTTGCACCGGCCTCCACGGTGGCAGAACGGCCAACTTGCTCAGTCTTTGTTGACTCGATGGATGCTTCGTCGCAAGCTTCAAGCTTACGAACGGTCGACACGACACGACCGAGATGCTCAGGTGTTGTGCCACAACACCCGCCGACCAATCGGATGCCATAGTCTTCAACGAAACGGGCAAGCGCCGTTGCCAATTCTGCTGGTGCCAAGTCGTACCTTGGCCCATCGCCACCGAGAACGGGAAGACCAGCGTTTGGCATGCATGAAAGAGGGATCGAAGAATTGTGACTCAGCTGCCTGAGATGCTCTGACATCTCCGCAGGACCTGTCGCGCAGTTCATGCCGATCACGTCGACTCCAAGTCGCGAGAGTGTGTTGAGAGCCGCGGGAGTTTCGCTACCGAGAAGCATCGTTCCCGTCGCCTCAACTGTGAACTGAGCGATGAGAACGACATCGCGATCAGCAGCTTGGATCGCTTCCCTAGCCCCGTTGACTGCAGACTTCAACTGCAGGAGATCCTGCGTAGTTTCGACGATGATGGCATCCGCACCGCCATCGATCAGTCCACGAGCGTTCTCGCGATAAGCGCTGAGCAACTCCGAATAGCTGACATGACCTAATGTGGGCAATTTAGTCCCTGGTCCAATCGAACCGAGAACCCAACGATGATCCGAAAACGAATCAGCAACCGAGCGAGCGATCTCCGCGCCCTTGAAGGAAAGTTCGTAGATTTGGTCTGAGATCCCATACTCCCCAAGATTTGCGAGATTCGCCCCAAAGGTGTTTGTCTCGACAGCATCGACTCCGGCGTCAAAATATGCGCGATGGATCTCTGCAATCAGTTCAGGACGAGTGCGATTGAGAACTTCGTTGCACCCTTCGTGACCCTCAAAATCCTCTAACGAGGGATTGGCCGCTTGGATCATGGTGCCCATGGCACCGTCTGCTACGACGGTACGGGTTCGAAGGGCCCGGCGAAGCGAACCCTCGCTCCGGCCGGGGAGCGGCGACGGAACCGATACCGATTTCAACGCGCTCATCAGACGAAGATTATCGTAAAGTAAAGAGGTGCAGATGCGAGACGAAGAAGAACCTCGAGTCATGCTGGTGGCATTTACCGGCTGGAACGATGCAGGTGAGTCAGCATCGCAGGTCATCTCTCATCTTCTTGACGAGTGGGAAGGCTCGCTTGTCGCTGAATTCGATCCCGAGGATTTCTATGACTTCCAGGTCAACCGTCCTGCCATCAAACTTGATGAGCGAGGTGCGCGAGAGATCATTTGGCCGACGACGAAGATCTTCTCAGTGAAGCATCCTCACTCCACTCGCGAGGTGTTACTTGTCCTCGGCGCAGAGCCATCGATGCGTTGGAAAAGCTTCTCTTCGGAGTTGTTAGATGTTGCCGACGATTATGAGGTTGATCTCTTGGTGATGTTGGGTGGCCTTCTTGCCGATGTTCCTCATTCCCGACCCATTGCGGTGAGTGCGACTGCTTCCGATCCGATGCTCGCAAAGGAACTGGGTGTTGAACCTTCGCAATATGAGGGGATCACCGGAATCCTAGGTGTCATTGGAGACGAGGCGAGGAACCGTGAACTTAATGCACTCTCATTGTGGGCAGCGGTACCGCATTACGTTTCCACAACTCCCTCTCCGAAGGCGACCCTGGCTTTGATTGAGGCACTTGAGGAGCACTTAGGTCTTAAATTCCCGATCGGGAACCTCAAGGAGCGAGCCACCATCTGGGAGTCAAACGTCGACCGAATGGCTGCGGAAGATTCTGAGGTTGGTGATTACGTACGCGAACTTGAGCGTAGTAAGGACGATGACGAGCTTCGGGAAGCGACTGGCGATTCCATAGCAAAGGAAGTTGAACGTTTCTTGAGGCGACAGGAAAACAGCTAGAAGGCGACTCCTAGAACGGTATCGAGGAATCTAGAGAGAGCGCCTGGCTTCACGTCAGAGGCTTCTTCATTAGGAGATGTCTCCACACGTTCGACATAACGCTTCAACGCAAGGAGCGCTTTCGGTGTATCCAAATTATCTGAGAGTGCGATAAGAACTTCTCTCAAGACCTCATCATAGGGAAGAACTCGATCACGGGATAAGACTCGTAGAAGTCGTTGGTAAAGATCTTGTGCCTCAGCCAGTAAAGCGTCGTTCCAGTCTCGTTCGTTCCCATAATGCCCTGAGAGCAAGGCGAGTCGAATCGCCATAGGCGGTATTCCTCGGCCGATCAGCTCAGAGACAAAAACGAGATTCCCAAGGCTCTTTGACATCTTCTCGCCTTGATATCGAATCATTCCGGTATGAACGAAGATCTCCGCGAAAGCGGAACCAGACCGTGCTTTCTCTTGGAGTGCCGTCATGTAATGATGTGGGAACTTTAGGTCCTCACCACCACCTTGTAGTGAGATAGTCGCCGAAGCTTTCTCTCGCACCAAGGAATGTGAGATCGCGTTACATTCGATATGCCAACCAGGACGTCCTTTACCTTGAGGACTGTCCCACGATGGCTCCCCCGACCCGCTCTCGCGCCAGAGCAAGGGATCTAGAGGATGTCGCTTCCCGGAGCGACCAGGATCACCGCCACGGTCTGCGAAAAGGCGTATTGATTGTTCCAGTGGGTAAGGAAGGTCGCTGAAGTCAGTTACTCTCGCTGCATCAAGGTAAGTGTCATTTCCGATCTGATACGTCACTCCTTTCGCCGCTAGGGTTGAGATGAATTCGATGATCTCTTCCATCGCCTCAGTCACTGTCAACAGTTCTATAGGCGGAAGGATGCGAAGGTTCGTCATATCTGAGAGGAAGAGATCCACTTGACCTTTTCCAAGATCTTGCCATGGGACCCCATCTCGCAACGCTCTTTCAAAGAGTGGATCGTCAATATCGGTCACATTCTCCAAGAATCGAACGCTTACACCTTGGGCAAGAAGGAAACGATGGATGAGATCGAAGGTCAAGTATGTGGCCGCATGCCCGATATGGGTAGCGTCATACGGTGTGATGCCACAGACATACATGGTGAACGGCTTATCTTCTGATATCTCGACGAGCGTATTGCTGTAACTTTCTCGCAGTCTCAATGAAGGTATATCGATAGCACTTGGCAAGGGCGGTCTGTAGATTCCGGGCCACGAGCGCATATGACGAGTCTACGCTTTCATCTTTACTACGATTAAACCGGCGGCCAAGGCACCGGCGGCCATTCAGTTGAAGGAAGTGGGAAAGAACCACTCTCTAGAAGATTCGCGTTTCTCTTGAATAGTGCTTCAATCTCGATCGAAGTGAGGTGTGGACGCAAAGCCGCTTCTATCAACCCTCGATCCTTCTGTAGCACCCTCAGTATCTCAAATTCGTCATCATGAAATGCACTACCCGCGAATTGCCAGAGAACAGTGCGAAGCTTGTCATCCTGATGGAATGTCACCCCGTGATCACATCCGAATAATCTGCCCTCCATATCGATGAGCAGATGGCCGAATTTGCGATCCGTGTTGTTGATGAGCGCATCAAAGATCGCTAGAAGACGAATCTGACAGTCATCGCTCTGACCGAATGCAATGAGGTCACAAGTTTCATCAACCTCGATCCACTGTTGAACCATCCCCATTCCGAACGGACCATCTCTCAAAATCGTTGTAGGAACAAGATCTAGTCCCAGATAGTCGCTCAATTTATAGGCGGCTACTTCCCTATCGGCGAGGGTTCCATCCGGAAAGTCCCATAACGGTCGCTCCCCCGCGATCGGTTTATAGATCACCGATCCATATCCTTCGATCTCGCCGTAGAGCGTTGCGTTCGAAGCGTCGACAAGTCGATGGGTGATAACGAGTTCAGCTGACAAGAGAAGCTCGGAAACTTCTGTCATCTGCGGTAGCCATTTGCACGAGGACAGAGATGTCCATCGACGTTCAATGGCAAACCGCAAAAAGGACAAGGAGCCCTTCCTGCGCTCACGACTTTGTCGGTTCGGCGAATGAATTCGTTCGCCTGTGAAACTGAGAGTGAGACAGCCAATGTGCCAGGCACGTTTTGATCGGCGCTAGAAGCTTCGAATACGATCATTTCGCTCTCTTCGACCCATATCAAACTCATATCCCCCAAAGGAAATTCCGAATCGACAGGCATGGTGAGAGGATCATCATCCACATTCTCTTTGCTCATCAATCCCGCTGAAGTGACGTTACGACGCCGAAGTTCTTTCAGTAACTGGCGCATACGTTCAGAAAGTGCACTTGCTTGCCCCTTCTCCATAGCGAAACTTGTATGTCGGTCATCCTGAGTGATTTGTAGATAGAACTCCCGTTCGCCTGGCATGCCGACTGTGCCTATGACGAAACGGTCACACCGTTCGAAAGAGAATGAAGTCATTCGCCACCGACTTTGAATGTCACATCTGAAGAACCCCTGTCTGATCCCTTCATAGGTTCAATCCGATTGAGATAGCCGACTGTCGTCTTATCCCGACCATTCGACGAAATCAATGAATGAGAACCCGGCTGGATCATAAAGCGTTGGAAATCGTTGAGCGGAAAGCCCAATAGCCGAGCGATGATCATTCTTGAGATATCTCCGTGGGTCACCAATAAGAACTTTTCATTCGCTGACACATCAAGATCACCCAAAAGTTCTCCGATTCGGTCCCAAGCCTGTGCGAACGATTCGCCGCGAGGGAAGGTGAAGTTGTCCGGTCTCTCTTGTATTTCTCGCCACTCGCGTTTTCGGGATAAGGATTTCAAAGAGCGACCGCTCCAACTCCCATAATCCATCTCAATCAAGCGGTCATCAAGGTGGTAGTCAAGAAGGCCGGCTAATTCGATCGTCTGTCGGCACCGAAGCATGGGTGAAACCTTCGCGATCTCAGGGTTGAATTCGGCAATGACCGTATTCAGTTTCGCCGCCGCATCTCTTCCACTGGCAGTCAACGCTGTCGGATCTATGCGTCCAGCTAGTATCCCTTCCGTATTGGCCGTCGACTCTGCGTGGCGGACGATCAGGAATCTCTTCATATGCCGTGGCTCCCGTAACGAGTCCCTTGTCGACCTACGTAGTGGAGTCATTTCGCAAGGGTACTTCTCCATCCTTGAAGGGACCCACCGGTCAATCAAGAAAGACCTTCTCTGGCCGGGTGTCAGCCTTGAGGAATGAAACTAGAGCAATAATCTTGCGCAAATGCTTAAGCGACGTTTAGGAACCAGCGGATTGCATGTCAGCAGGATTGCCCTGGGAACAATGACCTGGGGTCGCGATACGGACGAACATGAAGCCGCGAACCAATTGAGGTCCTTCCTTGACGCTGGTGGAAATCTCATCGACTCGGCAGCGATCTATGGAGACGGCGATAGTGAACGCGTGATCGGCGGTTTCATCGGGACTCTCGTCTCCCGGGAGGAGCTCATCATCGCCACGAAGGCTGGAATCTCATTCAAGGATGGCCAACGGAAGGTTGATAACTCAAGGGCTTCCCTACTTTCCGATCTTGATCGTTCACTCTCTCGGTTAGGTGTCGATACCGTTGATCTCTGGCAGATCCATGCTTATGACGACGAGACCAGGATAGAAGAGACACTCTCTGCTCTAGATTACGCAGTCGCGTCAGGTCGTGTGCGCTATGTGGGGGTCTCGAATTTCAACGGTTGGCAAAGTGCTCGAGCGGTAACGATTCAGAACCCCTTCTTAGGGAAAGTAGCTATTTCGTCACTACAGAATGAATATTCCCTTCTTAATAGGCAGGTGGAGAATGAAGTTCTTCCGGCTGCCCAGGAGATGGGCGTTGGCTTCTTGGCATGGTCACCTTTGGGAAGAGGAGTCTTGACTGGGAAATATCAAGAAGGAATGCCCATCGATTCTCGGGGAGCGTCTCAACACTTCGCCTCGTTCATCGCGCCATACTTAAACAAGCGGGCTCGAACCATCACTCAAGCGGTGATGGTTGCTGCCGATGGTCTCGGGTTATCTCCTCTAGAAGTGGCCGTCGCGTGGATTCGTGATCGCAAAGGAGTCAGTGCATCGATTGTTGGAGCGCGCACCGGTGCCCAATTAAAGGGAATATTGCGAAGCGAAGAAGTTGAGATCCCTGCGCAAGTAAGCAGCGCACTCGACGAGGTTTCTTCCCAAAGTGAAGTCGGCGATTGAACTAATCTTCGATGAAATCAGGCATTCAACAAGAATCTGTGTAGCGCCCTTACGCCAAAGTGGAGACCATCGATGGGTACTCGCTCATCGACGCCGTGAAAGAGCGACATGAAGTCCAAGTCGGCTGGAATCTTGAGCGGGCTGAAACCGAACCCGGTGATACCCAAATCAGATAGTGCCTTGTTATCAGTGCCACCACTCATCAAATATGGAACTGGCACCCCTTCGGGGTCTTCATGCCGAATCGCTTCACACATGGCGTCGACGATGGGACCAGAGAAATCGAATTCAAGAGCCTTATCCCGCACCAAGGTTTCGATTTCAACATGAGGACCGACAAGATTTTGCAGCGTGGCGTTCATTTCTTCTTCGAATCCAGGAAGGAATCTTCCATCGACGACAGCTGAGGCACCTCCAGGTACGACGTTCGCCTTATAGCCAGCTTCCAGCATCGAAGGATTAGCTGTGTTCTGGAGCGTGGCTCCGATCATCTTGGTCATTCCGCCGAAGTACTTAAGGTAACTACGAAGATTCTTTCCATCGAAAGTCTCCCCCATCGCCTCCGCAACTTTCTGCATGAGAATGCTCGCTGTCTTGGTGGCACGTTCTGGCCACGAGAAGCTTCCAATCCTTGAAAGAGCTTCAGAGAGTTTCACGATCGCGTTATCGGTAGTGATCATTGATCCATGACTCGCGGTGCCTTTGGCGTTGAGTTTCATCCAATGGATTCCCTTCTCAGCGCTTTCGATGAGATAGAGCCGCTTGCCGTTAGGCAGAGTGAGTGAGAACCCTCCAACCTCCGAGACCGCTTCGGAACAACCTTCGAAAAGTTCGGGACGATTCTTTACCAGCCACCGACTCCCGTAGATCGAGCCTGCCTCCTCATCTGCAAAAAAGGCAAGCACGATATCTCGTGGAGGTTGATATCCCGAACGCGCCCACATCCGGACGATCGCCAATATCATCGCGTCCATATTCTTCATGTCGACAGCACCGCGACCCCAGACACAACCATCTTTGATGATCCCGCCGAAGGGATCGACACTCCAATCGTCGGCATTCACCGGAACGACATCGATATGACCGTGCAGCACAAGTCCTGGTCTTGCCGAATCCTGACCCTTGATCCTGGCTACGACATTGAGTCGATTGGAGCCAGTTTCGATAATCTCATTCTTGATACCGACCTCGGACAAGAGAGAGGCGACAAATTCAGCAACTGCCTTTTCGTCTCCCTTGCCCTCACCGAAGTTGACGCTGGGAATCCGAATCAACTCTTGACATATCCGCACCGTCTCCGTTTCAAGGTTGGTCAACTCTTCCTCAGTGAATGCGTTCTTCGTCATGGGTGAAGGGTATTGCGCCTCGGTGATAGGGTTCTCGCTCACGTCCGGGTGGCGGAATTGGCAGACGCGCTAGCTTGAGGTGCTAGTGCCCGATAAGGGCTTCGGGGTTCAAGTCCCCGTTCGGACACGTTCACTCTTCGCTTATATGAGGGGGTCGTTGTGGCAAATCAGCCAGATGGACTCCCAATTGATCTCGATAAGTACATTGCGGCGGTACCCGATTACCCGAAGCCGGGGATTCTCTTCAAAGACATAACTCCACTCTTGGCAGATGGACCGGCTCTCAAAAGAAGTATCGATCTCTTAGCAACGTTTTTTGATGGAACTGAGAGTGATGCTATTGCGGGTATCGAAGCAAGGGGATTCATATTGGGTGCCGCAGTCGCCTCAACACTAGGCATCGGTTTCATTCCGCTTCGAAAGCCCGGTAAATCTCCCCGTGCGGTCCATTCGGTCAGGTACGCATTGGAGTACGGTGAAGACGAGTTACAGGTTCACCAGCATCTCCTTCGAGACGGCATCAAGGTGGGCGTGATCGATGATGTGCTTGCCACGGGCGGTACAGCGGTTGCAAGCCTGGATCTGATTGACAAGGCTGGCGCCATCCCAACGGGATTCGGCTGTCTTTTGGAACTAGGTGGATTAGGCGGTCGTCAACGATTGTTGACGAGAAATGCGAATCTTCCGATTGAAGCACTCGTTGTCCAATGAGCTCCGATAGGTTTGGACTCAGAGCAGAGGTCTTGATGGGAGCGGTCCGTGGCTGAGTTGATCTATTACTGCGGAACTATGGACTCTGGAAAGTCAACCTTGGCTTTACAGACCGCCCACAATCACAGTAGTCGCGGAAGGACCGGACTTATATTCACTTCACAAGATAGGGCTGGAAGCGGAACTATCTCTTCCCGGCTCGGTCTTCGATCAGAAGCAATCGAAGTCGTTCCTGCATTCGATATCCATAGATATGTCGTTGAGAGATTATCGATAGGCGATCGGGTCGACTACGTAATCTGTGACGAAGCACAGTTTTATACCGAAGAGCAGATAGAGGGCCTCGCCAGGATCGCAGATGGACTCGGAATCGATGTGTATGCCTTCGGCATCCTGACCGACTTTCGCACCAAACTCTTTCCAGGATCGGCTCGACTCGTCGAATTGGCTGATCGAGTTCAGACATTGCAAGTGGAAGCGCTCTGCTGGTGTGGCGAAAGGGCCACACATAATGCCCGCACAATCAACGGAACTATGGTCATTGAAGGAGACCAAGTTCTCGTCGGTGATACACAATCCTCGCGAAGCGCTTCGGTCATTGCATACGAAGTCCTATGTCGTCGACATCATATGCGCATGGTCACCCAAGGAAGTGGTGGGCAATTCTCCTCAAAGGAGACTTTGCCTTTCCAGAACGCTCTGGATACGGAACCGGCTACAGAATCGTTTCAGGAGAAAGCCTGATGACCATCGGCTTTGCTGCTTATGAAGCAGGAGGGTCATTCAAAAGATTCGACTTCGAACGACGTCCGCTTGGCCCCAGCGACATTCGCCTTGACATCCACTACGCAGGAATCTGTCACTCTGATATCCATCAAGCTCGGGGTGAATGGGGACGAGCGCGTTTCCCGATGGTTCCTGGCCACGAGATCATTGGTCGAGTCACTGATATTGGATCTTCGGTAACTAGATTCAAGGTTGGGGATGCAGTTGGGGTCGGCGTCTACATCGATTCTTGTCGCGAATGCACACCATGTTCATCTGGCATGACACATTTCTGCGATAAAGGGATGATCGAGACCTATAACAGTATGGAACGAGATGGCAAGACTCCGACTTTTGGTGGCTATTCGACCGATTATGTCCTTGATGAAAGGTATGCGGTCAGAGTCCCATCTGACTTCATAAGACCAGAGGTGGCGCCGCTCCTCTGTGCTGGCATCACCCTCTATTCCCCTTTGAAACATTGGAAGGTGGGGCAGGACACTTCGGTCGCGATTCTGGGCCTTGGGGGCTTAGGACATATTGGCGTCAAATTCGCCGCAGCCCTCGGAGCTCATGTCACTGTCATCTCACATTCCCCAAAGAAAGAGAGCGACGCATTCCGACTTGGCGCTTCTTCCTTCGTTCAGATGAGCGACAAACTCAATCTTCGACGCAGCTTCGACCTGATCCTTAATACTGTCTCTGCAGATATCGATCTGGACCCTTATCTTCAGAGTTTGAAGATCGATGGAACGCTCGTCTGCATCGGCCTTCCAGGAAAACCGTATGCCATAAAAGCTGGATCACTTTTAGATGGCCGTCGATCGCTCTCCGGATCAATGATCGGAAGCGTCAGTGAATGTGAAGAGATGATTGAGTTCGCACATAGACGTTCACTCTTAAGTGAGATAGAAGTGATCGTGCCCGATGCAATCGATGAAGCATTCGACAGAACTGTGCGAAGTGATGTTCGCTATCGCTTCGTGATCGATATCAAGTCCTGGCGAGAAGCCCAACCAGAATAGGCGCAACGACAAGCGCTGGCAGAAGATCTCCAATCGCGATGCGCTTGATTCCTAGCGTGAAGAGTGAGATGCCAACGAGTAAACATCCACCAACCACTGTCAATGAGATGACTTGAATCGAACTCAGTATCTCGCCGAGAGAGAAACCTATGAGAGTCCATGAGAGTTGGTAGATCGCTACGGGGATGATGGAAAGTCCCACGCTCCATCCGAAACTAGCCGTGAATGCGATCGTGATGAAGAAGTCCAAGGTGCTCTTGAGAAGTAGTAATTCGATTCCGTTACCTATGCCGTCGCTGATCGATCCCAAGATAGCCATCGGGCCGACGACAAAAAGAACTGAGGACGCCAAGAACCCCTCAACAAAGCGCTGATTGTCGCCACGTGAGAACCTAGCCTTCAAGCGTCCGCCAAAAGCCTCGATGCGCTCCTCGATCTTCATGGCACTGCCGAGAAGTCCGCCGATTGCAAGCGATGCTAGGATGATCAAGATAGGCAGACCATCGTCAAAAGCAGCCTGAAACTCGTCTCGCCAAAAATTGGAGAGGGCATCAGCAGCAGCAATCAGGGTGATGAAACCCATCGCCTGAGTTATCAAGTCCCTGGTTTGATCTCTAAAACGTTTACCGACCAATAACCCAATCAACGTCCCGATCAGGATGGCGACGACATTGACTAGTGTTCCAGCGCCAACGAACATGAAATGAGTCTAGACTCTGGAAACGATGCATGAATCTTCCTGGGTGAAACGATTCTTCGACTTCTTCAAACCGCATCGTCACCTTCCACATCTCCCATGGACAGCCTCCCATCCATGGGATGTCTCGATGGATCGATTGGCGATACTCGTCTTTGGTTTGGCATTCTTTGGGCTCGGTGATGCGTTGATCATCGTCTCGTCATTAGGAAATGCACCCTGGTCGGTACTTGCCCAAGGATTGGCGATAACACTCGACATTTCCATCGGGATCGCAACGATCTTTGTCGGATTCACAGTTCTCGCCCTCTGGATTCCCTTGAAGCGGAAGATCGGCATCGGTACCTTGCTCAATATCGTTGTCATCTCACTCTTCATCGATCTCGGGATCTACCTTTTTCAGAAACCAAGTCAAGCTCTCTTCCAGTACCTCTCCCTTCTTCTTGGAATCATCCTTGTCGGACTGGGCTCTGCGCTCTATCTCACATGTGGTCTAGGAGCAGGCCCGCGTGATGGCCTCATGACCGGACTCAACGAGAGAACCGGAATTCGGATCGGACGGATCAGGCTCACCTTGGAGGTTGTGGTCCTCACCCTAGGCGCGTTACTTGGTGGAACAGTGGGAGTCGGTACCGCACTCTTCGCGCTTCTCATCGGCCAATCAGTTGCCATTTGGCTGGGTGTCGTTTCTCGGTCTACCTCGCGGTAGCGCATAGCGTTAAGCCCTTCCCCAAATCAGTTCCAAAGTCCTTATCAACCCTTCCCCCGGGGTCGAAAACACCCCCGTCACCAAAACAGAAAGGTAAGTCCGTGCTCGATTCATATTTCAAAATATCGGAGCGTGGCTCTACCGTCGCTCAGGAAATCCGAGGTGGCGTCGTCACCTTCTTCACGATGGCCTACATCGTGGCGCTCAATCCGCTCATTATCGGTTTGGCGCAGGATGCCGATGGCAAGTACATCGGAGGAGGGGACGCACCTAATCTCGCATTGGTTGCTGCCGCTACCGCACTGATCGCTGGAGTCATGTCAATCCTCATGGGAATGGTTGCAAATTTCCCACTCGCACTTGCAACTGGTCTCGGTCTCAATACATTCGTCGCCGTAGGTATCGCCTCACAAATGACATGGGCAGATGCCATGGGATTGGTGGTGCTCGAGGGCATCATCATCACAATCCTCGTCCTCACCGGATTCCGAGTTGCCGTCTTCAAGGCTGTTCCAACACAGCTCAAGATCGCGATCTCAGTCGGTATCGGACTCTTCATTGCACTCATCGGATTGGTCGACGCGGGCTTCGTACGCCGTACCGGTCAAGGTCCTGTTCCAGTCACCCTAGGTGACGGCGGCGAACTTGTCGGATGGCCTGTCATCGTCTTCGCACTTGGTCTCTTCCTCACTATCGCCTTGATGGTGAAGAAGGTCAAAGGGGCGCTCTTGATCGGCATAGTGGTGGCAACCGGAGTTGCGATCGCTCTCGAATCTGCTTTCAAGATCGGTCCTAGCTTCGTATCACCAGATAACGTCAATCCAAAGGGTTGGGGCTTGAACGTTCCTACAGTTCCAGACGAAGTTGTAGCCGTACCAAGCTTCGAGCTTCTCGGTCAATTCAACCTCTTCGGATCATTCAGCAATATCGGTCTCATCACTGTTCTGCTCCTGATCTTCACGCTCCTCTTGGCTGACTTCTTTGACACCATGGGAACGATGACCGCGATCGGTCATGAGGCGGGATTGGTAGACAAGGATGGAAACGTCCCTAATGCTGATCGCATTCTCCTCGTCGACTCTTTAGCGGCTGCTGCCGGCGGTGCTGCTTCAGTGTCGTCAAACACTTCCTATATCGAGAGCGCATCTGGTGTTGGTGAAGGAGCTCGTACTGGACTCGCATCGGTGACAACAGGAATCCTCTTCTTGTTGACCACGTTCATCGCGCCACTCGTTGCGATCATCCCTTACGAAGCCGCTACTCCTGCACTGATCATCGTTGGATTCTTGATGATGACTCAGATCAAGGAGATTGACTGGTCTGACTACGGGATCGGAATTCCTGCATTCTTGACCATCATCTTGATGCCATTTACCTACAGCATCGCGGTAGGTATCGGCGCTGGATTCGTAAGCCATGTGGTCATTCGACTTGTTCAAGGCAGAATCAAGGATGTACATCCGCTCTTGCTACTTGTCTCGGGCCTCTTTATGGTCTACTTCCTCTCCTCCCCAATCAATACCTGGGTTGGATAAGTAATCGAGAAGAAGGGTCCAGTATTCGTTCTGGGCCCTTCTTTTTTCTCTTGGCTTAGGTATTCGGTGCGAAACTTTCGCCGTTGTGATCACCAATCAATCGGTACTCGAAGTAGGTCGTTTAGTCTCGAGAACGGCTTGGATCCGAAAAATCCCCGATGTGCAGAGAGCGGGCTTGGATGGGTCCCGATGATGACTCGAGCTCCGAATAGCGACTGAAAGCCGGCCGCGCTCTTACCCCAGAGCACTCCCACTGCACCATTCGTTGCAACGAATTCCATGATTCTTCTCGTGACAGCATCCCAGCCAACATTGAGATGAGCACCGCTCTCCCCCACGCGCGTGGTTAATGCCGAGTTGAGAAGCATGACTCCTTGCATCTCCCACTCTTTCAAACTCGGTGATGGTAGATCCCCGCCCACATCTGCGATTTTCTCCTTCAAAATGTTCCTCAATGAGCCGGGTAATGTGAGAGTCGAGTCAGGGACTGCAAAGGCTCGACCCATTGCGTATGAACGATTCGGATATGGGTCTTGGCCGACTATGACAACCTGTACCTTGTCAGGAGCAATCTCCAGAGCAGAGAAAATCTGCTCTGGTCTAGGAATCAGGGTGTCTCGCCATCCTCTATCCGTTGAGATCCTCCTAGAGATCTCATCAAACGTCTCCTCCAGGTCAACCAGATGTTCTTTCCATGGCGATGGAAGAGAACTAAAGAGATCGAGCAAAGTAACGGCCATGTCTTGAATCGAGTTCCAAACGCATGCCGTAGAGATCACTCAGTAAATCGCTGGTCAGTATCTCCTCGATCCTTCCCTGTGCAAAGGATCTTCCATCCTTCAAGACAAGCAAATGAGTGGTCCCGGCTGGAATCTCTTCAAGATGGTGCGTGACCATGATTGTCGCTGGTGCGGAAGGATCAGATGACAACTCACTGATCCTACGAAGAAGATCCTCGCGACCACCTAAGTCAAGTCCAGCCGCAGGTTCATCCATCAGAAGCAATTCAGGGTCTGGCATCAAGGCACGAGCGATCATCACCCGCTTCTTCTCACCTTCACTGAGTGTCGAGAAGATGCGATCTTTAAGTTCGCGAACTCCGAGTGCTGATAGAAGAGCGCTACTTCGCGACTCATCCCAAGGGTCATACTCCTCCTGCCATCGACCGAACACCGCGTACGCGCTAGAAAGGACTATGTCTCCAGCACGTTCGTCTTCAGGTACTAGGTTGAGTAAAGAAGCAGAAGTCATACCGATTCGAGTCTTCAGTTCTGCGGTATCAATCTGGCCCAATCTACTTCCAAGGATCCGTACCTCTCCCTGACTTGGGAAGAGATAGCTTGCAATGATAGAGAGCAACGTTGTCTTGCCAGCGCCATTCGGACCGATGATCACCCATCGTTCTCCGAGAGAAACATCCCAATTGATCTGATCCAGAATGGATTTCCGTGAGCGGGTGACCGAAACTCCTCTAAAAGAAATCAGCGTCGTTGCCGAATCGGGAGTTAGAGTGGACATAGGAGTGAAAGATATCCTGCGAGATAGGCTTCCTTCGTGAAATCGGGACTTCTATTGATGGATATGGATTCCACCTTGATCAATGAGGAAGGAATTGATCTCTTAGCCGATAAGGCAGGGATAGGTAGCCAGATCGCTGAGATCACCGCCTCAGCCATGGCAGGTGAACGTGACTTCTACTCCTCCTTAGAAGCGCGTGTCGCACTTCTAGCAGGCATCTCTACGGACGTCATTCCTTTTGTTCGGAAGTCGCTCTCTTTCACAGTGGGCGCCAAGAATCTGATCCAGGAACTCCAAGATCGAAACTGGATCATCGGAGTTGTCAGCGGTGGGTTTCACGAGATCATCGATGACTTTCTTGCCCCATTGGGCCTTCATCTCATTCGCGCGAATCGATTCGAGACTGCGGAAGGTCGCTTCACCGGTCGAGTCCTAGGACCGATTATCGGTCCACGAGAGAAAGCCAGTGCTCTATTGGAGTTGGCGCAGATTCATGGGATAGATCTTGAAGATACCGTCGCTATCGGAGATGGCGCCAATGATCGAGAGATGATCGCGACGGCCGGTCTTGGCATTGCCTTTTGCGCCAAGCCTGCACTCCAGCAGGTTGCCAAAGTCGCCATCGAGGAAAGGGATCTCAGCCTCGTACTACAACACATCACAAGGCCGTGATCTCAAAGCCTGCAGGAATGGATCTCCGTCACCAATATCCCACGAGCTCCTAGTTCATACAGTTCGTCCATGATTCGATGCATATGTAACCGCGGGATCATGGCTCTCACCGCGAACCAACCCTCTTTCTGCAAAGGCGAGATCGTTGGCGATTCGAATCCGGGCGTGACCTTACAAGCTTGATCAAGAGCATTCTTAGAGATGTCGTAATCTAAGAGAACATATTGACGTGCGAACACGACACTTTGCAGGCGGCGTACCAAGAGATCGAAACTCTCATTCGCCTCACGCGCGATGAGGATGCCTGTACTAGAGACGATCGCTTCACCAAAAGGAGTGAGGCCGGCCTGACGCAAGGTGCTACCTGTTGCGACGACGTCCGCTATTACTTCAGCAACACCTAGTTTCACTGAACTTTCGATGGCACCATCTAGTTCAACGATCACAGCATTGATTTTCCTCGCTGCAAGGTAATCTTGAACAAGCCGAGGGTATGAGGTTGCGATCCGCCTACCTCCAAGATCCTGGATGGAAGAGATTCCTGTCTCTATGGGAGCGGCAAATCTCATCAGACTCTTTCCGAATTCTAGATCAAGTAATTCGATGGCCTTCGCACCACTATCTAGGAGAAGGTCTCTACCCGTGATACCAAGATCAAGATCGCCATTACCAACGTAAGTCGCGATATCTCGAGGTCTCAGGTAATAGAACTCAATCTCATTCTCCGGATCGAGGAAAATAAGATCCTTTACGTCGTGTCGCTGACGATAACCCGCCGATCTAAAGATGGCTGTCGATGCCTCCGACAACGATCCTTTGTTGGGAAGTGCAACTTTTAGAGCCATGGTGTTCCTACAACCTTTCCATGACCGCTGTTAGCGGAATATTCCGAGCCAACATCAATACTTGAAGGTGATAGAGCAATTGGCTAATCTCCTCAGCCAGCTCCTGTTCGCTCTGGTACTCCGCGGCAAGCCAAACTTCGCCAGCCTCTTCGATAATCTTTTTACCGATCTGATGTATTCCGGCATCAAGTAGCTCCACCGTCTTCGAACCTTCAGGCCTCAACTGCGCCCGCTCTTGAAGCTCAACAAACAAGGACTCGAAACTCTTCATGCATTCAGTCTACTGAGATTGCATCTCGGCCCGCTGTCGTAATTTATTGACCATAGATGCCGGGTCTAACTCTCGGTAGACCGCACTCCCCGCAACGAAGGTATCGGCTCCCGCTTCCGCAGCCTGACCGATCGTCTCCAGTGCGATTCCACCATCGACTTGAATCCACGACGTCTCACGCCCCGACTCTTGTAAGTATCTTCGAACTTGCTTGACCTTGCTCATCATGTCAGCCATGAACTTCTGGCCACCGAAACCAGGCTCCACCGTCATCACTAAGACCATGTCAATATCCGCAAGGTAAGGAAGGAGAACCTCTGCAGCCGTCGCTGGTTTCAGGGCGACTCCTCGTCGAACTCCACATCCACCAATCCCAGCAAGTGTCGCACGTATATCGCGAGTGGCTTCATAATGAACCGTCACTGAGAAGACACCTGCGTCCCGTAATCCTGCGTACCTTGGTCCCCAGTAATCGGCATCGTTAACCATCAGATGAAGGTCGATAGGCAGAGTTGCATCCCTGACGATTTTCTCTGTCTCGGAGAAGTCATAGGTGAAGTTCGGAACGAAATCGTTATCCATAATGTCCAAGTGGATGAAATCTGCCGCCGAAGCCACACGCTTGATCTCACCAGACAAGTCCGCTTGATTGGCATTCAATACGGATGGGCAGATTCGCATCACGTGAGTACCCGTTTCCTCAGCATGGCCAGAAACATAGCATCGGTCCCGAAATCCTTGGTCAAGAGTTGCAACGAACCATCTTGCTTAACAGATTGCAACAAGCGATCGTCCTTCAACGTAGTGACATGCTCTCTTGAAATAGGTTCGATCTTGAAATCTGGATGGTTTCCAAGAAATTCCGATATCTGAGCATCCGTTTCCAAAGGATGCGGTGAACAGGTCATATAGAAGATGATCCCTCCCGGTGCGAGGATCTCTGCCGCACGATTCAAGAGGTTCCTTTGGAGTGGCACTAGTTCCTTGAGATCAGTTTCGGTGCGACGCCATCGCGCATCTGGACGCCGTCTCAAGCTACCAATACCAGTGCATGGCGCATCGATGACAATGCGATCGAAAAGTTCGTCACCGGCAAACTTCGTTCCGTCCCCTACCAAAACCCTATGTTCTGGCTTTCGCTTTCTGATGAGCTCTGCTCGATGTGGATGTAACTCATTTCCTATGAGGTGTTCCGGAGTAAGACTCCCTGCCAAATACGCGAACTTACCGCCAGGACCAGCGCAGAGATCCAACCATTTCAAAACTCTTTCCTTATCGGTTGATAGCGCTATTTCGCAAAGAACCTGCGAGCCTTCATCTTGAACGAAAACCCTCGACTCCCTGATCTCCGCGATCTCACCTGGAGGCTGAAGGGATCGGTAACCAAATGGGGTCAATTCAGAAGGAATACCCATCTTCGGGTCGAGCGTATCGAAGGAAACGAGGGTGACTTCTCCTGCCAAGTTATGGGAGAAGAGTTCGCGCTCCAATTCTTCTCCTGATAGGAGTGAACCGTATGCATCCACGATCCATTGAGGATGTGAGCTCCTGGTTTCAAGGTCAAGATCCTCCATGCCAACTAAAGCATCACGTTCACGCACTGCACGGCGCATCACCGCATTGATGAACCCAGATCTAGACTTGCCGATGACGTTCTTAGCGATCTCTACGTATTCATTGACCACAGCATGATCAGCGGTACGCATCAGGAGTGCCTCGTAGAGCGCCATTCTCAAGATGCTTCGTATCGAATCATCGACTTCTCGGTAACAAAGAGTTTCTATCACGTGGTCAATGAAACCTCTCATTCGAACGCTGCCAAAAACCAATTCAGTGACGAAGGGTCGCTCTTTAGGATCGACTTTTCGATAGAGATTCTCTATAGCAAGATTGATGTAGGAATCATCCCGCTCGGCATCACGTAAGAATTCCCACGCCGCTCTACGTGGTTCAATTCTGGTCAAAGGGATTGACCGATCGAACGACTCTCTCCGGGAGCGAAACGCAAACCTCTCAACCATTCAATTCCTGACATTTCGCGTTTACCCTCTGGCTTGATTCTCAGGATCTCAATGGCACCATCACCCGACCCTAAAAGTGCGCAGTCGTTTAAGGACGATACGACATTCGATGAGACTTGAGCTTCGAATGATCTAGCTGCTGTAATGATGCATCTCTGGCCGTTGAACTCGAACCAGACACCAGGCGAACGTGTGAAGGCACGGATCTGCCGGAGCATCGCTTCCGTATTGGCTCCCGTGTCGAGTCGCAATTCCTGCTTCGAGAATTTTGGAGCTTGAGAGGCTTCGCCAGTTTGTACGTGGGGAGATTGATGAGCGAGAACCATCGTGATGACCTGAGGAAGAGCGGCCGCACCCTCAAAAGCAATTTGATTCAGGATCTCAGTTGCCATAGCGGTCTCGTCTACTGTGACTTCTTTTTGAAGATAAATGGGTCCTGTATCCATGCCTTCATCGATCTGGAAGAAAGTGAACCCAAAGACCCCATCGCCCTCAAGGATTGCTCGTTGTACCGGTGCAGCGCCACGAAAACGGGGTAAGAGGGAGAAATGTAGGTTGATCCATCCACGCGGGACCGCTTCGATAGTGGGGCGCTTGAGCAAACGACCGTAAGCAACGACCAGTACAAGATCTGGTTCGAGTGATTCGATCTCATCGAGCAGTTCGCTCTCTCCTTCAGGCTTCCACAATGGGATTCCATCATTCTGCAAAGATTCGACCAATTCATTGGGTGATGGCGTTGCATGACGTCCCTTGGGTCGGTCCGGTGTCGAAACAAGGCCCAGAAAATCGATCCTTGGCTCGTTCTGAATTGCCTGCAGCAAGGGAAGCGAGTAGCGGGAAGAGGATGCGAGCAGAACCCTAAGACTCATGAAGGAACTAGAAAGCTAACCCACGAGTCGAGTGTGGTGAGAGCCGTACCTCTGTGTCTGGATTCGCTAAGAACCACTCAGTCTCTCTGATCTCCCTCATGGCGTCTTTGCGTGTTTCGGACGTCATGCGGTCGATGAAGAGGATGCCATTGAGGTGATCCACTTCATGCTGGAGTGCTCGAGCTAAGAACTCCGTCCCATCAATCGTCACCGGCTCACCATGCATGTTGAAACCCTTCGCTACGGCGCGCATGGCTCGTGGAGTATCGAAACTAAGCCCCGGAAAGGAAAGGCAACCTTCCTCTCCATCCTGCATTTCCTCAGAAAGATCAAGAACGGGATTGACTAGATGACCGAATTCATCGTCAACGTGCCAGGTGAAAACCCGCAGACCGACACCTATTTGGGGCGCAGCAAGACCAGCACCCGGGGCATCGATCATGGTATCCGTCAGATCCCTGACAAGCTCGCGAAGTTCTTTATCAAACTCGGTCACTTCAACAGCGGGAGTAGTAAGAACCGGATCGCCGAAAAATCTTATGTTCCTGATCGCCACCTGCCCATCATACTTTATGACACGTTATCAGCGATGCGATAGGAGACGACAGAGAGCCGCTTCGCACTTCGAATTCTCGTCACGCTCTGCAGTAGTCGTAGCAACTCTGTACGACATTCCGATTTCACTCGCATCACCATCCGTCCCTGGTGAACCGGGAAGATCTCGTGGCCCGACATAGTGAAGAGATGGTCTCCCAAGAACTGCTTACGCAACTGTTGCAACGCGCTCTCCTCCCCTTTCAACTCCACTAAGGTCGAAATAGGTGGAAGATTGAGTTCCCTTCGCTCTCTCAGTACGAGATCCAACCCATGAGATGTGGACGTTCTCTTCAGTTCTTGAAATTCCGGATGCTGGGATTCGAGATCAACGAGGAATCTGGCCTTGCTCGGATGTGCAAGTCCCAATAAGCGACCCCAACTTCTCCGAATCCGATCAGCGCGACTCAGTGACGATCCAGAGAATGCCGCTCGCCCGCCCAGCATGACGATGATGTCGTAGCCCGACGCCTTGCCAGAGACGTCAGCCACGCGAGGTTCGAGACCATGCGTTGCTATGACGATGTCATGGTCATATGACCTCGTCACGGTCACTCTGGGCTCAGAGGAGTTTGAAAGATGGACCCTTGATCCCTTGACGGACTTGGCAATTGTCAGAGCAAGCGCCTCACTACCAACTTTGGTAGCAACAATCTCGGTTCCTGAACAGAAATGGCATCTGTAGTCAGAGTAGTCCTTGAAGCAATGTGAGCAACGAGGGGATTCGCCGCGTCTGGGAATCAGGAGGGGGAATCCGCAGCTACAGTGAGTTCTATTGTGGCACGTTTTGCAGATCAAGCCATTTCCGAAACTTCGATCCGTGACACTGACCAAGATGGCGAGTGAAGCCTTTTCACCTCTAATAAGACTCTTTAGGTCAGCGATTACTCGATCCATAGCGGTTTCAATGAATTGATACTTGCCCTTGGTCGTGCCTGCAACGTATCGCTTATCAGATGCGAGCAGGGAGAGATCGCGATTATGCGAAAGTGTAAAAATCTCTTTTGTGGTGCTCCATAGCGAAAGATCGTCGGCTCTCCAATGTGGTGTTCTCAGCTCCTCGTAATTTTCGTCACTTGGGTCGACGATGATTATCCGACTCGGATCAAAAGGGGCCAACGCGGCCGTTCGTGTTCCGACCACCAACATCGGAAAGTTCAAAAGAAGCTCTTGGTGTGCGCGGATGCGTTCACTCTTCTTCATACTCGAGGTTAGAGAGATGAAGTTTTCGAATCCACGCTCCTTCAAGGCATGCGAAATCCGTGAGAGTGATCTCTCCGTCGGCACGATGATAAGAGTCGGGATCTGATGCGCCAGGAAAAGTGAGATCGCAACTCTCTCCCATGGCACCCCAATAGGTAGCAATAGATGGTTATCTCTGGTCTGTCCTTCTTTCGAATTCCCGTAGATGAGATCCGGAAAGAGGCTGGTCAGGTAATTTCTGTCCTTTGCTGAGACCTCATTGGTCGGATGGATTACCTTTGATGAATTCTTGCCTTCTATCTGGGTCCTGCTCCAATGTGGTGTGGCAAAGGAAAGGATCGAGAAAAGTGAAGCTCCATAACGTTCCGAGATCCCTTGAAATCGCCTAAGTGAGACCTCAGAAAATAGTGAACCTAGATGCAACACGTCTGTGATCTTCTTCAATGCGCTGTCATTCGTCCCCTCGGGACGCATCGCAATAACGAAACCGTGAGTCTCCGAACCACCAAATGGGACCTCTACGACGCTACCGACATTGACTGGATGACCGTCATTTCGATACGAATAGATTCCTTCAAGGTGAGGGACCGGTGCAGCAACCGCAACCTCTACGACATACCGCTCACTGCCCCCCTTTTGTGAAGATCGAGCAGTAGGTTGCTTGAGCCGGAGTTTTGCCACGAAAGGGAAACTACCCCTTTACAGTGTCACGTAGCGCGAAAGCCCTGTCCGTCCTTTCCCAGGTGAAGTTGGGCAATTCACGCCCGAAGTGACCATAAGCGGCGCTCTTCCTATAGATGGGGCGCAAGAGATCAAGGTCACGGATGATGGCCGCTGGACGAAGGTCGAATACTTCCACGATCGCCGACTGGATCTTCTCCTCGGCGACATGATTCGTCCCGAAGGTCTCTACGAAGAGTCCAACAGGCTGTGCTTTGCCAATCGCATATGCGACTTGGACTTCACAGCGATCAGCCAGTCCCGCGGCGACGACATTCTTAGCCACCCATCGCATGGCGTATGCCGCAGAGCGATCCACCTTAGATGGATCCTTACCGCTGAAGGCGCCGCCCCCATGACGAGCCATACCGCCATAGGTGTCGACGATGATTTTTCGTCCAGTAAGCCCCGCATCTCCCATAGGTCCGCCGATGACGAAACGCCCCGTCGGATTGATCAGCGTCCTAAGGTTGGACCGATCAAGATCGGAACCCGCTAGAACGACATCGATGACATGCTCTTGAACGTCTTGTACGAGTTGATCTGCAACATCGACCTCGGCGGAATGTTGACTCGAGATCACAACGGTATCGATGGCAACCGGCTTATCGCTTTCGTAGGCGATCGTCACTTGAGTCTTTCCGTCAGGACGCAGATAAGGCAGGAGGCCAGACTTCCTTACCTCAGTCAACCTCTCAGCCAAACGATGCGCAAGGAAGATGGGTAACGGCATGAGTGTCGGCGTCTCATTTGTCGCATAACCGAACATCAGTCCTTGATCGCCAGCTCCTTGTAGGTCTATCGGATCCTTCGAGAGAGCGACTCGCTCTTCTACAGCGTGATCAACTCCTTGCGCGATGTCACTCGACTGCTGACCGATGGAGATAGAAACACCACAGCTGTTCCCATCGAACCCTTTGTCAGACGAGTCATAACCGATCTCTAGAACCGTCTCCCTAACGAGTTTCATGACATCCGCAAAGCCTGACGTGGTCACTTCTCCAGCGACGTGGACTTGGCCCGTCGTGATCAAAGTCTCCACTGCCACCCTCGAACGGGGATCTTGTATCAAAAGATCGTCAAGGATCGCATCCGAGATCTGATCAGCGATCTTGTCGGGATGACCCTCGGTCACTGATTCCGAAGTGAACAAGCGAACTGCTTTACTCATACGAGCCTCTCTTCTATTGCATCCATCAGGTGACGAGCGAGTTCTTCCTTTGTGATCTGCGGAAATTCTCCAATGACGCCTTCTTCATTCAAGAGGAAACCTCGAGTGGAATCTTCTCCAAATACCGCGCCACCTGAGACGTCGTTGACGAAAAGTAGATCGACTCCCTTTCTATGGAGCTTCTCGTTTCCGAGAGTAATGAGATCGTTCCTGTCAGAGGTGGTTTCGGCTGCAAAGCCAACCAAAACCTGGCCCGGTGCTCGCATCTGGGTAACGCCTTGAAGAAGATCTGGATTCTCTTCTAAGAGGATGGCACCCAATGCCTCCTTCTTGATCTTCTGTGCCTCAACCGACACAGGTCTCGCATCCGCTACAGCAGCAGTCATGATGAGGGCGTCAAAGTCGGACTTGAGTCTTCGTAATGCGGTATCCATCTCAAGCGCCGTCTCAATATCTACATACTCCACTCCCTCAATCTTCGGCAGGGAGTTCGGGCCCATGATCATCGTGACTTTGGCACCACGTCGCACCGCCTCATTTGCCAATGAGAACGCTTGCTTTCCGCTTGAACGATTTCCAATATACCTCACTGGATCAATGGGTTCTCGTGTTCCGCCCCCAGTAATGACGACTCTGCGCCCGATGAGATCCGCTCGATGACCGTATGAAGTCTCAATGAATTCGATGATCCGCGAAACCTCTGGGAATCTTCCGACGCCAACCTCTTCACCGGTAAGGCGACCTTCATCAGGATTCATGACGTAGAAGCCACGTTCTCTCAATATCTCTACATTCGCGACGGTTGCCGGGTTAGACCACATCTCGGGATGCATCGCGGGAACGACGACGATTGGCACAGCCGTACTCAAGACCACCGCAGACAACAGGTCGTCTGCATTGCCATGTGCCAACCTCGAGATGAGATTCGCAGTTGCGGGCGCGATCACCATGAGGTCTGCTCGTCGACCTAATTCGATGTGGGGGACTTCTTCGACGTTTTCCCAAAGTTCTGTCCGAACCGGTCGATGTGAAAGCGCCTCCCACGTTGCTTTCCCGACGAAATGAAGCGATGAGGGCGTGGGGATCACTGTTACGAGAAATCCGTGGTCTTGCAGACGTCGCAGTAATTCACATGACTTATATGCCGCAATGCCGGCGCCTACGCCTAAGACCAGCTCTCTACCCCGAGGAAAGGACATCTGCCCTCGACCTCGACTTATTTGTTCGCGGTCGGATCCAACTGCTCGATGGAAAGGAGGTTGCCATTGATCTCACGAAGCGCAATCGAGAGCGGTTTCTCATGAACGTTCGTTTCAACCAGTGGACCTACGTACTCCAGGAGCCCTTCACCGAGTTGCGAGTAATAGGCATTGATCTGACGGGCACGCTTGGCAGCGTAAAGCACCAAGGAATACTTAGAACCAGTCTTCTCGAGGAGATCATCGATCGCCGGGTTCGTAATTCCTTCAGACTTAAACTCCATGCGCTTCTTCCCTTTTCATGTTTCAGATCGTTGCCGTCAGTGAGGATGCGGGGGCTCCCGACTATGAGGTCGCCAAGGCTACCAGCCTGTCGACGACCTCTGCGACCTGGGTATTGACGAGCACATGATCGAATTCCTTCGATGCCACCATCTCCTCTTGGGCTATGGTCAATCTCTCTGCGATCCTCGCCTCGCTGTCAGTTCCGCGAGATCTGATGCGACCTTCAAGCTCCTCCCATGAAGGCGGGGAAATGAAGATCAGTATCGCCTCCGGGTGAACCTTCTTAACTTGCCTGGCACCTTGTAACTCGATTTCCAAGACCACGTGCTTGCCGGCCAAACGTTCTCTTTGCACATCTGACTCAAGAGTTCCATAGAGATTACCTGCAAATTCCGCCCACTCCATGAACTCATTGTTCGCAATTCGTGCTTCGAATTCCTGCCGCGATACGAAGTGATAGTGGACACCATCTACTTCCTCTCTACGTGGCGCTCGTGTCGTGACACTCACGCTTAAGAAAAAATCCTCATAGCGAGTCAGTTCCCGCGTCACTGTGCTCTTACCTACTCCACCGGGGCCAGAGATCACGAGCAAGCGTCCATAGAAGGCAGTAGACACGGCACTTAGGGTACTCAGGAGTTTGGATGAGAGACTGCGCTCCAGGATTTCAAGTAATTCTCGTCGTTGGCGTACGCCAAGACCTGCGATTCGCCGTGACGTCGATATGCCGATCTTCTCCATCAATTGCGACGATCGAACCGGACCGAAATGCGGTAGCGATTCAAGGAGTTCGACGACCCTTAGTCTCGATATCGCAGGCGTCGGATTTCCGAGCACTTCGCGAAGGGAGATCCCACCATCTCGAAGCAATTTCTTGATCTCAGCTCGTTCCCGCCTCGCTGCGATAGCGCGAATCGAATTGCTTCTTCTCGTCTCATCATCAAGAGGTGGGGGCAGGGACATCAGAAGATCTCCGTCAGCTGAGAGTAGCGAGGATCTGTCGCGCTGCCTCGCCTGGTGAAGGAGCAGCCGTAATAGGTCGGCCGATGACAAGGTAATCACTTCCGCTATCGAGAGCATCTCTCGCGCTCATGACGCGACTCTGATCCCCTTTCACATCTCCTACAGCTCGAATACCAGGAGTGATCATGAGAGTCTCTGGAAAGAGTAGTTTCAATGTGGCTACCTCATGTGGCGAAGCCACGATCGCTCTCGCACCAGCATCCACTGAAGACTTTGCAAGCGCGGGGACAAGGTCTGAAAGATTGGCACCGAATCCCATCAGATCAAGATTCTTCTGCTCCAATGAGGTGAGTACCGTCACTGCTGCAACGTAAGTATTTGGTAGCGCTTCACAGGCGGCGCTGACCATAGCGCCACCACCCGCGGCATGAACTGTGAGGATGTATGGATTTAACTCTGCAACTGAATTGGCCGCCTTCGATACCGTGTTCGGAATATCGTGGAGCTTGAGATCGAGGAAGAGTCGAAAGTCATACCGTGACTGTAGTTCAAGGAGCACTACCGCGCCGTGTTTCAAATAGAACTCAAGTCCAAACTTATAGATCGAGATATAGGTAGATGTCGAATCGATTAACCTCGTTACGGTATCGATCTCCGTGGTGTCGACCGCGAGAATGATCGGCGAGTCAGGATTCATGTGCTACTCCGATCGCCTCTTCGAATCGATGCATCCCATGTTCCATGAGCAACGACTGGAGTTGGTCTCGGATCTCGATGACACTCAGTGGATTGCCGAACGAAGCGGTTCCGACCGAAACTGCATTAGCGCCAGCAGCGACTAGTTCTAGTGCATCCTCCCCTTTGGTGACACCACCCATCCCAACGATTGGAGTTTCTGGGAACTTGGCTCTCACTTGATAGATGGCTCGAACGGCAACAGGTCGAATCGCCGGTCCCGATAGTCCACCAGTCTTTCCTGCTAGATGCGGCTTGAGTGTCTTGGGGTCGATCACCATACCTAAAAGAGTATTAATAAGAGCAAGGCCATCTGCTCCTGCATTGATCACCTCGCTCGCAATCTCGGTGATATCGGTGACATCCGGAGTCAACTTGGCGATGATAGGGAATTCTCCGCCAAGGTTGATTCGAACAGCTTCGATTGCGGCACGGGCAGTGATTGGATTGCAGGCAAAAACCTGTCCACGATTCGCGACATTAGGACACGAGATATTCACCTCAATTGCCTTGATCCCACTCTGTCCTCGAAGCCGCCGAGCCAACGCTCCATATTCGTCAACGTTCTCACCAGCGATCGAAACGATGACATCGCAATCTTGAGTCCGTAACCATGCAAGGTCTTCCTCCAAGAACCGATCGATTCCGGGTCCCTGTAGTCCGATCGAATTGAGCATTCCCGAGGGAGTCTCAGCCATTCTCGGTGTTGGTCGTCCATCTCTCGCCTTTAACATGATCGATTTCGTTACGACGGCGCCAAGTTCCCTCAATGGAAAGAATTGCGAAAGCTCCTTTCCTGAAGCGGCACAACCACTTGCTGTGAAGATCGGATTCTTGAACCGTACTCCGGCGATCTCGGTCGATAGATCGAATGTCATCATCGATCCTGCTTCCACGCCTCTATCTGATCCCATGCGATGTCGTCACTATCGATGACGGGTCCTTCAATGCAACTACGAAGCATAGAAACACTACCGAGACGGCGCATCGGCAAGACACACGTCATACAGATACCGATTCCACAAGCCATCGCCTCTTCGACCGAAAGTTGGTGGGAGATGTCGAATCGTCGAGTTACTTCATCTACAGCTTTCAACATCCCCATCGGTCCACAGGAGTAGATCAGGTCGATCTTCTCGCGTTCGATGAGGTCAGGGAGAGGTTCGGTGACAAGTCCTTGCACTCCTGCGCTTCCATCCTCGGTGGTGACAGTCACCGAATTGACCGCCCGCTTTCCGTCGAGCGGAGCGAATACTCGTGATGAGGTTGCAGCACCAATGACTGCGTGCACTCGACAACCACGTCCCTTGAGGTGCTCAGCCAAATCGAAGAGCGGTGCGGCACCGTATCCACCGCCAACGAGTGCAACATTGAGTGGTTCCGCAGGAAGTGGAAAGGAATTACCAAGAGGTCCGGTTATCTCCAGCTCTGTTCCTTCGCTTTGATTGATGAGCCACTGACTCCCTTTACCGCTCTCTGCGAGGATCAATTCGATGATGGAGCCTTGTGCACCATGGGAACGCGACCTGTAGATGGCGAAAACTCGATGGAGGATCATGCTCGAGTGCATCCCGCCCACGGCGATCGCAACGAAGTTTCCCGGACGCGAATGTTGCGCGATGTTAGGAGCCTCGATGACAAGATGGAAATAGGATCCGACTCTTCTATTCGAGAGCAATCGCCCGGTGACGCGCATTGCTGCCTTATTGATCGTCCTCACCTCGTCACATCCCAGCCCAACCATTCCTGCAGTGAACGCACACCAAGTGTCGATTCCCTGAATGAAGTCATCGCTTCGACTGCAGCCCTCAATCCTGGGACTGTGGTTATGCACGGGAGGTTCTTTACGATGGCAGCTGTCCGAATCAAACGTCCATCTTGACGCTGATCGCGGCCGAATGGAGTGTTTACGATCAGATCCACCTTTCCGCTCTGGATCAATGTCAGCGCTGTTTCACCTACAAAAGTTCCTGGACTATCCGCGCCTAATGACTCAAAATGCTTCCTTACCCTTATTGAAGGCACACCTAGATGTGATAAGAAATCGTGAGTACCACTCGTGGCATAAAGGGAATAGCCCAAGGAATGGAGACGGCGAAGTGATTCACTTGCGGACTCCTTGTCCTTGTCAGCGAGAGATACGAAGATCGCTCCGGAAGCTGGCAGAGCACCGAATGCACTGATCTGGCTCTTCGCAAATGCACTTCCGAAAGTAGGTGCGATTCCCATCACTTCGCCTGTCGATTTCATCTCAGGTCCCAATACCGTATCGACTCCTTCACCGTTAGGTCTTCGGAATCGATTCCATGGCAGGACTGCTTCCTTGACCGCGATCGAGGTGCTCCTTGCTTCACGCAACATCCCGCTCTCGACCAATTCACTGATCTTCGCGCCAACTGCGATCTTCGCAGCGGCCTTTGCCAAGGGATACCCAGTCGCTTTGCTCACAAATGGAACAGTTCTCGATGCCCGCGGATTCGCTTCAAGGACGAAGAGTCTCTCCTCACCATTGATCGTTCCGATGGCGAACTGGATATTTATCAGCCCACGCACGCCAACAGCGCGAGCGATAAGAAAGGTCGCTCGCTCTATCTCGGTGAGCATCTGAAGGGAGAGCGACTGTGGAGGTATGACGCAGGCGCTATCCCCGCTATGTACTCCAGCCTCCTCGATATGTTCCATGATCCCACCCATGAAAAGTTCTTCACCATCGAAGAGGGCATCCACATCAACTTCGATCGCGGCGTCAAGGAACTTGTCGATCAAAACTGGTCGTAAAGGGGTGATCTCGGTCGCTCGTTCTAAGAATGAAGCGAGAGCATGGTCGTCATAGACGATCTCCATCCCTCTACCCCCTAAGACGAATGACGGCCGAACAAGCACTGGATATCCGATCCTTGACGCAACCGACTTGGCTTCATCGACGTTGGAAGCCATCCCGAATTCAGGAGCGTTCAAACCCTGTTCCATTAAGAGTGCGCCGAAAGCACCGCGCTCTTCCGCTAACTCGATGGATTCCGGAGAAGTTCCAAGAATCGGCACACTCTCTTCTGCCAATGCCTTCGCCAACCCCAAAGGAGTTTGGCCGCCGAGTTGAACGATGACACCCATGACCGGTCCTGCAGCCGTCTCGGCATGGATCACTTCCAGGACATCTTCCAAAGTCAACGGTTCGAAATAGAGGCGATCAGAGGTGTCGTAATCGGTAGAAACGGTCTCTGGATTGCAGTTGACCATGATGGTTTCGTAGCCGGATTCACTGAGAGTGAAGGATGCATGAACACACGAATAGTCGAATTCGATTCCCTGTCCGATTCGATTCGGACCGGAACCGAGGATGATCACCGCTGGTTTCTCACGTGGCAGCACTTCGCTCTCTTCGTCGTAACTTGAGTAGTGGTACGGCGTCTTCGCCTCGAACTCTGCTGCACAGGTATCAACTGTCTTGTAGACCGGACGTAGGTTCAACCGATGCCTCAGCCTGCGTATCTCTGCTTCGTCCACGCCCCGGATCGCCGAGATCTGAGTATCTGAGAAGCCATGGCGCTTCAAAGTGAGGAGAAGTCCGTCATCAAGCTCAGGTGCCTGCCGGCATCTCAAAGCAAGTGAATTGAGCGAGGAGATCTGCTCCAACACCCATGGATCAAATCGAGTGATAGTTGCAACCTCAGCCATGGTGATTCCTGATAGGAGCGCTCGTTGTATTCCGACCAATCGCCGTTCTGTAGGTTCACTGATAGTGGCAAGTAGTTCTTCCTGTGATTCCACTACTTCACCAAAATCGAAGGTCGATCCCTTCTTCTCAAGGGAGCGCATCGCCTTCTGTAACGCCTCTGTGAAGTTCCTCCCGATAGCCATCGACTCTCCCACCGATTTCATCGTGGTTGTCAAACGAGTATCTGCATCAGGGAATTTCTCGAACGCGAAGCGCGGGACCTTGACCACGATGTAGTCGAGGGTAGGTTCGAAGGATGCGGGTGTAGCCAAAGTGATGTCATTGGGAATCTCGTCGAGTGAATAGCCGATCGCTAGCTTCGTTGCGATCTTCGCGATGGGAAATCCTGTCGCCTTCGAAGCTAGCGCTGATGACCTTGAGACTCGTGGATTCATCTCGATGACTATGACGCGTCCAGTTTCAGGATTGATTGCGAATTGGATATTGCAACCTCCCGTGTCGACCCCTACTTCACGGATGATGCCGATGGCGAGATCTCGCAAGTTCTGCAATTCCACATCGGTTAACGTCAGCGCAGGAGCGACCGTCACTGAGTCTCCAGTATGTACCCCCATAGGATCGATATTTTCGATGCTACAAACGATGACGACATTGTCGTTACGATCTCGCATCACCTCGAGTTCATATTCCTTCCAGCCGATGATGGACTCCTCAAGGAGCACTTCATTCGTCGGCGAATGCCGCAATCCAGCTCCAGCGATCATTCGTAGTTCCTCTAAGGAGTGAGCGATACCGCTACCCAATCCACCCATGGTGAAGGAAGGTCTGATGACGACGGGGTAGCCGAGGTCATTGACTGCCGCCTCGCATTCCGCCATGGAGTGACAGATGATGGATTTCGCAGATTCACCTCCGACTTTCGCGACGATCTCGCGGAAGAGTTCACGATTCTCGCCACGATTGATCGCATCGACATCTGCACCAATCAGCCGAACATTATGACGTGCCAAGATCCCTTCGCGATGAAGTGCCATGGCAGCATTAAGAGCCGTCTGGCCACCAAGTGTCGCTAGCAGTGCATCTGGCTTCTGCTCAACGATGATCTTCTCGAGGAACTCTGTCGTGATTGGCTCGACATACGTGGCATCAGCGAATTCAGGATCGGTCATGATCGTAGCTGGATTGCTGTTGACAAGAATGACGCGTACGCCTTCTTGCTTGAGAACTCGACATGCTTGAGTTCCCGAGTAATCGAATTCGCAAGCTTGGCCGATGACTATCGGGCCACTTCCGATCACAAGGACCGAGGTGATGCTCGGATCCTTAGGCATTCTTCTTCTCCGACATCAAGGCGACGAAGTCATCGAAGAGATAATTCGCATCATGTGGACCCGCTGCAGCTTCTGGGTGGTACTGCACTGAGAATGCCGGTCGCTCGATGAGCCGGATTCCTTCGACCACTTCGTCGTTGAGGCAGATATGAGTGACCTCGCCAGGTCCGAAGACAGTCTGAAAATGTCCATCGATAGGTGCCTCGAGGGCGAATCCGTGATTGTGCGCCGTGATCTCCACTGATCCCGTCCTTCGATTCAGTACCGGTTGATTGATGCCCCGATGTCCGAAACGTAACTTGTACGTTTCAAATCCAAGGGCCCTGCCGAGGATCTGATGGCCAAAGCAGATACCGAAGATCGGAAGTGATCGCATGAGCACTTCCCGTACCAACTCGATCACATCATCCATCGTGCTGGGATCTCCTGGACCATTCGAGAGGAAAAGCCCATCCGGTTTGATCTCTTCGATCACGGCGAGGAGCCGCTCCCGGCCCCAGTTACTCGGGAGGACGTGGACTTCCATTCCTCTTTCAGCCATATTCCTCGGGGTCGCGGCTTTGATTCCCAAATCCAAGGCCACAACGGTAAACCTCTTGGCGCCTTTGGCAGGAACGACGTAGGGATTCTGAGTCGTCACATCGTCCGAAAGTTTCGCTCCCCTCATCGGCGAGGAATTGCGAACCGCTATGACCATTTCCTCTCGAGACAACTCCTCTCCAGAGAAGATCCCAGCCCTCATGGCACCACGATCTCTCAAGTGGCGAGTGATCGCTCGCGTGTCGATTGACTTGATTCCCACGATCCCTTGACGTCTCATCTCTTCTTCGAGATCACCAGTTGCCCGCCAACTACTGACTCGTGGAGAGGGATCGCGCACAGCAAAACCTGAGACCCAGAAACGTCCGCTCTCGTTGTCCTCTTCGTTGATCCCCGTGTTGCCGATATGCGGAGCTGTCATGACGACGATCTGCTTGTGATACGAGGGATCTGTGAGCGTCTCTTGGTATCCACTCATACCTGTTGAAAAGACTGCTTCACCGAAACTCTGACCCACCGCACCCCAAGATTCACCTTTGAAGACACGTCCATCATCGAGGACTAGGAAGGCCTGACTCATCCCATCACCGTACCTGCTCTGACCACCCAAGAACCGCGATACATAACGTCTTGTACGTAACACTGAGCCGTAAATCCGCTGAACGGCGTATTTTTGCTCTTCGAGACCGTCGATTCACGTTCGATCCGCCATTCTCCACCCTCGTCGATGACCGCAAAGGAAGCAAGGCGTCCCACTCCGAGGGGTCTCCTATGTTCGTCGTATCCCCCGATACTCGCTGGCTTTATCGTCATGCAATCGATCAACTGTTTAAAAGAGATCAGGCCAGTAGCGACCATCGCCTGATACGAGATCGCAAGTGCCGTTTCAAGGCCGATCATTCCGAAAGCTGCGGCATCCCACTCACACTCTTTAGCCTCTTCAGGATGAGGTGCATGGTCGGTCGCGATCACGTCGATCGTCCCGTCCGCCAATCCCTCACGAAGAGCTTCAACGTCGGATCCGCTTCGAAGTGGAGGATTCACCTTGTAAATAGGGTCATAGGTCTCGGCGAGATCCTCAGTCAGTAAGAGATGGTGCGGGGTCACCTCTGCAGTGACGGGAATTCCACGCGCCTTGGCCCAACGAATGATCTCAACGCTTCCCGCTGTGCTCACGTGACAGACGTGCAATCTTGAACCCACGTGGTCCGCAAGGAGGACGTCGCGAGCGATGATCGCTTCCTCTGCGACAGCGGGCCAACCCTTCAAGCCCAACCGAGCAGAGACCTCACTCTCATTCATCTGAGAACCTTGGGTCAGTGTTGGTTCTTGAGCATGTTGCGCAATCACACCATCGAAGATCTTCACATATTCCAGCGCCCGTCTCATCAAGACCGGATCTGCTACACAGTGGCCGTCGTCACTGAAGATTCGAACTTTCGCCCGGGACTCCGCCATTGCCAAGATCTCTGCGAGGCGCTCTCCCTTTTGACCTACCGTTACTGCACCGATGGGAAAGACATCACAGAGCCCCGCCTCGATACCAAGAGAGTGAACCTGCTCCACTACCCCAGCTGTGTCGGCGACGGGATCGGTATTCGGCATCGCAGATACCGCACCGAATCCTCCACGAGCTGCGGATCGACTTCCACTTGCAACGGTCTCGGCATCCTCTTTACCTGGTTCACGAAGATGGGTATGGAGATCAACGAAACTCGGAACTACCTTCTTTCCACCGAGATCGACGATCTCATCGTTTTCAAGTCTTTTTATTGAGCCATTCTCGCTCCATTCCGAAATTCGATCTTCGGCGACGGCGAACTCGATTGATTGACCTGAGACGTTACGAGCACTAGTAATCACGGTTCTCTTCATCATGCTTTGCTCACTTCTTCACCGTTGCCTGCAAGGAGTAGATAGAGGACTGCCATTCTGACGAAGACCCCATTAGTCACTTGATCGACGATCAATGAACGGTCACTGTCAGCGCTTGAAGCATCGATCTCAACACCCCGGTTCATCGGACCAGGGTGCAAGATCACTGAACCTGCCTTCATCTTCCGGAATCGCTCGTGATTGATGCCGTAATGACGTGAGAACTCCCTTTCTGTCGGGAAGTAACCTTGATCCATTCGCTCTCGCTGGATTCGAAGCGGCATGACGACGTCGTAATCTGCAATCGACGTATCGAGCTGATAATGCACCTTCACCGGCCACTTCTCGATACCTACCGGTAAGAGAGTAGGTGGGGCGATCAAAGTGACTTCGGCACCGAGAAGTGAAGCAAGGAAAGCGTTACTCCGTGCGACTCGAGAGTGGAGGATGTCACCGATAATCGCGATTCGGAGACCATCCAAACCATTACCGAGAGAACCGAAACGACTACGTATGGTGAAAGCGTCGAGAAGTGCTTGGGTGGGATGTTGATGTGTTCCATCACCGGCATTGATGACGGGACCTTTAATCCATCCCGCTTGGGCCAGACGTTGCGGTGCACCTGAGGCGGGGTGACGGATGATGACGGCATCCGCTCCCATCGCTTGCAACGTTAGAGCCGTGTCCTTGAGGGACTCTCCTTTACTCACGCTGGAACCCTTTGCATTGAAATTGATGACATCAGCTGAAAGACGTTTCGCCGCAGTCTCGAAAGAGATACGCGTTCGAGTGGAGTCCTCATAGAAGAGGTTGACGATCGCCCGACCCCGAAGCGTCGGCAATTTCTTGATGGTGCCGGTGCTTGCTTGCGAGAGCTCATGTGCGGTATCCAGCACATGGATCGCATGGTCACGATGTAGATCTTCTACTGAGAGAAGATGGCGTGGGAAAGTCACCCTTCGATCACCACCTCATCGCTCGCTTCAAGCGGTTGCAAGTGGACTCGTACTTGTTCATTGCGGGAGGTCGGGAGATTCTTGCCGACATAGTCAGCTCTGATCGGAAGCTCTCGATGCCCTCGATCTACCAAGACTGCAAGTTGCACAGTATCAGGACGTCCGATCTCGCCAAGCGCATCGAGAGCCGCTCGAATCGTACGTCCCGAAAAGAAAACGTCATCGACAAGGACTACGTCACGGCCATCGATACCTTCCGGTGGGATCTTGGTGGGACTCAGTGGGCGCGGTGGGCGTAAACGGAGATCATCCCGGTGCATGGTGATATCGAGTGAGCCGATCGTGACCGGTACCCCTTCAATCGACGTGATCGCTTCTTGAAGACGTTCGGCCAAGAGGACGCCACGGGTGGGTATCCCCAACAGGAGGAGGTTTTCAGCGCCCTTATTTCGTTCCAGGATCTCATGGGCGATTCTGCGAATGGCACGAGCAACATCATCGTGCGACAAAACGGTACGACTCACCATCAACTCCTTTTCCGCCTCACAGGACGGGATTTAAAGGTGGGTGGAGTCTATACCAAGACTCACCAGCTTGACGGTTCGCCTCTAAGCAAGGGTCTCTGAGAGCTTTGAAATCTTGCTCAGCATGCCATTGATGAAGCGAGCAGAATCCGCAGTCGACAAGGTCTCCGCTAAGGAGACGGCCTCACTGATTGCGACAGAATCATCCATATCTCCCCAAAGAACTTCAAAGATGCCTAGACGAAGGATATTTCGATCCACCGCGGGGAGTCGATCCTTATCCCAACCCTCTGCGTATGTGTGGATCAGGAGATCGATTCGATCCTTATGTTGATGCACTCCTGAGACGAGAGTGTCGGTGTACTCCCGGTGTTCCCGTTCCATCAACTCCAATTCTGCGGAGTCGGCTTCACGCCCTTTAAGATCAGCCGCGAAGAGAAGGTCAAGTGCTGCTTTTCGTGCCTTCGCTCTCGCACTCATCAAGCGCGACCGAGATACTCACCCGTGCGAGTGTCGACTAGGACCTTCTCGCCTTGCTTGATGAAGAGTGGGACTTGAATCGTGATTCCGGTCTCAACCGTTGCTGGTTTCGAACCAGCATTGGAGCGATCACCTTGGAGGCCAGGTTCCGTGTACGTGATCTCTAGTGGCACCGATGCGGCGAGCTCTACGAAAAGTGGATTGCCCTCATGCATCGCAACGATGGCATCCGTATTCTCCAACATGTAGTTGGCGACCTCTCCTACCGTCTCCCCTGGGATGGTTATCTGGTCATAAGAAGCGGAGTCCATGAAGACGAAGTCCTCACCATCCTTATATAGAAACTGCATCTCTCGCCGTTCCAACATCGCTACATCAACTTTGATGCCGGCGTTGAAAGTCTTCTCGACTACTTTTCCAGAGAGGACATTCTTCAGCTTCGTGCGGACGAAAGCTGGCCCCTTGCCTGGTTTCACATGCTGAAACTCGACGACAGTCCAGAGTTGACCCTCGATATCAAGAGTCATTCCATTCTTCAGGTCATTAGTTGTAGCCACGCAAGAACCGTCCCAATCTACTTCGCTGGATTTCCGTATTTATCGGGGGCTAGTCTACGAGAGATGCCATCGCGATGAGAGCCAAACGATAGGACTCTTCCTTGAATCCTCCGATCGTTCCTGTAGCCACGCCGGAGATCAACGATGTGTGGCGGAATTCCTCACGTGAAATCGGATTCGAAAGGTGAACTTCAATCAACGGCGCGCGAAGCATGGCACATGCATCGCGAATGGCGACCGAGTAATGCGTGAAGGCCGCTGGATTGAAGATCACGGGGATGGATTGCTCCATCGCCTCATGTAACCAACTAACGATTGTCGCTTCATCATCGCTTTGACGAACGTCGGCATCGATATTCACTTGCGACGCTGAATCAAGGATAAAACGTTCCAGCGACCCATAATCAAGGGATCCATAATGCTCTTTTTCTCGCGCGCCCAATTTTCCAAGATTGGGACCATTGATGACGAGAACATGACGGCTCATGATGGGAGTTTAGGCGCTCTGGCTTAGTTCATTGAATACCGACGCAAGTAAATCGTGCTCGAGCGAATCAACAAGTATCGGATGCCCGACATCCTTAAGTAGGACGAATCTCATCTTTCCAGATTTCACCTTCTTGTCACGTTGCATGATCGACAAGAGAGCTTCGAAATCCAGATCATGGAGTGTCACTGGTAGTCGATATCTCAGCAAGAGGTCCTTCTGGCGTTGGATCACTTCATCTCCAAGGTCCAGAAAACGCCCGCTGAGAGAGGCTGCGTAGATCATTCCCATCGAGACTGCCTCGCCGTGACGTAGTTGGAAATCTTTGGCGACCTCTATCGCATGCCCGAGAGTGTGTCCGTAATTGAGGAAGGCACGATCCCCATTCTCCCGAAGATCACGCGAAACGATCCGATCCTTGACCGCAACACTTTTTTGGATCAGGAGATCGAGAGTCTCTTGATCCTCTCCTCTAGCCAATGCATCGATCGATGTACGTTCCGCTAATTCCAAAATCTGAGGATCGTCGATCATTCCACACTTGATGACCTCGGCCATTCCAGCCGATAGATCCCTATCGTCAAGCGTCGACAGGAGTCGATGATCGATCACGGTCATCGTTGGAAGGTGAAAAGAACCCACAAGATTCTTCCCTGAGTCGAGATTGATCCCGGTCTTCCCGCCGATGGCGGCATCAACCATCGCAGCCAACGTGGTAGGAATCGCAATCCAGTCGATACCCCGCATCCAGGTTGCGGCAACGAATCCAGCGAGATCAGTGGTAGCACCTCCGCCGATACCGATGATGACCCCGTCACGAGGAAACTTCTCTTCGGCAAGGCGATCCAGTATTCCCTTGTAGACCGAGATGCTCTTCTGCTCCTCGCCATCTGGGACTTCGACAATGAGATAGTCGAGATGTTTTCCATCCACCATGCTCTTCACATCTAGTATCTCGCTGACTTTCTGTGTCGTGATCAGAAAGAGCTTTCGGGACTCTAGCTCTCGGCAGAAGTCATCATCGAAGATTTTTGAGAACACGATCCGTCCGTTGGCCTGTGAACTCATATCGCATCACTCCTGCTAGCCATGATCTTCGCTACTACTTCCTCAGGAGTGCACCCATTGGTATCGATGGTGCGATGGCAGATTCGCTCATAGATCGGACGCCGCTTATTCATCAGCTCTTGCCAGCTTGCGCGAGGATTGACCATCAGTAGTGGTCGTTCTTTGTTGAATCCGACCCTTGGCGCAGCGTGACCGATACCGACATCAAGGAAGATCACATCGACACCTCGATCGCGACAATCGGCAAGCGAATCTTGAACCGCCTGGCTCAAGACTGCACCTCCTCCGAGAGCGATCACTCCTTTCGGATCATCGAGTAAGTCGACGACGATACGACTCTCGTACTCTCTAAAGAATGGCTCTCCATCCTCTACGAAGATATCAGCGATCTTCTTTCCAAGTTCATCCTCAATGAGTCGGTCGGAGTCTGCGAACGGCACCTTTAGATCCCGAGCAAGCAGACCGCCCACGGTCGTCTTCCCTGCTCCTGGCGGACCAATGAGCACGATCGCTTGTTCATCGCCAGATAGACGGCTCATTGAATCGAGAGATGATCGAGGAAACTCCGATAGTTTCGCTTTGTCTCAGCGACGTTATCGCCACCAAACTTCTCGAGAAGCGCTTCAGCTAGAACCAGGGCAACCATCGCTTCTCCGATGACACCAGCTGCAGGAACAGCGCATACATCGGATCTTTGGTTGATCGCCTTCGCATTCTCGCCGGTCACAACATCGACCGTGTTGAGGGCTCTCGGTACTGTGGAAATCGGCTTCATCGCGCCTCGAATGCGGAGCAATCCACCTGTAGTCATTCCGCCCTCAGTTCCACCAGCGCGATTACTCGCTCGAGTGATGAGGCCATCTTCTTTCATGATCTCATCGTGTGCTACGGAACCGCGTCGAGCAGCGGTCTTGAATCCGTCTCCGATCTCTACGCCCTTGATCGCTTGAATTCCCATGATCGCGGCAGCAAGTCGCGCATCTATCCGGCGATCCCAGTGAACATGCGAACCAAGTCCGATAGGGCAATTCTCAACCACCACCTCGAAAACGCCACCTAAGGTGTCACCCTCTTGATGTGCGATCTCGATCTCTTTGACCATCGCTTGGCTGAGCGGATCCGTAGCAGCACGGACTGGACTCTCATCTATCGCGGTCCGATCAGATGAAGCTGGCGTCTCGCCATCTTCAGAGAGAACACTCCCAATTGCGACGACGTGGCTGAAGATCTCGACGCCTGCCACTTCGCGAAGAAGATTCTTAGCAATCGTCCCCAGTGCGACTCGCGTAGCCGTCTCTCTCGCACTCGCCCGTTCAAGAATGGGACGGGCATCCTTAAATCCATACTTTTGCATACCGACTAGGTCCGCATGACCTGGACGCGGACGTGTTAGTGATTCATTCCGTGCCAAACCCTCAAGTTCAGCAGCATCAATGGGATCTGCCGCCATCACTTTCTCCCACTTCGGCCATTCTGTATTCGCTATGTGAATGGCAATAGGTCCACCCTGAGTAATGCCATGTCTGACACCAGAAAGGATCGTGACTTCATCCTGTTCGAACTTTTGCCGGGCTCCTCGCCCGAATCCCAATCTCCGACGAGCCAGTTCATCTTTCACCATGGAGGTAGTGAGGGAGAGTCCAGCAGGTACTCCTTCGATCACGCCGATAAGGGCCGGACCATGGGATTCACCGGCAGTGAGCCAACGCATTGCCCAATTCTCCCATAGCGACGGCTACGGCGAAGGTCATTAAAGTCTCGGATGACGCTATGAGATGGCTAGCGCGACCACTGTTCCCATGAAGAATGGAGGAGCGAACGGAATCCGGCTTCCGTCAAGCGAATATCCGCGCAATGCAAGTAGTGCGATGAAAAGGAGTGAAGCAAGTGAGATCGAAAGGAGCCATGCCAGCGCAGAGAGATATGGACTCACGACGAGGATGGCATACGCTACTAACTTAATATCCCCCATCCCGATCAACGAGATCATCTTTTTCCGACTTTCATCGAAAAGCATAAGGAGAAGGATGATGAGAATAAAGGCAACAGATGCCCCAACTCGAAGTTCGAAGGATCTAAATCCGAGCAACCAGGCGAGAAGATGAATCAAAAGTGCCACTCCAAAGATCGTGTTCGGTATTCGATGGCGCATGGTGTCCGTGAAGGCGACGATGAGAAGCAGGAGAACTGCCAGGTATAGATGAAAATGCACGGATTGAGAGTAAGAGGACCTCTAACTACCTGGCTGTGATTCTCTGGATTGTGGATAACAAGACGGATCGATGGAGCTCATCTTCATCGAAATCCATAGCCGTGAATACTCGCGCCTGATCGATCGCCTGTGCGACAAGCACTGGTAAGCCTGAGATCACATTTCCCTCGACGACTCCGGCAAGGACAGACGGCCAAGGCGCATAGGAGATGTCAAGCAAAGTCCCTTTGAATCCGAGAAGATGTGAGGAGACTTCTAGCTGTGCACTGGACGGCAATGTCGATACTAGAAGGACTTCGGAACCCAGATGTTTTCTTCCTAACTCGGAAAGGTCTTTGATCACGAGCGGATATCTGGATGCCCCCGTGAGGAGAACATCCCTACTCTCGCTCCTTCGGTAAACGGATACGCGCGAAAGATTCGCCATCGATTCGATAGCGACTAACACGGATCTGGCAGTCGCACCGTTTCCGAGAACGATCACCTCATTGAAATCGACACTCTGCATCCGCAATACGCGCTGCAGTCCTGTGACATCCGTATTGAAACAGCCGTCACGTGTGATCGTATTGATCGAATGAGATCGAACAGCGATGGGATCCACTTCCCTGCTCATATCGAAGCCGATCTCCTTCAGAGGCATCGTGAGCGAGAATCCGGTCCATCCTTCCTCTACTTGATCGAAGGCGCTCTTGATGAATTGCGGAGCCGCTCCCTCATCTAACTCGTACCTCTCATACTGATACTGGATGCCTAGCGCCTCATAGATCAGCCCATGCACCATCGGCGACAACGAATGTGAGATTGGCTTTCCGAGAACTGCCGCCCTAATCATTGTCGAAGAGACCATTTCGATAGTTCTCTCGGTAGAGCTCTTTCAGTTCCAAGAATTCTTCATACGAACGGGTGAAACGAGTATCTTGAGGCGCGACAGTGATGAAATAGAGCCAATCACCTTGCTCGGGTTCGGCGGCGGCAAGGATTGCACTTCGGGTCGGCGAACCGATCGGCCCCGGCGGTAATCCCCTATTGAGGTAGGTGTTGTACGCGCTTTTCAACTTCGTCTCTTCGAGAGTTACAGATATCTCACCGCGTGTGCCTTGGAGGTAGTGGATTGTGGCATCCAACTGCAGTGGCATGCCGATCTTCAATCTGTTGTAGATCACTCTGGCGATCTTGCCGAACACATCAGGTGTTCCTTCTGCTTCTACGAGCGATGCAACGGTAATGACTTGACTTGGTGTCAATTCACCAGGGTTATTTCGAAGGTCTAAGTCTTTCGTTGCCTGTACGAACCGTGCCACCATGGCTTCAATCACTTCTACTGCGCTCCGTCCAGGTTCGAACGAATATCGAGCCGGATACAAGTACCCTTCGAGAGAACTTCCTTCGAACCCATCAGGAAGAGATGCCTGTTCCAGAGCTTGTCTCACCTTCTCATAATTCAACCTCTCAAGAATGGCCGTCACTTCACTCAATCGTGTGCCATCACGTAACGAGATCAAACCGACGATTCTTTCCTTATCGAGAAGTTGCTCCAACGCCGTCTCTGCTGGAATCCGACTATCCACTCGATATGAACCTGGTGCGATGCGACCTGCACGCGAATCAGAGATCGCCAACTGGAAGAAGGATTGCCAGGACGCGATGACACCGGCTTGCGCAAGGTTCCTAGCGATTTGCTCTCCCGTCGCTCCTTCTTCGACAACGACAAGGACGCGCTCGCCAGGATCTCCAGCAGGAAAATCTGCATATCCCATCGGCCGATTCGCAATCTCGCGGAGCCCCAACGTAACCACAACCATAAGAAGTGCGACGACTACCAGAATGACGCGATTCTCTCGCCGCTTCAAATCCGCCCAGATCATCAGAGTCGTTTCCCCGCGAAATCGTTGCGGCTACGTTCGCTGCCAAGCACACCTTCTAGGAGATGTGTCGCAGCCACCGAATCAATCGTCACCCTTGCCTCGCGCTCGCTCTTTCCGCTTTCTTTGAGCTCGCTCAACGCACTCTTGGTCGTCAATCTCTCGTCCACCAAACGGATCTCTCCTGTGAAGATCCCAGCGATTTCAAGTGCGAACTCACGTGCCAGACTTGAAGAACTACCTTCGTCTCCGGAGAGATTGATCGGAAAGCCGACATAGATCACTATCGGTTCATACTCTGCGATGAGATCACGTAGATCCTGTTCCCATTCCTGGGCATCCAAGACCGCTGTTGGAAACGCGAATTGTCCATCAGGATCGCTCACGGCAACCCCTATGCGCGCTAGACCGAAATCAAGCGCAAGACGTCGTCCTCGCGCAATCGACGAGTCCGCTCCTGATGACATTTCTATTGACCAGAAAGACCGAGAGATGAGCGCATTGCGGTGAATGCTTCTTCAATCCGTCCAACTTCGACTCCTCCGCCTTGGGCAAAGTCGTCCTTTCCGCCACCGCCTCCACCAAGAACCTTAGAACCGGCCTTCACTAGTGCACCAGCCTTGATACCTGCTGATCGCGTGGCATTTCCGACTGCAGCGACCAGGATGACTTTCCCTTCGCGCGTCGAGGAGAGCACGATCACAGCCTCTGGATTCCGCTCTCGAAGTTCAACTGCGATCTCACGTAAATCATCCGCTGAAAGACCCCCATCGAGAGATCGTGCGAACCATCTGGCACCATCGACCACCTCGGCATCCGCCACTGCGGGAAGCATCAGTTTGATCTGTTGATTCACGCGCATGGCAGAGAGCGACCTCTCAGCCTCCCTCAATGCTGCAATGACTGATTCGATTCGCTCCGGTAACTCCTCGCTTCGCGTCACTTTCACGATCTCTTTGATCTGATTCAAGAGTATGTGTTCACGCGCCATGAAGGAGAACGCATCGACCCCGACCAAGGCTTCAACACGTCGGACGCCAGAACCGATCGATGATTCACTCAAAATCTTGACCAGACCCAACTCACCAGATGCCGCAACGTGCGTTCCGCCACAGAGTTCACGCGCCCAATCTCCAACACTCACAACACGTACACGATCACCATACTTCTCGCCGAAAAGGGCCATGGCTCCGATTCCGCGTGCTTCTTCCTGGCTCATCTCAGCAGCCGTCACTGGAAGATTGGAGAGGAGCAATTGATTGACCCGACCTTCCACTTCATCAAGCGCGGTACTCGACACCGGCGAAGTAGAAGGGAAATCGAAACGGAATCTACCCGGTGAATTCTCGGATCCGGCCTGTGTTGCAGTCTCACCTAACACTTCACGAAACGCCTTGTGGACCATATGGGTTGCGGTATGAGCCCGCGAGATCCCTAAACGTCGATCGATATCTATCTGTGCATGGGCTGGGGCCCCGACTTCGATCTCGCCATCGATGATCTCACCACGATGCACGAAGAGTCCGGGGACTGGGGATTGCACATCGAAGATATCGACTACTGCTCCGTTACCGAGATGTATCTGACCATGGTCCGATAACTGGCCTCCGCCTTCTGCGTAGAAAGGCGTCCTATCAAGTATCACCTCTACTGTCCCAGATCCATGTGAGACCGATCGACCATCAGAGAGGATCCCCACGACGCGTGCCTCCGAAGAGGTCAAGGAGTATCCAAGGAACTCAGTGAGTGAACTGCTGTCAAGGATCTTGCGATATTCGCTTAAGTCCGTGTGACCAGACTTCTTGGCTTTAGCGTCAGCCTTGGCTCGCTCCTTTTGTTCCTTCATCAAAGCACGAAAGCCGTTCTCATCGATCGCTAACCCAGCTTCAGTAGCCATCTCCAATGTGAGATCGAAAGGGAATCCGTATGTGTCGTGCAGCCTGAATGCATCCTCAGCCGCAACCTTTCCGCTACCGCTCTCCTTTGCCTTCTTCGCAGCGAGATCAAAGATCTGGGTTCCGCTCTTGAGAGTCTCGCGAAAGGTATTCTCTTCTGCGGCAGTTACCTCTTCGATGCGACGTCGATCCTGTTCAAGTTCCGGATACTGCGGACTCATGGCATCGATCGAGGATCCCACCAACTCCACCAAGGTCGGATCTTCACTTCCAAGCAGCCGCATATTTCGAACGACTCGCCGCATCATCCGGCGAAGCACATATCCACGGCCTTCATTTCCAGGAGTTACTCCATCACCGATCAACATCGCCGCTGTCCGCGCATGGTCAGCGATCACTCGCAAAGAGACGTCACTCTTCGAGTCACTGCCGTAGCGCACCCCAGTCAATTCAGATGCTCGCCTGAGGATGATGCTGGTCGTATCGATCTCGTAGATGTTCTCTACTCCCTGCAAGATCGCTGCAGTTCTTTCGAGGCCCAGGCCAGTATCGATGTTCTTCGCTGGCAGTTCGCCGATGATTGGATAGCCTTCTTTTCCAGGCCCGTCGCCTCTGATGTTCTGCATGAAGACGAGATTCCAAATCTCAAGGTAACGATCCTCATCAGCGATCGGTCCACCCTCACGTCCATATTCAGGTCCGCGATCGAAATAGATCTCGCTACAAGGTCCACATGGACCGGGCACGCCCATCGACCAGAAGTTGTCCGCCATGCCACGACGTTGGATCCGGTCCTTAGGTACTCCGACCTGTTCGTGCCAGATGTCTGCTGCCTCATCATCATCGTGATAAACCGTGACCCAAAGTCGAGCCGGATCGAATCCGTAACCACCATCGCTCTGGCTTCTCGTCAACAATTCCCACGCGAGTGAGATTGCACCTTCCTTGAAATAGTCACCAAACGAGAAATTGCCACACATCTGAAAGAACGATGCATGGCGGGTGGTCTTACCGACCTCATCGATATCAAGGGTGCGAACGCACTTCTGCACCGAAGTGGCGCGACTATAAGGTGGAGTCAACTCCCCCAAGAAGAACGGCTTGAACGGCACCATCCCAGCGTTGACGAGTAGGAGATTCGGATCATTGAGGACCAAGGATGCCGATGGGACGACGGTGTGAGTCAAACCCTGACGATTACCAGATTCGAAGAAGTTCAACCATCTGTTACGGATCTCAGCTGAGTTCACGAGTGGTTAGAACTCTTCATCTTCGTCGTAGGTACTTCGCTTCGCCTTGCCACGACCTTTGCTCGAGCGGGATGAGTTCTGATTCGTCTTTGTATTGGTACGACTTCCCGAACGCCTCTTACTCGTCGCAGCTGAGACGACCGTACCCAGCAATTTCAAGGCTACGGCGTTCTTATCGAGGAAGTCAGTCGCAGCACCTGTCACCTTGGAAGTGAGATCTTCGGCTGCTTTGGTGATGTTATTGACGCTTTGTAGCGGACCATTGACAAGCCGAACCGTCGTGGTCGCTTCCTCCAGCAATGGAGTCGTGTCTGCCGTGATCGCCTTGACAGATGCTCCAACTTCGTCGATCGCCCGCCCTAACCGTATGACGGCGTAGGCGACCGCTATCGCGATGACCAAGAGACCTGAGGCAGCGATGATTGCTGCGATTCCACCTGCACTCATGAGGAAAGGTTACCCCTTGACCTCTGAGGCATCCTTCGAGCCGGAATGCTTGGACTCTGGTTCCGCATCAACACCACTCTCCTTGCGCTGAGCAGGAGTGATGGGAGTCGGCGCACCTGTGAGCGGATCGCCGCCACTTGAAGTCTTCGGAAAAGCGATCACTTCTCGGATCGAGTCGGCCCCAGCCATCAACGCTGCCAACCTATCCACACCTAATGCGATACCACCATGAGGTGGCGGGCCATATGAAAAAGCCTCAAGGAGGAATCCGAACTTGGACTGGGCTTCGCTCTCACTCAAGCCGATCACAGAGAAGACGCGTTCTTGGATATCTCGGCGATGAATTCTTATCGAACCACCACCGATCTCGTTTCCATTGAGCACGATGTCATAAGCATATGCAAGCGCTCCAGCGGGATCTCTGTCGAAAGTCGACTCGAACTCCGGCTTAGGGCCAGTGAATGGATGATGGACCGCTGTCCATCCACCTTCCTCTGTCGCTTCGAACATTGGCGCATCAACGACCCAAAGAAAATTCCAACTCTTCTCGTCAATGAGATTTACTCTTCTGCCGATCTCAAGTCTCACTGCACCTAAAAGATTCTGCGAAGACGACTTCTCGCCAGCTGCGAAGAAGATCGCATCGCCGAAGGCTGCTCCAGTCGCCGCGACGATACCTGCGTTCTCCGCCTCGGAGAGGTTCTTGGCCACGGGACCGCTCAGTGATCCATCGTCTCCGACCAATATGTAAGCCAGTCCCTTAGCGCCACGAGATTTCGCCCATTCCTGCCAGGCATCCAATTCCCTGCGTGGCGAATTCGCCCCACCAGGCATGATCACTGCGCCTACATAAGATGCCTGGAAGACGCGGAAGGCAGTGGAGCTGAAGTACTTCGTCATGTCGATGAGCTCTAGCCCGAATCGCAAGTCCGGTTTATCGGACCCATATCGATCCATCGCATCTCGATATGTCATATGCGGAATCGGCAAAGGAATGGTGACACCGAGGACATCCTTGAAGAGGTCAGAGAGGATTCGTTCCGTCACTGCAATAACGTCGTCTTGATCGACGAATGACATCTCGATATCAAGCTGAGTGAACTCCGGTTGTCGATCAGCTCTGAAGTCCTCATCGCGGAAGCACCGCGCGATCTGGTAGTACTTTTCCATTCCAGCGACCATCAACAATTGCTTGAAGAGTTGTGGTGACTGTGGCAATGCATACCAAGAACCGGGTTGTAATCGAACCGGGACGAGGAAGTCCCGAGCGCCCTCAGGAGTAGAGCGCGTCAGATAAGGAGTCTCGATCTCCAAGAAGTCCATCGAATCCATGCTCCGCCGAATCGAAGAGGTGATCTTCGATCGAAGACGTAAGTTCTTGGCCGGTATTTCGCGGCGCAAATCAAGGTAGCGGTACTTATAGCGCACCTCTTCACCGACATTGATGGTTTCGCCACTATCTACCGGGAAAGGAAGCGGGGCTGATTCACTTAACACAACCAAGTTCTTACAGATCACTTCGATCTCGCCAGTCGGAATTTCAGAGTTCTCATTCCCCGCTGGCCGTTTTTCGACGATTCCTTCGACTTTGACGCAGAACTCGGAACGAAGTCGGCTCGCCACACTCTCATCACTGATGACGACCTGGACGTTTCCGGATGCATCTCGAAGGTCGATGAATGCGACTCCTCCGTGATCACGCCGTCTCGCGACCCATCCAGTGAGCGTCACTTCTGTGCCGACCTGGTGAATACGTAATTCACCTGCCTGATGAGTGCGAAGCACGTCGCGCCTACCCTTCCATTTTCATTTTCCCCGAATCGCGGTTCTCTTCGAGTGGGAAGTTAGTCAAGAAGAACGAATCTTCGAAGCTATTTCCAAGGCGTCGAGTCTAATGGTTGTGCTCTCACCCGTGCTCATCTCTTTGATCTTCACTTCACCGGAAGTCAGATCGTCATCACCGACAACCGCAACGAATCTCGCTCCCCTCTTGTCCGCGGACTTCATCGCTCCCTTGAGTCCTCGCTCGCCGAATGAGATATCGACTGTCAGATCCGCGCGACGCAATTCAGTAGCCATGCTGAAAGCTTCATTCCGTGCCATGGGAGTCAATGGGATGAGAAAGAGATCCAAAGCATCGTTGTGGCCAATCTCCACACCCTCCGCCTCACAAGCTAAAACAACGCGATCGATACCGAGGCCGAAACCGATTCCGCTGAGAGGTTGTCCTCCTAAAGCCTCCATCAATCCGTCATAGCGCCCACCACCGCCGATTCCCGATTGAGTACCTAGGTCATGGTGGACGAACTCGAAAGTCGTACCGGTGTAGTAATCAAGACCACGCACCATACGTGGGTCGATCTCATAGGGAATCTTTACGCGATCGAGGAGCGCAAGGACATCATCGAAGTTCTCCTTCGATGCGGTACTGAGATAGTCGAGTAGGGTCGGTGCGACTGACATGGCCTTGCGGATCTCTTCACGCTTATCATCGAAGAGTCGGAGTGGATTGCGCTCCGCTCGACTCTTCGTCTCTTGGTCAAGCGAGAGCTTCGAGATAAATTCGACCAAATCCCTTCGATGAGCGGCACGCGATTCAGCATCACCGAGAGAGGTGATCTTCAATGAGAACCGCTTCAGTCCGAGCGATGTGAAACCTTGATGGGCGATCTGGATCACCTCTGCGTCAAGAGATGGATCCACGGATCCAATCGCTTCGATACCGACTTGATAGAACTGGCGATACCTACCTGCCTGTGGTCTTTCAGCACGGAAGAAAGGTCCGACATAGAAGAGTTTGGCCGGCAATTGGCCACGATCCAGACTGTGTTCGATCACAGCCCGCATGACTCCGGCCGTTCCTTCTGGGCGTAACGTGATGGATCTGCCACCGCGATCTTCGAATGTGTACATCTCCTTCATCACTACGTCCGTTGATTCGCCGACGCCGCGAGTGAAGAGTTCCGTGTCTTCAAAGATCGGGAGTTCGATCAGTTGATAGCCCGCTCTTCGAGCAGGACGTAGAAGGAGATCTTTCGCTCGCTCGAATGCAAGGGAGCGTGGCGGAAAGTATTCACTCACGCCTTTAGGTGCTTGGAATCGCACGATCTGGCTCTCCTTGCCTCAGCGTTGAAACCCAAATTCTAAAGTGCCTCATCGATATCACGAAGGTGAACACTCGCTCTGGAGCGCGTTCTCTACCGATTCGGGAGTAACTCCAGCAAGAAAGGGTTACTTCGCTTCTCTGCGCCGATCGAAGTCTCGTCACCATGCCCCGGAAGGACATGGATCTCATCAGGAAGCGGTAGGACTTTCTCCGTAAGCGAGATTCGCATAGCGCGTGGTGAACTTGTCGGAAGATCAGTCCTTCCGATGGCTCCTTTGAAAAGGACGTCACCGCTGAGGAGATATTGACCGTCGACTCGATACATCACAGAACCTCTGGTGTGACCTGGTGCATGGATGATCTCGATACTCATACCCGCAAGGTCAATCACTTCTTGGTCGCTCACTTCTTCGATTCGGTCGGGCTCACTCCATTTCTTCTCTGGCGCAAGTTCTTGCAAGAGAGCCAAGCCTTGGACACCTAGTCCACGAGCGGGATCAGAGAGAAGTACACGATCCTCACGATGAATGAATGCAGTCATCACTGAAGCATCCCGAGCGAGTGGCAACACTGAATAGGTATGGTCGACATGACCGTGCGTGATAAGAATCGCGACCGGTTTGAGATTATGGCGAGCAGTGATCTCCTTTATGCGCGGCACCAGATCGGGGACTGCGATTCCTGGGTCGACGACGATACACTCCTGCCCGACTCCAGTTGCCACGATCCAGCAATTCGTCGCGAAATAGGGTGCGACTATCCGGTCGATGAGCATCTCTTCCTCCATATAGAGCTACACAAGGTATAGGCCATTCAAGGCTATCTCTTCAGGCGATTCACCCGCTGTGGGATCAGTCCTGGAAGGGGCGAGATTCACAAAATCTTCGGCTCAGGGTACCTTTTACGCTCGATCCCCGTTCTTAATGGGAAGGTCTTCCACGGTTCGGCTAAGAGACCTTGCTTTGGGAGCGGATTGATTCAAGCCAGTTCAGTAGCGAGGATCCGAATCATCCGACGCGCAACGTAGGGAGGCCATCACCATGACCGAGAACATGACACCAGGAGTTGGTGCATCACCGGCTTCAGCACTCATCGGCGATCCATTTGCCTATGGACGAGTTGGAGAAGATGGCACGGTCTACGTTGTGACCGATTCTGGCGAGAGACCAGTCGGGTCTTACCCTGGCAAGACCGCAGAAGAGGCGCTGGCTTACTTCGTTAGAAAATTCGAGATGTTCGCATCAGAGATCGCCTTACTCGGCGCTCGCGTCAAGAGTGGAGCCATCGTCCCTGACGAAGCCCACGTTGCCGTTACCAAGATGCGAGTCCAATTGGAGAATTTCAACGGCGTCGGGAATCTACTGGCATTACGAGTCTCCCTTGAGCAGATTCCTGCCATGATCGAGGCGAACAAGTCAGTCTTTGAAGAGAAGAAAGCGGCTGAACAAGCCGCCAAGGCGGCGAAGCGGGAAGAGGCGCTGAAGAACAAGGAGCGCATCGTCGTGGAGGCTGAAGCACTCGCCGACTCCGAATCGTGGAAAGTTTCGAGTGAGAAATTGAAGACCCTCCTTGATGAATGGAAGAAGGCCCCACGTTTGGACAAGGCGACCGATGCTGCCTTGTGGAAACGCTTCTCCTCGTCGCGCAATCGATTCGACAAGCGTCGTCGTCAGCACTTCGCGACCTTGATCGCCAAGCAATCCGAGGTAAAGAGCGCTAAGGAAAGAATCGTCGAAGAGGCAGAGTCATTGCGGGCTTCTCGCGATTGGCTGGCCACGGCCAACAAGTTCAAGGATCTGATGTCGCAGTGGAAAGCTGCTGGGCGGGGTAAGCACAGTGATGATGCGAAGCTCTGGACTCGCTTCAAATCCGCACAGGATGAATTCTTCCAAGCAAAGGCTGCTGACCTGGAGAAGCGAGGCGAGACGATGGAACAGAATCTTGCCAAGCGCGAAGAACTAGTGGCGCTTTTCGAAGCGATATTGCCGATCAACGATGCACAGCGCGCCCGTAAACGATTCCGCGAATTGGATGATCAGTGGCGAAAGATCGGCATGACAGATCGCAAGAAGAGAGATCTCCTTGACGCTCGTGTAAAAGAGGTAAATGAAGCAATTCGTGAAGCCGAAACGAACCATGCCCGCAAGACTGACCCGACTGCGCGTGCACGTGCTAATGACGTTGTTACTCAGTTGCAAGATGCCATCGCAAATTACAACGCTCAAGCCGATAAAGCGGCAGCTGCTGGGAATTTGAAGCGTGCGACCGAACTGCGCGAAGCCGCTGACGCCAGAAAAGTTTGGTTGGAAGAGGCGATGAAGGGTCTTGCAGAGTTCAGTAACTAGCTATTGGTTACTCGATATACGTCGTACACACCATCCACGGCTCGCACCGCCGCAAGAACTGCGTCTAGATGTGTCGCATCTGCCATCTCGAATGTGAAGCGAGAATAAGCGGTCCGATCCTTCGCAGTATGGACCGATGCGTTGAGAATGTTGAGATGTTGATCTGAGAGCGCCTTTGTCACATCTGAGAGCAAGCGACTCCGATCCAGGGCCTCAATCTGGATATTGACCAGGAAAAGGGATTTGGCATCACTGTTCCATCGCACCGCCACGATTCGATCCTGTTGATTCTGCTCTAGATCGTGGAGATTGATGCAATCACTGCGGTGAACCGAGACGCCGCTGCCCCGTGTGATGAATCCTGTTATCTCGTCACCTGGCACGGGCGTGCAACACCGAGCGAGTTTCACGAGCAGATCATCAGAGCCTTCGACATGTATTCCGCTGCTGCTTCGTCGCTCGATCTGAGTGATCGGGATCTTTGTCACGATAGCGGAGTCGATGACATCCTCGAAAGGTTCTTCTACACCGATGGCTGCAACCAGTTTCTCGACTATCGACGCAGACGAGACATGCCCGTCCCCGACGGCGCAATAGAGCGCTTCGATATCAGTGAACTTGAGTTCGTGCGCCAACTCGATAAGAGCATCACCTGCGAGAATCTTCTGAATCGGCAGTCCAGCCTTACGCATCTGACGTGCAAGTGACGCCTTCCCTGCCTCTATCGCTTCCTCACGTCGTTCCTTCGTGTACCAAGCCTTGATCTTCGATCGCGCACGTTGTGACTTGGCAAACGCTAGCCAGTCTCGGCTTGGTCCCGCTGTCGGACTCTTATTGGTCAGGACCTCCACAGTGTCGCCATTCGACAATGGCTGCTCAAGCGAGACTAACTTTCCGTTCACTTTGGCGCCAACGCACTTATTCCCCACTTCGGTATGGACTGCGTAGGCGAAATCGACGGGCGTGGAACCCGATGGAAGAGCGATCACACTGCCCTTTGGTGTGAAGACGAAGACTTCTGGCGTTCTCAGGTCATATCGAAGTGCATCCAGGAACTCATCCACATCAGGCGTTTCCTGTTGCAATTCATGGAGTTGCTTCAGCCAGAGGATCTCAGTGCTGCTGCTACTCCGGCTCTCTGAGTCGGATCCTAAGGAAGCACTCTTGTACTTCCAGTGGGCCGCGACTCCGAATTCTGCTCGTGAATGCATCTCATGGGTCCTGATCTGTATCTCCACAGCCTTCCCAGTAGGACCGATCACCGTGGTGTGAAGGGATTGATAGAGATTGAACTTTGGCATCGCGATGTAATCCTTGAACCGTCCTGGCACTGGACTCCAACGAGCATGTATCGAACCTAGTGCGGCGTAACAATCCCTCACGTCGCTCACCAAAACTCTGACGCCGACAAGATCGTAGATGTCGTTGAACTCTCGACCACGAAGAACCATCTTCTGATACACGCTGTAATGGTGCTTACTTCTTCCCTTCACCTCTGCAACGATCTCTTCTGCGGCTAGATCCGTCGAGAGCTGTTCGATGACTTGTTGCGTCAATTGATCACGTTGGGGTGATCTCTCGGAGATCAACCGATCGATCTCCTCATACTTCTTCTGCTCGAGTGTCTTGAACGATAGGTCCTCGAGTTCCCACTTCATCGTATTGATGCCGAGACGATGAGCTAGAGGTGCATATATTTCAAGCGTCTCACGTGCCTTTCGTGCCGCACTCTCGGGTGCGACGAAGCTCCAGGTACGAGCATTATGTAGACGATCCGCCAACTTGATGATCAAGACCCTGAGGTCCTTCGACATAGCGACGATCATCTTGCGAACTGTTTCGGCTTCTGCAGTAGGGCCATAACTCAGCCGGTCCAACTTCGTCACGCCATCTACCAACCCCGCGATCTCGTCCCCGAAATCAGCTCGCAACAGTTCTAATGAATACGAAGTGTCCTCCACCGTGTCATGGAGCAGAGCAGCACAGACGGTTGCGTTATCTAATCCGAGGTCGATCAATATCTCTGCGACGGCAACTGGATGGGTGATATATGGATCACCGGATTTACGAAGTTGTCCTTCGTGAGCAATCGAGGCCTTTTCGAAGGCGAGGGCGAGCCGATCCAATTCTGCATCCGCCCACTGCGAGACCACGCGGTCCCGTATCGGTGTGAGCAGTGACATGACCGGATTTTACCGGCCTTTATCTAGCGACGCTTATCTCGCTTCGGCTGCTTGCGTTGAACAGTCGCGCTGCTCGAATCATCGTTGGAACCTCGTGAGTTGACTCGCTTCGCAAGAGCGACCATCGCAGGCTCGCGCTCCTTAAGTCCGGCAAGGACAGGTGTCGCGATGAAGAGCGATGAGAAGGTACCGATGATCATGCCGACGAAGAGCACTAGAGCGACATCCTTGAGCGTACCTGCCCCTAGTAATCCTGCTCCGACGAAGAGGAGGGAGGCGATCGGCAAGACCGCGACGATCGATGTGTTGATCGATCTGATCAAGGTCTGATTGACCGCGAGATTGGCTGCCTGGGAATAGGTGAGACGAGCGACCTGTGTGATGTTCTTAGTGTTCTCGCGGACTTTATCGAAAACGACCACCGTGTCGTAAAGCGAGTATGCGAGGATCGTGAGGAATCCGATCAACGTCGCTGGCGTCACCTCGAATCCGATCAATGCATAGATTCCGACCGTGATGAAGACGTCATGGAAGAGGGCGACGAAGGCAGCGATTGCCATCTTTGGTTCGAAGGTCATAGCGAGATAGAGCGTGACGATAATGAAGAATGCGACAAGGCCCGTGATTCCCTTTCGCGTGATCTCCTCTCCCCATGATGGGCCGATCGATTGAACGTCGATGGTTTCGATCGATATTGCATATCTTGAGGACAGGGCCTGTTCTACTTGTGCCAATTCATCGGGTTCGAGCGATTCAGTCCGAATTTGAACCTTGTCCGTTCCCAATTCTTGGACGATCAAACCTTCGATGAAAGGTAAGGAGGAAACGGTCTCGCGTGCATTACTGGCGCTCGCCTGGTCGCTCGTCACAGTGAGAACCGTGCCACCGCTGAACTCGATACCTAATTTCATACCTTGGATGAAGAAGGCACCGATGGAGATGATGAAAAGTGCCAACGAGACGAGGTACCACTGTTTCCTTCGTCCCACGAAATCAATCGAGGTCTCACCACGGTAGAGACGTCCACCTAACGAACCTCTGTCCATGTTCTCAGACACGTGAGCTCCTCTCCTGTGAAGGCTTCAAGCCCAGATTCTTAGGCGACAATCCACTGAATTTCTTACCATCCTGGAAGTACTTGATTCGCGCCAAGACGACCACTAAGGGCTTCGAGAAGAAGAAGATGACGATCAGGTCGATCAAAGTGCTCAACCCCAACGTGAAAGCAAAGCCACGAACGCCACCTACCGCGAAGATATAGAGCAGGACTGCAGCGATGATCGAAACCACGTCGGAGACGATCACTGTTCGTCGTGCGCGAATCCAGGCTGTCTCCACTGCCGTCTTCAACGACCTTCCCTCACGCAATTCATCACGGAGTCTCTCGAAATAGACGATGAAGGAGTCAGCGGTGACGCCGATCGAGACGATCGCGCCCGCAATACCAGCAAGAGTGAGTGTGTAGCCGATCCAATCGCCCAGAAGCATGAAGGAAACGATGAGGATGAAGGCAGCGATGACCAGTGAGCCGGCCGCAACGACACCTAGCGCCCTGTAATAGAAGAGGCTGTATGCGAGAACTAAAAGGAGACCGATGATCCCAGCGAGCAATCCTGCATCGAGTTGTTCTGCACCGAGTGTTGGCGATATCTGCTGCACCTCACCACGTTCGAATGCCAATGGGAGCGAGCCGTACTTGAGGACGTTTGCAAGATCTTGCGCCTCTAATTGTGTGAAATTGCCCGTAATTTGTGCTTGACCACCGGAGATAGTCTCGTTGATCCGCGGCGCCGAGACGACGAGCCCGTCCAAGACGATCGCTAGCTGATTTTGTGGTGATGGAAGGTTGACCACCTCGCTCGTGACCTGAGCGAACTTACGTCCACCCTCACTGCTGAAGTCGAGCGATACGTACCAGCCTAAAGTGGTCGTCGCATCGAAGACGGCCTGCGCTCCAGAGACATCAGTGCCCAGAACTTTTGCTGGTGCAAGGAGATACTTCAGGAATCCATCTCGATCACAGACCGCTACTGCTTGATTCGGATCATCAAGGACCCCTCCTCCCCGATCTTCGGCGAGTGAGCAATCCAAGTTACGGAACTCCTCTGCGACCTCTGGTGAGATGCCCGGAGGGAGTGCTGCATCATCGATGGCGCTCGAACCTGAACCCCCGCTGGTTTCGATCAAGACTTGGCGGAAACGCAACTCTGCAGTTTGCCCGACGAGGTCGATGATGCGTCGCCCATTTTCACCAGGTACTGAGATGACGATCTGACGATTGATTCCAGTGCCTTGTGCCGCGACTTCACTCTCTGCGACACCGACGCCATCAACGCGCTGGCGGATGATGTTCACCGCTTGATCGATTGCTTCAGCAGTGATGGTCCCTTCTTCACCAGGTTTCACCTTAGGTTGAAGCGTCACGGAGGTGCCACCTCGAAGATCGAGACCGAGATTGACCGTCGTCGCACCAGTGAAGATTGCAACTCCGCCCATCGTCAACAAGACGACGAAGAGGATGACAAGGGTGCGGATGGGATTGGACGGAACCGGCTGCTGATTCGCAGGATTTCGGGCAGAGCTATAACTGCTGCGCTCGTAGGACATGAGGCGAGAGTCTAGTTCACTCCTTCATCGAAGAGGCTCGGGGCTGCCATGGATTCAGGAGGTCGCATCCCAAGATGAAGCCACCCTGCCTTCGTTGCGATTCGCCCACGAGGGGTTCTGGCGAGAAGGCCCTGCCTGATCAAGAAGGGTTCACAGACTGCTTCAAGCGTCTCGCTCTCCTCGCCCACCGAGATC
>JBMUDS010000002.1:0-97570 GCA_049459795.1 Candidatus Nanopelagicaceae bacterium | reverse complement strand
TACAGAGAATCGATTGCGTTTGGAGAATTTCAAGAATGCGATCGCCAAGAGTGCAGAGATAAGGCTTCCGACCAAGATGCCGATCTTTCCGGCAGCAAGTGCCGTACTGCCATCATCGAAGGAGAGTTCGGCAATCAGAAGTGAGACGGTGAATCCGATCCCTGCCAATAGTCCAACGCTGATGAGGTCTCCCCACCTGAGGTTCTCATTGAGTTTGGCTGAAGTGAACTTTGTGAGGAGATAGGTGGCAACGAGTACTCCGATAGGTTTCCCTAGGACGAGTCCGGCGATGACTGCCACTGAGATCGGCTCTACGATCGTCTCAGCGCCGAGTGCACGGAGATCGACACCGGCGGCGGTGAAAGCGAAGAGTGGTACCGCAATTCCCACTGATATGGGGCGAACCTTCTCCTCAGCGATCGTGGCCGGTGATTCTTTGCCATCTTTTCCGTCAAGCTTGGTGAGTAGGGCGATAGCGACACCGGCTACCGTCGCATGGACACCGGATTGATACGTACTCCACCAGATCACCAACGCGAAAGGCACCATCAAATACCAACGTGTGAGATTGCGCCTTTGCATGAGGGCGAACAAGGCAAGAAGAAGAATCGTGAGGCCAAGGAATGTTATGTCGGTCTTGTCGGAATAGAAGATTGCGATGATGGTGATTGCACCCAGATCATCGACGACTGCAAGGGCTAACAGGAAGGCTCTCAATTCCAAAGGTAACCCTCTGCCGGCGACTGCCAAGACCGCAAGTGCGAAAGCGATATCTGTAGCCACCGGGATGGCCCACCCATCGAGTGCACCATTCTCGCCACGAGCGAGTGCCACATAGAAGAGCGCTGGAGTCACCATTCCTGCGATGGCCGCGACGATAGGGACCACTGCTTGTCTACGTTGGGCGAGGGATCCATGGGTGAACTCATGTTTGAGTTCCAAGCCAGCAACGAAGAAGAAGATCGCTAAGAAGGCATCTGCTGCCCAATGGGCGATGGTCAGATTTAGCCCGATTGCGTCGAATCCGATCTTCGTATTCCTAAATTCCTGATACCAATCACCTAGACCCGAATTGGCGATGAAGAATGCAACCAGACCGGCAATCAAGAGGAGCGCGCCACCTGCTGTCTCATCGCGAAGGACGCGTAGTAACCAACGTCGCTCTTGTGGGGTATCGATAGGCTCGAAAGCGTCATGGCGTTCACTTGGCGTGTTCATCGCGCAAATGTACATAATGCATCTCGTTTAGACTCATCGAGTGACCTCGACTCATGCCCTTCCCGTGATCGTAGCCATACAGAACGGTGCAGCGGGACCTGTGAATCTCGTTGGTAAGTGGCTCACTGAGCTTGGTTTTGAGATACGGACAATCCATGCATACACGATGCAACCTCTCCCTGAGACGATTGAAGACCTGGATGAGTTGATCGCACCATCGCGAATAGCGGCGATCATTCCGCTCGGTGGTTCAATCGGTGCCCTTGATGATGAACGCGCTCCATGGTTGCCACGTGAACGTGCGCTCCTTAAGGACGCTGTGACAGAAGGGGTGCCGGTGCTCGGCATTTGCCTTGGCGCGCAACTACTTGGCGTAAGTCTCGACGGAACACTCGGCAAAGCGGCGCAGCCGGAAATCGGTATCCATGACATCTCCATCTCTGCAGAAGATGATCCGATTTTCGGCGCGCTTGCCGGTTCTGGTGCCGTGCCAAGCATCCAATGGCATCAAGACATGGTGACTGAACTTCCAAAGGATTCGATGTCAATCGCTTCTTCTGGAAATTGCCAGAATCAGATCTATCGGGTCGGAGAGATTCACTACGGTCTTCAATTCCATCCCGAAGCGGATCCCACCATCGTTGGCATGTGGGAGAAAAAGGCGGATGAGGCCTACCAAAGATCGGATCGACGACAAGGTATCGCTGACGAAGTCGCAGCGCATATGAATCGATTGGAAGAGATTTGGAAACCAGCGATCAAGCGGTGGGGAGAGATGGTTCTCGACTTGCTCGAGACTCGACCCAGACAACCAACGCTACGCCAGAGATAACCACGATCGCTCCGAAGAAGAGCGTGATCGAAAGGACTTCATCAAGGAAGATCGTTCCCAAGATGATCGCAACGACTGGATTCACATACGCATACGTTGCTATCAACCCCACTGGCGCGTTCTGCACCAGCCATAGATATGCGGTGTAGGTCGCGATCGATCCGATCAAGACCAAGAAGATCCAACCGCCCCATGAAAGAGCAGTCGCATCAAGGAAATCGCCGAGATCCTCACCGACGAGAAGTCCAACCAGTGACATGGAAATTCCACCAAGAAACATCTGGTAACCGGTGACAAGTAGAACGCTCTTGGGGATATCGAGCCTAGGAGCGATGTAAGTCCCGAAAGCCCAACCAAGATTTCCGAAGATCACCATGCCCATCCAAAAGATGTGCGACCCATTGTCAGGTTTGCTGAGTTCGGGCTGGAGCAAGATTCCCACGCCAACGAAACCGATCAGGATTCCCACCCAGCTCAAAGCAGATGACTTCGCACCATCGATCACCTTGAAGATCGCGATCCAAAGAGGCAGAGCTGCGATCAAGAGCGCGACCATGCCAGTAGGCACATCGTTGTATTGAGCCATGCTCACCATGCCGAGCCCAAGTCCCAATAGAAGTGCTCCTAGAATCGCGAGGAAGAGAATCTGTCGCCGTGGCACATGAAGGAATCTCGGTCCGTGATGGATTGCGAGCGCAATGAGCATGATCGCTCCGGCCGCAAGGAAGCGTGTCCCCATCGCAAGAAGTGGTGGCATCGAGCGAATCGCGTATTCGATTCCTAGGTAGGTAGAGCCCCACACGATGTAGACCACCCAGAGCGCACCCCAAACACGAGCGCGAGACGGAGCCGGCATGAGGAAGAACCTAGGGCACTCTCAGGCGTAATCCTTGCTTCTTACTCGCAGATGCAAATGATTTGCATTACACTTGACCTATGTTCGCATCCTTACTCCACATCCCTGATGGCTTCATCAACGTACCGACCTCGTTGGTCTTCATGGCTCTAGCTGCAATCGGTGTGGGTCTCGCTCTCAAAGGTGCGACGAGAGAACTTGATGACAAGACGGCTCCATTGGCTGGCCTGACCACTGTCTTCATCTTCGCGGCCCAGATGGTCAACTTTCCTGTCGCCGCCGGAACCAGCGGCCACTTACTCGGTGGCGCGCTCGCGGCGATCCTCATCGGACCCTACGCAGCGACTTTGGCGATAACGATCGTCCTCCTACTTCAAGCACTCCTCTTCGCCGACGGCGGCCTCATCGCATCGGGCCTTAACGTCTTCAACCTCTCGCTCATCGGTGTCTGGGGCGGATATATCGTCTTCGTTACCGTGCGAAAGGTCTTGCCGAAGAAGAAGAGTTCGCTTCCCATTGCAGGATTCATCGCAGCTTTCGTCCAAGTCCCACTTGCTGCGACAGGTTTCGTCATCCAATACGCAATCGGCGCAGAATCAACCATTCCAGTCTCCACTGTCTTTGCTGCGATGTTCTCTACTCACCTCTTGATCGGTATCGGTGAAGGTCTCATCACTGCGCTGACGATCTCTGCGGTGATGGCTTCTCGAAGTGACCTTGTCTTCGGCTGGCGAGCCATCGCGCCAAAACTTGAGATCAAGGGGGCAAAGCAATGAAAGCATTCTTAGAGAACAAATTCCTGCTCGCTGGAATCCTGGTCTCTCTTGCCGTTGCGGGTTTCATCTCCTACTACGCATCCTCTGATCCCGATGGGCTCGAGCGAGTCGCTGAAGATGAGGGCTTCCTCGATACAGCAAAGGACTCCGCTAACTCGGGTACACCTCTTGCTGACTACGGCGTGAGTGGCATTGATAATGAACGGTTGAGCGTTGGTTTGAGTGGAGTCATTGGTGTCTTCGTCACCTTGATCGTCGCCGCTTTCATATTCAAAGCAATCGCCAAGAGGGGCAAGATCAACAATTAATTTCCCAGTCAAGAGTGAGCCAAAGGCTCATGATCAGCATCACCATGGACATGACGCAGGAGAGCGTCTCTACATCCATGGTCATAGCCCCATCCATGGCCTTCCGGCTCACCTGAAGATACTTGCGCTACTCGGCTTTCTACTGATCGTGGTGACGACGCCGATCACGCATGTTTGGAGCTATCTGGGGTATTTCACCCTCATCATTTCGGTGATCCTGATCGCACGACTTCCACTACTCACCGTTTTTCGAAGATCCCTGATAGAGATTCCCTTCGTACTCTTCGCGCTCTTGATGCCCTTCTTTGGTACCGGGGAAAGCTATGAAGTCGCAGGTTTCACTCTCTATCGCGAAGGGATCCTTGCAGGTACTGCAATCGTGGCGAAAGGGACTCTTGGTGTCCTCGGCGCCATCACTCTCTCTTCCACTTCGACGGCTCGAGAGATCCTCCGCGGACTCGAGAGACTCCACCTTCCAGCCCTCATGGTTAATATCGCGTCCTTCATGCTTCGCTATCTCAATGTAGTGACCGACGAAATGGAGCGGATGCGAATTGCTCGTGCATCTCGCGGTTTCGAAGCACGTGGGATCAGAGATTGGCGGATTTTGTCGAGCGTCATCGCAACACTCTTCATGCGCTCATACGAACGTGGCGAGCGAGTACATCTAGCGATGCTCTCGCGCGGCTTCACTGGCGTCATTCCAAGAACACCGGAGGCACCAGCCTCTAGGAAAGTGTTGGTACAGGCTCTTGCACTTCCGCTGATCGCACTTCTTATTTCACTCATCAGTAGGATCATCAATTGATGAGTAGTCCTTTAGCTCTCAAAGTCTCAGAGCTCGCGTTCGCATATCCCGACGGACACCAAGCACTTTTCGGGATCAATCTGGAGATAACTCCTGGCGAGAGAGTCGCCCTCCTTGGACCAAATGGTGCGGGGAAGACGACATTCGTCATGCATCTCAATGGAATCCATCAGGCGCAACATGGATCGGTTGAAATCGATGGAATCACCATCGATGTTTCCGACAAAGAACGGCTTAAAGAGATCAGGTCGAAAGTGGGACTGGTGTTCCAGGATCCAGATGACCAACTCTTCATGCCAACTGTCTATGAAGATGTCGCATTCGGTCCGCGAAATTTGGGGCTCACTTCAAGCGAGGTGGAGAGCCGAGTTCACGCCTCGCTGGCTCGAGTGGGAATGGCTGAATTCGCAGATCGGCCCCCACATCACCTCTCCTTCGGTCAGCGCCGTAGGGTCGCTGTCGCAACGGTCCTCGCCATGGATCCATCAATCCTGGTTCTCGATGAACCATCATCGAATCTTGATCCCGCAAGCCGCCGCGAACTTGCCGAGATACTCACCGATCTACCCATCACATTGATCATGGTCACCCATGACCTGCCATTCGCTTACGAGCTCTGTGAAAGATCCGTGATCCTCGCAGAAGGCGCGATCGTCGCAGATGACAGAACCGAGAGGATTCTGAGGAACTCGGATTTGCTCAGTAGGTATCGCCTCGAACTACCTAAGGGGTTCGCACTCTCGTGATGAGTTCGAATTAATCCAAGAAGAAGTCAGGCAGGAACTCTTTCGTTCCAGGCACCACTGCGTATGGATCCAAATCAGTGATCCCCTCACTCGCAAGGACTTCATCATCAACGAAGAAATTGCCCGTGCATTCGTTACTTGATCTGTTGAGGACGATATAGGCAGCGTCGGCGAGAATCTCAGGTTTCCTGCAGAGTGAGGTATCCACTCCAGGGATCATCTGAAGAGCTGCTGTGTCGATGGCGGTCCTTGGCCATAGCGCATTGACTGCGATTCCATCGCGTTTGAATTCGGCTGACATACCGAGGACACACATACTCATCCCATATTTGGCCATGGTGTAGGCAAGATGATTCTTGAACCAATGCGCTTTCATAGAGAGCGGTGGCGAAAGCGTGAGGATGTGCGGGTTGCGACCCTCCTTCCCGCTGGCACGAAGATGAGGAATCGCAGCCTGCGATGTGAGGAAGGTCCCGCGAACATTGACGTCAAACATCAAATCAAATCGCTTGGCCGGTGTCGACTCAGTATTGGTCAAGTTGATGGCGCTGGCATTGTTGATGACGATATCGATTCCACCGAAAGCCTTCGCACTTGTCTCAACGGCAGCGACAATCTGTTCTTCATCCCGTAGGTCACACTGAATCGGGAGTGCTTGTCCGCCCGCATTCTCGATCTCCTGCGCGGCGGTATGGATGGTGCCGGGGAGTTTGGGATGAGGTTCGGTCGTCTTAGCGGCGATCGCAATCTGGGCACCATCACGAGCCGCCTTCAAGGCGATTGCTAGGCCGATACCTCGTGATCCTCCGGTGATGAAGATCCGCTTTCCCTTTAGCGACATAACCGCTTCCTCTCATCTTCCTTCTTCTCGGACCATACCTCGTACCGGATCATCAAGAACCTTTACGCATCAAGAAACTCATGAAGGCGTTCTGCGCCTCCTCACTCGTGAGCGCTCGCTGGAAGAGCTCTCCTTCGGCGTTCATGATGACGTTGATACGCTCATGATCTGGGCTCTTCATCAATTGCTTTGCCTGGATTAAGGCGTTCGGTGGTTGCTCAGCGACAACGGCTGCAATCTCATGGGCCCTCGCTCGGGCATCGTCCACGACCTCATTGACCATCCCCCACTCACGGGCCTCATGTCCGGTGAACTCCCTACCCAGGAGCAACAATTCCGCAGCTCTTCGATGTCCCATGCTCTTTGGGAAGAGGTAGCTGGCACCGAACTCAGGAACCAATCCGAGATTGACGAACGGCATTCGAAATCGCGTGGTCGGCGAAGCGTAAGCAAAATCGCAGTGCATGATCATCGTCGCGCCTATTCCGACAGCATTGCCTTGCGTGGCAGCGATCAGGATCTTAGGGAAGTCATGAGCGGCTTTGATGAATTGCCAGACCTCAGAACCCTCCTCAAGAGGTGGATTGTTGAGGAAATCAGAGATGTCATTTCCTGCTGTGAAATGGTCACCGTTAGATTGAATAACGACCGCGGCGATGGATGAGTCCATGGCTGCCCCATTGATCGCCTCTGCCATCAATCGATACATCTCGCGGGTGATCGCATTCATCTTCTCGGGACGATTGAGAGTCACTGTTGTGACCGGACCTGAATGACCAATGACAACGTCGCTCATGGGTTCATCTTATGTCCCAAGCGAAGAGACCAAAAGACTCTTGCTCCGAGTCCTGTCTTGCTTACAATCCGATCATGGAACGGCTGACCATATTGACCAGGGAATTGACGCCGTTTGAGCATCTCGTGGCTTCCCACTTATGTGATGGACTCTCCAATGCAGCCGTCGCTCGAGAGACAGCCCATACTGAGAAGGTGGTTGAGAACACAGCGCTGTTCACGCCATATCGAATAGTTCCAATCAGGTACGACCAACATTGATCGCGTCAGCGCGCGATCTTGCCTTCGATGAATTCCTCAGTGCGGTCGTGGGCTACTTCGTCTGTGTATTGCTCCGGCGGCGACTTCATGAAGTAACTCGAAGGTGAGAGAAGAGGTCCGCCGATACCACGATCGAGACCGATCTTCGCGCAACGAAGCGCATCGATGATCACACCGGCAGAGTTCGGTGAATCCCATACTTCGAGTTTGTACTCAATATTGAGTGGAACATCGCCGAATGCTCGTCCTTCGAGGCGGACATAGGCCCACTTTCGATCATCGAGCCATGGGATGTAATCGGATGGTCCGATATGGACGTTGCGATCCTCCATCTCGTAATCGAGTTGGGAGGTCACAGATTGCGTCTTCGAGATCTTCTTCGATTCGAGTCGGTCCCGCTCTAGCATGTTCTTGAAGTCCATGTTTCCGCCGACGTTGAGCTGATAGGTGCGATCAATGTAGACACCGCGATCCTGGAAGAGTTTGGACATGATGCGATGAGTGATAGTGGCACCAACTTGGCTCTTGATGTCATCTCCGACGATCGGCACACCTGCCTTGGTGAACTTCTCAGCCCATACAGGGTCCGAGGCGATGAAGACTGGGAGTGCGTTTACGAATGCGACTTTTGCATCCAGAGCGCATTGTGCGTAAAACTTCGTTGCTTCCTCAGATCCCACTGGTAGGTAGCAGATCAACACATCGATCTTGTTCTCCTTGAGAGCTTGAACTACATCGATCTCCGGTGCTGTCGACTCCTTGATCGTCTCCTTGTAATAACGACCTAGTCCATCCAAAGTCTTACCTCGTTGGACGATGACTCCAGTCTTAGCAACATCCGCAAACTTGATGGTGTTGTTCTCGCTCGCCCAGATCGCATCAGCAAGATCCAGGCCTACCTTCTTGTCATCCACGTCGATCGCAAGCACAAATTTGATGGAGTTGATGTGATAACCGCCGACGACCGGATGCATCAAACCCGGAATGGCTTGATCGACTGGGGCATCCTTGTAGTAGGTCACGCCTTGCACCAAGGAGTTGGAGCAATTCCCGACTCCTACGATGGCAACGCGAATCTCACTAGTACTGGTCACGACGACTTCCTTTCGCTCTTGATCATCTCTTCTAACCAAGCGATCTCTCGCTCAGCGATCTCTAACGAGTGGCGGCGCCACTCGACCAAATACCTGTCGACTCCGATCGGATCTCGGTCCAATTCGTCCTTCAAGATCGAAGCCTTCTCACGCAACCGAATCAGCCTGCCTTCCATGATCCGCACCCGATTACTCGCAGGAGTTGGACTGAAGAACGCGAACCGGATCCCGAAGCTCTCATCCCCCCACGCCTCAGGTCCGCCTGTCTCAGTAAGGGCTGAGAAATGGCGACGGCCTGCTTCAGTGATGGCGTAGACGATCCTCGATCGGCGCGAGAGTCCACCGCGCTCTCCGAGGGAGGCTTCTTCGATCATTCCCAAAGAGACGAGTCGCCGGAGGGCGGGATAGAGAACGGAGAATGAGAGGGCACGAAACGGGCCATAGATTGCTCCGATCCGCTTTCTCAGTTCATAGCCATGGAGCGAGTTCTGCGAGAGCAGCCCCAGAAGGGCAAACTCCAGCGATTCGCCTCGCGACTTCATCACGCCTCCATCGATTTTTATTGATATCTCACTCGTAGGTGCGCCGAATCCGAGCCAGGACCGAGTTACACCTTGCGATATATCGTTTCGATATATCGCAAGAAAGGTAACTGCTCAGTAGCTTTAAGGCAAATCGGCGCGCCCTCTCCGTTACTTCTCAGTCGCCACTTACCTTCTTCCTTTAGAGCCCGGCGCTGTTCAGAGCCGTGCTTCGCGACAGAGGTCTCAGGATCTCGACGAGCCGATGTCGCCCACCTCGACATTAAGGAGACAACCCCAGGTGAGCCTCTTCACATGGAAAGTACATGGCGATGGCAAGACCATCGCCCCAGGAGCAGTCGTTGCTCCGGATGAACGCCTCTCATGGCCCCGATCGATCGGTATCGGCGCTCAACACATCGCCGCGATGTTCGGCGCGACCTTCTTGGTTCCCCTCATTACGGGTCTGCCGCCAGCGACCACGCTCTTCTTCTCAGGTATCGGAACAATCCTCTTCCTACTCATTACAAAGAATCGGGTACCGAGTTACCTCGGCTCTTCCTTCGCATTCCTTGGACCGATTGCTGCTGCTGTGGCCGGTGAAGGTGGAATGGCTGCTGCCCTCGGTGGCGTCGTGGCGACAGGAATCTTGCTCGCGCTCATTGGATTGATCGTTAAGGCGGCCGGTGCTGATTGGATCAACTGGTTGATGCCTCCGGTTGTCACCGGAACCATCGTCATGGTGATCGGATTCAATCTTGCGAGTGTCGCTTACAACAAAGCTTGGTTCGGTCCTGAGACGGTCGGACAGAATCCTGGCAACCTTCAAATTGGTCCAATGCTCGGAATCATCACACTCCTTTCCATCGCCTTGATCGCTGCATTCTCACGAGGTTTCTTGGGCAGGATCAGCATCTTCGCGGGTCTGGTCATCGGTTATCTCGTCGCACTCTTCATGGGCGATGTGAACACTGACGGAATCAAGGCGGCGAAGTGGATCGCACTCCCTGACTTCACGACTCCCACATTCAACTTCAACGCGATCCTGCTCTTCGTTCCAGTCGTCTTGGTGTTGATCGCCGAGAACGTCGGTCACGTCAAGGCAGTTGCAGCGATGACCGGCCAGAACCTCGATGATCAGATGGGAAATGCACTTCTCGGTGATGGACTTGCAACCACGCTCGCTGGTGCGGGTGGCGGTTCGGGAACCACCACATATGCCGAGAACATCGGTGTCATGGCTGCAACAAGGGTCTACTCCACAGCGGCTTATTACATCGCTGGCGTCGGAGCGATCCTGCTCTCGCTTTCACCAAAGTTCGGTGCTGTCCTCAATGCGACCCCAGCCGGAGTCCTTGGCGGAGCAAGCCTTGCCCTCTTCGGCATGATCGGAATCCTTGGTGCAAAGATCTGGATCGAATCCAAGGTCAATTTCGCAGACTCAACGAACATCCTGGTCGCAGGTTCTGCTGTGATCATCGGTATCGCTGATGTCTCATTCACATGGGGCGATTACACCTTCAATGGAATCATCAACGCTACGGTGGTTGCAGTTGTGGGGTACCGAGTCCTTCACGCAATAGCAGCGTCTCGAGGTACAGCGCTCGACCGCTAGAGATAACTGATCTGAGAGCCCCGGTGAGAATTCACCGGGGCTCTCGCGTTTCTGCCAGCCTATGTCAGAGGTAAGAGGAAGAATCCGGTCTCGAGAAAAGAAAACGGCTCGAAATCGATTCGAGCGCTCGCGAAGGTACGGTGATGCAATGGCAAGCAACGGCAAGAAGGCACGGGAATTCATCTCTCCTAGTGACCTGACATTCTCGTGGAATGACTGTCATCGATGTCTATGGCTCTACTACAACTATGGCGTCAAGAATCCGAGTTTCATGCCACTGGTGGGCGACCTTGCAGATATGCAAGAAAGGTACTTCGACGGTGCTTCATCGCACCATATGGATCCAGGGATCCCGGTTGGAAAAGTTCTCGACCGCGGAAAATTCGTAGTTTCAAAACCAATCGAAGTCGACGGTGTTCCCTCCAAATTCGCCATCCGCGGTAAATACGACATCTTGATGGAATTCGAAGATGGAAGTTATGGTGTCATCGATTGCAAATTCCAAGCGCGCGACACCGATAAGAGCGACTTCTACGCGCCACAACTGGAGGCGTATGCATTCGCGCTCGAGAATCCTGCTCAGGGCGAGCCACGTAAGGTCACGTCTCTAGGGCTCTTCGTCTGGTCCTTGGTGACGCCTCGTGGGAATGCTGATACAGGCTTCGGTTTACAGTTGAAGAGCAGCTGGCGACCGATCGAGAGAAACCCTGCTGCGTTGCAAGAGCGACTGACCGAATTCATCACCATGATCTCTGCGCCTGTGAAGAGTTCACAAGGGTGTGAACATTGCCGCTACATCTCCGAAAGACGCGAGATTCTCGGCAATGAATAAGTCTTAAATCTCTTCCTCCGTGAGAGGCTCCCCACGAGCCAACTTCTCTTTCGCGACGGTCGCATAGATGTCTACGTACTCCTGGCCTGATAGCGCCTGCAACGTCGACATGATCTCATCGGTGACGCGGCGCAGAACGAGTGGATTATCTGAATCGCCTGCATCAGAGAAATCCATTGGTTCCCCGAAGACCATTTCGACTTGTCGCAATGTAGGGATCACACGTCCGGTCGGCTGGATCTTGTCGGTATGAAACATCGCCACTGGAACCACGACAGCTCCAGATTCGATCGCAAGACGCGCGATGCCGGTTCTTCCGCGATAGAGCCGACCATCCGGACTTCGGGTGCCTTCCGGATAGATCCCGAGACAATCGCCTTCGGCGAGAACGCGAAGTCCTGTGTCGATGGCAGCTTCGCTCCGGGCGCCGCCGGATCGATCGACCGGGACCTGCCCCAGCGCGTGGAAGGTGATCTTCTTCAAGAAGCCCTTCAAACCTGGTGATGTGAAGTACTCGCTCTTCGCTAAGAAAGTGACCTTGCGTGGCACCACGAGGGGCATGAAGATCGAATCGCTAAAGGAGAGATGGTTAGAAGCGATGATCACAGGTCCCACCGTCGGAACATTCCTAAGTCCAGTCACTTTCGGCCTGAACAGGATCATCAAGATTGGTGAAAGGAAGGCTTTCAACAGTGTGTAAGCCAAGACTGTCGGGCTCAATGGAGAGGCGCCCTTCATCTCACTCATTGATTTTCCTTTCCGTCAATCCTCGTCACTCACCGTTACTAGTCATCTCTGGTCCCACAAAGCCCACAAAGAGAGTGATGATCAGAAGAAGAGGCATCCGCGAAGTGAAGTCGTAATCTTACCCTCATGGCTCTGCGCTGGGGAATCCTCGCTGCTGGGGCGATCGCGCGCGTCTTCGCGAACGATCTCACCATCATTGATCCGACACGAAAGAAACACAGGATCACTTCGGTAGCGTCGCGTGATGCAGAGCGTGCAGCACGTTTCGCAACCGAGTTCGACATCCCTCGTTCATTCGGAAGTTACTCGGGAGTTCTCGAATCTGATGACGTCGATGTGGTCTACGTTGCGAATGTACAAAGTTCGCATCACGAAGTCGTGATGGCCGCCCTCCATGCAGGCAAAAACGTTCTCTGCGAAAAACCACTTGCACTCAATCTGCGCCAAGTGGATGAGATGTTCGGATTGGCAGCGGCGAAAAAGCTCTTCTTGATGGAAGCGATGTGGACCAGGTTCCTGCCTCATATCACGTCAATACTCACGATGATCAGGGATGGCGTAATCGGACGGCCACGTTTCGTCATCGCGGATCATGGTCAATGGGTCTATCGTAAGAAAAATCACCGTTTACTTGATCCTCATCAAGGCGGAGGTGCGTTGCTAGATCTTGGTATCTATCCGATCACCTTGGCGCATCTCATACTCGGAATGCCGGAACAGGTTCTTGCCCGCGCTAGTTTCACAGAGAGTGGCGTCGATAGTGATGTGTCGATAGCGCTCCACTACTCAGATGGCAGGAGCGCAACGCTGCACACAACGATCGAGAGCGTGACCGCGACCCGTGCGCTGATCGCCGGGGAGGAAGGTCGCATAGAGATCGATAGAAGTTTCTATGCGCCGACAGGATTCACTCTATATCGAAATGATGGCGAAGTGCGAAGATACGAGAATCCATTGCAGATTCCAGGGTATGTGGGAATCGGCGAACAAGTGCATGAAGTCGCAAGATGCATCGACTCAGGTGAGACGGAATCACCACTACGCACCTACCAAGACACCCGCGAGGTGATGGCGATCATGGAGAAGGTCCGCCACCAGATCGGATTACGCTATCCGAGCGAGATCAGCGACCCCGACGATTCCAGCCGCATTCCCTAACTCTGCCGCAAGGATCTCTGGCATCTCATGAGACGTTCTCATAGGTGAATGTTTCTTGACGCTGGCGCGAATCGGTTCCAGCAAAAGCTCTCCTGCTTCGATCACACCGCCTCCGATGACCACGCACGCGGGGTCGATCATTGACACGAATCCTGAGATGGCATAACCCAACCATTCGCCAATCTCATTGAATGCTTGGAGGGCGATTGCATCTCCCTGACGTGCAGCGGTCGTGATCTGGGGTCCTTCGATCCCAGAAATGGTTCCATCGCCGAGCGAGAGGATCTTGGAGCCAAGAGCAGGTGCACCTTCGATGGCCTTGGTCACGTATCTACGGAGCGCATTACCCGATGCATATTGCTCCAAGCATCCGCGCATGCCGCAACCACAGATCTCGCCGTTCGGGACCACTGGAACATGCCCCATCTCCCCTGCGGTACCGAATGCACCAATCAAGAGTTTTCCATCAATGATCAAGCCGCCACCGATGCCAGTTCCGACCGTGATCATCATCATCGGATTCGCACCTCTGCCTGCACCAAATCGATATTCACCCCATGCAGCGCAATTGGCATCGTTCTCGAGATGTATCTCTAATCCGGTCGCACGCTCCAACTCATCATGGATGGCGAGTCCTTTCATGTTCGCGATATTGGGATTTGTCTCCATCCGCTTTCGATCCTTGGAGATGAATCCAGCGAGTGATACTCCGACCTCTGATACCTCATTGCGGGAGGCGAGCGTTCGCGCTACCTCCGCGATTCTTTCGACGGTGGCCATTCCACCGATCGTCGGCGTATCGCGACGTTCAGTATCGATGATCGTGCCATTCGCATCGACGACACCGCCAAAGATCTTGGTTCCGCCGATGTCAATACCGATCGCACTTCCGGTGACACTCGTCGTAGGACCAGATGCGGTCTCATTCATTCGAATCAGCCTTCAGCGTGAGCCTTCAATTTCGCAAGTTCTTGATCGATCGTTGCTTGCTCTTGCTTCTTTCGCATGATGTCGGGTACGGGCATCGACAGATCGACCTTGAGTTTGTATGTCACTTCCGTGGTGTCACCATCGATCTCTTTGAGGGCAAAGATCCCACTCATCTCGGTCAGAAGATTCGCCTCATCAAGCGAGAAGGAGATCTCTGATGGCTTCTTGCCCCAGTCGTAATCGAGCGAGACGCGATCCTTCAGTACGCCAGCCTCAACTTTGAATGTCACTTTGGTAGGAGCGCCACTTCCGTCCCGCTCACCAACCTCGACTGACTTGATGCTGGCAGACCATGTCGGGTAAGCCTCAAGATCGGCCAAAATGGCGTAAATATCGGCCAACGGTGCCTCTATGGTGGTAGAACCTGCTGAGTAATCGCTCATTGCCGAAGGTTACCGAAGAGTTCATCGGAGGGAGGCGCTAGCGAAAAGGCTCCATTTTCCCTCCCTTTTTTATGGCTCCACGGCTACCTTTTGCCCATGACTATGACCTCATCTGCCTCGTCTCCAAAGACTGAATTCACCACGATGGCCATCGTCCCACCAGCGACGACTGGCAACTTGACCAACTTGGTCGCTGAACGCGCATGGTTCGAACCAGAGCGCATCATGCTCTCGCGACCACTCGGTGATGGTTGGCAGAAAGTGACCGCCAAGGAATTCGAAGCTGAGGTTCGTGCGACTGCAAAAGGATTGATCGCATCAGGGATACAGCTCGGAGACCGTGTCGCGATCATGGCACGTACTCGTTATGAGTGGACCATCCTTGATTTCGCGATCTGGTTCGCGGGGGGTACGACGGTTCCCATCTATGAGACTTCCTCAGCAGAGCAAGTCGATTGGATCATGAGTGACTCCGCCTCAGTCGCAATCATCGTAGAGACTCCAGCGCTCAAAGAACTTGTAACACCTGTCTTGAAACCACAAGTCAAAGGCGTGTGGACCATGACAGAAAACGTCTTGTCACAACTTGCGTGGGCAGGAAAGGATGTTGCGGATTCAGTAGTCGACGAACGGCGTAACGCTCTCACCCCAGACGCACTCGCAACTTTGATCTATACCTCCGGTACAACAGGAAAACCGAAAGGCGTCCAACTCACTCACGGCAACTTCCTCTCAGAGTGCGGGAATGTCGTCGCCGGTGCCAGCGATCTCTTCTTGAAGCCCGGTGGTTCGACTCTTCTCTTCCTTCCGGTGGCACACGTCTTCGGTCGCATGGTTCAGATCGGTGCAGTATCTGCAGGACTTCATCTCGCGCATTGCGGCGACCCCGTTAACAGACTCCTTCCAGATCTCGCATCCTTTAAGCCGACCTTCGTCCTTGCTGTCCCACGCATCTTCGAGAAGGTTTACAACGGCGCCGAAGCAAAAGCGGATGCAGCGGGCAAAGGAGCCATCTTCCGTAAGGCGGCCGATGTTGCTATCGCTTACAGCGAAGCGCTTGACACAGGAAAGATGACACCAGGGCTTAAGTTCAAACATGCACTCTTCGACAAACTCGTCTTCTCGAAGATCCGTCATTCACTGGGTGGCCGTGTAGAGGCCGCTATCTCGGGTGGTGCACCGCTTGGAGTTCGATTAGGACACTTCTTCCGTGGTGCCGGAGTCCGAGTCCTTGAAGGTTATGGACTCACGGAGACGACGGCAGGTGCGACTCTCAATCTGACGACCGCTCATCGCGTCGGTTCAGTAGGTCGACCAATCCCTGGGACCACGATCAAGATCGCTGAGGATGGCGAAGTTTTGATCAAGGGTGGAATCGTGATGCGCGGTTATTGGCAGAACGAGGCGGCAAACAACGAAGTATTCACTTCTGATGGTTATTTCCGCTCTGGTGATCTCGGAAAACTAGATGATGAGGGCTATCTCTACATCGTAGGCCGCAAGAAGGAATTGATCGTCACCTCAGGTGGAAAGAATGTCGCACCTGCCGTGCTTGAAGATCGACTCCGTGCGCATCCTCTAGTCAGTCAATGTATGGTCGTAGGCGATAACCAGCCATACATCGCAGCTCTCGTCACGATCGATCCAGAGGCGATCAAGACGTGGATCACTGCAAACAAGAAGGATGGCGCAACACTTGCCGAGTTGGTCAACGATCCAGACCTCATCTCCGTGATCCAGACTGCAGTCGATGAAGCCAACAAGGCAGTGAGCCGCGCAGAATCGATCAGGAAATTCACCATCCTCCCCGTCGATTTCACCATCGCAGGCGGTCATCTCACGGCAAAACTCTCTGTGAAGCGACACGTTGTCGCTCAGGAGTTCGCTGCCGAGATCGAAGCCCTGTTTGCCTGAACTCGTCCCACCGGACGAAGAGACCCGTCACGAGCGGTTACGAATCGCTCGTGACCTCCACGATACTGTCGCACAACGCCTCGCTGCGATCGGATACACGCTAGATGCAACCATCGCAGATGAGGAGATTCCACCTGACCGCAAGAGGAGTTTGCGTGGGGTGCGCCTCGAGCTGACGGAAGTGATCAAAGAGCTTCGCGAAGAGATTCTGGCGCTACGCGATGATCAGGCAGGCAGTGTCGAAATCTGGCTCAAAGAGCGACTTGCCATTGACTTCACCTGGCGCGAAGCGGAAGAGAATTCACTTCTCTTGGAATCCCGCTCCGAGATCAGATATCTCCTTCTCGAACTTCTGCAGAATGCGATCAAGTACCGTTCGCTTGCAGAAGCATTGATTGAGATCAAGGTCGATTCTGTCGAAGTGAACTTCTTAGCCTTCGGCTCCGATTCACAGAATATGGAAGACTCGAAGTCGATTCATCACACTCCTATGGGACTCCTGGGAGTTCAAGAGCGGATCAAGCGTCTCGATCTTCGACTCACGGAGCGAAACGACGGTTTCGCACTTCAATGGTGACGATAACGAGATAGCGATGACCAAGAAGCCCCTTCGCCTCCTGATCGTCGATGATCATGCGGTGGTTCGCGAAGGAGTAGCGAAAGCACTTCAAAACTCCGGAGATGAGCATCTCGTCGTCCAGGCGGCCACCTCGAGTGAGGCGAGGGCACGCTTATCCGCTGCCGAGTTCGATATCGCGATCGTAGATATCCACTTGCCCGATAACTCAGGGTTGGAGCTCGTCCTTTGGATACGTGAGTTGTCGACGACCCTTGGTGTGATCGTCTTCTCAATGAACAACCACCCCGAATACATACTTGCAGCCATGGACAACGGCGCCTCTGGATTCCTTGACAAGAGTGCGCCGATCTTGGACCTCATCGAGATGATCGAAGTCGTCGCCATCAATCCACTGATATTCCAATGCAAGGACTTGCAGCGAGCGCTCAACTACAGGAGGTCGCAGACCACGCTCACGCCCCGTGAGATCGAGATCCTCCAACTTCTCCCATCTGGCAGGACCTATACCGAGATGGCAGAACACCTATTCATCAGCGAGAGCACGCTAAAGACCCATCTCCAGTCGGTCTATCGAAAGCTTGTCTCTCGCAATCGGATGGAAGCGATCAACGAAGCAAGGAGGCTTGGAATTCTCCCGCCCACCGATCCCAATTCCATTGCGTAGCAGTCCAGGCGCGTCCCTTCGCACCCATCTCTGAAGCACGAACCGGGTCGCTAAGAAGTTCGATACATGCCGCTGCGACCTCTTGGACATCTTTTCCATCTACGAGTAATCCAGTCTCGCCATGTAAGAGAGCATCGGGTGCACCACCAGAGCGACCGACGATTACTGGGAGCGCGCAACTACTCGCTTCAAGATAGACGATGCCGAGACCCTCTACTTCGAATCCGCCAAGACGATCACGCGAGGGCATAGCGAAGAGCTCTGCTAGTGACAGAAATATCGGCAATTGATCGAGTTGTACTCTTCCGACGAATGTGACGGATTTCCTGACTCCAAGACGTTCTGCGCGCCGCTCTAACTTCTCTCGATACGGTCCTTCGCCGACAAGCAGTAGATGTGCCTCGGGAATCGCATCGATCACCTTAGGCAATGCATCGATCAATCGATCCTGTCCTTTTCGGTGCACGAGGCGCCCGACTGAGATCATGACTCGCTTGCCTTGAAGTCCCAGCGATTGACGTAAGTGCGACTTTGTAACCTCATCAGCTTGTGGGGCGAATCGATCAATGTCGATTCCGGGCGCGATCTGAATCAATTTCGCCCGGTCCTCTTTCCGTAATCCTTTGGCGATCTCATCTTTGGTGTAGCGCGTCAAATAGCCGATCGAATCAAGCCCCTTCCCGATCCATCGCATAAAAAGAGAGAATGGCGGAATTTTCGCCCACCACACTTCATGCCCATGTGTCAGTGCGATGGTGCGCAACTGCGGGTGCCTACGTTTCAAGAAGGGAACCATCACTGCTAGAGGAGCGGCAGCACCGAACCAGAGATGCGTGATTCCTTCGTGGGAGATGACGCGATTTACGGCACGGATCACACGTGGGGTAGGCAGCAGGATTCGACTGCGGTCTCGATTGACCGCAAAGCCGTAGTTATTGAGCCATCGAGCGTCGTATTTCGATGTCTCACCTTGACTCGATGTGTAGACGAAGGTGGACGCGATTGGCATTCGCTCCAAGAGACCGATGACAAAGGTCTCGATACCGCCGGCGCGCGGTCCGAAATCGTTTGTTACAAGCAGTATCTTGACGCTAGAGGCGTCGGGCACCGACATAAGGCTTTCGTCCGAACCACGAACCGAACGTCGCTACCTGAACGCGAGCGCCGGGGCGTGGTGCGTGGACCATCTTGTTGCTACCGATGAAGATACCGACGTGCGAGATGGGTCGACCAAAGAAGATCAAATCTCCCGGCCTTAGCGCACTCCGTGCAACGCTCTTGCCGCGGTTGAATTGAAGCCTCGAGGAATGTGGCAACGAAACGCCGGCAGACTGGAAGGCTCGCATCGTCAGGCCACTGCAATCCCACCGCGTCGGACCTGCTGCCCCGAAGACGTAGGAATCGCCGATCTGTTGCATCGCATATCGAAGTGCGATCCCTGCCCGCCCTGATACCGAATTGACACCGCGTGCGGCAGCAAGAGATCGCTTCTGCGCTGCGTCCTGCTCTTTCTTGTTTAAGGCAGCAAGGCGTGCTCGGTCCTCTTTACGGAGCTTGTTGAGAAGGGCCTCTGCCTCCTTCAATTTCGATTGCGCGAGGGCAGCTTGTTTTCTATAGCGAGCCTCCGTCGCCGCCACGATCTTTACTTTCTGCTCCACAGTGATGGATGTCGCTTCGAGTCGTTGCTTCGCGACCGCATACTTTCGAAGCTGAGCCGCCTTCCTACGTGTGACTGCCTCGAGAGATCCCGCTGCAGAGAGATAGAGCGTCGGATCTTGAGAGAAGAGCAATTCGAGCGAGTCGGAGAGACCGCCATTCATGTATTGCGAGTTCGCGATCGCTCCCAAAGATTGACGGAGCCTCTCGAGCGAATCCTTCTGGCTCTCTTCCTCTGCTTGTACCGAAGATAATTGTTTACGGAGATTCGCGAGTTGGACTTTCGCGGCCTGCGCTCCCTCGGCTGCCTCCGCAGCATCCTCTTGCAACATGATCACCTGGGCTCGAACTTCTTCGATCGTCGGCTTTGCTTGGGCCGAAGGGTGCATCAAAGAGAGCGAAAGCGCGAGAATCAGGCCAAGGAGTAGACCTCTCGAGCGCAACATGTGGCGGAGGGTAACCCGGAGCCCTTAACCCTCTCAATCTGAGAGGATGGCAACACGCGTAACTCAGCCAAAATTCACAGGAAGGAAGCGCATCGGAGGGACCAAGCCTCTCGATGAGAGCAAGGCCAATGCTTGATCAGTCTCCTGATCGGTTCGCTCTCGAGGAGAGGGCATCGATGCCGCAAGGGAATCAATCGAGATGATGACGGAAACGACGCAATCGTTGCAGGCTTCATTCTCGGCAAGGGACGAGTCATATAAGGCGCAGGATTCACAATCAATGATCATGGGTTGAGACTAGGTTTGACCACTGACATGACTCCTGGTGCCATCTCATCGTTCTCATCGGTAGGAATCGGACCTCACATCCCTCCGGAGGGCGTATCAGTCGTCGCCTCACTTCTCATCGACCCCAAGGGAAGGGTGCGGGATGGGCAGGATTCGAGGAAGTTGAGTTCACCTGAGGATCGTCGACGCTTTCTGGCCTTGCGGAGATGGGCGGATGTGATCCTGGTCGGTTCGAAGACGTTTGCTGCAGAGTCTTACGAGAAGACGAGGGTTCCGGTCATTGTCTACTCACGGAGCAAACGCAAGATTCACGATTGGAGTCTCGAACTCTCCCGAATCAAAGCAAGCCATGGCTCGAAGATCTTCATCGAAGCAGGACCCGGGTTGTTGGAGGAATTGATCGAGCAGAGAGTCATTGATCGACTGTATTTAACGAAGACATCGAGAGTCAGTGACGACTCAGCGAGCCCAATTTTCCATACCGAGATTCTCGAAGACTCAGGCTTGGAATTGATCTCAACCGACATCTCCCCTGAGGATCGCCATGAGATCTATCAACGCGCTCTCCTTGAGCATTGACTCCGTTCCTACTTAAAAAGATTCGCTAACCGACTGCGATGGTCGCGACTCCTGTCACGGCAGCGAAGACACCGAAGTATTGAACGGTATGCAGCCGCTCTTTCAGTATTCCGAATGCCAGAAGCGCCGTGACTATTGGGAACAAGGATCCAAGCACTATCGCAATCGAAACTAGGCCTTGAGTCGTCGCTACTCCTAACGCAAGGTTCGCCAGGAAGTCTGCGATGCCAACGAAGATGAGTGCGGGATAGTCCTTCTTCGAAAAACCTCCGGTAGATCGGAAATAGATCGCAAGAAGAAGCACCACAGTCACAGATGCCACACGCATCGACGTCATGGTTAGAAGTGGGGCGGTCTCGGATCCCTTCCACAAGAAAGTCAGGGAGATTCCAAAGAAAAGCGCAGCCGATACGCCAAGAAGAATCGGACGCACTGTCGCACCCTTCAATTCAGGTCCACTCGCCATGAATGCTCCTGCTAATGCGATCGTCATGCCGATGATCTGCACTGCATTCGCCCTTTCTCCACCCACGAAGGCAACAAAGAGCGGCACCAGCGCGGAGAGTGAAGCGATGGGAGCGACGACTCCCATTCGCCCGGTCGCCAATCCGGTGTAGAGCGAGACCAAGCCGATGAATCCGGCCAATCCAGCGATGACACCAGAGATGAAATAGCCGTCGAAGTCGAGCGTCGGCGAGACAAAGGCCCCCGTGACAATCACCGCGGAGATAGCGAAGATAAGACCGAATACTTGTGAGAATCCTGTGACTGCTAGCGCCTTATATCGTTTCGAAAGGTTCCCGCCGAGAAAATCTGAAGTCCCCCAGAGCAGACTCGAAAGAAGCGCCAACAATGCAGCCATATCGGTCAGCCTACACGCGCCTCCCACAGAAGTGAGATGACGACTTCTACCCTTCTCTTATGTCCCCTTCCCAAACAGCAGCGCACCTTGCGATCGAGCGTTACTTCTCTGATTTCAAGGATGAGATTGCAGCGCTCGAAGTGCGAAGCGAAGTGATCTTGGAAGAGGTACCACCGCCTTCGAAGCTTGCTCCCCTAACGTACGCAATCACGGCGGACATTCCACTCAGTGATGATCTCGATGATATTTCCGATGAGAATTATGCGACCGGGCGCTTTGTTCTCCTCGCAGACCCGGAATATAAGGAAGCATGGCAAGGAGAATTCCGCGCCGTGACTTTTGTCCGCGCTCCGATCGATGAGGAAATGGCATTCGATCCTATGCTCAATGATGTCGGATGGAGTTGGCTCGAGGATGCGCTACAGAATGAGAAGGCTGATGCAATCGCATTGAGTGGCACTGTCACTCGCGTTGCAAGCAAGTCATATGGTCAACTCGCACCCCATCCCGATGAATCTGAGTTGGAGATAAGAGGTTCTTGGACTCCGACCGATGGATCTTCACTTCTGAGACATGCAAAGGCATGGATCACGCTCTTGGAGATGGTCGCAGGTGTGGTGCCACTTCCTGATGGCGTTACGCCGATCGCACGGAGACGCTGATCACGATCCGTTGCTGGTGCTCTTGAGTTTCGCATAGAGTGGAGATGATGCAAGAGCCAACGCCCGAGACTCCCGAGACTCAGGTCTTTCCGCTCCATCGACCTCGTTTCGAAGTCGCTCCTATCGTGGAGAATGAGGACCAATTCGTCGAAGCGATCTCGGAGTTGAGTTCAGGTCAAGGCCCATTGGCGGTCGATGCGGAGCGTGCATCGGGTTATCGCTACTTCGCGAATGCTTACCTCTTCCAGTTCTATCGACGCGGAAGCCGGATATTCCTCATCGATCCCATTCCCTTCACCAACGGCGATGACGGATCCATTCGCCTCATAGAAAGATTCAATGAGGCTTTCGCTAACCAGGAATGGATCATCCACGCGAGTACGCAGGATCTGCCATGTATCAGAGAATTCGGCTTTCGACCAGAACGACTCTTCGACACGGAGCTTGGTGCGCGATTAGTCGGACTTCCCCGTGTGGGACTTGGTCCATTGACTGAAGAGTTGCTCTCGCTGTCACTTGCCAAAGAACACAGCGCAGTCGATTGGTCCCAGCGACCGCTCCATCCCGAATGGAAGAACTACGCGGCACTCGACGTCGACGTCTTGCCAGATCTACGAGATGCACTTGATGTGATTGCGGCGAGTCAAGGAAAGATTGAATTGCTTGCAGATGAATTCCAATCGATCCTTGATTCACCTGAGCCTTCGCCAAGAAAGGATCCCTGGCGGCGCACCTCTGGTATCCATCACGTCAAAGGTCGCCGCGGATTAGCTGTGGTCCGCGAGTTATGGCAAGAACGTGACCGCATCGCACGCGAGCTCGACATCGCACCAGGGCGGTTCTTCCCAGACTTCGCGATCTCAGATATCGCCATCTCAGCACGAAATCTTTCGCCCATCGAATTCAAGAAGGGGGCCAAAGAACTCTTCGCCGCTTCGCAACATTTCCAACGTCACTACCGGAGATATGGAAGAGAGTTCATCTCGCATTGGAGTGAGGCAATTCTTCGCGCACTCACACTCTCGGAAAGTGAACTCCCCCCGCTCCGAGCTACAAGCGATGCACTACCGCCCGTGAAGATCTGGAAGGAACGTGCTCCCCTCGCATATGCGCGTCTGACACATGCTCGATTCCATCTTGCCGAGCGGGCCGGAAATCTTCGAATGCCGGTCGAGAATCTGATCTCGCCCGAACTAGTGCGAAGGGTCATGTGGGCTAGCGAGAAGGAGCCAGATCGATTCACTGATGTGACGAAGATGCTTCGCGAAGGAGGCGCTCGAGAATGGCAGATCAGAGAATCCGCTGAATCCATCAAGATGGCACTTGGTGCGAGCGAGCCCCTCGCCGTCGAAGAGAGTGATTCGCCTTCCCAGGAGTGATACTCACCAGTAACATAGCCAGGTCTTGATCGGGACGCATAGAAGCGCTACTTCAGGAGGCCATGGAATGGAACGTGTACATCTCATCGACGCCGTGAGGACTCCCTTCGGCAAAGCAGGAAGCCTCTATGCAGGCACTCGCGCCGACGACATCATGGTGAGGGCGCTACGGGGTCTCTTGGAACGCAATTCGAATGTCCCGTTGGATCAGATCGATGACGTAGCAATCGCCGCAGCGACACAAAGTGGCGATCAGGGAATGAATATCGGACGGAGTGTCTCCATTCTTGCTGGCCTACCAAAGACTGTTCCTGGTTACTCAGTGGATCGATGGTGTGCTGGTGCGATGACAGCTGTTACGACTCTTGCAGGTTCTATTGCAATGGGAGTCAATGATCTCGTCATTGCAGGCGGTGTCGAACACATGGGAAACCATCCGATGGGTGAAGGAATCGATCCCAATCCTCGCTACCTTGCAGAGAAGATCGTCGATACCGATGCCCTCACCATGGGTAACACGGCAGAGCGTTTGCATGATCGTTTTCCTCAATTGACCAAGGATCGTTCCGATAGATACGCACTCTCATCACAGAGCAAGACGCAATCTGCATACGCGGCGGGAGTCATCCAAAAGAATCTGATCCCAATGGCGGTAAGGAGCCCAGAGAGTGGTTGGGGCGTGGCGACTGTCGATGAACCGCCACGACCAGGAACGACGTTGGAAGCACTCGCCGCTCTCAAGACACCGTTCCGACCCAATGGAAGAGTCACCGCGGGAAATGCAGCCGGCCTCAACGATGGAGCTACTGCTGCTCTTCTCGCCAGCGATAAGAAGATGAAAGAACTTGGTCTCACTCCGAAAGCGACGATGGTCTCTTTCGCATTTGCTGGAGTCGAGCCGGAAGTCATGGGATATGGACCAGTCCCTTCCACGGAGAAGGCACTGAAGAGGGCTGGATTGACTATAGATCAGATAGGCCTTTTCGAGATCAACGAAGCATTCGCGGTGCAGGTATTGGCTTTCCTCGATCACTTCGGCATCGCTGATGATGATCCACGTGTCAACGTCTACGGTGGTGCTATCGCTGTTGGACATCCTCTCGCTTCTTCAGGAATCCGATTGATGCTCAATCTCACAGAGGGTTTCGCAGAGCGTCCGGAGGTTCGTTATGGAATCACCACCATGTGCATCGGTCTTGGCATGGGCGGAACCGTCATCTGGGAGAACCCACATTACAAAGGAGCGAAGTGATGAGTGAGATGACCTTGCCAGCGGGTGCTCCTGAGGAAGTCGTCACCAAAGCACTTCTCCGTGAAGTCGATCTCACCGCCTTCGGAGTAGAAAAGAAGATCGCGTTGATCACGCTCGACAATGGGATGGACTACAACCGTCCCAATACTTTCGGACCGCAGTCACTGAAAGAACTTGAGGCTGCGATCGAAAGTGCTCAGTCGATGGAAGTCGACGCCATCGCCATTACCGGTAAACCATTCATCTTCGCCGCCGGTGCTGATCTCTCCGGTCTCTCATTCGTCACAGAGCGCGAACAAGCATTCGGCATCGCAAAATTAGGACACGATGTCTTCCGTAAACTCGGCGAATCGAAGAAACCGACGTTCGCCTTCATCAATGGTCTAGCGCTTGGTGGTGGTCTTGAAGTCGGCCTACATTGTCATTACCGGACGTTGGCATCGACAGCGTTCACTGGTCTACCTGAGGTCTTCCTAGGCATCATCCCTGGCTGGGGAGGCGCGACCATACTTCCGCAATTGATCGGTCCAGAGAGAGCGGTCCAAGTCATCATCGGCAATGCGCTAGCCAACAACACCATGATGAAAGCATCACAGGCTCTTGAGTTGGGAGTGGTCGATCGAGTCTTCGATCCTGTCGATTTCCTCGAGAGATCTCTTCGCTTCGCTGCCGATGTGCTGGCCGGACGAGTTTCAATAGAGCGCAAGGATCACACAGGTGACGATGCTGCCTGGAGCAGGGCTTTGGAGAATGGCAAGCAGTTGATGTTGAAGAAATATGGCGGGGCCGAGATCGCCGCGCCGATGCGAGCGATGGATCTCATCGCTTACGCCAAGAGTGCCACACGTGGCGAAGGCTTCGACCGCGAGGATCAAGTACTCAGTGACCTTGTGATGAGCGACGCAGTCCGAGCCTCTTTATACGCATTCAACCTGATCCAGAAGAAGCGAAAGAAAGTCGAGGGCGCACCGAAGCCAGCACTGGCACGTAAGGTGACACGTTTCGGAATCGTCGGTGCAGGGCTGATGGCCTCACAACTCGCTCTCCTCGTCATTCGCAATCTCAAGGTCCCGGTCGTCATCACCGACCTCGATGAGGATCGCGTTGCAAAGGGCCTCAGCTACATCAATTCGGAATTGGAGAAGTTGGTCAAGAAAGGGCGACTTACCGAAGAAGGTGCCCGTCGTCTATCCGGTCTCGTCTCCGGGTCAGTAGATAAGAAGGCGTATGCGAACTGTGATTTCATCATCGAAGCCGTCTTCGAGGAGCTCGAGATCAAGCAGAGACTCTTCAAAGAGTTGGAAGGCATCATTTCATCGGAATGCGTCCTTGCGACCAATACCTCTTCCCTGTCGGTCGAGCGAATGGCTGAAGGTCTGTCACATCGAGAGCGAGTGATCGGATTCCACTTCTTCAACCCCGTTGCTGTGATGCCACTACTCGAAGTAGCACGGACAAGTGCGACAGATGATGCGACCACTGCGACGGCGATCAATGTCGGAAAAGAGCTGAAGAAGACGATGATCATCTGCAAGGACGCCCCTGCCTTCGTGGTGAACCGTCTCTTGACTCGATTTATGGGCGAAGTGACTGATGCGATCGATGAAGGAACGCCTCCCGATGTTGCCGACGCTGCAATGAGACCTCTCGGATTCCCGATGACGTCATTGGAACTGCTAGGCCTGGTCGGCCCAGGAGTCGCGCTCCATGTCGCTACGACGCTGCACCATAATCTGGGTGAGCGCTACAAGATCTCACCGACGATGAATCGTTTCGTCGATGAAGGCATCCGCACCTTCTACACCAAGAATGAGAAAGGTGAGTCAGTGGCAGATCCGAAGGCGCTGTCATTGATCGTCGCCGGTGACAAGGCATCGACTGCAGAGCAGGTTCGACTCCGCGCTCTCAAAGCCCTTGCAAGTGAGGCTCGGATGATGCTCGATGAAGGCGTAGTCTCAACGCCAGCTGAGATCGATCTCTGCATGCTCCTTGGGGCTGGATGGCCGATGCATCTCGGCGGGATACTCCCCTATCTCGATCGCGAAGGGATCAGTGAAGAAGTCACTGGTTCCCGTTTTCACGCTCCTGGCGTGGCCTCACTTCCTGCTTGATCGAAGAAGCAAAGTTCGAGAGCGAGTTGATTGCACTCGAGCGTAACGCAACCAAGCGTCGGCCGATGGAACCGCCGGTCATGCCGATATCGACAAGGATCTCGTTTCGCTTGCTATGTTCGATGAATTCTTGTGGCACACCGAAGGAATGGACCTGACGAAGCGATCCTGATTGTCGAAGCAACATCTCGAAGGTCGTTGCGACACCGCGTCCTTCGATGCCATCTTCCAAGATGACGACCTCAGCGAATCGTTCCGCCATCGTGACGAGGTGCTGAGGCAACGGATATACCCACCGTGGATCGACGACCGTTACACCTACTCCCTCTTGGTAGGCGATGGATGCGGCCTCGACTGCGACATGTGCCATCGCGCCAACAGCGATCAACAAAATGTCGGCGCTCTCTCCCCGGTACAAGATGTCGATTCCATCACGACGTTCGAATGCCCGTAGCTCAGGTGAGACCTGACCTTTAGGGAATCGGATCACCGAAGGACGATCATCGATCTCTACTGCTTCAGCCAAGAGCTCTCGCAAACGCTGACCATCACGTGGTGCTGCAACTTTGATTCCTGGCACGATCGACGTCAATGCCAGATCCCAGATTCCGTGATGCGAAGGACCATCATCACCCGTGATCCCAGAACGATCAAGGACGAAAGTAACGCCAGCTTTGTGGAGCGCCACATCGAGAAGAAGTTGATCGAAGGCGCGATTGAGGAATGTGGAGTAGACCGCAACCACTGGGTGAAGACCAGCGAATGCCATACCAGCTGCAGATGTAGTCGCGTGTTGTTCTGCGATACCGACATCAAGGGTCCGATCCGGGAAACGCCTTGCGAAGGCATCGAGTCCTGTTGGCCCCAACATGGCGGCCGTGATCGCTACGAGATCGCCACGCTTCTCTCCAAGGGTGACCAACTCATCCGAGAAGACTCGAGTCCATGATGTACCCGATGGCGAGAGCGGTTCTCCGGTCTCGGGATCGACGACGCCAACTGCGTGGAATTTCTCTGCTTCGTCATTGAGTGCAGGGAGGTGACCCCGACCCTTCTCAGTGATCGCGTGGACGATGACCGGTCCCTTGAATCGCTTCGCATTCTCCAACTCACGCTCCAAAGATTCGAAATCATGACCGTCGATCGGACCGAGATATTTGATACCGAGGTCTTCGAAGAGTCCTTGTGGCGCGACGAAATCCTTGAGTCCTTTCTTCATGCCATGCAACGCTTCATAGATTCCATGACCGACTACTGGAGTGCGCTCGAGGACTTCCTTGCCCCAATCGAGGAATTTCTCGTAACCCTGAGTCGCGCGGAGCGTCGATAGATGCTTGGCCATACCGCCGATCGTCGGCGAATACGAACGTTCGTTATCGTTGACGACGATGACAAGGCGTAAGTCATCTGAGGTCGCGATGTTATTGAGCGCCTCCCATGCCATGCCTCCGGTGAGAGAACCATCGCCGACTACTGCAACAACGGTCCGATCACTCTCTCCGCGGACCTTGAATGCCCGTGCGATCCCATCCGCCCATGAGAGCGCTGTCGACGCATGTGAATTCTCAACGACATCGTGCTCACTCTCGGCGCGTGACGGATAGCCAGCAAGCCCACCACGCTGCCGCAAACGATCGAATCCGTCCCGACGTCCAGTGACGATCTTGTGGACATAGGACTGATGACCTGTATCAAAGATGATCGGATCTTGGGGACTGTCGAAGACTCGATGGATCGCCAACGTCAGTTCTACGACGCCGAGATTGGGGCCAAGATGCCCACCACTTCGAGAAACTTTCTCGATCAAGAACTGGCGAATCTCACCGGAGAGCTCGACGAGTTCTTCGTGAGTCAATGGTGCAAGGTCGGCAGGTGAGTTGATCTTATTTAATATGGACATCTACACCTCCCTGTTTCACTGACTCCACTGACTCAGTTGCCTCTGTTGATGTCGACTACGCGATAAGCGAACGGAGGACATATTGCATGATCCCGCCATGTCGATAGTAGTCCGCCTCGCCAGGGGTATCTATCCGAACTTTGGCTTTGAAGACCTTCGAGCCACCTGCTCCCCCCGTTGCAGTCACTGTGACCGTCCTCGGGATAGAGCCGGTGTTCAATTCTGTGATTCCCGATATGGAGAAGGTCTCCTCCCCAGTGAGAGAGAGAGTTGAAGCGCTCTCACCCTCTTCGAATTGCAATGGAAGAACGCCCATTCCGATCAGATTCGATCGATGGATGCGCTCGAAAGATTCTGCGATGACTGCTCGTACGCCGAGGAGTGCAGTGCCTTTTGCAGCCCAATCGCGCGATGATCCGGAGCCATATTCCTTCCCAGCGAGGATCACCAGTGGGATCCCAGCCGCTTGGTAGGCCATCGATGCTTCGTAGATCGTCGTTTGATTCCCGCCATCAAGGAAGTTCTTGGTGAATCCACCTTCAACACCATCAAGGAGCAAGTTCTTCAAGCGGATGTTTGCAAAAGTGCCACGAATCATCACTTCATGGTTGCCACGCCTCGAGCCGTAGGAATTGAAATCAGTACGCGCAACGCCATTGCTCTGTAGGTACTTTCCAGCCGGTGAATCTTGCTTGATGCTTCCAGCGGGCGAGATGTGATCTGTCGTCACCGAATCACCAAGTCGTGCAAGGACGCGGGCACCTTCGATGTCAGTGACTGGCCGTGGATCCCTAGGCATCCCTTCGAAATATGGTGGTTTACGCACATATGTAGATTGTGGATCCCAATCGAAAGTCTTGCCCGTGGGTGTCGGAAGTGACTTCCAACGATGATCGCCTTCGAAGACGCTCGCATAATCCTTCGTAAACATCTCGGAAGAGATCGATGACGCGATGACAGACTCGATCTCGTTCGGAGCAGGCCAAATGTCCTTGAGAAAGACGGGATTGCCATCGTGATCCGTGCCTAACGGATCGCTCTCAAAATCATGGTTCATCGTTCCTGCGAGGGCGTAGGCCACGACGAGCGGAGGTGAAGCCAAGTAATTCATCTTCACGTCAGGATTAATGCGTCCTTCGAAATTCCGATTTCCGCTCAAAACCGCAGAGACAGCGAGATCATTCTCGTTGACCACCGTGCTGATCTCTTGTGGCAGCGGACCGGAGTTACCGATACAGGTGACGCACCCGTAACCGACGAGATTGAATCCGAGCTGTTCCAGATACGGGATAAGACCAGCCTTCTCGTAATAATCCATCACTACTTTCGATCCCGGAGCAAGCGTCGTCTTCACCCAGGGCTTCCGAGCAAGACCCTTTTCGACCGCACGCTTAGCCAATAATCCGGCACCGATCATCACACTGGGATTGGAGGTATTGGTACATGAAGTGATCGATGCGATCACGACTGCACCATTGTCGATCTCATATCCGCCTGGCACGTTAACTGGGTCCTTGCTGCTCTTATCGCTGAGATACGTCGGCAAGACCTTATTGAAGGCGGATTTCGATTCGCTCAGCGAGATCCGATCTTGTGGCCGCTTGGGACCAGAGATCGAAGGCACAACCGATGCGAGATCAAGTTCGATGTGCTCGGAATATCGTGGCGTCGCATTCGGGTCATGCCATAAACCAAGGCGCTTCGCGTATGCGGTGACGAGCGCGCGCTGTTCCTCACTTCTTCCGGTGAGTTCGAGATATCGAATCGTTTCCTCATCAATGGGGAATATCGCGCAGGTGGAGCCGTACTCAGGCGACATATTTCCTATCGTTGCCCTATTGGCCATCGGCAATTCACTGACGCCTGGGCCGTAGAACTCCACGAACTTGCCGACGACACCATGTTTACGAAGCATCTCAGTGATCACAAGGACCAAGTCCGTGGCCGTAGTTCCAAGAGGTAATTGACCTTTGAGTTTGAAGCCGACGACCTTCGGAATCAACATCGAGACTGGTTGACCGAGGAGCGCAGCCTCCGCCTCGATACCGCCCACGCCCCAACCAAGGACGCCAAGTCCATTGACCATCGTCGTATGTGAGTCGGTGCCAACGACGGTATCCGGATAGGCACGCATTTCGCCCGCTACTTCACGAGTCATCACGACTCGTGCGAGGTACTCGATATTCACTTGATGCACGATTCCGGTACCTGGTGGCACTACCTTGAATTCGTCGAACGCACTCTGTCCCCACCTGAGGAATCGGTACCGCTCCTGATTTCGCTGATACTCGATATCAGTGTTCTTCTCGAAGGCATCCTTAGTGCCGAAGACATCTGCGATCACGGAGTGGTCGATGACGAGCTCTGCAGGAGCAAGCGGATTGACTCGTGAGGGGTCTCCGCCTAACTCAGTGATTGCCTCTCGCATAGTGGCAAGGTCGACGACACAAGGAACGCCGGTGAAATCCTGCATGATGACTCGAGCCGGAGTGAATTGAATCTCCGTCTCGGACGCTGCCGATGGATCCCACTCTGCCAAGGCCTTGATCTGATCCGCCGTGATGTTGGCACCATCTTCGCTGCGAAGCAGATTCTCGAGCAAGACCTTGAGTGAGAAAGGCAGACTCTCTTGGCCAGGAAGTTTGGTGATGTCGAAGATCTGGTACTTCTTACCCGCGACTTCAAGGGTGGTGCTTGCGCCAAACGAATCTTTGCTCATGTTCCGATTCTATGGTCGGCGTAGCGCTTTCCCCGCTTCTTACTGCGGGGTCTGGTCGAGGATGAAATTCGCCACACTCTCGATATGTTCGGTCATCGGGAAGAGGTCGAATGCCTCGACCGATTCAAGTCGATAACCCACTCCGATCAGGGATTTTGCATCACGAGCAAGGGTCGCGGGGTCACATGAGATGTAGAGGATCTGTCGTGGCCGAAGGCGAGCGAAGTGTTCGATGACGCCCTTTGCAACTCCCACTCTCGGTGGATCGAGGACTATCCGATGAGCATCTGTGATTCTGGTGATCGCCTCCTCCACTTTGCCGCCGACCACGGTAACTCGAGGATCTCCTTTGAAGATCGCCCGCGCATCACGCAATGCCGATGTATCAGATTCCACCAATGTCACATGACCGGCATCCCCAACGTCATCTCTCATGAATCGGGTGAAGAGACCAACCCCGCCGTAGAGATCAAGGACAGAATCTCCGGCTTGAATCTGAAGCGTCGACCTCATCTTCACTACAAGTGTCTCGGCAGCATCCCTATGCGGTTGCCAGAAACTACCTAATGAGATGAGAAATTCCTTTTCAAGGACTTTCATCATGATCTTCTTGTCGAATGGCGAGACCCTTCTCGCGCCATCGCTGTCGACACCGACTCGGATTCGATCCCATGGACTCGGAAGATCTCCTTGTATATCTTTCTTGATCACATTCTCGAGTCCGTTTTCGAATCCCTTGTCGATTCCATTTGAGATGAGGCTATTGATGCTCTCGATCTCCATCGCTTGATCAGCAATCAGGCAATCGGTCACTTCCGTCAGTGAATCACTTCGATGAGGATGAAGTGCGAGCCTTCTTCCGGGCGAGATCGTGAAATCCATCCGTGAACGCCAATGGAATCCATCCTCGCTTTTACCGTTTCGATCTCGAGACTGAAGCGGAGGTTGACATTCGACTTCAATATCGATGCCAGCAAGTCTGGAGAATGAGTCACGAACCACCATTGCCTTCAACTCACGTTGGAACGCAAGGTCGATATGTTGAAAATCGCAGCCACCACATACTCGCTCACGAAAGTAACCACATGGTGGGGTCACACGATGTACTGAAGGTGTGATCACTTCGACTACCTCTGCGAGCGCGATGCGCTTCTTGAGATGGATGACTTCGGCGATGACCTGCTCTCCGGTGATCGCACCGCGAACAAAGAAGGTCATGCCTTTGCTATGGGCGATGAAGTGTCCTCCGTGCGCTACACGCTCAATCTCAAGTGTGAGCCGATCGCCGATGGAAATCTCGCTTTCACCAGCGTCTTTGGCCGACATGGAAGTGAGGATAGGTCATCTTCACCGCATTAACCTTCGCCACAGAGCGAGGACTCCGGGTGTAGATTTTGCACTTGTGCATGTTGTGATCATGGGATGTGGTCGCGTTGGATCCACTCTTGCTATCCAGTTACAGGGCATGGGTCATTCGGTCGCAGTGATAGACCAGAATCGAGAAGCGTTCCGACGTCTTGGTGCCGACTTCAATGGTCCGACCATCTCTGGCATGGGTTTCGATCGTGACACACTCCTTGAGGCTGGAATCGAACGAGCGAGCGCATTCGCAGCCGTCTCCTCAGGAGATAACTCGAACATCATCGCAGCTCGGCTCGCTCGCGAAGTCTTTGGAATAGCGAACGTGGTGGCACGCATTTACGACCCCGCTCGAGCCGAGATCTACCAGCGACTTGGCATACCCACTGTCGCCACCGTCCTATGGACTACAGACCAGATAGTCCGACATATGGTTCCTGAAGGTGCCGCATCCGAGTGGACCGAGCCATCTGGCAACCTTCAACTCTGCCAGATTCCACTCCATCGCGAGTGGTATGGCGAACCGATCTCACTGATCCAGGCGAATACTGCGGCACGTGTTGCATTCATCACGAGGCTCGGCGAGGGAATCGTTCCGCTCGAACGGACCATCCTTCAAGAAGGTGACGTAGTCCATCTATTCGTTCCGGAGAAAGAGATCACTGCAGTCACGGCCTCTCTTGCGCAACCACCTGAGGAGCGATCATGAGGGTAGCCATCGCAGGCGCAGGAAATGTCGGACGGGCCATCGCACGCGAATTGATCAGCAATGGTCACCAGATCCTCTTGATCGACAAGGATCCGAAGGCGATCAAGATGGAGAGCGTTCCAGCGGCAGAGTGGTTACTTGCTGACTCATGTGAGATCTCATCGCTCGATACTGCCCGGCTCGATACATGTCATGTCCTCGTTGCCGCAACGGGTGATGACAAGGTCAATCTCGTTACATCCCTCTTGGCGAAGACGGAGTATGGCGTTCCACGTGTCGTTGCCCGCGTCAATCACCCGAAGAACGAGTGGATGTTCGACACGTCGTGGGGGGTGGATGTAGCGGTATCAACACCACGAATCATCACCGCCCTTGTCGAAGAGGCTGTCAGCGTCGGCGACGTGGTTCGCCTCTTCTCGCTCCAGGCAGGCTCCGCGAATCTTGTTGAACTTACTTTGCCTGACGGATCCTCATGTTGTGGCAAGACGATCGAAGAGGTCGAAATGCCTGAGGGCGTAGCGCTCGTCGCAATCATCCGAGATGGCCATGTGATTCGACCTACCGAACACGATCTCTTCTCTGCGGGTGATGAATTGATCTTCATCGCGACCGAGAGCGCCGAGCGCTCACTCAAGGAGTGCTTCGTCTCCTAGACGCTCTCTGGCTTCTTGGCTACGGGAACTCGTTTGATCACTAACCATGTCCCCCATGCACACGCGATGAAGAGTGGGTATCCCATGACCAATCTGGCGACTCCCAGTGCATTGACATTCCCTGCTAGATAGAGCGGGAGTTGAACCAGAAGTCTCGAAAGGAAGAGACCTACCCAAAGCCATCCGGCGAGAAGGTAAACCCGCTTTCGCTCTGAAACCTTGCGCCAATGGAAATCCTCTCCCAACAATGGACCGAGGACCACTCCGATGATTGGCCATCCTGCAAGATTGGTGAGCAGATAGAGCGCACCATATCCAGCATTGATGAAGAGACCTGGGAGATAGAAATCCTCAGCCTTTCCCGTCGAGCGAACCAAGAGGTAACAGATCAAGACTCCGACGATCCCGGAGATCGCATTCTGTAACTTCTCGCGCTTAATGAGGCGAATCACAGTGATCAACCCAGAGAGCGCCAATGCGACGAAAGCTGCATCCCGGACATCGTCTCTTAGATTGAAGATGATGAGAAAAACTAGAGCAGGAATGCCTGAATCGAAGAGACCTTTCTTTCCGCCCAGGGCATTTACGATCCGATCGCGGTCCTCGTGATTCATCGAACTCCACTCGATCCAAAGCCATCACTGCCCCGCGTCGTGCTTGGCAGTTCATCAAGTACCTCGAAATCGACCCGCTCGACTTTTTGGATAACCAATTGGGCGATGCGATCGAATCGTGAGATCGAGAAAGGCTCGACAAGGTCATGATTGATCAAGATGACCTGCAATTCGCCTCGGTAGCCGGCATCGATAGTCCCTGGGGTATTGACCATGGAGATTCCATGCTTCGCCGCGAGTCCCGAACGTGGATGTACCAATCCGACATAACCATCCGGGATCGCTACAGAGATCCCAGTTGGAACGATCTTTCGCTCGCCTGGTGCGATGGTGCAATCGATCGTCGATCGAAGATCGAATCCAGCATCACCTGGATGCGCGTATTCGGGTAGTGGCATTTCAGGGTCGAGAAGGCGAATGGCAAGCTTCACGGATTGATCCCGAATTCTGGATCGACAAAGGTAATGAGGTCCTTATGTTTTTGCAGGTGCTCGAAATATCCGTCAGGTGCATTCTTGATGAAGTGCTCCATGGTCACGATGATGTAAAGCGAAGAGCCTTGCATCGCGACTGGACCATCAAGTGAATCAAGTCTGCCTTCAGCGCGGCCATAGACCTTTCGCCCCTCCTGTCCGAGGATCTCAGCTGTAATGTAGAGAGTGCTTCCCATCGGTACGGGTTTGAGGAAATCGGTCTCAAGTCGCGCGGTCACACCAGGGGCGCGAAGCAACCACATTAATTTTCCAAGCGCCTCGTCGAATGCAAGGGCCAAGAGTCCGCCATGTGCGAGACCGGGGGCTCCCTGGTGCTGATCCGTGACGGTGAATTGTCCGGTGAGATTCATCTCCGTGCCGGCATAACTCACAAAATGCAAACCCGAGGGATGAAGGTCACCACAGCCGAAACAATGCCCGAAATGTGATGGGATCTTCTCACCAGGTTTCGGAGCTTTCGGATGCCGCGTAGGCATGACAGCAGTGGCGGGAATCTCCGACAAGGTCATAGCGCAAGGCTACACGCAAGGATTTTGGGGTTGCGAGAAAGCCGATTGTGAGAAATCAAGTGCGCGAGCAGAGCGAATACAGTGCCTGCGTGGAATACAGAGAACGCATCTTCCCTTCCATAGGTGCCACCTCCTCGTTGCTAGCACTCGTAATCGCTTCATCTTTTGCGATCTGGGCTGCGCTCGATCTCATGATTGCGCTCTCCTTCTTCATCATCGGATGCATTCTCATTGCCCTGTGGTGGCGAAGCGCTATCCATCAGATCGCTCTCATGGAAGGGTGGCTTAAGGTCAACGAGGCAAGGATCGAGTTGAGACATATCGCAAGTGTCACGCCATTGGATGAAGAGCAGTGGCGAAGGCGCCGTGGCGTGGACTTTAATCCCGCACTCTTTCACGCTCATAAGTTTTGGATGAGACGCGGAGTTGAAATCACTCTCGATGATGCTCGCGATCCGCATCCAGGGTGGCTGGTGGGAAGCAAGAAGCCAATCGAGTTAGCGAACTCCCTCAAAGGATTTTCCCCGAATTAAAGAAAAGTACAGTGCATTAACGAGAAATACAAAGCTGCGAAAGCAGAGTCTTAGGCGCACTCTTTGCAGACTGCATTCGCACCTTGGCCGCGAGCCAATTGAGATGCATGATGAATCAAGAAACACTTGGAACAGGTGAACTCGTTATCTTGACGTGGTACGACTCGTACGGCTAACTCTTCACCAGATAGATCCGCACCAGGAAGCTCGATGTTCTGTGCCTCTTCTTCTTCATCGACATCTACTTGGCCAGACTTGGCGTCAGCGCGTCTTGCCTTGAGCTCTTCGAGAGACTCCTCGTGAAGCTCTTCATCCGTCTTACGAGGTGAGTCGTAATCGGTTGCCACGTGTGATCACCATCCTTGTTTGAAGCTCTGGGCTAGGTAACGGGGCGGATGCTCCCAAAAAAGACCTCTCCTGTCTCCCCAACCGCTGGCGTGTCGCCCCTATTCCCTCGGGTGAGACTCCCCTTCAGGGGATTCCCGGCGTGAGTTGAGATCACGCCACTTTGCGATCTCGCCATGGTTTCCCGATAGCAGAATCTCAGGGACTGGGTGTCCTCGCCAAAGTGGAGGTTTCGTATAGACCGGGTATTCCAAGAAGCCTTCGATCGCATGGCTCTCCTCTACCAAGGAATCTGGGTTGCCGATCACACCAGGAAGCAATCGAATGACCGACTCCATGACTACAAGTGCCGCAACCTCTCCGCCATTGAGCACATAGTCCCCTATCGAGATGTAGTGCACTCTAAATCTTGGGTCGGTTTCGTAATGTCCACCTACTCGAGCATCGATCCCTTCGTATCGTCCACATGCAAAGATCAGATGATCCGCAGTCGCGAGTGAACTCGCATCCTGCTGGGTGAAACGTCGACCAGATGGCGTGAGGATGATGAGATCGATCCTTGCTGCATCGCTGGACGCGGCCACGCTATCAATCGCATTTCCCCAGACGTCAGGACGCATCACCATTCCAGCCCCGCCACCATATGGGGTGTCATCGACACTCTTATGTGTACCGGTTGCGAAGTCACGAAGATTAACCACTTCGCTCGACAGAATTCCATCACTCTGTGCTTTGCCGATCAGAGAGAGAGAAAGAGGTGCGAAGTACTCTGGAAAGATGGTGATTGCGGTGATCTTCATTCAATCCACCAACCCATCAGGGATCTCTACCGTGATCCTTCCCGCTTCAATATCGATCTCTCTCATGAACTGATGGACCATCGGGATGAGTCGCTGACCACGCGGAGTTGCGATCTCGAGTAAATCTTGTCCTGGGAGATTTTGCACGCCTATGACGCTCCCGATGATAGTGCCATCACGATCTGCCACCTGTAGGCCTCTGAGTTCTTCTACGTGGAAGATCGAATCCTCATCCCCGACTTCCTCGTCGATGTCGATTTCCGAATAGAGACGTGAGTTACGAACAAGTTCTGCCATCGTACGATCCTTGATCTCATTGAAGGTCAACATCCAGATGCCCTGATGGATTCGTACGCGCGAGATCTCAAGAGTTGGATGAATGCCGGAGTCGCTCTCCAATACCTTTCCAACGGAAAAACGTTCCTCTGGCAGATCAGTGAGAAGCTCGATTGTCACCTCGCCCCTCACCCCGTGAGGTCGACCAATACGTGCGATTGCTAACTTCATCCCACACCACTAAGACTCAGTCTCGATACTCGGATGCGGCGAAGCGTGGACGTGTTATCGCTCTTCGTCGGTGTCGATGAGGTCCACGCGGACTGAGCGACCAGCAAGGGCGCTGACCACAGTCCTTAGGGCACGTGCTGTGCGTCCATTCCGTCCAATGACTTTGCCGAGGTCATCTGGATTGACGCGCACTTCGAATGTGCTACCACGTCTTCCATTTCGTTCGCTGACATTCACGTCATCAGGATTATCAACGATACCTTTGACGAGGTGTTCTAACGTCTCATCAATCAACATGACGGTTACTCAGCTTGTCCTTCAGCCGGCGCTTCTGCAACTGAAGTTTCGGTCGGAACTTCAGCCGGCGCTTCTGCGACAGGAGCCTCTTCCGTTGCAACTTCTGCTACGGGAGTCTCGGCTGGAGTTTCCTCTGCAGGTGCACTCTTAGCCGCCAATTTCTCTTGTGCGCGCTTCTTCATCGTCGTCGCGCCATCTGCTGGCTCATTGGCCGCAGCCTTGACTGCTGCTTCGTATGCAACACGCTTGTCAGCGCGCGCTGGTGCGACCTTTAACGTTCCTTCGCTGCCAGGAAGACCATGGAACTTCTGCCAGTCACCCGTCACCTTGAGGATCGCAGTGACCGCCTCCGATGGTTGTGCGCCGACTCCAAGCCAATATTGTGCACGCTCCGAATTGACTTGAATCAGAGAAGGTTCTGCTGATGGGTTGTAACGGCCGATCTCTTCGATCGCCTTGCTGTCACGGGCTGATCGAGAATTTGAAACCACGATGCGATAGTGAGGGGTGCGAATCTTTCCAAAACGCATCAAACGAATCTTTACTGCCACTCTTGGCTCTCCTTAGTTTCTTTCAGTTCTGATGTTCGCAGTCGAAGCTGCCATCACTGGCATTCCCGATAGCGATTGACCTTGGGGACCTTTAGTGCCAACGAGTACTCAGGTAAGGCGAGTGGGGTCGCTACCGAAAATACGACTCATGACGATGAGGTCACATCCGGCCGAGAGGTAGAGGGGCTCTCGAACAGGCCCTCATTATGCTTGATGGGAGCAATCTGCCCCAAATCAAGCCCTTGCCCCTCTCTTCTAGCCCCGCTCCTCTAGGGCCCGCTTAGCGGGATTTCCCGAACGACTCTTCTTTTTCGAGACGATCACCTTTGGCTTCGTCGAACCAGGGATCACTGGAAGGCCGGGGACCTGAGGCGTGCCTCCGGACCGCATCTGTTTCATCACCTTCTGCGCCGCTGTGAATCTATCCACCAGGTCATTGACTTCCCTCACACTACGACCGCTTCCGCGAGCGATTCTCGCCCGTCTCGACCCATTGAGAATCTTGACGTCGTTACGCTCCTTCGGAGTCATCGAATCGATGATGGATTGGGTACGGACCAATTCGTTGTCGTCAAGGCTCTCGAGTTGTTTCTTCATCGCTCCCGTTTGAGCGCCAGGCAGCATGCCAAGAAGTTTGGTCATCGAACCCATCTTTCGCATCGCCTTGAGCTGCTCTAGGAAGTCGGCAAGAGTGAAGTCATCACCCGAAGAGAATTTCTCCTCGAGTCGTTTCGCTGTCTCAGGATCGAAAGCACGCTTCGCCGATTCCGCAAGAGTGGCGACATCGCCAGTCCCAAGGATGCGCGATGCCATCCGTTCTGGATGAAAGCGATCGAAGTCCGTGACTTTCTCTCCAGTGGCCGCAAAACGGATCGGCTTTCCGGTGATCTTGGCAACGGAGAGCGCCGCACCACCGCGTGCATCGCCATCGAGTTTGGTCAGAGCGATGCCAGTGATACCCACTCCCTCTTGGAAGGCTCTCGCAGTTCTCGCTGCATCTTGTCCAGTCATCGCATCGATGACGAAGAGGATCTCATGAGGAGAAGTGGCGTCACGTATCGCAGCCGCTTCTGCCATCATCGCTTCATCGACACCGAGTCGACCAGCGGTATCGATGATCACCATGTTGTGAAGCTTCTCGCGCGCAAATTCGATCGACTTCTTCGCTACATCAACCGGGTTTCCTACACCGTTTCCAGGTTCGGGAGCGAAGATCGGGATGCCTGCCTGCTCCGCGACGACCTGCAACTGACTCACAGCGTTCGGCCTCTGAAGATCACATGCGACTAATAGCGGAGTATTGCCGCCTGCCTTGAGATGACGAGCAAGTTTTCCAGCGAAACTCGTCTTGCCCGCACCCTGCAGACCAGCAAGCAGAATGATCGTCGGTGGGCGCTTGGCGAAGTTCAACGCGCTGCCATCGCCAGATAGCGTGGCGATCAACTCATCATTGATTACTTCTTGGATTCGCTGTGCCGGATTTGTTGTGGTCGCAAGTTCTTCGAGAAGTTGGAGTGATTTCTGCTTTATCTCCTCCGAAAAACCCTTGGCTACTTCGACTGCGACATCTGCGCCTAGCAGCGCTTCCTCGATCTCCGTTGCGATCTCTTCGATGTCGGAATGCGAAAGTCTTCCTTTGCCCCTGAGAGTCTTAAGAGCAGAGGAGAAACGTTCTGTGAGCGCTTCGAACACGGTGGAACCTTATCGAAGCGCTCACGTAACGTTTTCCCTAGGAGGACCCTGCTACGAGGGCTCTGTCTTTCTCTTTCTGGCTAAATAGCTTCAGCCCCAGTCTCGCCGGTTCGAACCCGAACCACGCTTTCCACTGCGGTGACCCAAACTTTGCCATCGCCAACGCTGCCCGTGGAGGCCGCTTTCGTGATGACATCGACAGTTGAAGCTGCAGCTTTGTCGTCCACCAGGATCTCGATGCGAATCTTCGCGATCAGATCGACGGTGTACTCCGTTCCTCGATAGACCTCTGTGTGTCCACGTTGTCTACCGAATCCACTCACATCAGAGACTGTCATCCCTGCGACACCATGCTCGGTGAGCGCATGCTTGACTTCCTCGAGTTTCGCGGGCTTGATGATTGCAGTGATCAGTTTCATGATGCGTAACCTCCTCGAGTAGCACCTTGTGATCCGATTTCATAGCTGGATTCCGCATGTACCGCGAGATCGATACCGGTGATCTCTTGTTCTTCAGCGATTCGGAACCCGATCGTCTTGTCGATCGCAAGTGCGATCAGATAAGTGACCACGAATGAGTATGCAAGAACGGCCGCACTAGCGATCACCTGCTTGACCAAGAGTTCAGTTCCGCCACCGAAGAGGAGACCATCAACGCCGGCAGGAGCAGCCGAAGTAGCGAAGAGCCCGATGAATACCGAACCGATGATTCCGGCCACCAGATGGAGACCGACGACATCGAGTGAGTCGTCGTATCCGATCTTGTACTTGAGGCTCACTGCAATAGCGCAGACCGCCGAGGCGATTGCTCCGATCGCCATCGCACCAAGTGGATTGACCGATGAACAGGCTGGAGTGATTGCTACGAGACCAGCGATGATGCCAGAAGCGGCGCCAAGACTCGTCGCATGACCATTGCGTACCTTCTCGACCAAGAGCCATGCGAGCATCGCTGCACCTGTCGCGACGACTGTGTTGAGGAAGACCACACCAGCAGTTCCGTTCGCCGCAACTGCCGAACCAGCATTGAAGCCGAACCAACCGAACCAGAGCAACGCTGCACCCAGCATCACCAAGGTCAAGTTGTGTGGCTTGAATGGTTCGCGACCGAATCCAACTCGCTTACCAAGGACAAGTGCGAGAGCAAGAGCTGCGATACCAGCGTTGATATGGACCGCGGTTCCTCCGGCGAAGTCGATTGCGCCAAGGTCATTGGCGATCCATCCGCCTGGATCGACGACATTGCCTGCATCATCAAAACCATCGAAGTCGAATACCCAGTGAGCCACTGGGAAGTAGACGAGCGTGACCCAGACGATCACGAAGAGAATCCACGAACCGAACTTCGCTCGATCGGCGATCGCACCAGAGATCAGCGCCACAGTGATGATCGCAAACATCATCTGGAAGACGGCGAATACCGCTGTCGGAATAGTTCCGAAGAGTGAATCACTGGAGATGATGTTCGCGAGTCCGAAGGATTCAGTCGGATCACCTACCAAGCCACTTCCGAGATCCGACCCGAAAGTCATCGAGTAGCCATAGAGCGTCCAGACCACTGCGACCAATCCCATGGAGACGAATGACATCATCATCATGTTGAGGACGCCCTTCGCCCTCACCATTCCGCCATAGAACATCGCAAGTCCTGGAGTCATAAGTAAGACAAGCGCAGTGCTGACCAGCATCCACGCGGTATCGCCTGTATCCATTCCTATCTTTCCTATCTCTCACATAAAGAACGTCTCTTCAAGACGTGGTACCGAAGGCGACATTGCCCTGGTCTTATGAGGGCAGAGAGTGAGGTGGGTTCGTTACATTCGATAACGGTCCGGATTTCAGGAATGTGAAGAGGTCTTGCCTTGTGTTAACGCTTTGTTACAGGCTATTCGAAGAGTGAAGCGATGAATCGGTGGGGGTCGAACGGGGTCAGATCGGTCATCTTCTCCCCCGTCCCGATGAATTTGATCGGGATCTGCAACTCCCGTTCGACTGCGAAGACAGATCCGCCCTTAGCGCTGCCATCCATCTTGGTAAGTACCAAGCCCGAGATTGGGGTCGTCGCCATGAACACCTTGGCTTGGTTGATCGCATTCTGACCTGTCGTGGCATCGAGTACGAGCAAGGTCTCCTCCACAGGAGAGACTTTCTCCACGACTCGACGAACCTTTGCCAATTCATCCATCAGGTTGCTCTCGGTATGCAGTCGTCCGGCAGTGTCGATGATGTGGAGTTGATGCCCTTCACTGGTCGCGCGCTTGGCTCCATCGAAAGCGACTGCAGCAGGATCGGCACGATCAGCGCCCCGATGAAAGTCGACGCTGGCGCGCTGCGCCCATGTCTCTAATTGATCGACCGCTGCAGCCCGAAAGGTGTCCGCCGCAGTGAGCAACACACGCTTGCCCTCACTATGGAAACGATGTGCGAGTTTTGCGACCGTAGTCGTCTTCCCTGTTCCATTGACTCCGATGACAAGGATCGTGGTGAGAGGTCGAGAAAGTTCAATCTGACGCGAAGCCGTGCTCAACCCTGAGAGAAGTACGTTCTCGATCCGCTTTCGCAAATCTCCGCGACCTTTGCGTGCCTCATCCAAGACGGCACGAGTCAATCCAGGACCGAGATCTGCGGCCAGGAGTTCCGATTCGAGATCAGCAAGAGTCTCTGCAGGTACTGCTCCCGTCAACGATGAGAGCTTCGAGACAAGTCTCGATAATAATCCCATTAGGAGGAAACGACCTCGCGCAAACGTTGCGAAATCACCTCTGAGACGCCGTCGCCACGCATCGTCACACCATAGAGCGCATCGGCTATCTCCATCGTGCGCTTCTGGTGCGTGATCACGATCAATTGCGAACTGGAACGCAACTCTTCGAGGATCCTAAGGAGGCGACCTAAGTTGGTGTCATCCAACGCTGCCTCGACTTCATCCATGACGTAGAACGGACTCGGGCGGGCTTTGAAGATCGCGACCAAGAGGGCCACCGCAGTTAAGGATCGCTCGCCTCCCGAGAGGAGCGATAACCGCTTGATCCGTTTACCAGGTGGCCGGGCTTCGACATCGATACCTGTAGTCAACATGTCATCAGGATTGGTGAGGATCAATCGCCCTTCTCCGCCAGGGAAGAGCCGAGCGAAGATGCCTTCGAACTCCTTCGCGGTGTCGTGATAGGCGGTCGTGAAGATCTCCAAGACTTTGTCATCGACTTCCTTGATGATATCCATCAGGTCTTTACGTGACTTCTTCAAATCTTCCATCTGATCGGCCAAGTACTTCAATCGCTCTTCCAGCGCCGAATACTCCTCCAATGCCAGCGGATTGATTCGACCCAAGAGAGCGAGTGAACGCTCGGCCTGTGCCAATCGCCGCTCTTGTGCCTCACGCTTAAATGGCATTGGCTCGCTTGCGATCACCTCACCGAATTCATTCTCGGAAAATGTCGAGACGAGGTTCTCTGGTCCGTACTCAGCGATCAAGATGTCGCGATCGATACCGAACTCTTCGAGTGCTTTCGCCTCTAACTGCTCGATGCGAAGTCGTTGCTCGGCCTTCGCGATCTCATCTTGATGCACGCTTGATGTCAGTTCCTCGAGATCCACTCCAAGTTCCCGGATCCTTGCGCGCAGCGCCAAGGTCTCCCCTTCGCGATCAGAACGTGAGATCTCGAGTCGTTCACGCTCAGTAGCGGCACGTGAGATCGAAACTTCGATCTGGATCAATGCTTCATAAGCGGTCTCGGCTATCTCTTGTGCAATCAGCGCGCCTCGACCCCGCGCCTCTCTTCTTGCGATCTGGCGTGAAGCGCTTTCTCGTTCGCGTTGAGCGCTCTCTTTGAGTTCCTTAATCCGTGCGACGAGCGCGGTGACTCGCTCCTCAGCGGTACGGAGTTCAAGACGAGCATCGACCTCTGTTCCTCGGATACGAGCCAACTCTGCACGGAGCGACTCCATCGCCGTGGTGTCAGGCTCCATCGCATCGGTCACTTCACTTGCTACATCGACTTTGGCCCGCTCAAGCTCTTCGCCAAGTTTCGTTAACGATGAATCCACGACTGCAATCTGCTGCTCGAGACGTCCCTTCTCGTCTCGTGCGCTGGTCAGGGTTTGTCCGATCGCGGCCATCGCCTCCGCGATCGCGGCCATCTTTGAATCAGATTCGTTCAACCGTGCCAAAGCGGATTCATTTGCAGCACGAGCTTTTGCGACTTCGTCATCGAGTGTGCTGACATCGAATCGAAGGCGATCTCTCTCATGCGATAGATGATCGACGAGTTCGGTTGTGGTCTCGATCAGATGATTGATCTGGACCAATGAGTTTCCACTGCCACCGCGAGCGAGAGATCTGGATAGCAGCTCGCCCCGCGAGGTCACCGCAATGAGGTCCGGGTGATTCTTGATGATCTCTTCCGCCTCATTCAAGGATTGGGCGATGACGACCCGATCAAGGAAGGTCGACAAGAGAGATTCGAGCGTCTTTGAACGACATTTCGAAAGGAGCGAAGTAAGACCCGAAGGAACGCCTTTCACTGCTGGAGCATCGCCTCCGAGGATGATGACATCCGCCCGTCCCTGTTCTTTCGAAGCCAAGAAGGTCAGCGCATCGACCGCTCCAGAGAGGTCCTCGACCACGATCGCATCGGCAAGGGTTCCAAGCACATTCGAGACAGCGACCTCCCAACCGCGATCGATCTCGATCAACGATGCGAGTGTTCCTTTGACTTTGAATCCTTCTGGCGCTGCAAGAATGGCGCCGGCACCATCGCGATGAATCGCAGCTTGCTGCAATGCATCACGTTTCGAGATCGCAGCCGAGAGTTCTCGCTCCACTTCCACCAACTTCGAAGCAGCAGCGCCCTGTCGCATGTTGGCATCGTCGAGATTCCTCTTCGTGCTCTCGAATTCCGAATCCAGTTGACTTTCACCTGCACCGAGACCGGTCAGGTCACTCTCCTTCGTCGAATACTCCAATGTCGATCTTTCGATGCGACCATCGATCTGCGCCATCGTCGCCTCAAGGCGTCCGCGCTCCTCCTTGGCCTGGGAGATCTTCGATTCGATGGAGTGAAGATGCCCTTCACGTCGTGCACTTCCTTCACGCGCATCAGCGAGTGCTCGAAGTGCTGTCGCTATTCGAGCCTCTTCCGCTTCGAACTTGCTCTGCGCCTCCCTGACTGCAGTGGCGATCGTCGCCAATTCGCGTTCTGCGGTGAGCACTTGCTCGCGAAGGAGAACCTCTTCCTCGCTTAGTGCCTTTGCCTCTGCCTCCAAGGCACCTGGGTCGCGTCCTGTGATCTTCGCCTCTTCAAGGTCTTCGCCCAACAGTTTTGCGCGCTCTGATGCAAGTGTCTGGGTCGCACGTAACTTCTCCCGTTCACCGTTTAGTCGATAGAAATTATCTTGTGCTGCACTTAGGAGTGGACTCTCTGTCGCTGCAAGAGTGTCGAGTTCGATTTCGCGATCCCGTAATCGTCCCAGTTCACGCTCGACCTCCGCACGACGTGCTCGCAGCGATGTCTCATCCGCTGCTTCTGCCTCGAGTGCACGATTCAATGTGATGACATCATCGGCAAGCAATCGAAGCTTCGCATCTCGAAGTTCGGCCTGGATTGCACTCGCCTTCTTTGCCACTTCTGCCTGTTTTCCGAGCGGCTTGAGTTGGCGTCGCAACTCTGAGGTCAGATCCTGGATTCGCGACATGTTCCCTTGCATCGAATCCAATTTCCGTAGCGCTTTCTCTTTCCGCTTACGATGCTTGAGAACTCCTGCCGCTTCTTCTATGAATGCTCTTCGCTCTTCTGGGTTGGCCATCAAGACTGCATCAAGTTGACCTTGACCCACGATGACGTGCATCTCACGACCGATACCGCTATCGCTGAGCAACTCTTGGACATCAAGCAAGCGTGCTGTCTCACCATTGATCTGATATTCACTTTGGCCATTTCGGAAGAGAATGCGAGAGATCGTCACCTCTCGATACTCAAGATCAAGGGCGCCATCCGAGTTATCGATGGTGAGCGAAACCTCAGCGCGGCCCAGTGGGGCTTTTCCACTCGTCCCAGCGAAGATGACATCTTCCATCTTCCCGCCACGGAGCGATTTCGCGCCCTGCTCACCCATGACCCACGCGAGAGCATCGACGACATTGCTCTTACCCGAACCATTTGGTCCGACGACACAGGTGATGCCACGCTCGAGGAGCAGGGTGGTCGGATTGGCAAAGGACTTGAACCCTTTGAGCGTCATGCTCTTGAGATACACGCGTAAAACCTACCGGAGCGCTCCTCTAAAGCCCGGCAACGAGAGATTGTGATGATGCGAAACTATCAAGTGAAAGTTGAGGCTTTAGCGAAGCTTCTGGCAATGTGGGCAGAAGTGCGACGAGCGGTTTGTGAAAGAGATCCGTTTTACAACTCGAGAGCATCTTCGACAACGTTCACCTTCCCGACCATAGACGGCGAGACGATTCGAGAAGTAACCACTCTCTCCGTTGACATTGACATAGAGATGGTCGAAAGAAGTTCCACCTGCATCAAGAGCGCGGCGCATCACAGTGCGAATCGATGTCAGCAGCGTGCGAAGCTCTTTCTCACTCAATCCTGTTGCCAACCGTTCAGGGTGGATTCTCGCTCGCCAGAGTGCTTCATCAGCATAGATGTTTCCAACACCACTGAGCGTGCTCTGGTCGAGGATCGCTCGCTTGATCTCACTTCGCTTACTGCCAAGTCTTCCGATCACATATCGAAGATCGAAGTCAGCCTCGAATGGGTCCGGGGCGATATGACGGATCGAATCCGGGATTCCGTCGCCACCCTCTTCTCTGAGTCGATCCACGCGCAACCAACCGAATGTACGTTGGTCGAGGAAGTCGAGTCGGAATTCCTTTCCCTTGCGTCGCAAGGTAGCGCTCATCCTTACATGCGGATGCTGTGGCTGCTTCATCTCATGGCGTCCGATGAGTACCCGGAACTGACCACTCATTCCGAGATGAGAGATCAGTACATGCTCATCCCTCCTGAAAGTGATCCATAAGAACTTCCCACGGCGTCTTATCTGATCGATGGTGAGCCCTTGCAGTGAGGTAAGTGGCGCGATCGAATCCTTCGAGACCGCCCTCGGATGAAGCGATGAAATCGAAAGTACTCGAGATCCTGGTAAGTGCTCGGCGAGACCTCTACGAACGCTCTCTACTTCGGGCAGTTCTGGCACGAGATCACTATCTGGTTCTGACTCTGATGGATGGACTACGTCGACTTGGAGAGGACTTCATATGCCAACCGTGCTGCCTCTTGCTCCGCCTCACGTTTACTTCGACCGCGACCCTGACTGACTCTTTCGCCGCCGACGATCGCAGTCGCTTGGAACTCTTTTGCATGATCGGGACCCGATTCTGCGATCTCATATTCAGGAGTGCCAAGAGCACGCGCCGCCAATAATTCCTGGAGCGCGGTCTTGCCATCGAGCATCACGCCACGAGAGAGGGACTCCTCGATCGCAGCCGACATCATCGCGATGATCGCGCGTTTTGCACCGGGTAGTCCATGTTCGACATAGATCGCGCCGAAGAGTGCTTCGAGGGCATCGGCAAGGATGGAACTCTTGTCACGGCCGCCAGTCACTTCTTCGCCCTTGCCAAGTTTCAGGCTCTCGCCCAACTTCAACTTCCTAGCGACATCGGCAAGCGCTCTCGTACTGACTACGCCAGAGCGCAGAGGAGAAAGTCGACTCTCGTCGAGATCCGGGAACCGTCGATAGAGCTCTTCCGTGATGACGAGGCCTATGACACTGTCGCCAAGGAATTCAAGTCGTTCATTGGTCGGCAGTCCGCCCGACTCATAAGCGAAGGAACGATGGGTCAGAGCGAGCGTGATGAGATCTTCGGGGAGTGGCAATTCCAAGATCGATAGAGCGTTGTCTAGACCTTGTGAATAGATTTCCTCTGACTGCTCTCCCATGAGTTCGAGAGTAGGGCTTGATGCTTAGACGTCGAGGACTTGGCGGCGGTTATAGGTGCCACAGGTAGGACAGGCCGCATGCTGCAACTTAGGTTGCTGGCACTGTCCGCAGGTAGAAGTTGCCGCAGGGGTCGCCTTCCATTGGGACCGGCGAGCGCGTGTTCTAGCCCGTGAGAGTTTTCGCTTGGGTACTGGCACGGGCGGGAGTATTCCATCTTGCCAAGCGAATGACAAAACGAGGGCTCGAAGCGCTCAACTATCCCGCTCATCGGATGGATTCTTCAGCCGTTCCTTCAACCCCTCAAGGGCCTTCCACCGTGGATCACTCTCCTGATGAGCATGATCCTCTGGCAGTTCACGCCAGGGCAGACCACATATCGAGCAGAGTCCTTCACAACTTTCGTCGCATAATGGATTGACCGGGAGCGCGAGTATGACTGCATCCCTCACCGGTATAGCGAGATCGACCGTCTCCTCCGTCACCATCAAGATCTGATCCGTCTCTACATCCTCCTCGGTGAGTGCTGACGCTTTGCTCTCATATTCATAGAGCTCATCGAAACCTTGATCGATACTCATCTCGACCGGAGCAAGACAGCGCGAGCACTCTCCGATCGCTTCGGCTCTCACATGACCACGGACCAGAATTCCCTCATCGACGGAGGTCGCCGTGATGGCGATAGAGATAGGACTTCGTGCTGGAATCGAGATCATCTCTAGGCCGAAGGGATGATCCAACGAGATCTCTAACCTGTAATCACGATATTCGCCAGAACGACGAGGAAGCTCGTGAATAGAGAGGATGAAGGCTTTCTTGTCTGTCGCCATCGAGATCACTTAGTCAGCGAGCTCTGAGAGTGCATCCTTGTCGTTACCGCCAGCAAGTCGCTCTCGTCCACGATTGATTGCGTCCAGCGTCTTGTTGAGGATGACTTCTAACGTCGCAAGTCGTGAGTCGATATAGGCATCGACCTCTGCTTTCTCTGCATCGGCTTGTGACCTGGCGTCATCAAGGATCCTGCCAGATTCTTCGCGAGCGCTTTGGACGATGGCTGTCTGTTCCACCATGCGCGCCACTTCCTCGCGAGCATGAGCGATCAATTGTTCTGCAGATGTTCGCCCCTCATCGACGATGCGATCTCGGGCGGCGAGTAACTCCTGGGCCGCGAAGAGATCAGAAGGCAAAGCGACTTTGATCTCATTGAGCAAATCCATTAAGTCACTTCGGTGGACGACGCATGATCCTGAAAGCGGGACAGAACGAGCCTCGGTCACCATGGTGAGGGCGCTCTCTAACTTCTCTAGAGAATCCATCTCACTTCCTTCCTCGAACTGCCCAACGGTTCAAACGTTCGGAGCGAAGACTACTTCCCGTATCGGGACTGTAGCGCGCCATGGACATGAGAAGGGACCCAGGAACTCACATCCCCCCCATATTTCGCTATCTCCTTCACCAATGAGGAGGAGAGGAACGAATAATCCGGTTTCGTCGCCATGAAGAAAGTCTCGATCCCCTTCAGTTTGAGATTCATCTGACTCATCTGCAACTCGTAGTCGAAATCACTGACAGCGCGTAAGCCTTTGACGATTGCAGCGATGCCATGTTCGCGGCAGTAATCAACCAAGAGGCCACTCCATGAGTCAACCCTCACATTCTTTAGGTGAGAAACTGATCGTTGGATCAAATCGATCCGCTCGTCGATGGTGAATAGACCGGCCTTGGTGGAATTCACAAGGACTGCCACAACTACTTCATCAAAGATCGATGCGGCGCGCTCGATCACATCGAGGTGACCCAAAGTGATCGGATCGAATGAACCTGGAGCGACGGCACGTCTCATCGACATAGCGGGAGTCTATCCCTTCGAATTTTCCTCGTTGTTTTCAACATCGAGCTCACCGTAGTAGATCGCTGCATTCCCGTACTTCTTCTCCTTGACGGCATGCATTCCCGTCGGCCATGGAAATGACTTCGATCTACTGGCACGCTCTATGACGACCAAGGTCTCTCTCACCACGAATCCAGAGCCGATCATGGTCTTGAGTATCTCGTTGATCTCATCATCAGTCACTGCATAGGGCGGGTCAAGGAAGATCACATCGAATGGATTCGATCTCCTTGCTACGAAACTCTCGACATCGGAATCGATCACGACGACTTCCTCGACATCGGAAAGTGCTCGAGCCATTTCGATGTTCTCTCTTGCGATCGACAATGATTGGCGATCAGATTCGACGGCGATACATGAGGTAGCACCACGACTGATCGCTTCGGCTGCGACCGCACCACTTCCGGAATAGAGATCCAAGAATCTCAATCCTCGGAGATCTCCGTACTCGGATTCGAGCGACGAGAAGAGCGCCTCTCGGGCGCGATCAGAGGTTGGTCGGGCGTGCACGCCATCTGGCGAGAGGAGTTTCCTTCCTTTGGCACTACCCGCGATGATGCGCATCTATCTCACTATCCCTCCGATTAGCCCTTCTCGACGAAGGCAGAATCAGACTCTTGCTCTCGTTGTAGGAGAGATTCACGTAGCGCAGGAACGGTAGCAAGGAGCGGATCCGAGTCCAATAGTCTGGTTGCGACCTCGCGCGCCCGCACGATCAATTCCTCATCGTCGAGCACCCGAAGCAATCTCAGATGTGAACGACTACCCGACTGTGAGACTCCTAGGACATCTCCTTCGCGTCGCTGCTCGAGATCGATCCGTGAAAGTTCGAAGCCATCGAGAGTCGAAGCAACCGACTCGAGGCGGGCCATGGCCGCGCTTGCCGGATCGACACGCGTCACTAGTAGGCAGAGACCAGGTTCACTGCCACGTCCGACTCTGCCACGTAACTGATGCAACTGAGAGACACCGAACCTGTCCGCATCCAAGATCACCATCACTGTCGCATTGGGCACATCGACACCGACTTCAATCACCGTGGTCGAGATCAAAAGATCGAGTTCGCCGCGTTGGAAGGCAATCATGGTCGCAGCCTTCTCTTCGGAAGTAAGTCGCCCATGAAGCTGACCAATGCGCAGATCCCGCAAGGGTCCGGTGCTCAAGACGGTGAAGAATTCCTCGACAGATGCCATCGACTCCGTGGCATCTGCTTCGAGACCATCTTCTCCGTGAGGCAACTCCTCAGCAAGGAGTCGTGCAGCACGCTTCATCATCTCTTGATCCACTTCGCTGGAAGCATCCACGCGGACGTCGATTGCGGTGGATGAGATTCGCGGCGCAACCACATAAGCCTGACGACCCTTCGCTACCTCTTCCTTGATACGACTCCATGCTCGGTCGAGGAAATGTGGCTTGGTCACTACCGGGATGATGTGGGTAGAGATTGGCGAGCGCCCCTTAGGTAATTCGTCCAAGATAGAGAGATCGAGATCGCCGAAGACTGTCATGGCAACAGTCCTTGGAATCGGTGTCGCAGTCATCACCAATACATGTGGCGCTATCTCGCTCCGCTCGCGAAGAGCATCACGTTGTTCCACTCCGAAGCGATGTTGTTCGTCGACTACGACCAGGTCTAGACGTTCGAAATCGACGCCTTCCGAGATCAGCGCATGAGTTCCGATCACGATGTCGATGGTTCCGTCGGCAAGGCCACTATGGATTCGCCGCTTCTCGCCCGCAGAAAGTGAGCCGGTGAGGAGTTCGATGCGAAGTGCATCGGATTCGGATCCCAACATCCCACCTTCAGCCAGTCCGCCAAGGATCGAACGGAGATTGGCAAAATGCTGTGCTGCCAAGACCTCAGTCGGAGCCAAGAGAGCAGCCTGGCCACCTGAATCGGCAACGCTCACCATTGCACGTAAAGCGAGGACGGTCTTCCCAGAACCGACCTCGCCTTGCAAGAGTCGATACATCGGATCGTTACCAGCAAGGTCGGTTGCGATCTCACTCCAGACACGTTCTTGACCAGCGGTGAGAGTGAAAGGCAATGCGGCATCAAAGCGATCCGTCAAACCACGAGATGAAGTAGTGATGACCGGTCGTGAGCGCAGTGATCGGATGTGATTCCTTCGTTTGATCAATATCAATTGAAGAAGGAAGGCCTCATCGAATGCCAATCGATCTCTAGCCGCGTTCGCAGAATCGAGGTCATCAGGCTGATGTACTTGCTTCAGCGCTCTCGAGAGCGTGAAGAGTCCTTCACTCTCGCGAATGGTTTCAGGAAGCGGATCATCGAGCTCAGAGATCTGCTCCATGAGGATCTCTATCGATTGCTCGATCTTCCATGACGGCAATTTGCTTGTAGCTGGATAGATCGGGATTAATCGACCAGCAAACCCTTCGATCAACTCCTCTGTTCGACTCGCCTCATCATCACTTTCGGGTATCAAGTGGTACTCAGGATGAGCGAGTTGACGTTTGCCATTGAAGAGCGTGATCTTCCCGGCAAAGAGTCCCTCACGCCCGACCTTCAATTCCTTCTCGCGCCATACTTGATTGAAGAAAGTGAGGAGCAAACGAGCATTGCCATCTGTGACGATCACTTCAAGGATCCCGCCTTTACGACGAGGGATCTTCTTCACTTTGACGGAGAGGATCTCAGCGAGGATGGTCGCTTCACTTCCTTCGGGGATCTCGTCGATAGGAGTGAGCTCTCCGCGGCGCAGGTAGCGACGTGGAAAGTGAGTCAAGAGATCTGCGGCAATCGTGTAGCCGAATGCATCGGCAAAGACTTTCGCAGTCTTGGGTCCGATCAATCGATCGAGGCGGCGACCCAAAAGACCTGAATCGCTCATGGTTGCCACCCTATGCCCGCTTCAACGCGCCTGCCTGATCATCTGCCTGATGAACTGCTTCGATTTCCGTTCTAGCCCCTAAGCGGGCTACCCTTCTCCCCGCCTCACGGCGTTTAGAGCAATCACATCAAGGAGTCATCGTGGCATCAGTATGCGACATCTGTGGCAAGGGTCCGAGCTTTGGAAACAATGTCTCGCACTCCAAGCGTCGAACTCGCCGACGATGGAACCCGAACATCCAGCGAATCAAGACCATGGTCTCGGGATATAGCAAGCGCCAGAACGTCTGCACCTCATGTCTCAAGGCAGGCAAAGTAAGCCGCTAGTCACTTCCCGTTGAGGTGATGGAAAGTCCACTTGGCCTTTAACGCATATGGCCTAGAAATGGCGAAAACCCACCGGCTCGAACTTCTCTCCATCAAGCAAAACGAACTCGTCTTCTCTCGGTAGTACCCGTCCGATCTTCCACACCCCAGAGACCGCCGCTCCTGCGGGAGCAGTAAAAAGTGGTGAATGCTCCTCACCGCTAGCAAGCACAACATCCACTGGCTCCAAACCCAAATCCGGAGCAAGGCTTGCAATCTCCTGGAAGTAGGGATGGCTTCGGAGCGCATCTCTATCGATATCGATCGTGACCTCACTTGAAATTGCGAGTGCCGCTGCATCCATAGATATCCCATCGCTGATGTCGCAGAGTGAGGTCGCATACTCCGCGACAGTGAGGAAGCTTTGATAGGGAACGTGCGGCGCTCGGTGAAGGTCAATGCTCTCGCTATCCAATTCAAGCCCACGTTGTAACTGTTCCAAACCAAGGAGAGACTTTCCAGGAAGTCCATAACGATCGGCCAAAATGAAGAGGCCATCGCCTGGTTTCGCACCACTTCGAGTGAGGACACCTTTTCCGTCAAGGGATGATGTCTTACCAAGAGCGGTGATTGAGAGTGTGAGCGAATCTGATCGAGAGAGGTCTCCGCCAATCACGGTCGCACCGACGATTGCGCATTCATCAGCGATGCCGCGAGCGAGATCGAAGATCTTCTCGCCATCACGAGGTGTGAATGCCACCGCAACCAAGAGATATTGAGGAGCAACGCCCATCGCGAAGATATCTGCGAGGTTGGCAGCGGCCGCCTTCCTTCCGATCGAGTAGAGGTCACTCCATTGTCGATTGAAGTGAGTACCTTCCGTGAGGAGATCGGTTGCAATCACAACACCAGCACCAGCCGAGCCGACTCGAAAGAGGGCGGCGTCGTCACCGATACCGATGATCAGTTCCTCATCGTGGCTAGTAGCGAAGATCTCCTTCAATCTCGCGATGATCTCTCGCTCATCCATGGGTCGATAGTAGTTATGGGCTTTCCAGCGGAATGAATCTGCGCTACCTTCACGCCATGTCCATACAGGCATACATCCTGATTCAAACCGACGTGGGTAAGGCAAGTAGCGTTGCGCAGGCGATATCAGCGATCGCGGGAGTCACCATCGCAGAAGGTGTCACTGGTCCTTATGACGTGATCATGCGAGCGGAAGCCCCCTCGATGGAGGAATTCGGTCGCGTCATTCTTTCGAAGGTTCAGGCTGTCCCAGGCATCACACGCACCTTGACCTGCCCCGTCACCTCGATGTGATCAAGATTTAGGTCGACGTAAAGCCTCTTCGATCATCGTTGTGATTACGTCTCGATAGTTACGCCCGGTTGCCTTCCAAAGCATGGGAAAGACCGATTTCGGCGTGAAACCTGGCATGGTGTTGAGTTCATTGATGATGATGGAATCCTCTTCATCCACGAAGAAATCGACTCGAGCTAACCCACTGCATCCGATCGCCTTGAATGCTCGCTTCGCACTCTCTTGGATCTGGCGCGAGAGGTCTTCTCCTATTGGTGCGGGAATCAAGTACTCCGTCGCTGAATCCAAGTACTTCGCCTCATAGTCGTAGAACTCTCTATCGCCAAGAACTCGAATCTCACCCACGACAGATGTGACTATCTCTCCATCGATCTCCAACACTGCACATTCCAGTTCGCGGCCATGGATCGCTTCTTCGACCAAGGCAACATCATCGAATCGAAGCGCTTCCTCGATTGCCGCTCCCAGGTCTGCCTTGCTCTTGACTTTCACAGTACCTCGGCTAGAGCCCCCTCGTGAAGGCTTGACGAAAAGAGGTAATGAAAGTTCTACATCTCCTGCCGACTCACTCGAAGTCAGTGCAATGCCACGCGCGACACGGAGTCCGTTGGCCTTAAAAGTCTCTTTGGCCCTGGCCTTATCCATAGCAAGCGCTGAGGCGAGGACTCCTGATCCGAGATAGTTGATCTGCAGGAATTCCGCATAACCTTGAAAGACTCCATCTTCGCCGTTGCTGCCATGCAGGACGGGGAAGAGCAAGTCGATCTCTGAGGGTAATTGTCGAGCAGTGCCACTTTCAGGAACTATCGGCATATCGTTTTCGTCGCGATCGAAGTCATCGGCTCCCGAAAGAGCTACGAAACCTCTCCCGCGAGCTGTGATACCGAAGAGCGATACATCGAATCGTTCGCGATCGATGGCTTCGAAGATGCCAAGCGCCGAGAGGCAAGAGATCTCATGTTCGGCGCTCATGCCACCACATATGAGTGCTATCTGTGGCTTCATTCGATGATCCTCGTCTCTGCCGTCACACCGGACCAGAGAGATCGATCTCTTCGCCAGTATCGATCTCGCTCAAGGTCTCTAGAGCTTTCGCAGGCGACATCTTGCCAGAGACGACCTCTGCTACCGCTTCGATGATCGGAATCTCGACGCCGACCATATGTGCCATCTCGACGACAGCGCTCGATGAAGCGACGCCTTCTACTGTCTTGCCCATCGTCTCTCGCACCAGATTGAGATTCCCGGTCTTTCCGATCGCTTCGCCGAAGGATCGATTCCGAGAGAGCGAAGACTGGCAGGTGGCCACGAGATCACCCATCCCGGCAAGACCAGCGAAGGTCAACGGATCGGCACCTAACGCGACACCTAATCGCGTGACCTCATTGAGGCCACGCGTGATGATCATCGCTTGCGTGTTCTCACCGAATCCCATTCCCACGACGATTCCTACTGCAAGCGCCACTACATTCTTGAGCGCTGCTGCTAATTCACAACCTAAAATGTCACGTGAGGTGTAAACCCGGAAATACTCGGTCTTGAATGCTGATGCGATCATTGCCGCGGTCTTCGCTTCGACAGATGCGGCAACTGCGCCAGCAGGTTGACGCAACGCCAATTCTCCGGCGAGATTGGGACCTGTGATGAAACCGATCCGACTCTCTTCGATATCGATCTCTTGTCGCAACACTTCAGTCATTCGAAGATGAGTCGTAACTTCGATCCCCTTCAACGTGCTCACCGTCGGCACTGACTTCGGATAGATCTCTCGCCATGCATGGAGATTCTCTCGAAGGCTCTGGGCGGGAATCGCGAGTGTGATCAAATCGACGGAATCCAAGGCTTCGGTGATCGATGTGGTGGCCCTAAGCGTCTCGGGCAGAGTGATCTCACCGAGAAACCGCGAGTTCTTTCGTTCAGCATTGATCTCTTCGATCACATCGCCATTACGGCCCCAGATGATCACATCATGGCCGGCATCGGATGCGACCATCGCCAATGTACTTCCCCACGCACCAGAACCGAGTACCGCGATCCTCATGACTTCCACTTCCGACGTTGCTTCTTGAAATTGCCGGTGCGTGGTAGATCCGATTTCCTCGCATCAAACCTCACGGCTGGAGGTTCTTCGCCCCGTAGCTCACTGAGTAGTTCTGTCATCTTGGTCATCATCGCCTCAGTCGCTTCTTCAAGCGCCACCGGATCGCTCTCTCTTCCCTGCCACCGCGATAGATCGACAGGCTCCCCTACAAGGATGCTCACGCGAGTGCGTGGGAAGAGTCTTATCCGTTTGCCGTATCGCGGGATGACACGTTGTGGTCCCCATGATGCGCAAGGAATGACCGGCACCCCAGTCATCAGCGCGAGTCGTGCTGCTCCCGTCTTTCCAGTCATCGGCCAGAGGTTTTCATCTCGAGTAAGGGTTCCTTCTGGATAGATGCCAAGGAGATGACCAGCACGAAGAGCGGCAATTGCTACCTCGAAGGCCTTTGATGCGCCCTTCGATTCACGTTCGACTGGAATCTGCCCAGCCGCTTTCACCACCCAACCAACTATCGGAGTATCGAAGATCGCCTTCTTGCCAAGATAACGAGGCGCCCTACCTTGGTTGTAAAGGAAATGTGTGAAAGTCAGTGGATCCAAGTAGGAGATGTGATTGCAGACGACGATCGCGGCGCCCGTTTTCGGGATCAAATCCGCTCTTCGCCAATCCTTCTTCACGATCAGATTGAGCAGTGGTTTCAAGAAGAAACCGACGATCTTGTACACCGGAGTGACTCCGAGTGGACGACCACGCGGTACATCGAAACGAATCACGCGTGAGGGATCGCTATCCATTAGATAAGGATAAGCACGGAGCGAGTGGCGGAACGAAAATGGGCCACGTGATGACGTGGCCCATAGTTCGCAATACGAAACTGACTAGCGACGCTTAGCCTTCTTTGCTGGCTTCTTCGCAGCAGCCTTCTTTGCTGGCTTAGCCTTCTTTGCTGGCTTCTTCGCAGCAGCCTTCTTAGCTGGCTTAGCAACCTTGACTGGCTTTGGTGCTGGAGGCTTTGGTGCTGCCTCGAGCTTGCGTGCGCCAGCGATTACCTCTTTGAGAGCCTTCGCCGGAAGGAAGCGAACCTTCTTGCTCGCCTTGATCATGATCTCTTCGCCAGTGAAAGGATTGCGGCCCTTGCGAGCTTTGCGATCTACTTTCTTGAACTTGCCGAAGTCATTGATGGTGACATCTTCACCCTTGTGGATGTTGCGCACGATCGAATCAAAGACGATAGAGACGGCGTACTGTGCTTCCTTCTTGCTGCCGTTGAAATATGGAGCCAACGACGCAATGAATTGGGCCTTGTTCATCTATTCCCCTTTATTCCCCTGAAAAAGCCACTTCCGTGACCTTGCACCTCTACGGTGCATGTCAAGCGAGCGCCTGACATCACGTAAAACTTACGCATGAAAATGAAGGTTTTCGTGAACGCGCATCGGTGTGTCGCCAATAAATAATCGCGCTCTTCAGCCGAAAAAAGCGCTTTTTATGCGTAAAAAACTCTCTACTCGAAGTTGAGAGTTCCCCCCCTCACATTACGCGATGGGAAGGGTTCGGGGCTTGAAAGTGGCTCTTTTCGCTTCGAAATCCGTCACCATCTCCGTATGACGGAGCGTGAGTCCGATGTCATCAAGGCCTTCCATCAATCTCCACCGCGTGAAATCGTCCATTTCGAAAGGGATTCTTCGCTCTGCACCCGTGGAATCGAGATATGTGACCGTGCGACTCTCAAGATCGACGGTGATTTCCGCACTCGGCTCTCGCTCCGTCGCCTCCCACAGCGCTTCGATCTCGCTCTCGGGGAGGATCACGGTGAGCAGGCCGGCCTTCAGTGAGTTCCCGCGGAAGATATCTGCGAACCTGGATGAGAAGACGACTTTGAAACCATAGTTCTGTAGCGCCCAGACAGCATGTTCTCTCGAGGATCCGGTGCCGAAATCGACACCTGCAATCAGGATCGTGGCACCCTCGTACTGAGGCTGGTTGAGTACGAATCCAGGATCACTTCGCCATGCAGCGAAGAGACCATCCTCGAAACCAGATCGCGTGATCCGCTTGAGGTACACGGCAGGGATGATCTGATCGGTGTCGACATTGCTTCGTCGTAGCGGTATTGCACGACCCGTGTGCTTGATGAAGTTCTCCATAGTCACTTTTTGGTCACTTTCTCCTAAAGATCTGCCGGTGATGCGAGCGTGCCCTTGAGCGCGGTCGCAGCGGCAACGAGTGGACTTACGAGATGTGTCCTTCCGCCCTTACCTTGTCGTCCTTCGAAATTTCGATTCGATGTCGAAGCTGAACGCTCCCCTGGTTTCAATTGGTCCGGATTCATGCCGAGGCACATGGAACATCCAGCGGATCGCCACTCAGCGCCAGCAGTAAGGAATACCTTGTCGAGACCTTCACTCTCAGCCTGGAGCCGTACTCGAGCAGAACCAGGAACCACCATCATCCGAGTATCTGCAGCGACTTTCTTGCCTTTGATGATCTCTGCCGCAGCACGAAGGTCTTCGATACGACCATTGGTACAAGATCCCAAGAAGACGGTATCGATCTTGATTGCCTTCATCGGGGTACCTGGTGTGAGGTCCATGTAGGCCAGAGCACGCTCGGCAGCGCTTCGCTCTTCGGGATTATCGAAAGTCGCTGGATCCGGCACTTCACGATTGAGCGGCAATCCTTGTCCTGGATTCGTTCCCCAGGTGACGAAAGGTTCGATCTCATCTGCATTGAGGATCACTTCGGCATCGAAGGTGGCATCTGGGTCAGAGGGCAATGACTTCCAATATTCGACTGCGCGATCCCACTCTTCGCCTTCTGGAGCATGAGGCTTACCTTTGAGATAAGCGAAGGTGGTCTCATCTGGTGCGATCAGACCTGCTCTTGCACCTGCTTCGATCGACATATTGCAGATAGTCATCCGCGCTTCCATCGAGAGCGCCCGAATCGCAGAGCCGCGATACTCGATGACGTATCCCTGACCGCCTCCCGTAGAGATTTTCGCGATGATCGCCAAGATGATGTCTTTTGAGGTGACGCCTGGCTTCAACGTGCCATCGACGGTGATCGCCATGGTCTTTGGCCGCTTCAACGCGAGAGTTTGAGTGGCCAGGACATGTTCGACTTCGCTGGTTCCGATGCCGAAAGCGAGCGCACCGAATGCGCCGTGTGTGGATGTATGTGAATCGCCACAGACGATCGTGAGTCCTGGTTGCGTCAAGCCCAACTGTGGGCCAACGACGTGAACGATCCCTTGTTCGACATCGCCTAAGGAGTGGAGTCGAATACCGAATTCCTTGCAATTATTGCGAAGCGTATCGACCTGCAATCTGGAGACAGGATCTTGGATCGGTTTATCTATATCGAGAGTCGGAACATTGTGATCTTCGGTAGCGATCGTGAGATCGGGACGACGGACTTTCCTTCCACTCATCCTCAAACCGTCGAATGCTTGTGGACTGGTCACTTCGTGAATCAGATGGAGGTCGATATAAAGCAGGTCTGGCTCACCCTCTGCGCTGCGCACGACATGATCCGCCCAGATCTTCTCCGCCATGGTCTTGCCCACGTGCCTGCTCCCTCCGACTGCCCAGATACTTGCGTCTCAACCAATGAGATGCGAGTATTGGATTATGGACAAGCGAAAGAATAGCGGAGTCGGCGTATTAGACAAGTCGATCCACGTCCTCAGTGTTCTAGAGAGCGGCCCACACTCACTCGCTGAACTCGTTGCGGCCACGGGAATCGTGAGGCCGACGGCACATCGTCTTGCGGTAGCACTCGAGCATCATCGTCTCGTAACTCGTGATCTCACGGGTCGATTCATCCTCGGACCACGATGTTCCGAGCTTGCAGCGGCTGCAGGCGAAGATCGACTCCTCGCTGCAGCGAATCCTGCGCTGATCGCGCTTCGCGATGCGACCGGTGAGAGCGCACAGCTCTACAAGCGACAGGGTGACGTTCGCGTCTGCGTCGCTGCTGCTGAAAGGCTCTCCGGACTACGCGACTCAGTCCCGGTGGGTGCGACCTTGACGATGCAGGCAGGTTCAGCAGCCCAAGTGCTTCTTGCTTGGGAAGAGAGCGATCGTCTCTATCGAGGTCTCCAAGGCGCGCGATTCACCGCCGCCAATCTCTCCGCAGTCCGTCGTCGTGGCTGGGCTCAATCAGTCGGTGAGCGCGAACCTGGCGTTGCTTCCGTCTCCGCGCCCGTACGTGGACCCAATAACAAGGTCATCGCTGCCGTGAGTATCAGTGGGCCCATCGAGAGACTCGGAAGACAGCCCGGACGATTGCACGCAGCCTCGGTCGCTGCGACGGCATCGCGATTGAGTGAGTTACTTCAACGCAAGAATTGAGAAGACGCAACGACTTGCAGCCCCGAAGGGATTCGAACCCTCGTAGCTGGCTTGAGAAGCCAGAGTCCTAGGCCGCTAGACGACGGGGCCCTAGTACATTCTTTACAGCACGCGCCTCACAAAGAACGCCTTTGTGAAACAGTACTTATTCAATTTTTTCAATTTTTGGTCCATGACCGCTGGGGTACCAGGACTCGAACCTAGACAAGCTGAACCAGAATCAGCTGGGCTGCCAATTACCCCATACCCCACTAGAGGGCGACACTCTACCTTCTACCTCACAATTCCAATAAATCGCACTTCCATAGAGATCGCAAAGATCCCGACGGGGTCAAAGCAACGCAGATATCCGCGACAACGTCCGCTCTTTCCCAAGGAGAGCGAGGGATTCGAAGAGAGGTGGCGAGATGTGGCTTCCGGTTGCGGCGATTCGCACAGGAGTGAATGCGAGTCGGGGCTTGAGTCCTAGTCCATCGATCAAGGCATCACGGAGCGCACTCTCGATGCTCTCTTCATTCCACGTGGTCACAGAATTCAATGCTTGATGAGCGCTCTTTAATACTTCCTTACCTTGCCCCTCATTGACCTTAGTGAGTGATTCACTCTCCACTTCGACTGCCTCGACGAAGAGGAACTTCAACATTCCTACCACTTCGCTCAAGGTCACGATGCGCTCTTGTATCAGTGGCAAAGCCTTTCGAACCATCGCCATCTCCTCATCATCACCCGTGATCACTCCTGCGGCGACGAGAAAAGGAGTCGAACGCGCTACGAGTTCCTCTGCTGAAAGTTGCCGGATCTTCTCGCCGTTGATCGCTTCGAGCTTCTTCATGTCGAAACGAGCGGGCGAACTATTGACCCGCGAAACATCAAATAGTTCTGCGATCTCTTCTAGCGAGACATCTTCACGGTCATCACCAGGTGACCAACCGAGTAGCGCCAGGTAATTGCAGATCGCTTCCGGCAAGAACCCGCGCTCTCGATACCAGGCTATGGAGACTTCTCCGTTTCGCTTAGATAGCTTGGCGTTGTCGGTGCCCATGACGAATGGAAGATGGGCGAAAGTGGGGTAATCGGATTCCTTGACGCCCATCGCCTGATAGACCCGGATCTGTCTCGGTGTCGACGAGAGCAAGTCTTCACCGCGCAGAATATGCGTGATCCGCATCAAGACATCGTCGACTGCGACAGCGAGGGTGTAGAGCGGTGATCCATCGGCACGCATCAAGACGAAATCCGGGACGAAAGCGTGTTCGAATGTGACTTCACCGCGGATCAGATCGGTGAAGGTCGTGCTGCCATCCGGCATACGCATGCGAAGCACAGGTACACGCCCTTCATCACGAAACCGTGACACTTGAGCATCAGATAGATCGCGGCAGGCGCCGTCATAACCGGGCGCACGATTCGCTTCCTTCGCCGCTTCACGCCGTGCTTCCAACTCCTCGGCGCTGCAGTAGCAGTGATAGGCATCGCCTTGAGCAAGGAAACGATCTGCCCATTCCTTATAGATATCCAAACGTTGCGATTGAAGGTATGGCCCGTAAGGACCTCCCACCTCTGGCCCCTCGTCCCAATCAAGTCCCAACCATCGAAGTGTCTCTCCGGCAGCCTTGATGTACTCATCCGTGACCCGCTCACGATCCGTATCTTCGATGCGGAAGACGAAAGTACCCCCGGTGTGCTTGGCATATGCCCAATCAAAGAGCGCAGTACGAATGTTTCCTACGTGGAGGTCTCCCGTTGGAGAGGGAGCAAATCGAACACGTACTCCAGAAGTCTTCTCACTCATAAGGGGGCGATATTAGCGATGACTCAGGGATCACTTCGCGAAGACTCGGTTACGTAACGTTCCAAGTCCATCGATACTCACTTCGACGATACCGCCGCGATTGACCGGACCTACACCTGCAGGAGTTCCGGAAAGGATCACATCACCAGGCAGGAGAGTCATGCTTGAGGTGACGAATTCGATGATCTCGGGGACTTTGAAGAACATCTGCGAAAGCTCGGCTTGTTGTCGCACCTCACCGTCGACACTGCATCGAAGCATCTGGTCACCTGGCTCGAATTCCGTATCGATCCATGGTCCCAAAGGACAGAAGGTGTCGAAGCCTTTGGCTCTCGTCCATTGTCCATCGATCTTTTGGATATCTCGGGCTGTGACGTCGTTCGCCAAGGTGTAACCGAAGATCACATCTCGATACTTCTCACGTGGGACTTCCTTGCAGATCTTCGAGATCACGATCGCAAGTTCACCCTCATGATCGACACGTTCACTGATCTCCGGCCAGACAATGGATTCGTCCGGTCCGATCACTGAGGTATTCGGCTTGATGAAGATGATGGGAACTTTTGGGACTTCGCCACCCATCTCCGCTGCATGATCAGCATAATTCTTGCCGACGCATACCACCTTGCTCCTAGGGATGACTGGAGCCAAGAGACGAACGTCGCTCAGATCATGACGCGTCTCGAGAAGATGTACACCGGCATAGAGGGGATCGCTCGCTATGGAGCGAATCGAATTCTCGTCCTCGAGAACTCCAAACTGTGGATCACGCTCCGCACCTTCACGAAGTGCGAATCGAACGATCCTCATCTACTCATCTACTTTCGATGCGATCGTCTCTTCAGATCCGCCACTTGCCACCAAACGCTCTGCGAATATCGATGAGATTCGATGTCTTCGTCCATGAGGCCGCTCCGCTGTGAAGCTCCATCCGGAGATCTCCACTCGACTTCCCGGAATCGGCACCCTTCCCAACTCCTTGGCCATATAGCCACCAAGTGTGTCGACTTCATCGCTCACTTCGATCGCGATGTTCAGACGATCCGCAAGGTCCTCGATATGCATCCGCGATGAGATGCGCGCACTCTTCTCATCGATCATCGAGAACTCCTCATCGAGATCGTCATATTCATCGGCGATCTCGCCAACGATCTCCTCAAGGATGTCCTCGATGGTGATGATTCCTGCCGTGCCGCCATACTCGTCGATCACGATCGCAAGATGTATCTGATTGCGTTGCATCTCGCGTAGTAACTCTGCGGCATTCTTCGATTCGGGAACGAAGGTCGCTTCACGCGCGTGATCTGAGATCACTTCACTACTCTCTGATTTCGGGTAATCGTGAACTCTTCGCACTACATCCTTGATGTATGCGATCCCAACGATCGAATCGATGTCCTCACCGACGACGGGGATGCGGGAATACCCAGAACGGAGGAAGAGGGAGAGGGCTTGCCTCAGATTCTTATTCCCCTCGATCCAGACCATCTCGGTGCGCGGGATCATCAACTCTCTGACGATGGTGTCACCGAGTTCAAAGACAGAGTGGATCATCTCGTGTTCAGACTCTTCGACTAAGCCACTTTCATGTGCCTGATCGACAAGGTCACGGAGTTCCGCCTCATTGCTGAACGGACCTTTCCTGAATCCTCTTCCGGGTGTGATCGCATTGCCGAGTGCGATCAAGATGACGGTGACTGGACCAAGGATCTTCGCCAAGACCCATGAAGCATAGGAGGCAGGGACGATCCATCGCATCGGATTCTGTTTCGCAAGGGTCCTCGGCCCCACTCCAACGACCACGTACGAGAGGACGACCATCAATATGACTGCGTAGATGCCGGCAGCAAGGTTGTTCTCCATTTCGGAGATGAATGCTTCGGCGACGATCACCGCTGCACTCAATTCCGCGGTTTTTCGAACCAGGAGGACGACATTGAGATAGCGGGCGGGATCCTTGATGATCTTTCCGACCAGTGCCGCGCGTCGAGCAGAACGCTCTGCGATGGTATCGACAGCGATACGGCTCACTGAATTGAGAGCGGCCTCGCTACCAGCCAGGAAGCCAGCGATGATAAGAAGGAGTGCGGCAAGAAGGATCATGATTGAGAGCGCCACTCTCTCAGAATCTCGCCTTGGAGTGCAAACATGGCTACTTCTTCAGCGCTCTCACGGTGATCCAGGCCGAGTAGATGGAGTAAGCCGTGAACCAAGAGAAGTTGTAGCTCCTCATCGAGGCTGGTCCCCGCTTTCACCGCATTGCCGCGGGCATATTCGGGACAGAGGACGATATCGCCCAGGATCGCAGGACCACTATCGCCGAGTTTCAACTCATCCATGGGAAATGAGAGGACATCGGTAGGTCCCTCCTCCTCCATCCAGGTGCGATTCAAATCGCTCATCTCCTCAATGTCGACGAGAGAGATCGCTAACTCACAATGGAGATCAAGCGAGAGGTGTCGAAACGCGTAACTAAGCAGCGACTCAAAGGCTCTCTCATCACACGCGATGTCACTCTTATTACTGATCGCTATCGCCATATTAGAAAGTGTGAACCAAAGAAGTCAGCGGCTCGGTTGCCGTCGTGGAAGTCTCGTGACATCGAAGCGGGCATAAGCATCGACGATCTCGCTCACCAATCGGTGTCGGACCACATCCTCTGACTCTAAGTGGATGAATGAGATATCCGAGATCCCTTCCAGGATATCGGTGACGACTCGCAATCCTGACTTGGTTCCGGATGGAAGATCGACTTGAGTGATATCTCCGGTGATCACCATCTTCGAGTTGAAACCTAATCTGGTCAAGAACATCTTCATCTGCTCCGCTGAGGTGTTCTGGGCCTCATCAAGGATGATGAATGCATCATTGAGGGTACGACCACGCATGTAAGCGAGCGGCGCCACCTCAATCGTGCCATTGGACATCAACTTAGGAATCGAATCCGAATCGACCATATCCTGAAGCGAATCGAAGAGTGGTCGAAGATACGGGTCGATCTTCTCGTGCAATGTTCCAGGAAGAAATCCAAGTCGCTCTCCGGCTTCCACCGCAGGTCTCGTGAGGATGATGCGGTTGACCTGCTTGGCTTGAAGTGCTTGTACTGCTTTGGCCACCGCAAGATAAGTCTTACCCGTTCCCGCCGGACCGATTCCGAAAGTCACGGTCTTCTGATCGATCGCGTCGACATAACGCTTCTGATTCGCAGTCTTCGGTCTGATCGTCTTTCCGCGATTGGAGAGGATGTTGAGCGACAAGACTTCGCCGGGGCGAGCCCCAGAATCTCGGCGAACCATTGCGATCGACCTCACCACAGCATCGGTAGTGAGCACCTGCCCTGAACGAATGACCACCATCAACTCGGAGATCAACGAACGAAATTCGGCAATGGCTGCCTCTGGGCCACGGACTAAGAATTCATTCCCTCTCACCGTGATTCCCAACTCCGGGAAGGCGCGTTCGAACTCCGTGACGAAACTATCTCCAGGACCCGTGATCGTCACCATATCGATCGCAGATGGAATGGCGATCACTGTCTTATCCATGAAGACCATCCGTCGTGCGACGGGAATCCTGGTAGCGCACCTGTAATCGCACCTGGTATCGCACTGACATCTCTAACCCGGTGGCCACGTCAATGTCCGTCCAGAGATGAGGTGGAGATGGGTATGAAAGACGCTCTGCCCCGCCGATGCACCAGTATTGAAGACGGTGCGATAGCCATCCAATCTCAATTCATCGACGAGATCCTTCACCAAAGAGAAGATCGCGTTGAGAGATTCTGAGTCTGCACTCATCGACTCGACCGCGTTCTCATGGTGCCTTTTGGGAATGATCAAGAGATGTGTCGGAGCCACAGGATTGATGTCCTTGATGGCGAAAGCAAGATCATTCTGCGCGACTTTGTCGACTGGTATGGCACCTGAAGCGAAACTGCAGAAGAGACACTCCTTCGTTCCATCCATCGTCGACATCATTGCGAAAATCCTAACGCCAAAGGGAGAAGCTCGCTTGGAGAGCAGAGAGCGCTATCGCACCGGCATGAGCGGAGCGAAAGACGGGCGTACCAAGCCGTAGCAGTGGGATCGAGAGGCCATCTAACTCAGTCTCCTCACGCTCTGAGAGTCCACCTTCAGGACCAATGATCAGTGTGATGCGGGCCGGTAGACCATCATCGAATTTCCACCGAGCGCCAAGAGCGCTATCCAGAGTCACGGACGCACTCTCATGGAGTGCGATGACGAACTCTTCCTTCTTCCTTTCGCTGATGATCTCGCTGAGATGAGATTGAAACGGAGCGCAGATGGGAATGCGATCACGTCGCGTCTGTTTCACAGCAGCACGTATCCACTGCTCCCATTTCCGTGATGATTCCACGGGATCCCACTTCCCGATGCTGCGATCTGCACCCCAAGGGACGATCTCGTCGACTCCCGCTGCGACGAGTAACTCGACGCATTCATGTGCTCGGTCGGACTTGGTAAGACCCTGAACCACGCGCAATGTCACAGGATGGCGATCACTTCGAATGACTTCCTCGACGACTCCAGTCACGCTTCTCTGATCGATGCTTTCAATCACGATCGTCGCGCGAAGACCAGAACCATCTGTGACCGAGACTCTTTCCCCGACTCGATGACGAGCCACCTTCGCCATGTGGTGCGCCTCATCGCCTTCGATCGTCAGCCGTGAACCCACTTCGGGGTCCTTCTCCATGGAGAGAAGATAGAGCGAGAGCATCTACCCTCGAAGCGCGTCTTTGAACTTGGAGAAGAAGCCACCGCTCTCACTCTGGGTCACGCGCCTACCAAGGTTTCGATCATCGCCCCGAGATTCGGCGAAACGTCTCATCAATTCCTCTTGCTCCTTGGAAAGCTTTGTCGGAATCTCTACATCGATATGGACATGGAGATCACCACGAGTTCCCGAACGTAACCTTGTCATGCCTTTGCCTCGTAACAGATGGGTCGATCCTGGTTGTGTGCCTGGTTTGATCTCGATCGTCTCTTCACCATCGAGAGTAGAGACCGTGACTGACCGGCCAAGCGTCGCAGCGCTCATAGGAATCGATAGTTCAAGGTGAAGTGCATCGCCATCTCGAATCAAGAATTCGTGTTCCTCCACCTCGATCTCGAGATAGAGATCTCCTGGTCGACCTCCACCAGGTCCTACTTCGCCACGGCCCGGTAGATGCATTCGATTCCCTTGATCCACTCCTGCAGGGATCTCGACCTCGATCTCACTACGTGATCGCACTCGTCCGTCACCAGCACACTCAGAACAAGGCGATGTGATGCGCGAGCCGAATCCCTGACAAGATGCGCAGGGACGTGTGGTCATCACTTGTCCGATGAAACTACGCGTCACCTGTTGTACCTCACCGCGACCTTTGCAGATATCGCAGATCACAGGTTTCGTTCCTGCGGCACAGCCGCTACCTTCACAACTCTTGCAGAGGATCGCAGTATCGACGACGAGATCACGCTTGCATCCGAAGCAAGCTTCTTCAAGTGTGATGGCGACGCGGATCAATGCATCCTGTCCAGGGCGAGAACGTGGTCGCGGTCCACGATTGCCGCCACCGCCAAAGAAGGCATCCATGATGTCGCTGAAGCCGAATCCGCCTGCGAATCCCTCTCCGAAACCAGATCCACCCATGTCGTAGTTCTGACGTTTCTCGGGATCACTCAAGATCTCATATGCAGCCGTGATCTCTTTGAATTTCTCTGCGACTTTCGGATCAGGATTGACATCGGGGTGCATCTCGCGAGCAAGTCTTCGATAGGCCTTCTTGATCTCGTCTCCGGTGGCATCACGTTCGACGCCAAGCGCTTGGTATAGGTCCATCGATCAACCTCGACCCAAGAGTGTCTGATCCGACTCCCCGGATTCATACTGCGAGATGTAGCGAGTCAGGTATCTGGCAACAGCGCGAACTGATCTCATCGATTTCGCATAATCCATGCGAGTCGGGCCCAATACGCCGACAGCAGCACCACTGCCATAGGTCGCAGCGATCAAACTGGTCTTCTGAAGTTTCTCATCGATCTGCTCGTCGCCGATCCTCACGGTCAGCAGATCGGAGACGCCATCCTTATTCGTCACGTTCGGTGCCAATGATCGATTGCTTTCGATATCAGCAACGAGTCGCAATAAGACGACTTGTTCTTCGAGTGCTTCCAATACCGCGTGGATTTCCGAGGAGAAATCCGCGGTTGATCGGACCAGATTGGAAGTTCCGGAGAGGACGACCCTCTCTTCGGCCTTCTCGACTGCCATCTCGATGAGCGATGTGACCAACAACGTGGCGAGTGCACGATCCCTCGCTGAATAGGCTTGGGTGAATTGTGAGAGTCGATCAGCGACCAGCCCTAACGATTGGTTCTCCACCATCGAATTGATCCGATTACGGAAATCAACCAAGAGTTCCTCTGTGATGCTCTCGCCCAATTCCACGACGCTCTGCTCGACACGGCCGGTATCGGTGATCAAGACGATCATGACGCGTTCCGAGCCAAGCGCGATGATCTCGATATGTCGAACCTTGGAACGGGTCAACGATGGATACTGCACCAAAGCGACTTGCTTCGTCACCTGTGCCAAGAGTCGAACGGTACGAGCGACGATCTCGTCGAGATCGTGTGCACCTTCGAGGAAAGTCTCGATGGCGCGACGTTCGGCTGAAGACATCGGTTTGACCTCAGCGAGCCGATCGACGAAGAGTCGATAGCCACGATTTGTTGGGATTCGACCCGCGCTCGTATGAGGTTGGGTGATCAAACCTGCATCCTCGAGGATGGCCATATCGTTTCGGATCGTCGCAGGCGAGACACCTAATCCCTGTCTCCCAGCAAGGGCTTTCGATCCGACAGGCTCGTTCGACGCGACGAACTCTTCGATGATTGCGCGAAGTACTTCCAGCTGGCGCGAGTCGATACGGGAATCGTTGGACATCATCACCTCAAGCGGAGAGAGCTAGTGTCAAAGCGACGGTGGAGGCAGTGATGATAAGAAAGGCAGGAAAGGAGGTGCGCAACTTGCGTGCTCGGAAATGGAAGAAGAGTGCACCGAGCATCACGATCCATAGCGTGACCAGTCCCCAGACGATGAGATCGATGAAATCCAAGACCAGACCGATCACGATGGCGATACCGGCAAGGAGTTCCAACATCCCGGCCAGTCGAGAGAGTCCATCAGGCGATCCGACATCCCTTGCACCAGCAAGGCCCTTCGGATTACCACTGACTTTCGCTAATCCCGCAATTGATGCGATAAGCGCAAGAACGATAGAGAGGATCAGCAATGGGGTCTCGATCGTCATGGGCTGAAATTACTACACCGACGAATTCCGCGAGAAACGAGTGGATGACTGGGAGTCAGGCCGCGACGACATCACGTACCACTCGATCTGCGATGAGACGCCCGGTGAGAGTCAGGACCACTCTCCCTCCCTGCCAGGCAGCATCATCGATGGCGCCTGATGTCACATATTCATCGATCACTCGGACTTGTTCTACCGTCAAATCACTTCGTCGAAGACCGTCACGTAAACGCATCATCAACATGATCCGTTCATCCGATCGATTCGTCTCAGTCAAGATCTCATCCCGTGCTTCCACTACATCTCCGCCATTGATCGCATCGATATATCGAATCGGACTCTTGATATTCCACCATCGGCGATTGCCTAGATAAGAGTGTGCACCAGGTCCTATTCCCCACCACTCGCCACCTCGCCAATAGACCTGGTTATGTTCTGATTCGCCGCCTGGTTTCGACCAATTGCTCAGTTCGTACCAACCGAACCCTGCCTTACTCAATCTGTCGTCGATCAGAAGATACTTCTCTGCCATTTCATCGTCATCAGGCGCATCGATCTCACCACGATCGATGCGACGCGCAAGTCTCGTTCCCTCTTCGACGATCAGTGCATATGCGGAGATGTGATTGATGGGAAGCGAGAGTGCGAAATCGAGTGACTCATGCAGTTCAGCAATGCTCTCTCCTGGCGTGCCGTAGATGAGGTCGACACTGAGATCCGCGACGCCTAGCGTTGATGCGATCGTAAGCGCTCGCTCCACATTCTCCAGGCGATGGGTTCGCTCCAGGACCTTAAGGACCGAGGCATTTGCAGATTGGAGGCCGAAAGAGAACCTGTTGACTCCGGCCTCGACGAAGCCTTCGAGATTTCCTTGATCCACCGTGTCGGGGTTGGCCTCCATCGTAATCTCGCAATCGGCAGCGAGTTCGAATCGATCCCGGATCGCAGTGATCGCACTCTTGATATCTGAAGGGCTCATCAATGAGGGAGTGCCGCCACCAAAGAAGATGGTGGGAACGACCGGATCACCTGGGACCTTTCCCGCCGCTCTCTCGATCTCTCCTACCGCCGCCGAGATGTAGCGCGATGAGATCTCGCTTCGTCCGAGTTCTGATTGACCGAGCTCTTCAGGCGTATAGGTATTGAAGTCGCAGTAACCACATCGCGTTAAGCAGTAAGGGATGTGGATATAGAAGGAAAGAGATTTGACGATCACTTCTTCTGCTTGCTCTTCTCGCTCTCTGGATTGGTTGAGAGCGCAGCGATGAATGACTCATGTGGGACTTCCACGCGGCCGACCATCTTCATGCGCTTCTTGCCCTCTTTCTGCTTCTCCAAGAGCTTTCGCTTACGGGTGATGTCACCGCCGTAGCACTTGGCGAGAACGTCCTTGCGAATGGCCCTGATGTTCTCGCGAGCGATGATGCGCGCTCCGATGGCGGCTTGGATCGGCACTTCGAACTGCTGTCTTGGGATCAACTCGCGAAGTTTCTGGGTCATCGTGACACCGTAGGAATATGCCTTCTCTCGATGCACGATCGCTGAGAACGCATCCACGGTATCGCCCTGCAACAAGATATCGACCTTGACCAGATCTCCCTCTTCCTCACCGGTGGGTTCGTAATCCAGGGATGCATATCCCCGAGTGCGGGACTTGAGTTGATCGAAGAAATCGAAGACGATCTCGGCAAGAGGAAGTTTGTATCGGATCTCGACTCGGTCTTCTGAGAGATAGTCCATTCCCATCAAGATGCCGCGTCGCTGTTGGCACAGTTCCATGATGGTGCCGATGAACTCACTCGGAGAAAGGACTGTCGCGCGGACTACAGGTTCGAATACCTGTGCGACTTTCCCAGAAGGGTACTCACTTGGGTTGGTGACGATCAGCTCCTTATTGTCGTCAGTGATGACCCGGTAGACCACGTTCGGTGCAGTGGAGATCAGCGAGAGATTGAATTCCCGCTCCAAACGTTCACGAACGATCTCCATATGCAAGAGTCCAAGGAAGCCACAACGGAAACCAAAACCTAGCGCGGCAGAGGTCTCTGGTTCGTAGACCAGTGCTGCATCGTTGAGTTGCAGCTTCTCTAACGCATCGCGAAGTACGGGATAGTCATCGCCATCGATCGGATAGAGGCCGGAGAAGACCATCGGCTTCGGATCCTTGTATCCGGCGAGCGCTTGGGTCGCAGGCCTTACTGCCGTCGTAACGGTATCCCCGACGCGGCTTTGCCTCACATCCTTAACACCGGTGATGAGATAACCCACTTCACCGACGCCAAGTCCGCCGCTGGCCTTTGGCTCTGGCGAGATCACGCCGACTTCCAACATCTCATGTTTGACGCCGGTCGAGAGCATCTGTATCTGATCGCGTGGCGAGAGCTTGCCGTCGACGACCCGGACATAAGTGACTACTCCGCGATAGGTGTCATAGACAGAGTCGAAGATGAGAGCACGCGCGGGCTTATCGCTCGCACCAGTAGGTGGCGGGACCTGCTTCACGATCTCATCAAGTAACTCTCGAACACCTTCACCCGTTTTGCCGGAGACTCGAAGACAATCCTCAGGTTTACATCCGATCAGCTTCGCTAGCTCTGCGGCGAATTTATCTGGCTGTGCAGCTGGAAGGTCGATCTTGTTGAGCACCGGGATGATCGTGAGATTGTTCTCCATCGCAAGATAGAGGTTCGCAAGCGTCTGCGCTTCTATTCCCTGTGCGCAATCGACCAGGAGGATCGCACCCTCGCATGCCGCGAGTGACCGCGAGACTTCATAGGTGAAATCGACATGACCTGGAGTATCGATCATGTTGAGGATGTAATCCTTGCCATCGATACCACTGGTCCACGGCAAACGCACTGCCTGCGACTTAATGGTGATGCCACGTTCTCGTTCGATATCCATGCGATCGAGATATTGATCGCGCATGTTCCGAGCGTCGACTACCTCAGTGATTTGGAGCATACGATCTGCAAGCGTCGACTTGCCATGATCGATATGGGCGATGATGCAGAAGTTGCGGATCGAGACTGGGTCCGTGGCAGCAGGTTGCGGGGCCTTATGTGATGGAAGTGCGGGCATCGGTCACCGACCGATCCGGTATCGAATTACTTGACGCCAGCTTTGGCGGCAGCACGTGCCATCGCTGACTTCTTGTTTGCCGCCTGGTTCTTGTGAATGACACCCTTGGTGACCGCTACATCGAGTGCGCGAGATGCCGCACGAAGTTCTTGCTTCGCAACAGAGCTATCTCCGCCAGCGAGAGCCTCACGGAAGCGACGGACCGCGGTCTTGAGCGAGGAGCGAACTGCCTTATTGCGCTCCTGTGCCTTCGAATTGGTCTTGATGCGCTTGATCTGAGACTTGATGTTGGCCACGAAGAAACCCCTTGAAAAATTGATCGTTGATTGTGCGGTTTAAGAGGGGGAAGGTTACCAGCAGCGAAAGAGGGGCGACAAACCGGCGATTTGCTACTTCCGCCAGGCTCGACTCTGATCCGGGGAGCGAACCAATCGACCCGACGATGCGATAGCCAGGACCATCCGCTCGACCGCATAGTGAGGGTGTCCCTCGCCGCCCTTGACCGCCCAATCCGCCCTAACGATCTCATTGAGCGCAAGATCGAAATCCTCTTCGCTCCAGTTCGCAATCTGACGACGTGCTTTGTCGATCTGCCAGGGTGCCATCCCCAGTTCTCCAGCAAGCTCGAATGATCTGGCGCTACGTGGCAGATCGATGACTTTGAGCATCGAGATGATCGACATCTTCACTGCTGTGAAGATCGCCATCGGTTCAACGCCACTTTCGAAGGCATAGCGGGTGGAGACCAGCGCCTTCCGTGGATCCTTGGCGACGACTGCATCCGCGACTTCGAATCCACTCGTGATGCGACGTCCTTGGGTCATGTTGATCACGGCTTCCTCATCGATCAACTTCCCTTGCGGGACATCCTTTGCAAGTTGTTGCGCGACACTCGTCATCTCGCGCATATCAGAGAAACCTGCAACAAGAGCTGCGAGCGCTTCGCTAGAGATCTTCCTACCCAAACGTTGGAATTCCTCACGGATGAATGCCATGCGATCCGATGATTTCTTCAATGGCTCTGCCGGGAAGATTTTCGCACCCTTCTTCTTGATCCGATCCAGGAGTCCTTTCCCTTTGACTCCCCCCCTATGGATGAAGACCACTACATTCGCTGGATCTGGATCGTCGATGTAACGATCGACTTCGCTGTGGAATTCACTATCGAGATCTTGGAGGTTCTTCACGACTATCAATCGACGATCTGAGAAGAGTGATGGAGCGATCGCCTCTGAGAAGGCTCCGGCATCGATCTCACCACAATCCACCGTAGTTCGTTCGTGTTCGCCTACGTGTGCGACCACCTCACGAAGGACACGCTCAGCGATGACCTCTTCACTCCCATGGATGAGGATCAGCGGTTCCATGGTGCGAATATATCTATCTGACCCGCAGCGGCCACCAGGTGAGTCGGATCGCACCATCGATATCGGTCCGAAGAATGCGCGCTGGAGCGAGCGCCTCCAATGTCGTGGCATCGGGATGACCGTAAGGATTCCTATCACCCACGCTGATCAATGCGATGGAGGGGCGGAGCTCGCGATCGAAGTTGAGGTCACGAAAACCAGAGCCATGATGACTGACTTTATAGATGTCGACCTCTGAGAGTTCGTATCGCTCGGCGATCGCGGCCTGGGCAACTGGCTCGATATCACCTCCCGCAAAGATGACCGCATCGTCCTTCTTGATCATCAATGTGACGCTGCGATTGTTCTCTTCAGACCCATCGCCGGCCAACTTCGGTGCAGCGGAATATTCGGCATCCGGCCAGAGCACGTCGATTGCGATATCTCCCAAAAGGAAACTCATCCCGCTCTCGACGAACTCTGGGGGCCGTCCGATCATCTTTTCGAACCCGATGAGATCCTCATTCACTGACAATGGATTCCTTTGTGGTGGAAGCCACCATCTCTCTACTCTCCGACCTCTCAGTAACCCTGAAAGACCACCGTAATGATCGGCATGAAGATGGGTGATAACTAAGAGTGAGATTGACTTCACTCCAGCCTTTCGTAGACAGCGATCGATGAGAGAAGGGTCTGGACCGACATCGATCACCATCGCACTTGTCCCACCTGTTCGGACCAAGAGTGCATCTCCTTGACCTACATCACATTGGTAAAGCTGCCACGTGCGATAGGAGTTCAAAGAGAGTGCGCTGGCAGGAAGGATGAGAATGACGGTGATGATCATCAGTTTCCGTATGCCGTGGAATCTGATCAAACTCGTGTTTCTGAAGCTGGACAAGAATAAAGAGATCAAGAGTGCGACGATCACGAAGAGCGCGCTACCCGCAAAGCCAAAGGGCATCTCGATGATCGGAGTGAGATAGCTCCAATGCGATATATATGCGATCGGCCAGGCTGCGAGCTCAGCGATATGTGCGAGGAAAGCGGTAGGTAGCGAGGAGATGATCGGGTCAAGGGGAAGTGAGAGAAAAGCGATGAATCCTGCGATCGTTACCAATGGCACCAAGGGTGCCGCGAAGACGTTGAGTGGGATGGAGGCAAAGGAGAGTTTCCCTGAGATGGCGATGATGATCGGAGTACAGAGAAGAGTTGCTGAGGTGGGGATAGCGATGACCTCTGCGACCACGTGAGGCAAACGCAATCGAGTGACCATCCACTCCGTTAGCTTCGGAGAGATGACGATGATCGAGAAAGTTGCAAGGACTGAGAGAGCGAAACCTGCGTCACCACCCTGATATGGGTCGATCAGCAAGAGGATCACGACGGCTCCCGATAGAGCAAGGAGTGAAGATCGTTGATTCCCGCGTAACTGTGCATAGAGAACGACCGCTGCCATCACTCCGGCACGGAGCACCGATGGCGACGGGCGCACGACGACTGTGAAGAGGAGAAGGCTCGCCGCAGTGATGAGGATGCGCACTCGTCGATCCCTGATACGAAGCGAGACGATCCATAACACCATCGTTGCGACGATCGAGAAATTCGCGCCGCTCACTGCGGTGAGATGTGAAAGTCCCGCAGTTCGCATCGCTGCGTCGAACTCTTCGCTTTGCAGCGCGGTATCTCCGATCACCATGCCGGGTACCAGTGATGCTCCATCGCCGCGGTTGACGAAAAGCGTGCGATATCGCTTTCGAAGGTGATCAAGACCCTCCCAGAGTGGAGCCGCATCGCGATGAGTGATCTCATCGATGATCAACATTGCCGCAACTCGTCTTTCGTCACTGTGCTTCATTCGTCCGACACCGCTCAGCACCTGACCGAAGAAGACGTTGCAATCTTCACTGATCACCCGAAGTGGAAGCTGGCGATCCACTTCACGGAGGCGGCGACTCTCCGCACGAAATGAACATGATCCACCTCTCTTCGTCGAGCCGTAGACGCGTGCTGGAAGTGGATCGGCATCTGTCCTTGCGACGATCTCGAATGGGATGGCATCTTCCCCGGACTCCCATCTCTCACCGCTCTCCCGGATCAGAATGAGCGAGAGTGCGACGAGAATCAATGAGACGAGCAGCCGCGAAGCCTTCGATAGCACTCCGATGGCGATGAGCCCGAGCACGATGAGGATGCTGAGCAACTGCGACCACGAACTGATCTCTAACCCGACAAGGACGCCGATCCAGAGCGCAACTGCGATTCGCGGAAGAGGAGCCTTCGCGAGCGATGTGGAACTTCTCAGAGCGTCAGGCGACTAGAGATCTGACCGAAGATGGAAGCGCCGATCCCAGAGACATCCTGGATCGATTCGATGGTCGCGAAAGAACCATTTCTTGTGCGGTGATCGATGATTCGCTGTGCCAAGACTGGTCCGATGCCAGGTAGTGAATCGAATTGAGCTTTCGTACCGGAATTTATCGAGACCATGCCGTTGTAGCCACTAGATCCGCCAAAGATTCCCTTTCGCGTGGCTGGAGGTGTGATCGGTTGGAACTTCTTGCTCTTGATCGCAACCTGCTCACCATCGATCAATTTCCTCGCGAGATTGATGTGCGAGGCGTCAAAGCCTCGCTTGAATCCACCTGCCATCGTGACGGCATCGATGACCCGTGATCCATCGGGCAATTGATAGACACCAGGTGCCTTCACTCTCCCTGTGATGTCGACGAAGATGACGAGTGCCGGTGGCGAAGCGACCGTTGGCGATGTGGCGACGACCTGAGGGACAGCCTCACCTCGCGCCGAGAAGAAAGAGAAGAGTGCGAAAGCGAGAGCAGTGATCGAGATGACCACCAAGCCACGTCGTTGTTCCTTTGTGAGATCGGATAGTTTCATGGCGCGATCAAACTGCTGTGACGCCAGGTTAGGCGGTGTGACTATCGACGACTGTTGATGAGGGCTGGTTGTTGAAAGATCAGATCACGATATTGACGAGCTTAGGTGCCTTCGTGATGACCTTCTTGATCGTTGCAGATGCGATCTCACTCTTGATCGCATCATTTCCCATCGCAACATTCTCCAACTCGGCATCAGAGATGTCAGGTGAAACTTCGATGCGATCCTTGATCTTTCCATTGACCTGAAGGACGGCGATGACGCTATCTGCGGAAACCAAACTCGGATCGAGAGTCGGCCATCCGGCACGGGCGATCGATGGTCGATGGCCGAGGATCTCCCACATCTCCTCCGCCGTATACGGTGCGACCAAAGAGAGAGCGATCGCAACCACCTCCGTCGCCTCACGTACCGCTGGATCGGATCCACCGACACCTGTATCGATCGCCTTTCTTGTGGCATTGACCAACTCCATGATGCGAGCGACTGCGACATTGAAACGGAATGACTCGACTGCGAATGAGACATCGGCAAGGGTTTTATGCGTCACCTTACGTAGATCGATAGAACCGGTGCTTGGATCGACACCTACAGGACTCGTAACGTCTTTCGCTAGGCGCCATGCTCGGCTCAAGAACTTGACCGAACCTGATGGAGAGACATCCTTCCAATCGATGTCATCCTCAGGTGGGCCTGCGAAGACCATGGAAAGGCGAATCGCATCGACACCGTGGTTGGCCAACTCATCGGATAGCCGCACGAGATTCCCACGACTCTTGCTCATCGCGGATCCATCCATCAGGACCATGCCTTGATTGAGCAATCTCGTGAAGGGTTCGGTGAAATCCAGATACCCCATATCGAAGAGCGCTTTGGTGAAGAAGCGCGAGTAGAGAAGATGCAAGATCGCATGTGTCACACCGCCGACATATTGATCGACCGGCAACCAGGTCTTGACCGCTTCCTCATCGAATGGCTTGTCATCGCGATCGACGCTGGTGTAACGAAGGAAATACCACGATGAATCGACGAAAGTATCCATCGTGTCGGTATCACGCTTCGCAGGTGCCGAACACTGAGGGCACGAGACGTTGACCCAATCCTCTGCCGTAGCAAGAGGCGAGACACCTTTAGGTTTGAGGTCGAGGTCCTTCGCGGTGGGAAGCTTTACCGGAAGTTGATCGAGTGGGACGGGAACTTCGCCGCAACCTGGGCAATGGATGATGGGGATCGGCGTTCCCCAAAACCGCTGTCGGGAGATCAACCAATCTCGTAATCTGTAATTATCTGTAGCGCTCGCTGACTTCTTGACGGCAAGGTCTGTGACGATCCGACTTCCCGCACTCTTCACATCGAGTCCGTCGTAGGCTGCGGAATTGATAAGGAGACCATCGCCGATCGTGGCGACTCCGCTCCCTGCTGGATCCCCTTCCTCCGTGGCGACGACGACACGGACCGGAAGTCCCATCGCGTGAGCGAAATCAAGGTCACGTTGATCATGCGCTGGAACAGCCATGATGGCGCCGGTACCGTAATCAGCAAGGACATAGTCGCTCGCCCAAATAGGTATCCGCTCATCGTTGATCGGGTTGATCGCATAGCGATTCAAGAAGACACCCGTCTTCTTTCGCTCCGTCGAGAGTCGGTCGATGTCTGAAGCAGCACGGACTGATTCGAGATATGCATCGAACTCTTCCTCGACGCCACTACCGGTGACGAGTTCACGCGCCAACTCACTATCGACTGCAACCACCATGAATGTCGCGCCAAAGAGCGTATCGGGGCGTGTAGTGAAGATAGTGATCGGATCAGCCCTGCCTTCGACCCTGAAATCCACTTTCGCGCCGGTCGACTTCCCGATCCAATTGCGCTGCATGGTCAAGACCTTCTCGGGCCACTTGCCTTCCAACTGCTCCATGTCATCGAGCAGTCGATCCGCATAATCCGTGATCTTGAAGTACCACTGGGTCAACTTCTTCTTCGTCACCTCAGTGTCACAACGCTCACATAAACCAGCGACTACTTGTTCGTTCGCAAGTACGGTCTGGCAATCAGGGCACCAATTGACCGGTGAATCCTTGCGGTAGGCAAGACCGCGCTCGTAGAACTTCAAGAAGATCCACTGGTTCCATCGGTAATACTCTGGATCGCAGGTGTTGAGGATGCGATCCCAATCGAAGGAACATGCATAGCGACGCATTGATGCTCGCTGTGTAGCGATGTTCTCGTAGGTCCACTCACGAGGATCCGAATTTCGCTTGATCGCTGCATTCTCAGCAGGTAGACCGAACGCATCCCATCCGATCGGATGAAGCACGTTAAAGCCACGCTGTACCCAATAGCGTGCGATCACATCGCCGAGTGCATAAGCCTCCGCATGACCCATATGAAGATCTCCCGACGGATACGGGAACATATCAAGGACGTACTTCTTCGGCCGCGGATCATCTTTGAGACCGGATCGAAACGGAGCCAATTCGTCCCAGCGTGTCAGCCATTTCTCTTGGACACCTTGGATGTCATAGGCCGCATGGCTGCGCTCGGACATAAGAGTTGAGTTTACTTCACCAACGAATGCCAGTGAGTTCTTCACTGACATGCCAGAGATTGCTCGCCAATTGTTGATCGTATGCGATCGAACGAGCTCTGGTGAGACGCGGATGACCACGCATCTCGATCAATCCATCCGGACCTATGAAGGCGCCACCATGAAGGTCCGGGATGGTCGCAGCAGCTAATGTCGGGAGCGCTCCCATCGTCGCATCTTGAGCGACAAGGCGATTGACCCAACCGATCGCCTTCTTCCGTCTCTCATCGCCCGAGAGATCGGCTGCGACATATTGCAAGTTGGTATCCGAATATCCGGGGTGCACGACCAAGGAAGTGAATCCACGCTCGTCACGTCGCGCTCGACGCTCGATCTCAAAACCGAAGAGAAGGTTGGCGAGTTTGCTTGTGCCATAGACCTTCCATGGTGAATATGAATCCTGGATCTCTTCCGCGACGATTCTCTCTTCTATCTCATCCAATGAGCCACTCCCGAAATCACCCATTCGATGGGCACTACTCGAGACGGTCACTATCCTCTCTCGAATCCTCTCCTTGAGAAGGAGTGAAAGTGCGAAATGACCAAGGTGATTGGTGGCCATCTGCATCTCGAAACCATCCTCATTCGATGTGAATGGAATAGCCATCACTCCGGCATTGAGAATGACGACATCGAAGTCGCCTTCTACATTTCGCACTGCACTACGGATCGATCTCAGGGAAGCGACATCGCATTCGACCCAAGAGGCACGCTCTCGTCCGAGCGAAAGGACGGTCTGCTCTGCCTTGATCGGATTCCGGGCGAAGATCACGACTTCGCCACCAGAACGAATCAATTCACGCGCAGCCTCTAATCCGATGCCGCTCGTGCCGCCCGTGATCAGGTATCTCTTGCCGGCAAGATCCGGAATATCCGAGGCTCGCCAGCCCTTCGGTATGCGATATGCCGACTTCATCGTGTGGAGCTAAGGGGACTTGAACCCCTGACCCCCTGCATGCCATGCAGGTGCGCTACCAGCTGCGCTATAGCCCCGTAGGTCGCGAACTTTATCCCAACCTCGCATGAAGTGAAGTTCGAGCCTTACACGAAGTCGTTTCCACCGCTTTCTTCGCCGAGGACGGGCTCAGGAATCGTGAATGCATTGTGTTCTGCGAGGAGCCAAGTCAACTCTGCTGCGTTGTGATTCTCATTGATGACAGACCATGAAGCGTTGGCTAAACCTCCGAGTGAGCCCCAAGAAGGAAGTGGTAACGAGAGCAGGCTGCCGAGAACACAACGCGCGGTTCCACCATGTGTCACGACGACCAAGCGCTCTTCTCGCGCGCGATCCTTAAGGTCGAGTGCCGCGAGGATCGCACTCGTTGCACGATGCGCAACCTCACTCCGTCGCTCCCCGATCGCACCTGCCGGATCATCGTTGCCATCGATCCATCGGATGAAACTTTCATAATCCTCAGCACGATTCTGTGCGCCCGTCTTCCCTTCCCAATGTCCACCATTAGTCTCTCGCAACCGATCGTCGACCTTGATCTCAAGTCCAGTGACTGTCGCTAATGCTTCTGCCGTGGAGAGTGCCCGACCTAGATCACTCGAGATGATCGCAGTTGGATCCATATCGCGTAGAACTTGTGCTGCTTGCTTCGCTTGATAACGACCTACGGAATTGAGCGGGATATCAGAGTGTCCCTGGAATCTGTTCTCTACATTCCAATCGGTTTGGCCATGACGCCAGATGATGATCTGCTTCACGCGTTCTTCGAGACTTCCGAATCGATCCTCAGGTCGATCTGGGGACAGTCATTCCATAGTCGATCAAGCATGTAGTACTTACGCACCTCTTCACTCTGTATATGCACGACGAGATCCGAATAATCCAAGAGCACCCATGACTCGCTTCGTTCACGTCGGGCCGGTTTCTCACCAGAGAGCGCAAGGACGCGCTCTACTTCATCAGCGATCGCTTCTACTTGGCGCTCGTTCCGACCGGTGGCGATCAAGAAGACTTCACTCAAGACCATCTGCTCCGAAAGGTCGATCGCAATGAGATCAGTCCCCAATTTCTCCTGGATCGCGCTCGCTGCTAGCCGGGTCAACTCGATCGTCGACTCACGCGCTGCCATAGAGACCTTTGCTTTCTATATAGGAACGGACTGCCGGCGGAACCATAGCGGAGAGATCGAGGCCATTCTTGATTCGCTCACGTATCTCAGTCGCAGATATCTTCAAAGCATCGATATCCGTACTTTCGAAGTCATCGAGAATCTCAACATCATCTTCACTTGCTGGACTCGCGGAATCGGAGTTCGCGGGTCGTTCGATGACTATGAATGAGATCAATTCTTGTAGCCGCTCACTCTCATGCCAATCGCCGATCTTTCGATAGGCATCGCTACCGATGATCCAGGCGAATTCTTGATCCGGTTCCTTACGCAATAACTCTTCGACCGTCTCGATCGCATATGAAGGTCGATTGCGATTGATCTCGATATCGCTCAGCTCGACGCGCTCTCTCACGCTTCCCAATTGATCAATGGCGATCTGACACATCGCCAGTCGATCTTTGCCGGATGCATGTGGACGTTCCCGTAATTGCGGGTCACCGGCTGGGATCACGATGATGCGGTCGATTCTGCGGGATTGCAATAACTCTTTGATCACATGAAGGTGACCATTGTGAATCGGATCGAAGGTGCCGCCGTATATCCCGATCACGAATTGAGTGGTGTCCGACCTAGTCTCGGTCGATCCGGAGTGTGAAGTAGAGCAGTAGCGCCAGCACGCCGAAGGTGAAGAGTCCGAAGAAGAGTGGTGAAGCAGGAATCTCTCGAACCACCTCTCCTGAGAGCACTGCCATCAAAGGAGCGAGAAGTAGTGCGAAGAACATGTCCAGATTCTAATCAGTCAATCGAGCCCGATCAGAGTGCATCAGGCCCTGAGTCAAGGAGTGTGACGAACTCCGCTTCAGTGAGAATGCGAATTCCCAATTCCTCCGCCTTCGCCAGCTTGCTCCCAGCGCCCTCTCCTGCAACCACATAATCGGTCTTCGAACTCACCGATGAACTTGCCTTGCCACCTCTGCTCGTGATCGCTTCTGTGACTCCGTCCCGAGTGAAGCCCTCAAGCGAACCGGTGGCGACGATGGTGAGCCCCTTCAAGGTCTGCGGAAGATTCGCTCGGGGAACCCCGACCATCTTCACGCCCGCACCTCGCCATCTATCGACGATCTCTTGGTGCCAAGGTTCTGAGAACCATTCTTGTATCGATTCAGCGATCACGTCACCGACACCTTCGACGGCAGCCAAATCATCCTTCGAGGCTCCCTTGATTGCATCTATCGATCCGAACCTCTCCTCGAGCGCCTTCGCAGCAGTCGGTCCGACATGTCGAATCGAGAGCGCGACCAATACGCGCCATAGTGGTCGATCCTTTGCTCCTTCAAGGGCATTGAGGAACTTCTCCGCAGTCAAGGAGAGCGATCCATCCTTCTTCTTGAAGAAGTCGATCTTCGATAGATCTTCTCGAGTCAACGAGAAGATGCCACCTTCATCATCGATCACTCCACTCTCAAGAAGTGCGTTCGCAGCCTCGTATCCCAAGATGTCGATATCAAGCGCTGCTCGCGAACCGATGTAGAAGAGTCGCTCACGCAATTGAGCCGGACAGGAGCGAGAGTTAGGACAGCGGATATCGACATCACCTTCGCTGATCGCTCTTAACTCACTACCGCACTCAGGACAGTGGGTCGGCATCACGAATTGATGCTCGCTGCCAATTCTTGCCGAGAGAACCGGCCCAAGTATCTCCGGAATCACATCGCCAGCTTTACGCAAGATCACTTTGTCGCCGATGAGAACGCCCTTTCGTGCCACTTCCATCTGGTTATGAAGCGTGGCATGAGTGACAGTTGATCCTGCGACCCGCACCGGTTCCATGAGGCCGTACGGCGTCACACGCCCGGTTCGACCGACACTCACCTTGATATCGAGAAGTGTCGTGGTCACCTCTTCCGGCGGATACTTGTAAGCGATCGCCCACCGTGGAGCGCGCGATGTCGCGCCAAGCATCTGCTGCAACTCACGTTCATTGACCTTGATGACGACACCATCGATCTCGTGTTCGAGATCGTGGCGCTTCGCTAAGAACTTTTCGATGAATTGACTTACCTCGCGTCGGGACGAAAGTACTTCCACATACTTCCCCACCGGAAGTCCCCACTTTCGCATCGCTTCATAACCATCGCCTTGGCTTGCGAATGTGAGGCCTGCTTTCGAACGCATCGCTCCGATACCGTGAACGACGAGGGCAAGCGGGCGTGAGGCTGTGACTCGTGGATCCTTCTGGCGAAGTGAGCCAGCGGCGGCATTCCTGGGGTTTGCAAATGGTGTCTTGCCGCTCTCCTCGAGCGATTCATTGAGTTCATTGAAGGCGGCGATGGGAAAGTAGACCTCGCCACGAATCTCAATCAATTCAGGGAATGAATCTTTGCTTTTTGAAAGTCGTGCCGGTACACCTTTGACCGTTCTGACGTTGAGCGTCACATCTTCACCCGTCGTGCCATTCCCGCGGGTGAGTGCTCGAGTAAGGAGACCGTTTTCATAGATCAAATTGATCGCAAGTCCATCGATCTTCACTTCGCATAACCAACTCGGTGACACCTCACGTTCGACACGATCGAACCAGGCATCCAACTCGTCGCCATCGAATACATTGTCGAGGCTCATCATCGGTGCGATGTGATCGGCCTGGGTGAAGTGAGTCGAGAATCCTCCCCCTACTTGCCGCGTCGGTGAATTGATGTCGACGAGTTCTGGATTCTTATCTTCCAATCCGATGAGTTCTCGCCAGAGCGCATCAAAATCCGCGTCAGAGATTGTTGGCTTGTCCTCGACGTAATAACGATATTGATGCTCGCGGATCTCCTCAGCGAGTTGATGCATCCGCTGCCGAATCTCTGCTGATCGTGTCATGGGATCACCGGGTCGCAACGATGGTGGAACTGCCTACGACTCGATCATCGTCATAGAGAACCGCTGCTTGTCCTGGGGCGAGTCCCATGATCGCTTCATCGCAAAGGATGCTCACTCCTTCACCACGTACCTCATAGCGGCATGGAATGGGCTTGCCATGTGCACGAACTTGAACGAATCCTTTTGAGAGATTCTCGGGCCGCGGTCCACACCAGATCGGCTTTTCGCCATCGATCTCATGGACTGCAAGTTCCTCTCGCTCACCGACGACGACGGTGTTGCTCTTCGGTTCGATCCGTAGGACATATCGCGGCTTGCCGTCTTCACGCGGCGTCGTGATCCCAAGTCCCCGTCGCTGACCAATGGTGTAGGTATAGGCACCCTGATGTTCTCCTAATTCATTACCGTCGTTATCGACGATCCTTCCCACCTCACTGCCGAGTCGATCCCGTAACCATCCCGCGTTATCCCCTGATGGAATGAAGCAGATGTCATGGCTATCTGGTTTAGCGGCCACGGCCAACCCCCTCTGCTTCGCCTCTTCTCGAATCAAACTCTTCGGCGTATCCCCTAGAGGGAAATATGCACCCTGCAACTGACGCTCATTGAGAACGGCGAGAACATAGGACTGGTCCTTGCTCTCATCGACCGCACGATGGAGTCCACGGAACTTCGTTCCTGCAATCTCGACCTCTCTCATCTCTGCGTAATGGCCCGTGACAACGCCATCGAAACCCATCGCTTGGGCGCGATCCAGTACTGCTGCATATTTGATCTTCTCATTGCAACGAAGACATGGATTGGGAGTGCGACCGGATTTGTATTCGGTAAGGAAGTTCTCCACGACCTCTTCGTGGAATTCATCGGACATATCCCAGATATAGAACGGGATTCCGATTCGATCTGCCGCACGCCGCGCATCATGGGAATCCTCGACGGTGCAACAACCTTTTGCTCCGGAGCGATACTTCTGTGGATTCTTCGAGAGTGCCAAGTGCACTCCGATGACATCCCACCCGTTTTCCTTGGCTCGTGCGGCTGCGACAGCAGAGTCGACGCCGCCACTCATCGCTGCGATCACCTTCATGATGAAGCACCGCTGACGCTCGGTAACTTGGCGCGATAGGCGGCTCTGGCACCCGAGACCACATCGCCTACGACAGCAAGGAATCTCTCTATCTCGTCTTCAGTATTGAGATGCGAAAGCGAGAATCGAAGCGTCGCATTCACATCCTTCACATCCATGCCGATCCCAAGGAGCACATGACTTGGTTGCGCCAATCCCTGACTACAGGCTGATCCAGTCGAGCAGGAGATTCCCTCTGAATCAAAGAGGAGTAGCGATGCCTCATTCTCGCTCTCCGGAAAAGTTATGTTGAGGATGCCTGGTGCATCTCCACGTCCATTGACTCTCACATCTGGGATGACACGCTCGATTCCTGCGATCAACTTCTTTCGTAACGTGGAAATCTTTGCGCGATGCTCTTCTAATCTCTCGATTGACTCTGAGATCGCGGCAGCGAAGCCAGCGATCCCAGGAGCGTTGAGAGTGCCAGAGCGAATGTCGCGTTCTTGGCCGCCACCATGAAGGAGCGGCGTGATATCAAGCCCGCGCCTCAAGAGAAGTGCAGCGACACCGAGCGGACCTCCGACTTTGTGCGCAGATATCGCAGCGCTCGTTGCGCCGCTCCCATGGAAATTGAAAGGCACCTTCCCTATCGACTGCACTGCATCGAGGTGGAGCGGGATCTCGCCAAGTACCGAACGAATCAACTTCATCTCACCATCGTTGATCGACGTTCCGATCTCGTTGTTGGTATGTATCAGTGCGACGAGCGCGATGCTCTCTCGATCTGCTTCTACGATTCGAGTGAGATCTGCGATATCGATCGCCCCATCTCGACCTACAGCAACCTCGCGAATCACTGCACCGTCATGCTCAGCGAGCCACTGAATGGGGTCGGCAACCGCATGATGTTCGATCGGTGTCGTCACGATCACGCGTCGTGGGGCGCGATGCCAGAAGAGCCCTTTGATTGCGCTGTTATTGGCTTCCGTTCCAGAAGCGGTGAAGATCACTTCACTCGGAGTGGAGCCGATCGCATGAGCGATCTCTTCGCGCGCTCCTTCAACGAGATCGCGGACCTTTCGGCCATCGAAGTGAAGGCTGGAAGGGTTTCCGAGAACTGCCATCTGCTCGGTGACGACCTCAAGCGCGCGCGGCGAAATGGCCGTCGTCGCTGCATGGTCGAAGTAGATGCGCCCGGACATGAGTCAAGTCTAGGCGTCTTGGCTTCAGCCCTTCTTGCTTGCAAGCTCCGTCGTTGCCTGCGGGAGGACTGAGAAGAGATCTCCAACGACACCAAAGTCAGCGACCTCGAAGATCGGCGCTTCGGGATCCTTATTGATGGCGACGATCGTCTTACTCGTTTGCATACCAGCACGATGTTGGATCGCACCAGAGATGCCGCATGCGACATAGAGATTGGGGCTCACTGTCTTTCCGGTCTGTCCAACTTGGTGGGTATGCGGATACCAACCAGCATCAGTTGCTGCACGTGATGCACCGACTGCCGCACCGATGAGATCTGCGAATGCCTCTACAGGTGCGAAGTCGCCATTGGTACCGCGGCCGCCAGATACGACGATCTTCGCTTCAGTCAACTCTGGACGCCCACCTTTCACTGGTGGCTGGACTTTGCTTATGGATTGTTTTCTTAAACCATCACTTGCTTGGAAACTCACAGTGGAGATCTGAGGTGAGGAACTTGTCGATACTGGATCAATCGAACTTGGTCGGATGGTTACTACTGCAGTACCTGTCGAAACCGAGGATTGCACGGAGAACGAACCTCCGAAGACCGATTGGGTTGTCTTTCGATCCGCATCGATATCCAACGCATCGGTGATGATGCCACTCTCGGTAGCCACTGCGACACGAGCGGCAATCTCTTTACCGCGAGATGTTGAGGCAATGAGCAACGCCTTCGGTGAATGCGCGCGAACTTGCTCGGAGAGTGCGCCCGCGAATGCAGGGATCCCGAGCGAAGCGAAGTCATCGGATTCGACCACGATCACCTTGTCGAGATCGAGAGAAGAGAGTGAACCAGTCAATGAGGATGCTCCGCCTGGAGCGACGAGAAGGACTCCCGAGACCTCACCTAATCGTCGCGCGAATGTGGCCAACTCCGCCGCACTCTTTGCTAGCACGCCATCGCTATGGTCGAGAAGGATCATCGCGCTCATACAACCCTCTTTTCTAGGAGGAACTCGACAAGTTTGCTTCCGCCATCCCCGGAATCCTCGATCTTGACTCCCTTATCGCGTGGCGGCCTTGGTGCTGAATTCTCGACTTTCGACCAAGCAGCACTCGCGCCAACCATGGAACTATCGACACCGATATCGGAAAGCGACTTAGTCTCTATCGTCTTCTTCTTCGCGGCCATGATCCCCTTGAAGGATGGGTAACGTGGCTCGTTGATCTTCTCGATCACACTTACTACTGCCGGAAAGGTCGCCGCCATCGTCTCGACGCCAAACTCTGTCATTCGATCGATCTCAACGCTCTCGCCATTGACGCGTACTGCACCAGCGAATGTCAGGTGCGCCCATCCAAGTCGCTCAGCGAGCATCGCAGGGATGACACTCATCCGTGCATCGGTCGACTCTGTGCCACAGAAGACGAGATCGAATCCGCCATCTCCGATCACCTTGGCGAGGACTCTCGACGTTGCGAGCGCATCACTTCCGGCAAGGATCGGATCTGAAACCAAGATGGCGTCATGCGCGCCCATAGAGAGACCTTTTCGAAGCGCCTCACTTGCGCGATCTGGTCCCATCGAGATCAATGTGACGGTATGGACCTCACTACCTGCCGCCTCATTGAGCGGCTCGATGATCCGAAGCACTTCCTCGATGGCGTACTCGTCGAGGTCATTGAGGACGGCATCGACGTTCTCACGGTCGAGTCGACCTTCGACCATCTTCTTCTCGGCCCAGGAGTCCGGGACCTGCTTGATACAGACGGCGATCTTCATGGCGCGGATGTTACTGGTCAGTTACTTTCGGCTCCATGCGAACGGGTCGGAAGGCGAGAAGGTCGGAATATAAGGTGAAGAAGTGAAGCCGGCTTCGAGTCTTCGTCTCGGTGCGCACTTCATAGATGGTGGAGTCGATTTCGCTCTCTGGGCTCCCGCTGCGGATTCCGTAGAAGTCGCATTGATCGATGGTGACGGAAGAGAGACCAAGTTCGCACTCGCCCACCGTGAAGGCCCGATCTGGCACGGCCACTTATCTGGTGTGAAGGTCGGTCAACGGTATGGGTATCGGGTTTATGGCCCTTGGCGACCGGAACAAGGATGGCGATTCAATCCAAAGAAGTTGTTGATCGACCCCTACACCCATCTTCTCCATGGCGAGTTACAGCTGGGTCCTGAAATCTATGGCCATAGTGCGATCGATCACCTCGGTGACGGTGACCTCACTATCCAAGACCAACGAGATTCGCTCTCCTTCGTTCCACTCTCGGTCGTGACGGATCATGCGCCACGCGTCATCCATCGGCCACAGGTTCCGTGGAATCAGACCATCATCTACGAAGCACATCTACGGGCCTTGACGCTCAATAATCCCGAGATTCCCGTTGAGGAACGGGGAACGTACAAGGCGCTTGGACACTCATCGACCATCGCACATTTGAAGCATCTCGGCGTGACTGCGATCGAGTTGATGCCGATCCAACAATTTCTTACTGAGCCGACCTTACGTGCTCGCGGCCGAGAGAACTTCTGGGGATACAACCCGATCGCCTTCTCTGCTCCACATCGTAACTACGCATCGACTGAGGATCCGATCACAGAGTTACAGCATGCGGTCGATACTCTCCATGAGAATGGGATCGAAGTACTTCTCGATCTGGTCTACAACCACACCGCTGAAGGCGGAAAGGATGGACCCACCCTCTCATTCCGTGGCATCGACAATAAGACCTTCTATCGACACCAAGTCGATGATCACTACGAGGATTACACCGGGTGTGGCAACACAGTCGATACCAGGCGTCCATTCGTCACCCGGATGATCATCGACTCACTCCATTGGTGGAGCGAAGTGATCGGTGTCGATGGGTTTCGCTTCGATCTCACCACAGCGCTCGCTCGCGGGCGTAACGAGATCGACACCCATGGTCCACTGATCGCCGCCATCGCAGCAGATCCGATCTTGCGAGAGCGGAAAGTGATCGCAGAGCCGTGGGATACCGCAGGCTACGCACTTGGTGAATTCCCTTATCCGTGGCGCGAATGGAACGACCACTATCGAGATTCAGTCCGGCAGTTCTGGCTTGGGAATCCGGCACGCGGCTTCAGCGAAGGAGTCGCGGATTTCGCACGGAGACTCTCGGGGTCGCATGACATCTTCTATTTTCGAGGGCCAACCTCTTCCATCAATTTCATCACCGCCCATGATGGCTTCACCCTTCACGACCTCGTTACCTTTCAAGAGAAGCGAAATTTCCAGAATGGCGAAGAGAATCGAGATGGCTCGGATCAGAATCGATCATGGAACCTTGGAATCGAAGGTGAAGTGAGGGATGAGCGGATCAATGAACTCCGTCATAGGTTGAAGAAGTCGCTCCTTGCCACATTGATGCTCTCATCCGGGGTTCCGATGATCTCGATGGGTGACGAAGTCTCAAGGACTCAATCAGGATCGAATAACGCATATTCGTTCGATCCAAACCAGCCCATTGACAGCGAGAAGAACTTCTTCGGCGGACAACTGCTTGATTGGAGCCCACCAGTGACGGCGCGAGATATCACGGACTCGCTCGCTTCATTGATCAAGATCAGGAAGAGATTCGTCGTCGAACGGATCTCTGACTTCTTCACTGGCAACCTCGACCTCGGCACCAAACGCAAAGATGTTGCGTGGTTTCGACGCAATGGCCACGAGATGGATGAGGAGAATTGGCACCAAGGTGATCGGCGCTATCTAGCCCTCTTCATCGAATCAAGTGCCGAGGAGGGGCTTCTACTCTTCCTCAACGGCGATGTCGTCGATCATCAATTCACCTTGCCGGATGAAAGGTGGGGCGATTCATATCGGTCACTCTTCGACTCGAGCGTCGCGGACGAACACTTTTCCCCTGAGATCAAACGGCCAGGAGATCACTCCATTGTCCTTGCCCATGGTGCGCAAGTCTGGTTGGTGAAGAAGACGTAAGGCTTACTCCGTCTTGAATGTCGCAGTGACGGTTGCCGTCACTGTCTTCTCGATCGTCGATGTGTCGTAATAACCACCCGCAGATGTATCGACCGAGTCCGGTGAAGTGACTTGGAATGGTCCGCTTCGTACTGCGATCACAGCGCCGACTTTCCCGCCTGTGGATTCAACGATCGCCTTCGCTCGTGTCTCAGCATCCAAAGTTGCTTCCTTGAGAAGTTCTGGACGTAGGTCTTTGAGTGATGAGATGTAGTAGTTCGGTCCGTAATTGTTGATCTGAACGCCACGTTCCAAGAGAGCACCGATGCCATTGCTCATCGAAGCCACGAGATTGACATCCTTCGAGCGGATGGTCACTGGACGATCGGCGCGATAACTCAAGATCCGACCAGTCGAGTTCCCGTTGATCCATTCTTCGTTCCCGTATGTGGCGAGCGCGCCCAATTGGATCGCATCCGAAGCGAATCCTCCCTTTTCAAGGTAATCGACCAACTGCTGCATATCGTCATTGACCGACTTCACAGCGGTGGCAAGTGATGGTGAGGTGGCATTGACGTTCAACGTCCATACCGCGTTATCTGCGGTCGCATTGACACGAGCCGACCCCGTCACCGAGATCCCGGATTCCGACCTCGAGGCGAAACCACTCCCCACTTGATTCAGACCGAGCGCGAGGGCGATAGCCAGGATCGTCGCCGGTATGGAGAGCGCAAGTGATGCCTTAAATCGTGATGAATCTGCCTTATCTGTCAGGTCCGGAGTGTTCATAGGAAAAGCCTATGCCTCGAGTATCACGAAATCGGCTGGTTTCGATGGGAATCTCATAAGGGTAGGCTTGGCACTAGTCCAACGCTTATCAGTACCGGCTTCATTGCTTCTGCATTTGATCGGTTCAGCTGTAAAACGGAAAGACTGACAATCTCGGATTGCGAGTTTGTCCAACCGAAAGAAGAAGGAAGAAAATGGCAACAGGTACAGTTAAGTGGTTCAACTCTGAAAAGGGCTTCGGCTTCATCGCCGTTGATGGTGGCGGACAAGATGTCTTCGTTCACTACTCTGCTATCCAAGGAAACGGATACAAGAGCCTCAATGAGGGCCAGCCAGTGACTTTCGAGATCGTCCAAGGTCCTAAGGGTCCTCAGGCAGATCAGGTCGTCCCTAGCTAAGCGATCACTCTGTAAGAAAACACCCCCGAGAGATCTCTCGGGGGTCTTTTCATTTACTTCTTCGGCTCTTTAGGAATCTCGCCTACGCGCTCCAACATCCTCGCAACTCTCCGCTTCGGGGACTTCATCTCACCTTTCTGCCAAGCGACGAGGAAGTCGTACGGGGAAACCATCCCCCTCCTCACCCACCAAGCAGCTTCACTGGTAGGCCACGAGATTCCAAAATGAAGATGCGGTGGCGTACCACGCGCACTTCCACTCGTGCCTATCGTCCCTAAAGGTTGGCCACTCGTTACAGCGGTGCCAACCTTGATTCCCTTCTTAACCGAGCGGAGATGTGATCCGTAATATCGAACTCCATCATCACCGATGATCGAGACGAATTTTCCACCTCGAGTCTCACCGAGATTCTCGCGACCGCTCCAGGTATCGGTGCGCGAGACTTCGTCGACGACACCGTCGACTGGCGAAAGGAATGGACATCCACTCTTCGTGAAGAGATCGGCTGCTGGATAATCGTGGTGATAGCGCGAGAACGTGACTTGGCAACCACTGCTTTCCTGAATCGGAAAGGTATAGGTCACTTCGACAGCCCCAGACGGGGTTGTGACAAGGGCCACCGTTAAGGCGAGTAAGAGCGAAGTCAGCCTTTTCAATGCAAAGCGCCCCGGTCCAACTTAGCCGTCACCATCATGTGCGGCACTGTCAAAGCCCAGATGACGACAAGAAGCAACCATAAGAAGTCATCCGTGAAGTTGTTCTCACCAAGAAGCACTAGTCCTGCTGCGACCACGAGAGTTCCGATGAGTGCCGGTACGCCAGGAAGAATCGCATGTCGAAGTGCTTTCGCAGCATCATCATCACTGTAAGCAGCTTCGGATTTCCTTAAGTTGAGTGTCAACCGTGCGGTATGTCGCATCGCATGCCATGTTCCGAAGTAGACCGCGAATGCGATGAGGGGTGGCGTCATGATCGCCAAAAGTCCTAGAAGGATGAGATCGAGTGCATCACGCTCTCTCTTCATCGCGAGTTGAGTGACGACTCCAGCCACAAGGAGAGCGATAGCACTCCAGTAGAAGATATCTCCCAAACCTCCTTCCCAATCGATCAGTGCTGGATTGACCGCGGCGAGCGCAGCCGCACTCTCTTCGTTGACAAGGGGGATCAAGACTGGCGTGACGCCTCCAGCCAATGCATAGAGAATCTGTGCGACCCGCGGAGATCGAGCCCTACCCATCGCCCGGTCACGTTCGGCAAGGAATGCAGCATCGCCGATTCCAAAATGCAAGGCGCTCATCACGACTACGACATAGAAGCCATAGACGTTCCACTCCAAAATCGCCCATACAGCGGCGATTGCGATCGCGACGTAGATAGAGATGAAGAGCACCATCTTCAACGGACGTGACCTTGGCAAGGTGACGAGGTGATCAAGGGCGCCGTGCGGAATACCAACTGCAAGGGCCAGAAGCGCGATGATGACTTGCCACCCCAAGGCACCACTCTCAAAAAAGAACCCCACGGCAGTCGCAATAAGGATGGCTGATCCCACCGCGATCGAAGAGAAGATCCTGATTCCGTCGAAGACCCTCACTTGTGCCGATTGATCCGCGAGTTTCATGCCAACGAGAGTAATCCGCTCTCGGCCGATTTCCAGCACTCCACTCCGTGTCTTAAGTGGAAGCGGTCGATGCCGTGGAAGCATTGGTTCGTGCCCCGGTTTGGCTACCTCGCGATGCTTCTCTTTACGGCAACGGGATCATGGTGGTTGGAGTGGGCTTTTCGAATCCGAGTTCTGCGGCGTATCCGTTTCACACTCTTCACGATCATTCCAGTCTCTCTCTTCTTTCTCATGTGGGACTGGTTTGCGATTGATTCAGAGCACTGGGATTTCGATTATTCCCAGATGCTCGGCATAACGGGCCCATTCAATATCCCGCTCGAGGAATATCTCTTCTTCCTCGTGGTACCGCTTGCAATCATCCTCACCTATGAAGGTGTCTCTAAGTTGAAGCCGCATTGGCGGGATCGAGTCGAAGAATGACTTACACCGAGATTACATCCCTTGCACTGATCATCGTGGTCCTCGTCGACATCTTTGGTTTCAAGACTTCGATGCTTGCGAGTCGAGCATTCTGGGGTAGTTATGCGATCGTCCTGCCCTTTCAATTACTGACGAACTGGTGGCTCACGTCGAATGAGATCGTCCTTTACTCACCTGATGCGATCATCGGTCTTCGGATCGCCGGTGCACCTATAGAAGACCTTCTCTTTGGATTTGCGATGATGGTCGGATACTTGAGTTTCTGGGTCTATCGCAATGAGCGCCTGAGAAGTGGACGTGGCGTGAACGAGAGTAAAACCAGATGATTCTGAGTGTTTTCAGAGGTTGCCTCTCTTAGGATGGCTGAATGAAGAGTTCCACTATGAGAAGTCTCTTTGCAATCGTGGGCCTGATTGCCGTGGCAGCTTTGGTCTTCATCGCCTCTCGAAGCGATACAGCCCAATTCGAAACCGGTTCACCTGAGGCGACTGTCCAGTCTTATCTCAAGGCGATGATCGACCGAGACAACGACCTTGCGCTCAGTTACTTCTCTTCAGACACCACGTGCGACTCATCGGATATCGATCGCCAATACCTCTCCCCTGACCTCACCGTCGATCTCGTCAGTTCGAAGATCACAGGAGAGCGGGCTCAAGTGAAGATCCGCGCCCGCTACTCCAACGATGATCTCTTCGGTGGCTGGAGTGAGGATCACACCATCGGCCTCTCGCGAATCGATGGCACGTGGCGAATCACTGGGATCCCATGGCCGTTATATGACTGCGATGGCGTTAAACCATGATCGCGGGGTTCGCTTCACTCATCATCACACTCGGCATCATCGTCTTGGTGATTCGAAGGATCGCGGTGGGTCGACGCGGTGGAGTCGACTTCGCTGATGAAGTGAAGGACTTCTTCCAATATCTACTCCTCCTGATCCTGATCTTGATCGTGAATTCCGGACTCTCCGGACTGATCGGATACGTATCCGATTCCGGAAAGCGATTGATCGCGAATGAGGACTTACTCGCGCGCGATTCAGCTTTCGTCGTCGTAGCCACGCCACTCCTCGTTGCTGTGGCCTTCTGGACACATAGAACCCTGGAACGAGATGAGCAATCTCGTGAGAGTTTCGCCCTACTTCTCTATTTGGCCTTGATTCAAGTCATCGCGTTCGCAAATTTCGCAACTAGTGCCTACCGATGGATCCTAGAGATTGCTGATGGCGGATCTATCATCACGAACGATTCAGGATCGGCCATCATCTGGCTTTCGACTCTCTTCTTCCATTACGGAATGTCAAAGAATCGCCTCAGCGAATCACGGATCCAACTTCCCTTCCTACTCCTCTCGGGAATCTCGCTCGTCGTTGGTATCTTCGGTATCGCAAGGATCATCCGCGGCCTGATGGTCGAGTTCTTACCTTTCGCCGAGACCATCGTCTCGACATCAGCTGGAGACGAGATCACTCGCGGACTCATACTCTGCCTGATCGCAATACCCACCTGGTACTCCTACTGGATCATCGATCAGGCTCGAACAAGCACAAGCCAACTATGGAATATCTATCTTCTAATCGTCGGCGTTGGCGCTTCACTCGTAGCGGTCATCACCAGTATCAGTATCGCGTTCTATGACACTCTGGTTTGGTTCTTCGGTGATGCGAATACGAATGCCTCGTGGATCCACTTCGACCGCATCCCTGGAGCTACCGGCGCACTCATAGCGACCATCCTCGCTTTCTCCTATCACTCTCGCATCTTGGGTCAGCATCATGATTCCGAAGAAGGAGAGATCGGAAGGATCTATCGCTACCTGCTCTCAGCAATCGGACTTGGAACTTCCGCAATCGGTGGGGTCACTTTGGTGGTCTCACTCGTTGAATCCTTCATCAAAGATGACTTACTCGTTGGACGCTCTCCAAGGAATGCACTGCTCCTTGCAATCACCCTTCTTCTTGCAGGCCTACCGCTATGGCAACTGACCTGGAAGCGGATCAATGACCGAATCGCGTCGGATCGCAGCGTTGAACTCAATTCCATCGCGAGGAAGGTCTACCTCTTCACTGTGGTCGGAGTGAGTGCGATCGCAGCCGTCGTTTCAATACTCACCATCACTGTCCAAATCTTCCAAGGTCTATTTGGCGGCGACATTGGTGGCGGGACAGTAAGAGAGATCAGCTATGCGATCTCCATCTTCGCTGTTGGCATGATCGGTGGACTTACACACCTTCGGATCATTCAAAAGGAACGCGCTGAGTCTCGTCCCCGTACTCGAAGCCACAAGTCACTCTTGCTCATCGGCCCAGCAGATAGATCCCTTGCTCGCGAGCTAGAACGCTCCACGGGTGCACGGGTTGAAATTGTCGAGAGTCTCGATGGATTCGACACGACATGGGACCGAGAGAAGGTCCTCGCACTTTTGCGTGAAAATCAAAAGCCTGAACTCGCGCTGATTGCCGAATCAGGCGAGATCAAAGCGATTCCCATCAAACGTTAGGCAGAACATTACTTTCTTCGACTGAACTACTATTGCCCTTGTACTCGCTTGGGGCGGTAGCTCAGTTGGTTAGAGCCCCGGACTCATAATCCGGTCGTCGTAGGTTCGAGC
>JBMUDS010000001.1:0-151806 GCA_049459795.1 Candidatus Nanopelagicaceae bacterium | reverse complement strand
ACAGGATCACCTTGATGAGGCGATCGACGCTCTCATCCAAAGGTGCAGTTCCATCGAGGACCAACTCCGCCTTCTCCGGCGATTCATATTCTTGTCCCACTCCGGTGAGATTCGGGATCTCCCCGGAAGCCGCCTTCTTATAGAGACCTTTCGGATCGCGCTCGGCGCAGATTTCCGCTGGAGTCTTCACCCATACTTCCAAGAATTCGCCATCATTGAAGAGAGTACGCGCTTGATCGCGATCTGCAGCGAAGGGGCTGACCAGCGCAACTATCACGACGAGTCCAGCATCGACCATGGTGTGGGCGACTTCAGAGACGCGGCGCACATTCTCTGCGCGATCCTCCTTGGTGAATCCAAGGTCCTTATTGAGCCCAAGGCGTAGATTGTCGCCATCGAGTATGTAGGAGTGGATCCCAAGTGAGAAGAGCTTCTTCTCCACCGCATTAGCGATAGTGGATTTACCCGATCCAGAAAGGCCGGTGAGCCAGACGACCTTTGCGCGTTGGCCCTTCTGTTGAGCTCGCATCTCTCGCGTGATCTCATAATGATGCTCGGTGACATTCTGTGACCTACGGAGCGGATGCAAGATCATTCCTGCACCGACAGTATTCATCGTGAGTCGATCGACGATGACGAAGTTTCCAGTCTCGCGACTCTGATCGTAATTCGCGAGCGAGAGTGGTGTATCAAGCGCCATCTCAACAGTGCCGATCTCATTCATCGCCAAAGTTCGCGACGACACATGTTCGCCGGTATTGATATTGAGCTTATGTCGAATCGAAGTGACCATACCCGTCACTTGTGATGAGCCGGAGATGAAGAAGTAAGAACGGCTATGGATCAACTCGCTCTCACCGAGCCAGACCAAGTTGGCCGTGAAGCGACTCTCGGGCCTCGTCTCACTCCCCTGAAGCTCAATCACATCGCCACGTGTGGCATCCACATCCGGTTCCAAGACCATCGTGACTGCACGTGAATTCTCCGCAGTTTCGATATCGCCATCGAATGTCACTAGTCGAGCGATCTTTGCGCTCTTTCTCGCCGGTAGGACGACTACATCGTCACCAACTTTGAAGCTTCCATTGACCACGGTGCCAGAGAGCCCTCGGAAGTTCTCTGCACGAGAGATCATCTGGATTCCAAGGTGAGCCGAGACGCTCCGATCGACCGTTGCGCCGTCCCACTCTTGAATATGCTCGAGGAGAGTCGGTCCTTGATACCAAGCAGCCGCATCACTCTTGTAGACCACATTGTCACCATGAAGCGCGCTCACGGGGATGAAGGTGTGATCCTTGATACCGAGGCGATCGATCGTTGGCATCAACTCGTCGACCAGAGAATCGAAGACCTTCTTGTCGTAGCCGACTGCATCGAGTTTATTGATCACGATGATGATTCGCTCCACGCCCATCAGCGAACAGATCGTCAAGTGACGGAGTGTCTGCGGCCTGATTCCACGTGATGCATCGACAAGAACCAGAGCGATATGTGCGCGCGATGCAGCGACTGCCATGTTCCTGGTGTACTGCTCATGACCTGGCGCATCAGCGATGATCAATCGCTTGCCGTTGAGGAGTGACATCGAACGGTAAGCGACGTCGATAGTGATGCCTTGTTCGCGTTCTGCTTCAAGTCCATCGGTAAGGAGTGAGAAGTCGATCTCACCTGCCGGGATGGTCGATCCAGTGCGCCGGACTGACTTCGCCGCCTTGATGGTGTCATGCGGGACGCTGTCGGTCTCGACCAAGAGACGGCCGATCAATGTGCTCTTTCCATCATCGACACTGCCACAGGTGAGGAGTCGGATAATCGACCTACTCATCAGAAGTAACCCTCGACCTTCTTCTTCTCCATCGAATCTTCCTTATCGCCATCGATCAAGCGAGTGGCGCGCTCCGAGAGCTTCACTTCGGTGATCTCTTCAAGAATGTCTCTGATGGTCGTCGCGTCTGATTCCACACCTGCGGTCAACGGATAGCACCCGAGGGTTCGAAATCGGATCCTTCGCATCTCAGGCTTCTCGCCGTCGCGGAGTTGATAACGATCGTCATCGACCATGATCAATTGTTCGCCGCGCCAGACGATCGGGCGCTCCTTTGCGAAATAAAGAGGGTTGACCGGGACATCGTTCTCGTAGATGTACTGCCAGATATCGAGCTCGGTCCAATCAGAGAGTGGGAAGACGCGCATCGTCTGTGCCTCTGCAAGACGTGGGTTGTAAGTGCGCCAGAGTTCGGGTCGTTGCTGTCTTGGATCCCAACGATGACCCGGTTCCCGGACTGAGAAGATCCGCTCTTTGGCGCGTGATCGTTCTTCGTCACGACGAGATCCACCGATTGCTGCATCGAAACCATGCATATCGAGCGCTTGGCGAAGCGCGACCGTCTTCATCACACGGGTGTACTCGGAGGCTCCGGTATTGAACGGATTGATATTCTCCTTGACGCCATCTTGATTGGTGTGGACCAAGAGATTGAGCCCATATTCCTTCGCGATCGCATCACGGAACGTGATCATCTCGCGGAATTTCCATGTGGTATCGATGTGAAGAAGTGGAAATGGAACTGGTGCGGGATAGAAAGCTTTGCGAGCGAGGTGAAGTAAGACGGACGAGTCCTTGCCGATGGAATAGAGCATCACGGGTTTGCGGAATGCGACAGCTGTCTCCCTGAAGATCTCTATCGATTCATCCTCGAGTTCACGCAGAATTGCGGTTGAGCTACGCACGGAGGAATCTTAGGCAATAGAGCCTTAAAAACCGGCTCAGACTCTCAAGGTGCGGGTGAGACCTGAGATTCTCTTATTCGCTACGGACCCTCGATGAGATTCATACTACTTTTTTCGATCTGGCCCTGTTTCAGATATGTTTCCAACTTAGCTCGCGTATCTGCGATATCGAGATTTCGCATGGTCAATTGGCCGATGCGATCCGCTGGACCGAAAGCTGCGCCTTCGGTTCGCTCCATCGATAACTTCTCAGGGTGATATGAGGCGTTGGGACTTGTCGTATCGAGAATCGAATAATCATCGCCTCGACGCAATCTCAATAGGACTTCGCCACTGACTTGAGAGGCAACCCATCGTTGCAAAGATTCACGGAGCATCAATGCCTGCGGATCGAACCAGCGGCCTTCATACAGTAGCCGACCGAGGCGCCTGCCTTCTGCATGGTAGTTCGCGATGGTGTCTTCGTTATGTATGGCAGTCAACAATCTCTCATATGCGATGAAGAGCAATGCCATCCCTGGTGCTTCATAGACGCCACGCGACTTAGCCTCGATGATCCGATTCTCGATTTGATCTGACATGCCAAGTCCATGTCGACCACCGATCTCATTTGCTTCGCGCATCAGATCGACAGCGGATTCGAATTCCTTGCCATTGATCGCAATCGGCCTTCCTTGCTGGAAGGTTATCCGGACATCCTCTGAGGCGATCGCAACTTTCGGATCCCAATGAGCAAGACCCATGATCGGAGTCACGATCTCCATCGATGTATCGAGTTGCTCCAAGAGTTTCGCTTCGTGGGTCGCGCCAAGGATGTTCGCATCCGTGGAGTACGCCTTCTCTGCGCTGTCACGATAAGGAAGTCCTTGGTCAGTCAAGAATGCGCTCATCTCTGCGCGACCACCTAGTTCAGTGACGAAGTCTTGATCGAGCCATGGCTTATAGATTCGAAGTGATGGGTTTGCGAGCAATCCATATCGATAGAAACGTTCGATGTCATTGCCCTTATAAGTTGACCCGTCGCCCCAGATGGAGACGCCATCTTCGCGCATCGCGCGAACTAGCAAGGTTCCAGTGACTGCTCGCCCCAGTGGCGTCGTATTGAAGTAGGTCTTCCCTGCGGTCCTGATGTGAAAGGCGCCGGCCGCGATCGCTGCGAAACCCTCTTCGACCAATGGGAGTTTGCAATCCACGAGCCGTGAGATCTCTGCGCCGTAGACCTTGGCCCGATCCGGGATCGATGCGATGTCGCTCTCGTCATACTGACCAAGATCCGCGGTATAGGTACAAGGAATCGCACCCTTAGCTCTCATCCATGCCACAGCAACTGAGGTATCGAGCCCGCCGGAGAATGCGATGCCTACCTTCTCACCGACTGGCAGTTTTGCTAGAACTTTTGATTCGACTCCGCTCACAGAGCAAGCCTACTGGCTCGTGAAAGAATGCCGACATGAGGTTACGACGAGCCACGATTTGGGTAATGGTGGTCGCGCTCGTCCTTGGATTCACTGGAATCGGTTGGAACGTCCTCTCACTGCAAGATCGTGAGCGCGAGAATCGTCCGAAGAATCAAGAGGTCGCAATAGTCAATTGCGACGAACTTCGATCCTTCATCGTCGCTGAGGAAGAGATCTCATTCCCGTTGTGGAAGAGGTACCACCGACAGTCGATGGCCTTTGCCAAAGGTCTACCTAAGGAAGAACGAGCAGCTGAAGTCGAGCGAATCGCAGATAGCGTCCGTGTCGTATTGGAATCTGACCTTCGCATCTATCGTCAGATGAAGAAGTTGCCGGAATGTCTTGAGGAGGAATTTCGATCCGACATCCAAGAATGGATCGGAACCACAGAAGAGATGATCGCTTATCTCAAAGGTGAGGGTGAGATCGAGGGCGAAAGTTTCGATCCAATGGAAGGATTCTGGGATACCTCGTTCTATGACGCCTTCTACTCGGCGACTGACAACCTGATCGAAGGTCTACAAGAGATCTGATGATTCAGTTCGCTCGGTAGCGAAGCGAATCGTGATTGATCGACTTGCTCTTCTCATGGAGCTTTCGTAGTTGAAGTTCGACCCGCTCTGCCGCTGCATCGAAGGCCGCGAGATCGTTGAAGCCAGAAGACTCAGCTCGTACCAATGGACCGGAGCCATGGCTCGTGATCAAGACCTTGTGTGATGCCTTACCTTGCCTTGGATTCGCCTCATGAGTGACCGTCACATCGAGGCGATCGATTGCTATCTTGAATCGTTCAAGCCTGTTGAGTCGTTCATTGACGATCGAGTGGAAATCTTCGGCAAGGCTCTGCTTCTTGCTATGGATGATGATCTGCATTCGTCTCCCCCATCACTCGCAAGAGATCGCTCCCCATGTTCTTTCAAGGTGTTCTTCCTAGACCGATCTCATCTCGAGGCTACTCCGATAGCACCTCGAGGTGAAGGTCTTGGAGCCAAGTTATTTATGGGTGATTCGTGTGAGATCTCGGATTAGCTATGCGCTGATTGCGAGATAGCCAAGCGTAAGTGCAAGCGCCAACAATGCTGCTTGACCCAAGATCGATAGCGCAGTTTTTCGGTCAGCCGCACGATCAACTGGATCCTGCACGCGGGAGAGTTCTCCGAGCTTGCCGAGGTTGAATGCGCCAGAGAATCCGTAAGCCATGCAGAACTTCCGCCTGGATTGAATGTAACCAGTGGCGAAGACGAAGAGTGGCAAGAAGATAGTCACTCGTGCGATGAGTGAGCCCTCCCAAAGGCCAAAGCCAGAGAAGATGGCAAGAGCCAAACCCAAGAGAGCGACCGTCTGGCGTCGCCTTACCTCTGATTTTCCGAGGTTACAGGTGCCGGGTACATATGTATCAGCCATGCTTATTGGACTTCTTCCAACTCTTCTTCATCTTCGATCCAGATACTGTCTTGCAGGTCATCTTGTTTCTCGACCCACGATAGGAAGGAAAAGACTCCTTTGATTGCAACGGCAGCAAGTGCGAAGAGTGCAACTACTCTTCTAATGACCTTGAACATAAACCAAAGCCTACTCTTTTGCTTCGCTCGCTGCTACTCCAATCAGTGATCATGGATTCGAGAAATACGAAAGTATTGCCATCGCTGCGTTATGTCCGCCGATTCCTGAGACTCCGCCACCACGTCGTGATCCTGCTCCAGCAAGGAAGATCGTCGGATTGTCGGTCTCACTTCCCCACTGCAACCCCTCATCTTCCTCTCGAAAAGGGAACGTCAAGTCTGCATGGAAGATATTGCCGAGTGGCAACCCAATCTCGCGTTCAAGATCGACGGGAGACTTCACTTCGATTGCTAGATCACCGTGAGCATCTCGGGCTAAACACTCCTCGATCGGATCGATGAGGTAAGCATTGAGTTGTCTCATGAGGCGTTTGAGAGCCAACTGCTTGATCGAATCATTTCTCGATGGATCCACATCTGAGATGAAGAGCGAGTACGGGGTATGAAGGGCGAAGAGCGTCAGGGTGTGATAACCCGCAGCGACCAATTCATTGCTGAGGATCGATGGATCAGTGAGCGTGTGGCAATAGATCTCGGCAGGGATGGTCTCCGGTAACGATCCACTCATCGCCTCTCGATAAGCGAGCTGGAGTTGATCGAAGCTCTCATCTATATGGAACGTCCCCGCGAAGGCGTCACGTGGATCCACACCACTCTTGAGCCGTGGCAAGCGCGTAAGGACCATGTTGACCTTCAGTTGCGATCCAGGCGTGAGGGCCACGGATTCGGGAAGACCACGGAGCCTTGCCAATTCACGTGGTGAACAGGCTGCCACGATGAACCGGGTCTCGATCGTCGAATCGTTGAGGCTCACTCGGCCGCTCTCGATCGCGGTGACTGGCTTGCCCGTTTCGATGATGACCCCGTAACCCTCCGCAACCCGTCGCAATTCCGTGACGAGAGAACCCATCCCACCACGCGGTACACGCCACTGACCATCTCCGTTTCCGACGAGGTGATAGAGGAAGCAACGATTGGCCAAGAGTGAAGGCTCATGGGGATCTGTGAACGTTCCGATCAATCCATCGGTCAGGACGATGCCCTTGACTCGATCATCCTTGAAATAGCGCTCCAAACTTTCGCCAAGTGGCCTGACAAAGAGAAGTTCGAAAAGTTCTTCACCGATTGCATCGCGCATCTCTTGACGTGTCGGCAAGGGTTTCAAGAAGGTCTTAGAGATCGTCGGTGCGACAGATGCAATCGAGTCATAGAAAGAACGCCATGACTCGCCCTCTGATCGAAGCCCTAATGCATCGAATGCATCCTTTGCCTTATTCCAATCGTTACTGATCAACAATCCTTTGTCATCACCACTCGACTCTTGCCATGGCGTGAAAGAAGAGATGGTTCGTGTGATGGTCTCGAAATTGAGCGATAGATCCGTGACGATCTGGTCCGGAAGCAATGAGACGAGATAGGAGTATCGCGAGAGCTTGGCATCGATACCATCGAACACTCGCTTGCTCGCCGTCGCACCGCCCAATTGATCCGATCCTTCGAAGAGGCGAACCTTCAGTCCCGCCTTGGCGAGGTATGCCGCAGCGACCAGCCCGTTATGTCCACCACCGACGACGACGACATCGGTGGTTATCGACGATGACGTCATCGATCTACGGATTCCAAGACATCCTTCATGCGAAGGATGGCTGATTCGATGATCTCATCGCTGGTGCCGAAATTGAAGCGAACGAAACCTCTCCCACCAGGGCCATAGGTATGACCAGGATTGAGAGCCACCCGGCCCTTATTGAGCAGTTCCTTAGCTGGCTCATCCCCGAGCCCATAGGAACGAAGATCGATCCAACCCAGGTATCCGAAGTGAGAGTGGAAGAGGTAGGCCTCAGGTAGTTCCCGAAGGAGTAGTGCGTTGAGGAGTTCGAGCTTTCGCATCAAGTCACCTCGAACGTGATCAAGCCACGCTCCACTCTCATCGTAAGCGGCTACCGCTGCCATTGCACCGAAGAGTGATGCTCGAAAGTGGACGGCTTCGGGAAGAGACTTCAATATTTCCTGCAGCCGATCATCGAGAGTGAGGAATTGTGCGCACTTCAATCCGGCGAGATTCCACGCCTTGCTCGCTGAGATCACCGAGACACCGACGGCGCGTGCATTCTCTGAGACATTGAGGAAAGGTTGGAACTCTTCATCGGGATAGACGAGTGGCGAATGGATCTCATCGGAGATCACGATCACGCCATATTCCTTTGCGAGATCTGCGATCCTGGCAAGGTCGTGATTCGAGAAGATCACTCCGAGTGGGTTGTGGGGATGGCAAAGGAAGTGGACCTTGACCCCAGATGCGTATCCTTTCTCGATCGCTTCGAAATCCAATCGATACGACTTCTCGCCACCCTGTTCCGATTCGAGTAGTGGAGCATCGAATGGAAGTGCATGCAATTCCTTGATCCAGTTGTAGAAGTTCTGATAGACCGGTGAATTGATCATCACTTTCTCGCCAGGATTGACGAAGAGTCGAGAGACTTCGACGATCGCTGCACCAACATCTACAGCGATTCGAACCCTCTCTGGATCGAAGTCAAAGCCCCACCTGACCGTGGAGAAATCTCGAAGCGCCCGGCCCAGTTCGGGAATAGGTCCTAGGTATCCGGTATCTGAACGCTCGACCAGCCCGATGAGGCGATCGCGAATCGCAGGGGCGATCTCATAATCCATCTCAGCAACCGGTAATGGGAGCACATCTGCGGGAAAACGACGCCACTTCTCACTTGAACGATTTCGAAGTTCCGAAAGAGGCGGAATCCGGATCTCACTCATCTCGATGAGGGTAATCCCGCCCCGTTTCAAGGGCAAGTACTCAACTTGTCCGCGCGGTCGAATTTCTCACTACTAAGGTGGTCGGCAAAGTCAGCGAGTGGAATTCACTCGAGGGATTCTTCAATTTCTCCGTGATCGACCAGGCGGCCATCTCGCCCATCCGAGTCACCGGCTGCTCGATGGTGGTGAGGTCGAAGAATTCAGCCATCTCATGTCCATCGAAACCAATCAGTGACACATCTTCAGGTACTCGTAATCCATGGCGGCGAATAGCCCGCATAGCACCAATCGCCATCTCATCAGACTGTGCGAAGATCGCGGTCGGTCGATTCGGTCTCGCAAGGAGTTCGTCGATAGCGCGTTCAGCGCCTTGCATCGTGAACTCTCCGAATACTTCGCGCGAAGGATCCCAAGAGAGTCCACTCTCTGCTAATACTTCGATGAACCCCTTCCTTCGATCTTGCGGCACGCTGAAGTTGAATGGATCCTTCGGGCTCCCAGAGATGATCGCGATCTCCTTATGTCCTTGATTGACGAGATGTCGAGTCGCAGTACGTGCTGCTGCGACATCATCGATAGCGACAGACGAGCAATTCTCATGATGCATTCCGACGAGGGCGATCGGAATCCCGAGACTGAGCATCGATTCGAACTCCTCCTCAGTTGGTGGCAGGCTGATCACGATCAAAGCATCGACTCGACCTTTGAGGAGTTGATGTTGGAAGAGACGCTCGCGCCCTTTCATCTGACTGAAGTTGTAGAGCAGGAGGTCGAGACCGGATTCTCGGAGCGCGCCCTCCACTCCGTTGATCACCTGTGCGAAATACCACCGAGATACGTAGGGCGCGACGACTCCAACGCTATTGGTGCGACCGTAGATCCGTTTATTCGGGGAGAGCGGAATCGGATAATCGAGCCGCTCGGCTGCCTCGAGGATTCGCTTCCTAGTCTCGACTGAGACATGTTGCATGCCTCGAAGAGCTCTCGAGACCGTTGCGATTGATACCCCAGCTAGGTCTGCCACATCCTTGATGCCGGCACGTTCGCCCTGCGATGTCATATGGGGCCACTCTCGAATCAGAAATTTGCTGAAAACTGGCGGTTCGGGAGAAAAATAGAGGCTGTTGCTGAAAATGACCAGCCGATATTTCAGAAACCCAGGCAAGACTTAGGCTCTCCTCGTGACAAGTGCTGCAAAGATCGCACGAAAGATCATCGCAGAAGAACCGAGGTTCGCCCCCGTCATCGAACGTTCCGGATTCTGCCCGATCGGAAGCACGCCTCGAAAGGAGAGCAACTTCCGTTCGCTCGCTACCTCGATTATCTCGCAACAACTCTCGACGAAGGCGGCTGCGACGATCATCGCTCGAGTCGAGAAGCTCACAGGCGGCATAACGCCTGCTCGCATCGAAAGGATACGTGTCGGAAGACTTCGAGAAGCCGGGCTCTCGGGGACGAAAGCGCGAGCCATCAAGGAACTTGCGAGTGCCGAAAGTGAAGTCCGCTTCTCACGGCTGCACTTGCTCGAAGATGATGATGCGATTTTCGAACGCCTCTTGCCACTCTTCGGAATCGGTTCCTGGACTGTAGAGATGTTCTTGATCTTCCAGGTCGGCCGCCCTGATGTCTGGCCGATCGGCGATCTCGGTGTTCGTCGCGGATGGGAGCGTATCCACCGGATGAAGGGTGAGATCTCCCCGGCGGAGTTACAGAAGAGAGGTGAGCGATTCCGCCCCTATCGGAGCCATGTGGCCTGGTACTGCTGGCGAGCGCTGGAGTAGCGCGGTCACTTGGCCTTCGGCTCAAGAGTCAACGAGACCGAATTGATGCACCATCTTTGATCGGTTGGCACGTCATATCCCTCACCTTCGAATACGTGCCCAAGATGCGATCCACATGATGCACAGCGGACTTCGGTACGGACTCGAGGAAAGAGCGATCTGTCTTCCAAGAGGATGACTGCGTCACTTTCAGAAGGAGCGTAGAAGGACGGCCAACCGCAGCCCGAGTGAAACTTCTCCTGACTGCGAAAGAGCTCTGCGTTACATGCCCGACATTTGTAGATGCCTTCGGTCTCAGTGTCGGTGTATTCGCCAGTGAATGCACGCTCAGTTCCACCATGTCGCAATACTTCGAAGGAAAGAGGGTCGAGTTGGTTCTTCAAGATTCCATCATCGAGTTGGATTCGAAAAGGTTTCCCATCAGGACCAGTCGTGGGCAAAGGGGCTTCGCTGTAACTCATCAACTCATCTCGCTCTATTTCGCTCTATTTCGCTCTATTTCGCTTTATTGTCTGTCAATCAGTGGTTCTCTGGAAGTGATTCTTCGAGTAGCGGATACGCCACACCCGTCGAAGAGTGACAGTCGTACCCGTTGGGGTTCTTCTTCAGATACTTCTGGTGATATTCCTCGGCGATCCAATAGGGGTGCTCGTTCGCATCACTGATCTCAGTGACGATCGCACCTACTCCGACGGCGGTGAGTGCGGATTGATAACGAGACAAAGAGGCAAGCGCAGTTTCGCGTTGCATCGGTGAAGTCGTGAAGATCGCACTGCGGTATTGGGTGCCGATGTCATTGCCCTGACGGTTGAGCGATGTCGGATCATGCATCATCCAAAACTCAGCGAGTAATCCTTCATAGGAAAGGACTGTGGGATCGAATCGGACCATCACCGTTTCGGTATGACCAGTGACGCCAGTACAGACCTGCTCATAGCTCGGGTTCGCTCTGCGCCCACCCATGTAACCCACTGAAGTCTCGATGACACCGGGCATCTGCCAAAACCTGCGCTCTGCGCCCCAAAAGCAACCCGTAGCGAAGTATGCGATTTCTTGCGACTCTTGCGACATGTCGCACATCATGGCAGTTGGCAGAAGGAAACTCACCTCGTCCCCCGGTAGCCAAAGTCTCACATCTGTCCCACATCACACACATAAGTGCGTTTCGACCCTTGTTATTCATGGGTTGGTCAGGGAGACTTAGCCTCGTTAACCACAGCCAGCGGGCTGTGGTCTTTTCATGAGAAGCGAGGATCACCACCCCATGGATTGGCGGCACCGGGCGGCATGCCGGGACGAAGACCCAGAACTCTTCTTTCCGATCGGAAATACAGGGCCAGCGATAGCTCAGATCGAGGAAGCCAAGAAGGTCTGTGCACGGTGTGAGGTGAAGGATCCATGTCTTCAATGGGCGCTCGAGAGTGGCCAGGAGGCTGGTGTCTGGGGCGGAATGTCTGAAGACGAGCGTCGAGCGTTGAAGCGTCGCGTGGCAAGGAATCGAGCTCGGATGGCGGAACTCAATCGCATGGCTGAGGAGACTCGAGAAAGCGTCTGACTCGCTAGCGCTCACTAAACGGGATATTGATCTCGACCACAACCCCTGGATTCTGCTCAGCGAAGGTAAGACTCCCCTGTAATTCGTTCTCCGTCAGAGTCCTAACTATTTCAAGTCCTAGGTTGCCGCTCTCCGTGATTGAAAAACCTTCACCAAGACCAGAGCCATCGTCCGCGACTGAGATCAACATCCTTGCTCCGGCGTCATGGAGAGCAGAGATCGTCAATGTCGAACCGCTCTCTCGTAATCCGTGCTCGATCGCGTTATGGATCAGTTCGGTCAAGATCAATGCGAGCGGAGTCGCAACCTCAGCAGGAAGCTCTCCGAACTCTCCATCCCGGCGATAGTTGATCGGTGGAAGTCCAACACTGCGAAGACTCAAGTCCACTTCACTATGCAGAATCCGATCGACGATGCCATCGAAATCGACACGTTCTGCTGTGTTGCTAGCTAATGTCTCATGGACGATCGCAATCGAAGCGACGCGACGTACTGCCTCCTCTAGCGCCTCTGCCGCACGTGGATCATCTATCCGCCGTGCTTGGAGACGGAGCAGAGCTGACACGGTCTGCAAGTTGTTCTTGACCCGATGATGGATCTCGCGAATCGTTGCGTCTTTAGTGAGCAATGCACGCTCTTTTCGGCGTAACTCCGTGACGTCGTGGACCAGGATCATCGCGCCGATCCGCTCCGCCCGTGGAACCTCTGATCCTCCTTCGATGAGTGGTATCGCAAGAAAATCGATGATCGCTTCACTGTTCTCGAATTCCCTACGTCGCAAATGGCGCCCCGAGAGGGTCACCTTCCACCCTTCTTCACTCGGTTGAGTTCTCATTCCTCGTGCGAGCGAATCGATCGCATCACCGAGATTCGTGCCGATCAGTTCGCTTTGCCACCCCATTCGATTGAAAGCAGAGAGTGCATTCGGACTTGCATATGTGATCTCTCCTGTCGCATCAAGTCGGATCAATCCATCACCGACGCGCGGAGCGGAATCCGTGAGATGAAGGTCGCCTTTGAGTGGGAATGTCCCTTGAGAGATCATGCGATGGATCTGATTAGCCATCTCGCGATAATTGAGCTCCAACTTCGATGGAGTGCGCATCGTCTCGATATTTCGCATCCGCGAGATGACAGCGATCACTCGATCCTCGAAGTGGACAGGTATCGCCTCTTCGCGAACTAGATGATCATCGACGCGTTCCTCTTGGTTGTCACGGACGATCTCTGCCAATGAGAGTGCCTGCTCGATACGCGGTTGCGACCCCCAAGGGACTTCTCTACCGATCGGGTCGCTGCTGAAGACCGTCGCAGCGGTAGTGGGTCGAATGTGTGCGATAGCGAGGTGTCCACTTGGCCAACTTCGAAGATCGCTTCGAAGCGGCACCCATAACGTGAGATCCGCAAAGGAGAGGTCGGCAAGGAGTTGCCACTGCGCTACAAGTTCACCGAGATGCGCTACCTCCGCGGGTGAGAGCGCGGTACGGGAGAGCGCTAGGTTCCCTCGAATCGCCATGTGGCGAGCCTATCCATTCCGATATCTCTCGAAATTTCTCTCCCTCACGAACTCTCTTCATCGACCAGAGTTGCAGCATCTCTTCGCGTGGTTGATCGATCCAGAAGGAAGTGAACGGTTCTAGGGTTGCAGCGACCTCTCGCCGTCTCGACTTTCGACCGCCGATGAGGGCGAATCCGAGGGCGAGGTGTGGGTGAACCCGTCGACGATACTCGATCAGAGAGTTGGCTCTAGTGACTTCAACCCGATGCTCGAAAGTTGCCTCAAGATCTATCAAGAAGAGCGCAAAGTGTGCGCGTGCGAATCGTTCGAACCGTCGCCGCTCCTCCACTCTTCGAGTCGGAATCAATGCAGTGCGAAGGTCTGAATCATCGAATGTGGCGAAGGTTGTTTGAACTCCGAAGTTGTGGAGATATTGAAGTAGTTTCTCACGCACCTCACTTCGTCCTTCGCCACCGATGATGAGGAGTGAAGAGGTGATGTTTCGTGCATTGCCTGAATCAAGCGGCGGAAGGATCTGGTCATTCAAGAATCTCTCAAGCACTCCCTCATTCCACCCTCTGGCATCTCTCGGTATCGAGATCAATGGGATCACTGCCGAACTCCACGCTTCGTCGGTGATCAGGATCTCTCCCGGTAGCACCTCTCGCCTGCCAGTGATATTCCGTTCTCCGATTCGAAAACCTCGATGAGCAAGGATCCTGACTACGCGCTCCTCAAGTTCGAAATCACGAAAATTCGTGACGATCACTGGAATCTCAAATGACATGATCGACGGCGAGGAGCGGACCTGTTCCATAGGCATCAAGGAGTGCTCTCACATCGGGTAGTCGTACTCGAACGATCACTTGGATCCGGTCACTCAAGGATCCACCTGGGATTACTTCATCGACGACGACAGAAGTGAGAACCAACTCGGTGAAATCGCTTCGTCCTGGGACCGAGGAGATTCGTGACACGTCTGCGATCCGATAGAGATCGACGATGCTGCCTTTCGCAACAGAGATCGGAAGATCCGAGCGAGCGAGATCCAAAGAGACCAGCCGCCAAAGGACATTGTCGCTACGGTCAGTGAGATCGCCACGCGCGATTGCTTCACCCGCACCAATGGATCCGGTCGCAATCAATCCCACTGCGACATCGTTCGAACCAAGATATATCTGGTCACGTCCCGGTAGGTAGAGCCGTGCCAGGGCGACGTCGTCTGCTGAGATCCGGTCCCCTGTGGCGATCTGATTGGTGGCGACCCAATAGAGCTCGGTTCGATCTGATGCTCGAATCACTCCTGCGGCTGCGAAGATCGCCAAGAGGATGAGTCCTATCCCAAGTGCACCTCTGCGTGAAAGTTCCATGGCGGGATAGTGCTCACCAAGGAGTTCGAGATGACGCCGTCATCCACAGTCATACTTTCGGGTGATTCGAATTCCCACAATTGGCTGATGTGACGACCGAGTGAAGTTGCAACCTTGCCGCCATGAGAGCACAGAGCAACTTCAACGAACCCATGCTGCCCCTTTTCGATCAGAGGACTCGGATCGCCGAACCAGGGATCAAACGTCGACTCTTCTTGATCCCATCGCACTTTGACGAGACCTTCGATCCGAACTTCTCCCCGATTCCGACGCCACAAGAGGAACTTCCAGAGATCACTGCTTGGGTCCGAGACTTCACCAGGCGATTGCTCGAAGTGATGTCCTCTCGAAGATCACCACATCAACTTGCTAGGTGGTGTCATCGCAATCCTTTCGCAACACTCCAGAAGATGACGAGGAGCTTCACGGAATTACCGAAGGTGAGACGGGTTCACATCCGTCAACCGCTGGAATCCCTTGCCGAAGTGACGATCATCATCGAGTATCGATCACGGATAGAGGCAGTCGCACTGCGATTCGAAGGAGTCGATAGAAGATGGTTATGTACTGTGATCGAGCGGGTCTAGCCGCCCTGACCATGACATCTTTTGTACTTCTTACCAGAACCACAAGGACACGGTGCGTTACGAGTCACTCCTGAAGCGACCGCGCTCTTGACTTGTTGTTCACCGCTCTCATCGCTACTTGAATAGCGGAATTGCTGTGGCGCCAACTTCGGTGTGGCTCCTTTTGCTTCGATCGAAGCAGGGTCATCACCTTCACTCTTGACTTCTACGTTGAAGAGATAACCGATCGTCTCCTCTTTGACCGCATCCATCATCGCAACGAAGAGGTCATAACCCTCTTTCTGATACTCGACCAATGGGTCGCGCTGCGCCATGGCACGAAGCCCGATTCCCTCCTGGAGGTAATCCATCTCATAAAGGTGTTCTCGCCATTTACGATCGAGAACGGAGAGCATGACCTTACGTTCGAGTTCGCGCATCACAGTCGGAGTGAGCGTCTTCTCTCGCTCCGTATATGCCCGATCGATGTCATCGAGGAACTTCCTGATCAGGAAGTCACGATCGAGGCCGCCACGGCCTCCAACCTCGTCGATCACTTCTTCTGGGGTGAAGGTCACCGGATAGAGCGCTTTGAATGCGGTCCATAACGTCTCAAGGTCCCAATCCTCAGGGAAGCCTTCGGAGGTCGCGGCATCGACGTAGCCAACGACTGTGTCCTCGATGAAGCCACGCATCTCACCAGAGATGTCGAGTCCTTCGAGGATCTCTCGCCGTTCGCCGTAGATCACTTCGCGTTGGCGATTCATCACATCGTCGTATTTCAAGACGTTCTTTCGCATCTCGAAGTTCTGTGCCTCGACTTGAGTCTGTGCCGACTTGATCGCGTTGGAGACCATCTTCGATTCGATCGGCATGTCATCCGGGATTCCGGCTGCTCCGAGGAAACGTTCCACGAGCACGGAATTGAATCGACGCATCAAGTCATCTTCGAGTGAGAGGTAGAACCTTGACTCACCTGGATCTCCCTGGCGACCAGAACGACCACGTAACTGGTTATCGATACGCCGCGATTCGTGACGCTCGGTGCCCAACACGTAGAGCCCGCCTAGTTCGACGACCTTGTCATGTTCGGCCTCGACGAGAGCCTTCTGTTTCGCTAAAGCCTCTGGCCAGGACTTCTCATATTCGGCTGCGTTATCGACAGGCGAGATGCCACGATCTTGTAATTCGAAATCTGCCATGAATTCTGGATTACCGCCGAGCATGATGTCGGTTCCGCGACCTGCCATATTGGTCGCGACAGTGACTGCGCCGAGCTTTCCAGCACGGGCGATGATCGCTGCTTCCCTCGCATGTTGCTTGGCGTTGAGGACTTCGTGCGGAATCCCCTGTCGCTTCAACGTATCAGAGAGCAATTCCGATTTCTCGACGCTCACCGTACCGACGAGGACAGGTTGTCCCTTCCTATGTCGCTCTGCGATGTCCTGCGCGACTGCCATGAACTTCGATCTCTCGTTCTTGTAGATCAGATCAGATTGATCGACACGTTGCATCGGCTTGTTCGTCGGGATCGGAACCACGCCGAGTTTGTAGATCTGGAGAAACTCCGCCGCTTCAGTCATCGCGGTACCGGTCATTCCGCTCAATTTGTCGTAGAGCCTGAAGTAATTCTGCAACGTGATCGTAGCGAGGGTTTGATTCTCATCCTTGATCGGTACTCGTTCTTTCGCCTCAAGAGCCTGATGAAGGCCCTCGTTATATCGGCGCCCCGCAAGGATACGACCCGTATGTTCATCGACAATCAGCAATTCACCTGATTGGATCACATAGTCGCGATCGCGCTTGAAGAGCTCCTTGGCCCTGATCGCATTGTTGAGGTAGCCGATCATCGGTGTGTTGACTGACTCATAGAGATTATCGATCTTGAGCAGCTCTTCGACCCTGGTCACACCTGCATCGACGATGCCTACAGTGCGCTTCTTCTCATCGACTTCATAATGTAGGTCCCGCTCCAAACGGCCGGCTATGTTCGCAAACTCGGTGTACCACTTCGTCGCCTTATCCGCTGGTCCGCTGATGATCAATGGCGTCCTCGCTTCATCGATCAGGATCGAGTCCACCTCATCGACGATGGCGAAGTTATGTTCTCGTTGGACGCAGGTATCGATCGACCACGCCATGTTGTCACGCAGATAATCGAAGCCGAATTCGTTGTTGGTTCCATAGGTGATATCGCAGTTATAGGCCTCACGACGTTCATCGGGAGTCATGGAAGAGAGGATGACGCCGACTCGAAGTCCCAAGAAGCGATGAATTCGTCCCATCCATTCGCTATCGCGTTCGGCGAGATAATCATTGGTGGTGACGACATGGACTCCACGTCCAGAGAGCGCATTGAGATATGCCGGCAAGGTCGAGACCAGAGTCTTACCTTCACCGGTCTTCATCTCGGCGATGTTTCCAAGGTGTAGCGCGGCACCACCCATCAACTGGACGTCGTAATGCCGTTGACCCAGGGTTCGCTTCGACGCCTCACGCACCACCGCGAATGCTTCAGGGAGCAGGTCGTCTAGCTCTTCACCATCGTCATAGCGCTTCCTGAACTCATCTGTCTTCGCCTGTAACTCGCTGTCGCTGAGCGGTGAGATGGCGGCCTCTAGGGCATTGACCTCTTCGGCCATTCGAGCCAGACGTTTGACGATTCGTCCTTCGCCAGCACGAAGGATCTTGTCGAGGATCGCGACCATGGACCCATCCTAAGGGAGGTGATCAGAACCCTCTGGCCGAGTGGCAGGCTGTGATTCCGACCAGAGATGAACGAGAACCGAGAGATGAGTGTGATATCGCCAATATCGCAGCAGTAAGTGTCGCTCCTGAGGTGATCACATCGTCGATAAGAGCTATCTCCAAACGAACCTCACTTGGAATGCGTGTACCTGCCAACCACTTCTTGACTTTCTCCTCATCGACTTCGCATGCTGAGGCGAGATTCCTCTCACGATCGCGTAACGAGAGCAGACTCTGGTCTTCGATGTTTCGTCGCCATCGTAAGACGGGAGCGACTAAGACCTCTCGGTCGACCACATCCTTGGAAATAGACCGGACCAAAGTGAAGATGAAATCTTCACCACGCCTTCTGATCGCTCCCGTGGTCGATGGAATCGGGATGATGACAAGAGGTGAACTTCCTTTGAGTCTCATCGTGATCACCGACTTGATTGCGATCGCGAGAAGTTCTCTCGCCCTCTTCTCACCTCGTTCCTTTGCAGCAAGGACGACATTCATCGCCATATCGTCGTAAGGAAGGACGGAATAGATCGGAACCTTCCCGATGTATCGGATGCTCGGAGGATCGACCCAGAAGTCGTGACACCTCCTACCTTCGATCACGACGCACCCATTCTCGCCATGGCAAAAGGGGCATGTGTGCGGGAAGAAGAGCGTGCTCAAACCTTTCGCAGCATCACGGAGAAATCCACTCACTTCGCGAGTCAAACAGAGAGGTTGCGTGCTGATCTAGCCGAGTTGTTGAAACTGTTGAGAGAGGTCGATCGGTGGATCGATGATCGGTTGCCCTGACTCACGAGGCAACGTGACGAGAAAGAGTGAACCTCTACCCAACTCTGCGAAGACTCGAATCTCACCACCATGCAATCGAGCGTCCTCGAGCGCGATAGCAAGACCGAGACCAGTGCCACCTCGTTCTCTCGAGCGAGAGGGATCGGCGCGCCAGAATCGTTCGAAGACGCGCTCGAAATGCTCAGGTGACATCCCGACACCGAAGTCGCGTATACCGATATCAACGCTGCTCGCACGTTCTTCAAGTGAGACCATGATTTCCTTCCCCTCGCCATGATCCAGCGCATTGCTGAGGAGATTTCGCACGATTCTGGTGATCCTTCTCTGATCACCTTCTAGCTCAGCCTTTCCGCGAATCACGATCCTTGAGCTCGATGGATCGAGAGAGTCGATCGCTTCACTTACCAAAGGTGTCAGGTCGATCTCGTCATAATCGAGCGTAGCGACTGCAGCATCGAATCGACTCACTTCGATCAGATCCGTCAAGAGTTGGTCGAAGCGCATGATCTGCGTCATCAAGATCTCAGCGCTTCGTGCGATGTTCGGATCGAAACTCTCCTTCTTTGCGAGGATCATCTCTCCTGCCATGCGGATCGTGGTCAATGGATTTCGGAGTTCGTGGGAGACGTCAGAGACAAAACGTTGTTGCATCCTAGAGAGGTTCTCAAGACGAGAGATCTGCTGTTCGATCGAGAATGCCATCTCGTTGAATGACCTACCCAGGGCTGCGATCTCATCCTCGCCTTCTATCGCGACGCGCTTGCTGAGATCGCCTTCGGTAAAGGTCTCTGCAAGTGTCGCGACTTCACGGATCGGGTCGACGACGCGACGGATGATCAAGTACGAAATGGCAACGATGAGCAGGAAGACCAAGAAAAAGGCGATCAAGAGTCCTCGGGCGATGATCGCGATCGAATCTTGTTGCTGTTCGAAATTGAAGAGGACGAACATCTCATATGTACCTGCGTAAGGAACACCGATACGTTTGCCGATAGCGATACCAGGAAGTGGCTCGCCACTGGCGTAGATGATCTCGGTCTGCTCCCATACCAATTCATTGCTGGTCGCAACGCGTTCACGCAAACCTGATCCGATCGATTGCGGTTGCACGAAATTCGAGGTCCGACTCAGATCGAGGTCGAATACTTCGCTCTCTGGACTCTTGATCAAAGCGATCTCTCGTGCTGAAACGGAAGCACCAGGAGCAATCGCGAGCGCCATCACCTGGTTGAAGGCCTCCTCCAGGGAGGAATCCGAGATGGATTCAGGATTCACGCTTCCGATCAACTGGAAACGGAATTCCGCCGCTGCGATGGTGCTTTGCGCCTCGTTGATCGCGCTTTCGATACTGCCATCGATGATCCGATCTTCGATCTGAAGGAAGATCACGGTACCGACCGCTCCTGATGCGATGGTGAAGAGTGTGATCGCTAAAGTGAGGACTCGAGTAGCCAGTGACCTTCGAAGCGCCGAGCGAAGGCGCGAAAACATGATCAGCGAGTTCCGGTCGCGCCAGATTTATATCCGACACCACGCACTGTGACGATCAAGGTCGGATTATCAGGATCATGCTCGATCTTGGAACGAAGGCGCTGCACGTGGACATTGACCAGACGAGTATCAGCGGAATGCTGGTAATCCCATACTTCTCGGAGCAATTCGTCACGGGTGAATACTCGACCCGGCTCCTTGGCAAGTGCGACCAGCAGATCGAATTCCAATCGCGTGAGCGCGATAGAACGACTTGCGCGCATCACGGTGTGTTCCACCAGGTCAATCGTGAGATCACCCAAGGTGAGATGTCCTGTGAGATCACGGGAATTTCGACGAAGCTGGCTCTTTATTCGCGCTACCAATTCGGAGTAATGCTCCATCGGCTTGACGAGATAATCGTCAGCACCTGCCTCCAAACCTTTGATCTTGTCCGGATTATCACCGCGCGCGGAGAGGAAGATGATCGGGACTCTTGGGGATTGTTCACGGATCGCCCTACATACTTCGACTCCATCGGCGCCAGGGAGCATCACATCGAGCAAGACAACATCGGGTTGGTTGTTCTTGAAGACTTCTAAGGCCTCATCACCACGGCTGACGAGATCGACCTCTATTCCTGCGCCATTGAGGACGATTCCCAACATCTCGGCAAGGTCTTGATCATCCTCGACGACCAACACCGAAGGCATTAGCTACCGTGCTCCCACGAGTTCAAGTATTCGACCTGTTCTGGCGTCAAGGTATCGATTTCAGCACCAAGGCTCTTGAGCTTGAGTGATGCGACTTCCTTGTCGATCGATTCTGGAACGTTATGTACTCCAGGAGTCAGATCCTTCGCACTTCTGACCAACCATTCTGCAGTTAGCGCTTGATCCGAGAACGACATGTCCATCACCACTGCAGGATGACCTTCGGCCGCACCGAGATTGACCAATCTTCCTTCGGCGACCAAGAGGACTCGACGACCATCAGCAAGGACATATTCGTCAGTCTGATGGCGAATCTTCGAATTCTTCTGCGTCGCGTACTTCTCAAGCCACGCCACGTCGATCTCGATATCGAAGTGTCCGGAGTTGGCGAGAATCGCGCCGTCCGTCATCAGTGAGAAATGCTCAGCGCGAAGAACATCGCGATTGCCGGTGACAGTGATGAAAATGTCTCCGACCTTAGCCGCCTCGTGCATCGGCATCACCCGATATCCCTGCATCATCGCATCGAGCGCCTTCGTTGGATCGATCTCGGTGACGACGACATCGGCGCCAAGTCCACGGGCACGCTCTGCTACACCCTTGCCGCAATATCCGAATCCAGCGACTACAAAGACCTTTCCGGCGAGCAAGATGTTAGTGGCACGGAAGATCGCATCGAGAGTGGATTGTCCGGTGCCATAACGATTGTCGAACATGTGCTTCGTATCGGTGTCATTGACAGCGACCATCGGGAAAGTGAGAGCGCCGTCTTTAGCCATCTGACGAAGTCGAATCACTCCAGTTGTAGTCTCTTCGCAACCTCCGGAGATGTTCCCGAGCAACTCTTTCCGAGTGGTGTGGAGTGTGTTGACCAAGTCGCAACCGTCATCGAAGACTTGATGTGGCTCGATATCGAGAGCAGCGTTGATATGGGAGTAGTAGCCATCACGATCGACGCCATTGCGTGCGAAGACGGAGATTCCATATTCGTGCACCAAAGCAGCCGCGGTGTCATCTTGGGTCGAGAGTGGGTTCGAAGCGCAGAGAGCGATATCGGCACCGCCCGCCTTGAGCGTGATCATCAGGTTCGCGGTCTCTGTCGTGACGTGCATACATGCGGCGATGCGCACACCCTGGAATGGCTTGTTCTTCTCGAAGCGCTCACGGATCTGAGCAAGGACCGGCATGTTCCTACCTGCCCACTCGATGCGCTTCTTGCCTTCAGTGGCTAGCGAAGCATCCGCGATGTCGTGTCGTGGAAGGGCCATAGTCGTTGGGTTCACTTGATTTCTCCTGATGCTCTTGAGTCCATGAAGATCGGTTGAGGATAGAGCCGGAGTCTAGCCGCTGGCATCCCACAACGCGGTGTGAGGTGCGCTGGGGAGCACGTGGGGAGGGTTATCAGCGAATGGTGGCAAGAACTTGGTCGCGAATCTTCTTCATCGTCGCCTCATCTCGTGCTTCGACATTGAGGCGCAGTAATGGCTCGGTATTCGAGGGGCGGAGGTTGAACCACCACTCGACACTTTCATCGTGCTGTTCTTCATCAACCGGCTTTTCAATGGTCAATCCATCGAGATGGTCGTACTTGTACTCACCTTCAGGGAAGAGGGCCATGATCTTTGCGATAGCAGCCTCTCGATCGTCAACCACAGAGTTGATCTCACCGCTTTGTACATACCGTTGGAATGGTGCCAAGATCTCACTCAGACTCTTCTCGCTCTCCTTCAAGGCAGCTATGGCATAGAGCGCAGCCAACATTCCCGAGTCAGCACGCCAAAATGAAGAGAAGTAGAAGTGGCCAGAATGTTCGCCGCCGAAAATCGCACCCTCATCTGCCATCAACTTCTTGATGAACGAATGTCCGACGCGACTCTTCACCGCTCGTCCACCCATCTCGGTCACAACCTCCGGGACGACGCGTGATGTAATCAGGTTGTAGATGATCGAAGCACCAGGATTTCGCTGTAATTCGATCGAAGCAATCAAGGCCGTGAGTGCAGAGGGCGAGACCAATTCGCCTCGTTCATCGACGAGAAAACATCTATCCGCATCACCGTCGAAAGCGAGTCCGATATCTGCCTTCTCTTTGCGAACCACTCTCTGAAGATCCTTGAGATTTTCCGGCTCGATCGGATTCGCTTCGTGATTTGGGAATGTTCCATCAAGCTCGAAGTAGAGCGGGATCACTCTCGCTGCGATCCGATCGAAGACCCCAGGCGCGGTATGTCCTGCCATGCCATTTCCGGCGTCGATTGCGATGGCAAGCGACCTGCCCCCCGTGAAGTCGATATCGAAGAGCGAGAAGAGGAAATCGATATAGCGCGACAACATCTCCTCTTCGCGGGCGGCACCGACCGGACGATTCGGGATTGGTGTTCCTTCTTTGATCGCGGACTTGATCCATGCCAAACCTGAATCCATGCTGATCGGTTTGGCGAAGGCCCTACAAAGCTTGATCCCGTTGTACTTCGCAGGATTATGACTAGCAGTGAACATCGCCCCTGGCAGCCCTAGTTCACCAGACGCGAAATAGAGTTGATCGGTAGAGGCAAGGCCGATCCGAATCACATCGAGGCCTTGACTTGTGATCCCGTCACTGAAAGCGGTTGCAAGTGGACTTGAGGAGGGACGCATATCCTCGCCAATCACGACTGTTCCAGGTTCACGCTCTATCTGGAGGAAGCGTGCAAAAGCACTTCCTGCCGCGAAAGTGAACTCTTCATTGATCTCACTTCCGACCAATCCACGGATGTCATACGCCTTGATGATGCTATCGAGAGTCGAATCCTTGATCACGCTGTGAACCCTTCGATGAGAGCGATCTAGAGTGCGCGTAAGTGGCCGCGACGCCCCAGCTCTGGTTGTGCAGATTCCTTCACCTGACTGTCGCTCGAATCAGTCACGACGACTTCTCTTACTGCAGCAGCGATCGCTGAGAAATCCTCTTCTTGATATGAAGGCTCACCTTCAAGATCCGTCGTGATCACGGTCCATCCACGTGGCACGGTGAGTCGCTCGCTATGGCGTTGACAGAGGTCATATGTATGCGGCTCTGGATATTGCTGAAGATGGGCGAGAGTCGCGATCTGCTCGGAATAGTTATAGGAGAGCGTGACAACGGCCTTCTCGGCGCAGTTGCTCTTGCTGCACTTCCTTAATCCCCGCATCGATATTCCCCACATCGATCTTCCCGAAATCGGTATTCCCCGAATGGAAAACTAACAGCCGAACTCTTCCTTCTCACGATGTCGAAGCCTAGTCGCCATCTTCATCCAAGAGAGAGCAAGACGCGCAACCTTTTACCTGCCAAAGAGTGCATCGATATCGAAGGTCGGAGTAGATGATCGCTCCAACTCTGTTCCAGGGTTGAGAGCGAGAGAGGTGAACCCATCACCATTCGACCATGTCGCAGCCATATGGACAGGATTGAGGTTCGTGATCGTGATCCGTCGCGTATTTTCGGGCACCTTCCAGGTCACGATCTCTGACCCGGTGAGAGTCTTCCTCGAACTCTTTCCTGAACGCGATCGATACTCGATATCCGTCCTGATCGCGCGCCCGGCAAGTGTGATGACCGGTTCCAATCCACCGACGTTGAATTGATAGGAATCAAGAGCGAGTGAAGGAGTTGACCAAGCGAACTCGGTGACGGTCGCCGAGATCACCGCTGCAGCCACCTCCTCCGTCGCGGAGATGACGATCGCGGCGGTGCGACGTCCTAATTCTGCTGGCAACCGTAGACGTTTCACTTGGCCAGGCTGGACCGTGACTTCACTGAGCCCCACCGGAGTGAAACGACTTCCATCACTCAAGAGCTCGACATCGACGACCGCTGCACGTGCACCGGTAGCGACGATCTCGACCCGATGTGTTGTGATCGATCTGCTACCTAATCGTGCCGGGATTCCTGCGATCGTAAGTGAAGTCGATGGAGATTGTGATGCGACGAAGTCACCACCGAAAGTCTGTAGTCCTCGACTTCTTTCATCGATGACGTAGGCACTCACCCGACCAGAACGGGTCAAGACACGAATCGCGGTCGCATCAGCACCTGGCGCAAGTGAATCGACTCTGATCTCTCGCTGTGAGACTGGTGGAATCGTGATGGCACGACTCCCCGCTTCACCGTCGCGATCGAAGGTCTGTATCTCGAGTGATGATGCACTGAGGCCAGAGTTAACTGCGAGGATTCGAGCTCTCGAGCCAAGCCCGGCATTCGCACCAACGAACCATTGATTGCCATCACCGATGAGGCAGGTCGTCGCTGCCGTGAAGTTATTCGTTCTCGAACGCAATACGACTGAGGTGGCTTCGCTGCCCTCAACCACAATGCTGTTGTTATTGAGCGCATAAGGATTGATTCGAGCCCGATTGAAATTCGTCTTTCTACTCCGAGCGGATTTGATCTGCGTGCGATCGCTCGGAAGTAATGCAGTCGCTCTTGCATCATCGTCGAACTTCGGACACACGGTTGCTGGAATCGAGGAGGTCCGTTCGACTTCTTCAGCTGGCTCGTCCTGAAGACCCGCGACTATTACTAGCGACAAAGCGAGCGCCAGATAGATCGCACTCTGTCGCCGCTCAGTCAATATCCGTCTCACGAGAGTTCCTCGATCGGAACCTGTGCACGTCGCCTTCGCGCCGGAGCGAAGAGAATCAAGGTAACCACGATGATGATGAATTGGAGCGAGAGCCAGCCACGTCGCGCTGTTCCATCATGGAAGAGAAGGAAGTCGCCAGGCTCTACTACATCGAATTGGGGCAATCCTTCAAGATTCTGGCTCAGTGGCGCGCCTCTTCCATTGACCAACAATCTCCAGCGACCATCGAATCTCTCTGCAATCGTCACACTTCCTGGTTGGGTAAAAGTTCCTGATGCCGAGACTTCATCACTCGGTAGTCCGATATCAATCGGATCACTCCCGGTTCCGCCGAAGGGAGTGAGTGTGACCCGGGATCTCGCAGCCACCACTTTCCAAACGATTCCGACATCGGTAGAACTCGCGCGGGTGAAGCCGCCGATTCCGTCGATAGTTCGTGCCAAGCCGCGGTTGTAAGGCGCTGCCAAGAAGAGGTAGCGAATCCCGTTCTGTCCCAAGATGATGCTGGTGTTGATCCCTGCGCCAGTGACGAGTCCTGCGACTGCCTCATCGATACTTCGGGCACTTCCATAGATCAGGTCAGAGTCACCCAACTCGAGTTCGCGATCACGAACGATATAGAAATAGAGCCGACCTTCGCGTTGGCGTAACACCAAGGATTTGTACCGCTCTTCAGTCGAAGCGTTAGCAGTGATGAATTCAGGGAGTGAGAGGGTGCTCTCGGCTCGGAGCGGCGAACTAGATCCCGGTCCAACCCACCAAAATATCGAAGCAACGAGTGAGAGCGAGACTAGGAAGGCAGTTGCGAAGGTAGCGACGTGACGGAAATTGAGCGCGGCATTACGAATCTGCGGCAACATCTCGTCGAAGAGTTTGAGACCAGCGATCAGGGAAATGGCGATGAAGAGCATCATTGCACCGCCAAGCGCTGGAGAGGTTGGTCGACTTGAACCATGACCTGTGACCACGAAGAGTGAGAGAAGCGCACAAGATGCCAATATGAAGAGAGCAAGAAGCGCTGTGGATCGATTGGCTGATCGGAAGAGTGCGATCAGTGTGATCAATGGCGCAGCGGAGAGCAACCACCAAGAACTTCCCGGATTCGCGAAGAGGATCAGTGCGCTCTCGCTCTCCAGGGTAAGTCCGGGTTCTAGAAGTGTGCGCGAAGGATGAGTTATCAACTCGAGCGACCATGGGATATTGACTCCGATTGCGATCAACAGCAGTGCGCTTCGTCGATAGATCCGGTCCAACATCAACCCGATCTCACCCGATCGATATGCAGCAATACTTTGCACGCCCGAGGCAAGGAAATGCCATGCAGCGACCACGATGAACGCCGGTGGTGCGACTGCCAATAGGACTCCATAGATCAAAGAGAATCCTGCGATCTGCTGCAGCGAGAGCCGCTCCACCTCGAACGCCCGTTGCATGGAGCGGATCACAATCGGTGCGATCATCGCGACGATCAAAGTCCCGATCGCACCATGAGTGACAGCGTGAAGCACCGGTGGGGAGAAGCCATAGACCAAAGCCGCAACGAGTGCGATGAGATTCGATGTTGTGGCACCTCTCGCGAATCGATATCCGATGAAGATGATGAGTGGAACCGACACTAGGAAGAAGGCAGTGATAAAGAGTTGGAGATTCCCAAGAAAGATCATGGAGAGGAGGGCGACGATGATGATCCAGGTTGGCGCATTGGCGCTCGATCCCATAGCGATGGGATGCCAAGACTGGGCATATTTCGAGACCAAATCCATCGCACCCTCAGGGGCTGGAAGGAGCGATCCACCTGCAAGCTCCCCTAGTCGATTACGTGATGCGACCAAGGTCAGTGCGAAGACTGCCAACGCAATGAGCGAGCTGGGTCGAAAGAGTAATTGACGCAGTCGTGATCGCTCTTCAGGAATCAGAAGGTCTTCCTCGGCCAAGGACTCATCATTGAGGTCAAGCACGGAATGGGATGTCTCCTCTGGCATCACTTTGAATTGTGTTCGAGACTCCAAGTAGTTCCCTACTGAATCCCTTGCACGTTCTACGAGAAGTCGAAGTTGAACGCCGCGCGGTGGCAGATAACTCTTGACCGCTGATGCCGCGACGAGTTTCTTGCTCCGTCGCGCTCTCCTAGCCGCGAAGACTTGTTGTGGTCTGATCAAGACCAATGCCACCGCACCTAACTCATCGAGTGCGTATCCAGGAAGTTTGACGATGAGGTAACCAAGGGCCCTTGCCAATGAACCGAAAAGCAGTTGCAATCCAAGGAGCGGTAGATAGATGAGTGACGCATTGGCAAGCAAGACATAGGCGGCGTTCCGCCGATCAAGCAGGAGTGGACGATGAAGATAGGCATCGTGGACATCTATCGACCGTCGTTCATTAGCGGCTGCCTCACCGTGGAAGACGACCGCCTCTGGAACGGCGATGACGCTATAGCCAGCAGTTCGTACTCTCCAACCCAAGTCGACATCATCACGAAAGAGTGAGAGATGAGGGTCGAATCCACCCAACTCCTCGAAGACATCCCGTCGAACCAGCATCGCCGCCGTGCTGACTGCAAGGACATCACGCTCATCGTCATGTTGACCTTGGTCCTGCTCCCGATACTCCAAGCCAGTCCAACGCGCACCGTTCGTGGCGATACTGACGCCTAATTCGAGGAGATGCTTCCTATCGTGCCAACCGCGCAATTTAGGACCAGCGATGGCTACCTGAGGTCGATCTGTGACTGCGGCGACTAACTTCCCCAGTGCATCCTTCGCGGGAGCAGCATCGTCGTGCAATATCCAGAGCCATTCTTCGCCTTCGCTGAATCGTGGCGTCACTTCGAGAGCTTTTCGAATTGCATCACCGAATCCAACACTGCGCTCACTCTCGATGACGTGTATTCCTGCGCTCCGGAGCATCTGAACTGAGTTGTCCTCAGAGCCAGTGTCGACAGCGACTACTCGATCTACAGAGTGACTTTGTGATGCTAGTGCAGCGACGCTCTGTGCTAACCAACTCGCACCATCATGCGAAACCATGATCGCGGTAATGCGGATCATGGGATTGCAATTCCGAACTTGAGAAGTGCAGAAGAAAAAGACGGACGAAAAGATTTAGAAAAAAGACGCGAGATATTCTCTCGTGAATTATGCAGGACGACGCTTGAGACGACGTCGTTCACGCTCTGAGAGACCGCCCCAGATACCGAAACGCTCATCGTGAGCGAGTGCGTACTCCAAGCACTCCGCTCGAACTTCACATGACATGCAGACTCGCTTCGCCTCACGAGTCGATCCGCCTTTTTCTGGAAAGAATGCCTCGGGATCGGTCTGAGCGCAGAGAGCTCGCTCTTGCCATGAAAGTTCAAGGATCTCTCCACTTCCTAGCTGAACACTTGGACCAGTTTCGCGATATCCACTCTCCTTACGAGAGTTCGAGTCCTGTGATGAGGGTTTGAGCATGCCAGCGCATCTCCAATTCGCAAATAAGGGGCCACAATGGGCCCCGTAACTAGGCTGTATTACATTGATGTAACTCGGATAAGTCAAGTACAAAGTCGGGGTCTAGAAGCCCAAAATCTCACCCTTGGATCGATCGCTCGCGATCCGTGACCCTGGGGCTACGAAAGCATTTCGAATCACAGTGCCAGCTTCGACTTTCGCGCCTTCTCCGACAATGCTCGCTTCGATGACGCAATCCTGACCAACTTCCGCACCGCTTAGGACCACGGAACCGTGACTGACGACCGCCTTTTCTGAAACCTCTGCCGACGGTGCTATGTATCCGACACCTGAAGCCGAATTCGGCGTCGGCGTCGCAGCAGAGTGAAAACGTCCCGTGATCAGATCCGCAGAAGCTTCGATCAGTGCCTGCGGCGTACCGATGTCGCGCCAGTAACCAGTGTCGACAAATCCTTGGAAGCGACTTCCGGAGGCAAGAAGTGCCGGAAAAGTCTCGCGTTCAACACTGACCACCCTACCGGTCGGTATCGAATCGATCACTGACTTCTTGAAGATGTAGCACCCGGCGTTGATCTGGTCACTGATGGGATTTTCCATTTTCTCCAAGAATGCTTCGACCCAGCCATCACTATCTGTCGGAACAACGCCGTATGCCCTGGCATCACTCACCTTTGTCAGGTAGAGAGTGACATCTGCATCACGTTCTTGATGGAATGCAATCTGACGTGAAAGGTCGTGTGCAGAGAGGACATCGCCATTGAAGATGACGACGGGTGAATCGCCATCAAGGTGAGAATGCGCACCAATAGAAAAAGCAGAATCAAGGAGCGAGGCCGCATTCCGAATTCCGCCACCAGTTCCCAACGCCTCGGTTTCGACTGCGTAGACGATCTCCAATCCGAAACGAGATCCATCACCGAAATAGGGCTCGAAGACCTCAGCAAGATAACTCGTAGCAAGGACGATCCTGCGAATTCCTGCATCACGCGCTTTCAATAATTGATGGAGAGTGAAAGGCACGCCACCGACGGGAAGCATCGGCTTAGGCGTGTGATCCGTGAGCGGTGCGAGCCTGGTTCCGCGACCACCGACGAGCAAGATCGCGGTAGCGCTCTCCTTAGCCATCGCGACCGATCCGTTCCACCACACTTTTGATCGCTTCATCGGTCGCAGTGAGAGCGATACGAATATGGCGCTCACCAGCCTCACCGTAGAAACGGCCCGGAGTGACTATGACGCCTCGCTCAGCGAACCAAGAGACTTGTTCCCAATCACTTCTGCCATCACTACACCAGAGATAGAGCCCTGCTTCGGAGTGCTCGATCCGGAATCCACGGGCCTCCAATGCGGGTCGAAGCATCTGGCGACGTGCCGCGTATCGAGCAGCTTGCTGATGAACATGCTCTTCATCGCCAAGCGCGATCGCACTTGCCTTTTGGATCGGTGCTGGCATCATCATGCCAGCATGCTTTCGAATCTCGAGAAGTCTCGCGATCAGCGCGGAGTCGCCCGCGATGAATGCGCCGCGGTACCCGGCGATATTCGATCGCTTCGACAATGAGTGCACGACCAGCAAGTTTCGATTATCGCCAGCTGCGACCTCGAGAGTTGAGATCGGTCGCTTGCCATCTGGGAATGAGAAGTAACACTCATCGCTGGCTATCACTGCGCCTGTTGCACGGTGATCGAGGACGGATGCGATCTCATCGCGATCATGGACTCTTCCGGTCGGATTTGAAGGGGTGTTGATCCACACTAAAGTCTCAGAATCAAGTCTTGGCCAGGACGTTGCATCTATATCGACTTCAGTGATTCTGGCTCCGGCGAGCAATCCACCGACTCGATAGGTCGGATAGGCGATTTTTGGGATGATGACATCCTTGGATCGCAACAAGAATGGCAACCACGCGACCAACTCTTTCGATCCTATGGTCGGCAATACATCGAACTCACCACTCGCACCTAATCGATCGATGCAATAGCGCCGAATCGCCTCTCGCAACTCCGGCGATCCCGTCGTCACTGGGTATCCCGGTGAATCGCTGGCTCCTTGTAAGGCTTCGCGGATGAACCCAGGCGTGGGATCGACCGGGGTCCCCTGGCTCAGATCGACTGCGCCCGCTACGTGTTCACGCGCTTTCGCACCGTAGGGAGCAAGAAGATCCCACGGAAAATCTGGGAGCGAGAAGCCTTGAGTCTTCAGTTGCTCTCCGGCTTCTTCTGGATCTGGAGCACTACTGGATGATCCTTGCCAGTCGCACCTACTTTGCTGGCGCCGCCTGGAGAACCGAGTTCATTGAAGAATTCCGAGTTATATCCCTTGAAGCCTTGCCATTGTGACGGGACATCATCCTCGTAATAGATGGCTTCGACCGGGCATACTGGTTCACACGCACCGCAATCGACGCATTCATCAGGTTGGATGTAGAGCATGCGCTCTCCCTCATAGATGCAATCGACTGGACACTCCTCGATACACGACTTGTCCTTGACATCTATACATGGCTCCGCGATGACGTAGGTCATGGCCCGCTCTTCCCCTCTCGAAACTCTCTCGAAAATCGGCTGAAACTATTCGTGCTATCGACTTTCTCATAGCCGACCCGCAATAGAGACGGATTCTCGCATAACCTTCCCCTCATGGCATCGTCAACTGACCCGAAGACGCTATCGGTTGACGGTTTCCTGGAAGGAAATGTCGGAAAGCGAGTGAGTATCAGGCTTCTTGACGAAGGCGGAGGGTTCCGCGACCTCCTTGGAGAGTTAGTCGCTACAGATTCAGTCGAGAGAAAAGATGGCTCCATCGTTCGCTTCGATAGAGCCCGAGTAGTCGCTTTTCGCATCGTAGAGAGCAAGAGATGATGACCAGTCGGATGACAAGCGTTACGGTCTACGACACGTTGTCCCGCTCGGTGCGAGAGATCGAGATGAGCGATGACGCCGAGGTGCGCATCTATTGCTGCGGACCTACTGTCTATCGTGATGCGCACTTAGGCAACTTACGGACTTTCTTGCTCTCGGATATCGTGCGACGCACGTTGGAGTTCAAGGGGCATCGCGTTCGTGTGGTGCAAAACATCACTGATGTCGGACATATGAGTGAGGATTTCGATGAAGACAAGATCCTCTCCGAGTCGAAGTCAACCAAGCGAGATCCTTTCGAGATCGCACGAGAGTACGAAGCTAAGTTCCATCAGGATCTAGAAAGACTCAATGTCATCCCAGCAGATGCATACCCTCGAGCTAGCGAATGTATCGAGATGATGCACGACCACATCCAGCTGCTGATGGATAAGGGACTTGCCTATCTCGGTGATGACTCCAACGTCTACTTCGACAGTGAGAGATTCCAGAGCTATGGTGCGATAAGCGGTAACCGACTCATCGACCTCAAGCCAGGGCATCGCTACGAATTCACCGAGGCCGGTGCGAAGCGATTCCATGCAGATTGGGCGCTTTGGAAGGCGGCAGGTAATCGCCGAGAGATGATCTGGGACTCTCCTTGGGGACCCGGATTTCCCGGATGGCATATCGAATGCTCTGCGATGTCGCTTCACTTCCTTCATGGACATGTCGATCTCCATATCGGTGGCATCGACCTTCGATTCCCACATCACGAGAATGAGCGTGCGCAATCGAATCCAGTCATCGATCAGCGATCTGATGTCGATTCTGATGTTGATGAGGCAGTAGACCTCTGGCTCCATGGCGAGCATCTCCTCTTTGAGGGAAGAAAGATGTCGAAGAGTGCTGGCAATGTCGTACTGCTCTCTGATGTCATCGCTCGTGGATTCGACCCACTGAGCGTTCGCTTTGCTCTGATGGAGAATCGATATCGCTCACAGATGGATCTCTCCTGGGATTCCATCGCGGCTGCCGACCGAGTCCTCGATCGTTGGCGGACTATCGCGGCTCACATCGATACAACTTCGATATCACCTTCGAAATCACCTTCGATATCAAAGGCGTCTCAAAAGCAACTCAGTAGCGCGATGGAGAAGGTGCGAGATGAGATCGTTGCTCACTTCGCTACTGATCTTGACTCACCTCGTGCGCTCCAAAGACTTCGTATCCTCGAGAAGGATAAGGAGATCAGTATCGAAGAGAAGGCAGCACTGCTTCATCTGATCGATCCGCTCCTCGGTCTCGATCTCACCACACCGCCTCGTGAATCGCTCCGGCAACTGACCGAGCAGGAAGAGCGACTTCTTGAACAACGAATCCAGGCACGAAAGGATCGTGACTTCACCGAGAGTGATCGAATCCGTGATCTCTTGAGTCAAACCGGCATCGAGGTTCGCGATCTACCCGATGGTCAGGAGTGGCATTGGCGTTAAGCCCGCTTCGAGAGTAAGAGCAAAGCAACGAAGGCAGTCGCACCGATCAAGAATGAGCTACCGATGGTGTCGCCCTCTACGAGTATCTCTTCACCATTGCGAGCGTTACTACCGATCCACGCGATCCCAATCCATGTGAGGGCCGCCGCGACCACTGGCGTTCGATGAGTCGAGTCGGACCGCACCACCCGCATCATCACGATGATGGTCAATAACGCTAGAAAGAGTCCATAAGGCTCGAACCACGAGTGCAACAAGATGGCTACCGCAGAGAAGAGCGCTGAGATCATGATCGCTCTCAGCGTTGCAATCATGGAGTGATTCCCGCCAAGAGATCGATCTCTCGACCGTTCTCATCGAAAGGCCCGGACTTCTCTCCATGGACAAGTGTGTAGAACTCACGCCCCCACACTTTGACTCCGAGATTGTTCGATAGTGCGAAGAAGGGACCATCGACGGTGATCTGTGTGGCATGCGCCCGCATCGCTGCCATCTTCCGCTCGAGCATCGACTCATTGCTGATCACGGAGGTGACCATGTCATCAGGCTTGGCGAACGGGAAGTCCTCAGCTTTGTCGACGCCGAAGAATTGGGTCTCACTATCTTTCATCGCTGCAACACCTTCTTCGATGATCGATATCGGAATCGTGTTCCAGTAGATCTTCTGGATCGACCACGATGATCTGATCGATTCCGCTGCACGCATAGCGATCTGATTCGCTTTGATGTGATCTGGATGGCCATAGCCGCCGAACTCGTCATAGGTGATCAGCACATGAGGTCTCACCTCAAGCATCACATCGGCAAGGTCCTTTGCAGCGCTCTCGAGGTCGGATTGCCAGAATGAGTCTGCACGTTCATTGGGTGGAGTTCCCATCATCCCGCTATCTCGGTAGCGACGGATCGGTGAGCCGAGAAAGCGAAAGTCTTCGATGCCGAGGATCGACATCGCATCCGCCAATTCCACTTCACGATGCTCACCGAGTCGATCTTCACGATCACTCGCAAGATGTGCGAGATCCGATACCAACACTTCGCCCTCTTCACCTCGCGTGCACGTCACAAGCGTGACCTGATGACCGAGGGATGCATAGTGCGCCATAGTGATGCCGTTGTTGATCACCTCATCATCAGGATGAGCGTGAACCAACATCAGGCGCATCGGTGTCGATTGCATCACAGGATGAGTCTACGTATCTCTACTGATCAGTTCGAAGCGGAACGAACCTTCCACTTTCTCCGGGCATTACTATCGCCTCATGACTGGTGATCTTGCCAACGATTCACGAGACAAGGCACGTATGCCGAAGGATGAGCGGCGAGCACAACTCCTTCAGGCCGCCCTCGAAGCGTTCACACAATCTGGCTACCACGCAGCTTCGATGGATGAGATCGCAGAGCGGGGTGGAGTCAGCAAACCGGTGCTCTATCAACATTTCCCTTCGAAATTGGATCTCTATCTCGCCGTTCTCGATACCCATATCGACTCTCTCGTCTTCGCAATCCAGAAGTCGATTGCCTCGACGAAGGAGAACTCGAATCGAGTCGGCAACACAGTGCAGGCTTACTTCGATTTCATCGATAGCGAGGGAGAGGCTTTCCGCTTGCTCTTCGAGAGTGATATGAACGTCGAGCCCCAGGTAAGGGAGCGACTCAATCGAATGACATATGACTGTGCTGCCGCAGTGAGCGCGGTCATCTCCATCGACACAGGCCTCGACAAGGAATCTTCGATGCTCCTCGCGATCGGCATCATCGGTAATGCACAGATCACAGCGCGCCACTGGTTGGACCGTGATAGCAAATTGACCAAGCAGCAAGCAGTGGCTTTCGTCTCGAATCTCATTTGGCGAGGGATCTCGGGTTTCCCAAGACAGGGCTAAGTCGATCCTCAGTCGAACCAAGTGGTGATGGAGCGAGACCCCTCACTAGACTCCTAGTCATGGCAAACAAGAAGAATGCAGATGCTGGTCGGATCGAGATCCGAGTGAGCGTCACCGATACCGCCCGTGAGATCGTCCTTGAGAGTGATGCCACCCGTGATGAGGTCATCGCTTCGATCAATGTCGCAATGAGTGAGAATTCGCCGTTGATCCTGACAGATCACCGAGGCCGCCAAGTGATCGTCCCGGCGAACAAGATCGGATTCGTCGAGATCGCAGCTCCGACAGAGCGAAAAGTCGGGTTCGCCACGCTCTAACAGAACTGACTAGATAGTCGGGAAGAATTCCTTGATCGCAGAGATCAACATCTCGACTGCGATCGCAGCAAGCAAAAGGCCAGCAATCCGCGCCAATAGGTCCACTCCTGATTCCTTGATCACAGAGACGATCCGCGTCGAGAACATCAAGGTCAAGCCGATAAGTAGATGAACCACGAGCACTGCGATCGCGAGGGCGATCGCCTTCGGCGTCCCATCACTCTCCTGATTCGCCTCTTGGACGAAGAGCATGATGGCAACGATCGCTCCAGGACCAGCAAGGAGCGGAGTGCCAAGCGGCACCAAGGCCACATTGCTATCGCTCCCTTCAAGTTGTTTCTTCGTCTCACCACGCAATAGTTCGAGTGCGACGAGAAGAAGGAGTAGTCCCCCGGCACCCTTGAGGGCAGGTAGCGAGATCTTGAGATAGTCGAGGATCCATTGTCCGAAGAGCGCAAAGACTGTGATCACGATGAAGGAGGTGAGCGCTGCTTGCCAAGCAAGGCGTCGCTGCTGGCGAATCGTCTTCTCTGAGACCAATGAGAGGAAGAGTGGTGTGGCCCCAGGTGGATCCATGATCACGATCAAGGTGACGAGCGCTTGTGCGCCGAATGTTAGGTCGATCCAACTCATCTCACTCACGCTCTCACATTCCCACGGGTGCGAAACCAGTCGCCCTAGTGATGATCCGCTCTAATTGCGCCATATCGGTGGTGTTCTCTGCGAGTTTGTTGACTTTTCCGGTGCCGTGATAGTCGCTACCGCCGGTTGCGATCAATCCGAACCGACGAACCATCTCACGAAGTGCGTCGCGCTCTCCTTCGTTGTGATCACGGTGATCGATCTCGATCCCATCAAGACCAGCATCGACCAGACTCTCAAGGTACTCCGGAGAGATGATCCGACCGCGAAGTGATGCGAATGGATGCGCGATCACTGCGACTCCACCCGCTTCCTTGATCAGCCCGATCGCGATCTCAGGTGTCGGAGATGCATCAGGAATGTAGAACTTCGAACGGTTATGTAAGTATCTCTCGAACGCCTCACTTCGATCCGAGACGATCCCTTTCTTCACCATCGCATCTGCGAGATGAGGTCTGCCAAGCGTCGCTCCCTCGCTCAACTCTGCATAGACATCCGCGATCGTGATCTCGATTCCAGCCTCTTGAAGCCTCGTGACGATCCGTTCCATTCGGGTGACACGGTTCGTGCGCGTCTGCTCCATAGCGCTCCGAAGCGGTTGATTCTCTGGATCGAAGAGAAGTCCAAGCATGTGGACGCTGAGCGCCTCACTCGTCTGACAGGAGATCTCTGCGCCGAGAATCAATGAGATCGAATCATCGCGATGGGATAGAGCCTCACTCCACCCCGTGATCGAATCGTGATCCGTCACCGAAAGGTGCGTCACTCCCGCGACGATCGCTTTCTCAACTAACTCACCCGGACGATCCGTGCCATCGCTCTCATTTGAGTGAGTGTGCAGATCAATCCGATGCGTCATCGCTCCACCTTAGCGAGATTCACGACGCGTAACAAAGAGCGCACAACCGAAGAGCAAGATGATGATGCCAGGGATCGTGCCTGCAGGTGGAACTTGATTCATCCACCACCAGGCAAAGAGCGCACCAACGGGGACTTCGAAGAAGACGATCAATGAGACGACAGTTGGTGAGACTCGCTTTAATGAGAAATTGAACATGGTATGTCCCAGGATCTGTGATCCCAAGATGAGCGCGAGAAGAAGCAACCACTCCCGCTCCGGATAGTCGATCACTGGATCACCGAAGATGAAGACCAAGGGAAGCGCAGTGGCTGCACAAGTCGCGTAACAGACCGTCGTATAGATAGATGTCGTGATAGTCCGCTGTGCTTTTGCACCGATCAAGACATAGAGGGCAGAGAGCGCGGCACATGCGATAGCGGCAAGATCACCGAGGAAGGCCCGCCAGGAGATGGTGAGATCCACTCCCGTGATGATGACGACCCCTACGAAAGAGATGAGCATTCCGAGCCATGCCTTGGCCGGGATATGTCCACCAAGGAATCGGATGTAGATGGCAGCGAAGATCGGTTGGAGTGCAGTGAGTGCGACGCCTGCAGCGACACTGGTAAAGCGCATGGCGATGAAGAATCCAATGAAATGGAGTGCCAGGAAGAATCCCGCAAGCGCAGACCACCCGACCGCCTTGATATCGATCGACCGTGAGGTCATTGCGACTTTGAGTGCAAATGGCGCCATCAAGAGCGCCCCACCAAGATTTCGCCAGAAGATAAGAGCGAGAATCGACATCGAACTGAGTGCTATCAGCGGACCGGACATCCCGATTCCGAGAATTCCGCCCAAAAGAAGAGGGATGTCACGTCCTGTGGGGAGAGCGGTATGACTCTGCTCCTTAAAGCTCTTACTCACACTCCACCTGATCTCATTCGGGTACATCGTTAACGTTACTCGGCACCTTAATCTTGCGCGCAAATACTAGATGGCAAAGGACTCTCCTCACGTAGACTTCACGTCAGAACCGATCACGTCCTATCCCTCGCCACGTAATTGGCAGCAATTCTCGATACTGAGGGGAGAGTCATGGCAATCGCTGCACCACATCGTGTCTTCCTCGCTCGTTTCGCCGGGACATCCGTCTTCGAACCTAACGGTGATCGCGTCGGGAAGATTCGCGATGTCGTCGCACTCTTGCGAAGTGGGAACCAGTCGCCGCGAGTCGTTGGAATCGTGGTCGAAGTGCCACCGAAGCGAAGGATCTTCATACCCATCACACGGATCAGTTCGATCGACCTTGGGGTGGTTGTGATCACAGGACAATTGAATATCCGAAGATTCGAACCTCGCACCAATGAGATCCAAGTGATCAGTGAATTGCTGGACAAGAGCGTGCATCATCATCACGCTGAGTACAGCATCGATGATGTCGCGATGGAGTCGGATGCAAAAGGAGATTGGTACCTCAACCAACTCCATCTTCTTCCTAAGTCTCGAGTCAGGAAATTGCGGACACATAGCAAGACGGTCGGATGGAGCGAAGTCCAAGGCGTGACGACGATCGAGGAGAATCAAGGGGTCGCAACCTTGCTCGCGACCATCTCGACGATGCGGGCAGCTGACCTTGCCGGCATGGTGATAGACCTGACTCCGAAACGCCGAACCGAACTTCTCAAAGCGCTCGACGACGAACGACTTGCCAGCGTCCTAGAAGAAATGGATGAATCGCTTCGCGTCGAGATCCTGGCCGAGATGGAAGGTGAGCGCGCAGCAGATGTGCTCGGCGAAATGGGCGCAGATGATGCAGCAGACCTGTTGCGAGATCTCGGTAGTGATCGAGCAAGCGCACTTCTCGAATTGATGGAGCCTGAGGATGCGGCCGATGTACGAAGACTGATGAGTTATGAGGATTACTCCGCCGGCGGAATGATGACGACAGAACCGGTGATCCTTGGTGCCGACGCGACAGTGGCAGATGCCCTTGCCGCGATCAGACGATCGGAATTGCCACCATCGCTCGCATCAGCCGTCTATATCGTCAGGCCGCCGATCGAGACTCCTACGGGACGATTCATTGGGACGGTCCACTTGCAGCGATTGCTCCGTGAGCGCCCTGGCACGTTACTTGGTGGAATCATCGACACCGAGACCACACCGATATCTCCCGAATGGCAGCTAGCCGAGACTGCTTCCTATCTTGCGAATTACAACCTGCTTTCAGTTCCGATTGTCGACGAGAATCATCGACTCCTTGGTGCGGTCGCGATCGATGACCTACTCGACCATCTCCTTCCACAAGATTGGCGCAAGAAGGCTTCAGAGATGTTGGAGGTTCCTCATGAATCATGAAAGTGCACGTAGTCCTCTCGAGTCTCCTCTGACTTCAAGACGATCGCGGCGCCCTACCTATGATGCAGAACGATTCGGTGAAGTCGCCGAACGTTTCGCTCGCTTCATAGGCACGGCACGATTCTTGGTGTTCATGACGGTCTTCGTGGTGAGCTGGGTTCTGTGGAATCGATTCGCACCATCTGCTGTGCGAATCGATGAGTATCCCTTCATCTTCTTGACGCTTCTCTTATCACTGCAAGCTTCATACGCAGCACCGCTCATCCTCCTCGCCCAGAATCGACAGGCTGATCGGGATCGAGTCTCGTTCCAAGAGGATCGCGTCCGCGACGAGCGGACCCAGGCCGACGCCGAATTCCTTACGCGAGAGATTGCCGCGCTCCGCGCACAAGTCCAAAACGTAGCTTCTCGAGATTTCGTCCGTGATGAACTTCGCCAAACGCTTGAAGAGCTTCTCGAAGAGATGAGGAAGGGATCGTCAGCTAAGGATTCCTAGCCGCTTTCCAACTAGCGAGTCACTTCGCTGCGACAAGTGTGATGCAAGTGTGGAGAATGCTTTGGCAGGCGCCGACTCCGGGTGTGCAATCACAATCGGATGTCCTTCGTCTCCGCCCGAGCGAAGCGCGATATCGAACGGTATCTTCGAAAGCAATGGGACTTCGGCTCCCACGAGATTCCCAAGTCGCTTTGCACTCTCTTCTCCGCCGCCATTGCCGAAGAGATCGATCGCCCCGCCACAATGAGGACATGGTGCGGCTGACATATTCTCGATCACACCGAGGATCCGCTGTTTGAGTTGATGTGCGATTCGACCCGCTCGCTCTGCGACTTCAGAAGCCGCGACCTGCGGTGTTGTCACTACAAGTAACTCGGAATTGGGGATCAATTGGGCGAGCGATATCGCGATATCACCGGTACCAGGAGGGAGATCGAGCAGGAGGAAATCGAGATCGCCCCAATATGCATCGGTGAGGAGTTGCTCGAGGACACGATGGAGTAAGGGCCCTCGATAAGCGATCGGATCAGCACGATCAGGCTTGAACATCTCCATCGATACGACCTTGACTCCGTATCCCTCTACTGGAATGAAGAGCTGGTCTATCACTGTGGGACGAATTCCTGCGACCCCCATCAGTCGCGGAATCGAGTGACCATAGACATCAGCATCGAGGATTCCAACCGAGAATCCTGATTGGGAGAGCGCGATTGCAAGATTCGCAGTCACCGATGACTTGCCGACACCGCCTTTTCCGGATGCGATACCGATCACTCGAGTCAATGAATCCGGTCTCGCAAACGGGATCTCCTTATCGCGACCACCGCGAACGATTCGCTTGACCTCATTGCGCTGCTCTTCAGTCATCACGCCGAATTCCACATCGACTCGATCGATGCCGGTCACCTCAAGGATCGCTGCCGTGACGTCGTGTTGTAATCGATCTCGCATCGGACAACCAGAGATCGTGAGAAGAATCCGCACCGAGACCGCGGCGCCATTGATGGAGATCGCATCGACCATGCCAAGTTCTGTGATGGGTTTGCGCAATTCAGGATCGTTGACTTTCGCCAGCGCGCTACGAATCGAGTCTTCTTGTAAGTTCATAATCTTTGCGTGCCGATCACGGCATATCTGGATCGAATTTCGCTGGCGGTGTTCGTTTCACTGCCCTGGTGCTATTCGAGACTCGAGGTTTATCTTCCACGACATCGAGAACATGTTTTTGGATCAGTGTCTTCGGATTGAGTTCACGGATATCGAGGTCCTCGAAACCCGGACCGAGGTTCTTCTTCAATTCATCGCCTGCACCGGTAGTGAAATCACGAACCCGCTTGATGAAACGTGCAGCATCGGCAGCCGCTTTCGGAAGGCGGTCCGGACCGACCAAGATCATGCCAAGGATCGCTAAGCCGATGATCTCCCCGCCGCCAATATCGAACATGTGACCATCCTAGTTCTGGCTAAGGGCCCAGTTCTGACTAAGGGCCTAGTTCTGGCTCGCAGCAAGGGTTAATGAGACCTCGATACGCGCGCTGCCTCGGAGAATGACGAGTGATACGCGATCTCCGACATCACGCGAACGAATAGCGACGATGAGTTCATCAGAGGTGTTGATCTCACGACCCTCGAATTCGACGATCACATCCCCAGGTCGGATGCCAGCACGGGCTGCAGGTCCATCGGGTGCTACCGATTCAGGTTGGTCCGCGACCAGGGCTCCGGTGCCGGTGAATCGAGAGTCGATGGAGACGCCCATGATCGGATAGACGGAACGACCGGTCGCGATCAATTGTTCTGCTGTCTTCTTCGCTTGATTGATCGGAATCGCGAAGCCAAGGCCGATCGATCCACTTGTGCTGAGTGAATTCCCAAGTGTCGCTATCGCTGAGTTGACCCCCACGACCGCACCACTGAGATCGACAAGTGGGCCGCCCGAATTACCAGGGTTGATCGCAGCATCAGTCTGTAGAGCATTGATGAAAGAAGTCTCATCATCTCCACCAACGGTGACCGCCCGATCTTTCGCGCTGATGATCCCTGTCGTCACGGTGCCACTTAATCCGAGTGGGGATCCGATCGCGATGACATTATCGCCGACTTGCACTGAATCGCTATCGCCGAATTGAAGCGCAGGGGCAGAGTTGACATTGATCTTCAGCACTGCCAGATCGTAGGAAGCATTTCGTCCCACGATCCGCGCAGTAAAACGCTTTCCATTGTTGAGCTTGACCGAGATCCGACCATTGTTTGATGCTGCTTCACTGATGACATGATTGTTGGTCAAGATGTATCCATCGCTACGGATGAAGAATCCGCTTCCAGTGCCACTACCAGCACGACTCTGAGTCGCGATCGAGACCACCGAAGGCAATACTCGTTGAGCGATCCCTGCGACAGAATCTGGAGCACGCTCCACCGTACTTCCAACCGAGACCAGGTTGGCATTGGTTGAGATCAATTCCCGATCCGCAAGGAACGCGCCACCGACTCCGCCAAGCAACCCGACGACAAGCGCCATGATCACCGTGAAACTGAGGCTGACTCTCTTCGCACGTGTGGCATCGCGAAGTGAACTCGAAACGAATTGTCGCTGCGACCTCTCGTCATCGCTGCTCCACCACGTCACATGCTCGTTCATATGAGCATTCTTCCTAATTCTCTTCCGAGTTGCTCGTCTTGATTGCGACCATCACGCCATCATCGATCGGCAATAGCAATGGCCGCCACTTGGAATCAGAACGAATCGCTCTGATCGCTTCTCTTCGTGCAAGGCTGATCTCATCACGTTGCGTGGGGTCTGCGACTCTGCCACCACCGAGGATCCCATCGAGGACTACCAGTCCGCCTGGGCGAAGTGATCTGTGAATCTGATCCAAAGCATCGACAAGATAATCGGCATCTTTGCTCTCAGAAGTCTCACGTAAGACGAAGAGGTCATAAGAGTTATCTGCCAATTTCCCGATGACTTCCTTGGTGATGCCTGTGATCAATCTGTATCGGGTCGCCGGGATTCCCGCCTCTTCAAATGCCCGCTTCGCAGCCTTCGCCTGTGCCATCTCCGCGTCGATGGAGGTCAAATTGATCTCCGGCAGATCGAGAAGATAGAGACCGCTCACTCCAGTACCAGTTCCGACTTCCACGATCGACGATGCACCGATCAATTCGACGAGAAACCGGGTCATGGCAGCGGTGAGACGAGCTGGATTTGCGATCCCCATCTCTTCTCCTCGTGCGCGAGCAGCGATCATCGTCTCCGTCTCTGGAAAGAGACTCTCGCTATATGCGGTCATGTCGCCGCGTTGCGGGACGAAAGGATGAGTCATCAGAGCGTCGCTAACCAGGCAGTGAGAGTGCGAACTCCGAATCCAGTTCCACCCTTCACATACTCGCCAGCATCCACTTCAGATCGCGCAGGACCAGCTATATCGAGATGGACCCAACGTCGCTTTCCGACGAACTTCTCCAAGAAGAGCGCAGCAGTAACGGAGCCGGCACCGAATTTCGGTTTGTCCGCGATGTGGTTGAAATCTGCGATCTCGCTCTTGAGTGCGATCTGATAATCATCGATCAATGGCATATGCCAGAGCCGATCCCCTGCAGTCTCACCGATCTGATGGAGTTGGCTGGCTAACTTCTCATCACGGGAGTACATAGCCCCATATTGCTTTCCAAGTCCAAGGGATGCGGCTCCCGTCAAAGTGGCGACGTCGATCAGATAATCGGGATCGAGATGACGGTCTGCATAGGCGAGACCATCAGCTAGGACGAGACGTCCTTCGGCATCGGTGTTGATCACCTCGACAGTCGTTCCACCGTAATGGGTGATCACATCTGATGGGCGTTGTGCTGTGGCGGAGAGCGTGTTCTCTGCGAGCATCAAGAGCGCACTCACCTTGATCGGTAGTCGAAGCTCTGCTGCAGCTAGGACTGTGGCAGCGACGACCGCAGCACCACTCATATCGGTCTTCATCGCCATCATCATGTCGTAAGGACGTTTGAGTGAGACTCCACCGGTATCGAAAGTGATCCCTTTGCCCACAAGCACGACGTGCTTCTTCGCTCTTGGCGGTGTGTAGCTCACTACAACAAATCGTGGCGGATGCACCGTGGAAGAACCGCCGACTGCGACGAGACCACCGAACTCCGCGATCTCCTTACCTGACTTAGTAACGACTTTGAGGCGAGACGAAGCAGATGATGATTTCGTGAGGGAGACGAGTCGTGAAGCGATCCACGCCGGCGTCTTGATATTGGAAGGTGTGTGGATCAAGTCGCGGGCCGTGAAGACATGGGAAGCAATGGTCCTGATTCGCTCAAGTTCTTTTCCATCGAGAATATGGAAAGCTGGACGATCAGAGCTCTTCGTCGTCTTCTCGCTCCACTGGTAAGTCGAGAGAAGAAGTGACTCTAAGAATTGCGAGACGAATCGATGGGATCCTGCTGAGATGAGAACCTTCTTCGACTTCCCACGATAACGACGACCAAGGAGTGCGCCACTCTTCCTCGCATCAACGACCTTCTCGCTTCCTATTGCGAAGAAGAGCAATTCGTCGGGCAGTCCACGACGTGTCGCCAAGGGAAGCGCAACCATCTCCCCTGCTTTGGCTTCGACCTTTCCATCCTTGTTCTTGAGCTCTCGCGTATGGAGCTGAAGCAGTTCCTTAAGTGAGATATCGCATGCTTCTTCGATGGCGCGAATGAAAGACTTCGGAGCAAGAAACTCAAGACCACGAGATCCATTCCGATAACCGAGTGCGATGCAGTCGAATCCCTGAATCGGATTCCGCTTGACCTTTGATGCGGCATCACGCGTTGAAGTGGTGAGAGCGAAGCGCTCCAGGGTCGAAGGAGAACGGTTCATCTTGATCCGCTCGATAGAGAGGCGATTACTTCTTGATCAGATTGACTGCTGCATGGAGACAGTCGGCGAGGCTACGAGCCTCCTCTTGATTGAGTTCAACGACGAGTCTGCCACCACCCTCGAGTGGGATACGCATGACCAGGCTTCGAGCTTCCTTCGTGACTTCCATCGGGCCATCACCGGTTCGAGGTTTCATCGCTGCCATGTTAAGACTCCCATCGCATTTCCCAAGATCCTGGGCCCGAAAGATTCACTGACTTCATCCGTAGAAGGGAGAATTATCCCCGATATCGGTCTCAGGGGGAAATCGAACCTATTTTCCCTCTATACCTCCGGCCACATCTCCGGCCAGCCCAAGCGCAGCAAGTAGTCGTTGCCTCCCCATCAAGAGCACGCTCTCGACCGCTCTGATCGGAACGCCGAGGATCTGGGCGATCTCCTCCGCTGATGTGGACTTGAGATAGAAGAGGGTCAAGATGATTCGCTCTTCTTCAGGTAGTGATTGGAGAAGCGAATGAAGGTCGGGGTTCTTGTCGTTCGCTGACATCAATCACTCAACTTTTTTCGACGCGACGCTTGAATCTCATCAATGAGATCCAAACACCGATAAGAATCCCGGGTTTGATGAGGCGAAGGATCCACTTCGGTGCATCGATCTCTTCGAACCATGCGAAGTGTGTGAACTCCTTGATCCCATCGATATAGATCTGACGTCGCGTGAGAGTGAAGGTCCCATATCCTCGAATGATCCGACCGATATGTTCCACCCGACAAAAGTGCGGTGGATCCCATTCGGAAACCACCATCTCATCCATCACACCGATGATTCGATTCCATCGGGCAAGAGGTCCCGTGAAAGCACGTAGCCGATGTCCCACTCCCTCTGGAGAGTGAGGTTCGTCGTAGACCCGAGTCGAGAGCATCCACTCTGACTGACCTTCCCAATCGACCATCTGCTCCCAGACTTGGTCAACGGGTGCCGAGATCGTCACAGAGAGCGCGAACTCCTTCGTAGGGCGCATCACTTCTCGCTCACTCGTGAGTCGAGGTGATGAAGCGCTTCACCGATTCCTTCACACCAGGTCACGACTTCTCGCTGTCCAGGTTTGACCAGATTCTCGCGATCGAGATCATCGAGCAATGTCTTCATCGAGCGATACGCATTGAATGGATCGAGGATCACGATCGGCTTTTCATGGAATCCTAGGTAACCGCCGACCCAGATCTCAAAGAGTTCCTCGAGGGTTCCCAAGCCTCCGGGTAGTGCGATGAAGGCATCGGATAGCTCTTCGATCATGCCTTTCCGCTCTCGCATATCGCGAACTTCGATCAGTTGAGTCGCCTCGTCATCTGCGAATTCGATCTTTCTAAGTCGAGTCGGTATCACTCCGAGACATTCACCGTCTCTGGAACGGACCCCGCGAGCGACTGCTCCCATCATGGAGACTTTTCCGCCACCCCAGACCAATTCCCAACCATGTGCGGCGATCTCGGCACCCAGTTGAAAAGCGAGGTCAAGATACTTCTCATCGATAGTGGTGGATGAGGAGCAGTAGACGGCCACACGACGTTTAGCCACGAGGAGAGGGTAAATCACGAGTGATGCATTCGGTTGATAGCGTTGGCATATTGACCTGAGAATGGAGCTGAGAGTGGATATGAGAAAGGCGTATGGATTTGGAATTGCAACAGTCCATGGCTCTGGAGTCCTCGAGGCGTCCTATCTCGCACTTGGACTTGGCGATCTGGGTTCTGCGACTTCCATCGCAATCGATGAGGAACTTCTGCGCCAGAACGAGAGCGATCAGATTCGCGGAGTGAAGCGCGAGAGTTTCTCACTTGAGATCGATTTGGATAGCCCGGTCAAGGATGCGAAGGATGCCTACCTTCGATTACATCTCCTCTCACATCGACTCGTGAAGCCGCATGGTCAATCACTCGATGGTCTCTTTGCAGCGCTTACAAATGTGGTCTGGACTTCCATGGGACCTTGTGCAATCGGTGATTTCGAGATCGTCAAAAGGAAGCTCGAAGCGCTCTTCGGTCATCTAACCGTCTTTGGCGTCGATAAGTTCCCCCGGATGGTCGACTACGTGATCCCAGAGGGTGTTCGTATCGCTGATGGTGACCGAGTCCGTCTCGGTGCATACCTTGCGCCGGGAACGACTGTGATGCATGAAGGCTTCGTCAATTTCAATGCAGGAACGCTTGGCGCATCGATGGTCGAAGGTCGCATCTCCGCAGGAGTAGTCGTCGATGATGGGACGGATATCGGTGGCAGTGCATCGATCATGGGGACTCTCTCTGGTGGCGGAAAGGAAGTCATCTCCATCGGTAAGCGGACGCTTCTCGGCGCGAATTCAGGTCTTGGGATCTCGCTTGGTGATGATTGTGTTGTTGAAGCTGGCCTTTACATCACGGCGGGTTCCAAGGTCTCGCTGCCGGATGGATCCGAAGTGAAAGCGCGTGAACTCAGTGGTGCCAATGGCCTTCTCTTCCGGAGAAACTCAGCATCAGGTCGTATAGAAGCCCTTCCGACAAGCGGTCAATGGAGTGGACTCAATTCGATCTTGCATGCGAATTAGGTAAGTCACTTAGCGTTCTGCTCACACCCTGCTGTTGCTCCGAAGAGAGCGCCGAAGAGATCAAGGCAGATTGGACTCTCTGGCGTCAGTACTTCTTCCTCTTCTTCGTCTATGGCCTCTTCATTTGCAGGAAGATTGATCCAGGTCGATGGCAATCCCACTCGAGAGCGAAAGACCTCCCCAGTCAGTGTTCTCTCCGCACCAAGTGAGGAGAATGCGCGAATACTCGAGATACTGCCCGTGACAGTTCGAGAGACCACCTGATAGCGAATCACATCGTCGAGTTGGAAAGCGCGAGCCATCGTCTCTTGCTCCACGGATCTCGTCCACGCCGCATACCGTGGGTTGATCGCAACACTCACGCTCCAGGTATCCGGTCGATTGATGAGATAAGGAAACTCACTGCCCCAGACATCCTTCACATTCTGAGTCATTCCACCACTACTGCTGAAATAGAAGGCTTGAATCGGACCACCTTCGAAGAGGATCGCCAATCCCCTGGTCCGATCGACTGCGCGCTTCCAGCGAATGCCATAGGTCGGTTCACTCTCTTTGCTGTAACCGACGAAATTCTGGTCTCGTGTGGTGCTATATATATTGCAATCACATGTACTTCTGATCGTCTTCATCTTGGTCAATGCGAACGTTCGGGCCGCAATCGCTTGTGCTTGAAGCGATGCTGCTGGCCATGATGATGGCACCTCTCCTAAACCGTAGAGGTAGTGGTCGCCTAACCTCATCGATGCAGTGATCTCCATCTGGCCAGATGAAACTTCGTTTCTGACCCGCGCGATATTGATCTGTCCGTAGCGAATCAGATAGGTCCGCTCTTTGGTCCGAACCGAGACCACAGTTCCACTATCCCAACGAATGGTCCATTGTCGTGATGGCTCGAGCGCGGCGTACTTCGCGAGTTTCGAGGATCTTCCCACCTCAATCGAATTCGACTTCGAGGTCAACTCCAACGTGATGTCATCTAGATAGGTCCCGACCGTAATGGAATCCGATGCGACCTCATCGACAGCGAGTCGAGCGGTGAAGAGTGACAATGAAGGCGGTTCCGTGGATTTGCTATCGAGTCTACGGATGGTGATCGTGGCATCTTGCTGACGGTGGCCGATATTGATCCTAATCGTCTCGCTATCTGCCACCGGTGCCACTTCAGTCCCTGGATAGAAGTAGTTGAGGATCTGAGTCGCAGTGGCGCTCTCTAGCGCCATGCCACGTGCGCCGATCTGACTCATGCCGACACCATGGCCATACCCGGATCCGGTGAATACGAAAGTCGCGGGGATGTTCGCGACGGCGTTCTGAAGCGGAAGAAGAGAGAGCGCCATGATTGAAGAGATGGCGATGACGAGAGCTCTAGAGATCCTCATCCACCTCAGGTGCATCGCCGACATGGAGGAATTCTCTATAGGCCTTGATCACTTTGGTCGGCTCGCCACGCATCATCACTCGACCTTGATCGAGCCATATAACTTCATCACAGATATTTTTCAGAGTCTTCATAGCATGTGAGACCACAATCAAGGCTCGGTTCTCACCGCGCATCTGATTGATCCGTTGTAAGGATTTGATCTTGTAACGGGCGTCACCGGTACTGAGCGCCTCATCGATGATCAGGATATCTGGATCGAGCGAGACTGCTACAGCGAATGCGAGCCTGGAGTACATGCCGGACGAATATGTGCGCATCGGCGCATCGATCACATCCTCAAGACCAGCAAATTCAACGATCTCATCGAATCGAGATTCGATCTCGTCTCGCGTCATACCGGCAGCGAGTCCGCCAAGATAGACATTCTCGCGACCCGAGAGTTTCGCGTTGAATCCGACGCCAAGCGAGAGCATGGTCGAGACCTTGCCGAAGACCTCAACGCGACCACGAGTCGGTGGCAAGATGCCGGAGATCACCCGCATCAAGGATGTCTTGCCTGCGCCATTGGTGCCGATGACACCGAGCACCTTCCCATAATGGATATCAAGAGTCATTCCATTGATGGCATTGACGACTCGAGTCTGTCTACCAAGGCGAGCCATCCTCCGAATCCGCTTCCTCAAAGTCGGACGTCGGTCGAGCGTCGTCTTGTAGACCAGAGAGAGATCGTGGATACGAATCGCTACATCAGATGCGGACAGCGAACTCACGCTCCCTCGATAGGAAGAGATAGGTGCCGATCGCGAAGAATCCGAGTGACCATCCAAGTGCCAGAGCGACAGTCTGGAACTGTGGCGCCTCACCTCGAACCATCACTGCCGACCAGGTATCAAGGATCGGGAAGATCGGGTTGATCACTTCAAGGAAGCGCAAGCGATCATCGAGGTCTGCAGATGTGTAGAGCACCGGCGAGAGGTAGAGGACGGTCCTCGTGAAATATGGCAAGAGATTCTGTGCATCACGGAAATAGACGTTGACGATCGAGGCCAGGATCGCAGCGCTCACGGCGAAGAAGAAGGTCAGGATGATCAAGAGTGGTGCCCAAAGCATCTGCATCGTGAACGGAAGGTCCAAGATGGTGTGTATCGCAAGATAGACGAAGAGAGTCGGGAGGAAGCGCATCAATGCGATCAGTGCTTCCGTGATGGGAAGGACGAGGCGCGGAAAGGCAGCATTGAGGATCAACTTGCTTCCCGATGTGAGCGATCTAGCTCCCGAGGTGACTGAATTAGTGATGAGATAGAAGAGGAAGAGCGTGCCCGTCAGGTGTCCGTATCTTTCTGGCCCACCCTTCGCACCGATGATGATCAAGAGCAGGTAGTAGACGCCAGATAGTGCAAGTGGGGTCAAGATCAACCAGAGTTGACCTAACGCAGTTCCATACTGACGTTGATGGAGATCGGCTCGTGCATACTCGTAGATGAAGTGACGTCTCGCCCAGAGCGATCGAAGATATGCACCCAGCGGAGGTAGGCCGCGTTGAAATGGTTCATAGACCTCTACGGCGGTGCGATGCGCGGTGCTCACTGGCGCAAGATTACTGGCCAACCATCGAGTGAGATCAGCTGATCAGACGCCGTGGCGAGGTGAGAAAGCCCAATCCCCATGACATATGCATCGTCATGAGCACCCATGGCAATCGAAGTCGCTCGCCAAGATCCTTACCGATGAGCGCCGACCCGAATGCGATCACGGTCAGATAGCCAAGCAGAGGCGCGATGAAGATTGGATCGGTCGTCACCGACAAAATGACCGAGAGTAGATTGACCGAGAGCGCAAGAGGCGCTGCGAGATATCTGGCGTTGACGGTGCCGATATGCCTTCTCGAAACCGCACGACGCCATCGTCCGTACTCGAAATATTGTTTGGCCAAGAGACGAAGGTTCTTCCGCGGTCGATAGGTGACCTCAAGACGGGGATCGAACCAGATCTTCCCGCCGCGTGAGCGGAGTCGATAGTTCAATTCCCAATCTTGTGCACGAGTGAACTTCTCGTCGAAACCACCGATCTCCTCGAGTGCGGATTTGCGAAAGACTCCGAGATAGACGGTGTCGCTCTCACCGGCTTCACCACCCGTATGGAAGCGGGAGTTTCCTACTCCTAGAGGTGAACGCATCGCACGAGCGACTGCCTTCTGAAAAGGTGTGATCCCTTGCGCTGCCATGATGCCGCCGACATTGACAGCACCGGTGGCGATCAGGGTTTCGATCGCATATTTGATGTAGTCGCTACCGATCTCACTATGACCATCGAGTCGGACGATGTATGGATATCGAGCGCTCTTGATTGCTCTATTGAGTGCCGATGCGGTGCGACCTGATGGATTCTCCACGACGATGACACGTGAGTCCCTACGTGCCAATGAACGAGCGATCTCATCGGTTCCATCCTTTGATGGTCCTACGGCGAGAATCACCTCAATATCACCTGAGTAATCCTGGGCAAGCACCGATTCGACGGCCGCAACGAGATGATCCGCCTCGTTGAGGACAGGGATCATCACTGTGACTGCGGGTGAATCAATCGCACTTTCATTCATGACGGGAGCAACTTATCGAATCGAATCAGCTCTGACCCTTCTCTTAAAACGGCTTGGCGAGGCGTAGCGACTAATCTATCGGGGTGAAGTCACCGCGGATGATTCGATACCTCACCATCACTTCGGTGGCCATCGTCGCACTCTCCGCATTCTCGTGGCTCGGTTTCGGCGTAGTGACCAATTCCATCAAGCGAGTCGATGCATTCGCCGGGATAGAAGAGCGACCAGAGAAGCCCACCAGCGCGGTCAACTATCTGATCGTAGGTTCAGACTCACGCGAAGGACTCACTCGCGAAGAGCAACGCAGACTGAGGACTGGCTCGACCAAGATCGCCGCTGGGAAGCGCTCGGACACGATGCTCTTAGTCCATATCTCGAAGAATCGCGATCGAGCAGCGATCATCTCGATCCCACGCGATAGTTATGCCCTCATTCCATCCTGGACTGATAGCTCTGGTGATGTGCGAGGTGAGACTTATTCGAAGATCAATTCAGCCTTCGCTTGGGGTGGTGCACCACTTCTCATCAAGACCATCGAGTCGATGAGCGATGTCCGTATCGATCACTACATCGAAGTCGACTTCACTGGATTCGTCCGGATCGTCGATGCGCTCGGTGGTGTGGAGATCTGCACGCCACGTGCCATCAACGATCCGAAGAGTCATCTGAGATTGGACGCAGGCAGGCATCTTCTCGATGGCATCGACTCCTTGAAATATGTCCGCGCCCGCTCCTTCGATGGCACCTCTGACCTCGGACGAATGAAGCGACAACAGCAATTTGTCTCCACCATCCTCCGCGAGGTGACAAGTGCAGGGGTGCTGTTGAACCCCGTCACGATGACGCGTCTGCTCAATTCCGCATTCGACTCGGTCATCACCGATGAAGGATTGGATCGAAATGATCTCTTGACTCTCGGTAAACAATTGCGCAATCTCTCTGCGAAGAACGTCAACACATTGACGGTCCCGCTCAAGTACTACAACTACAACAAGAATGGGGTCACTGCTGCAGTCCTCTGGGATCCAGAGCTATCTGCTGATCTCTTCCAGAGAATTCGTGAGGACAGACCCTTGATCGACGAAGTGAAGCCGACACCATCCGCGAGCCCATCGAACCAAGAGGCGGCTGACACCGGGAAGAAGGCGAAGCCTGAGGTGACTTATATTGATAAATTTGGCACAGAACGTGCCAGCACCAATCCCTGCAAAGGGTTCTGAAGTTTCGCTAAGTCTTCCTCGATGTTCAAAGGAAAAGAGATAACTCTGTGAGTAAAAGTCTTCGACTCTCTGTCATCGGTACCGGCTATCTCGGTGCGACACATGCGGCCGCGATGTCTTCATTAGGTTTCGAAGTCGTAGGTGTGGATGTCGACGCCGGCAAGATCGAGACGCTTGGTCGTGGTGAGGTTCCCTTCTATGAACCTGGACTCGATCAACTCCTTCGCGATGAGGTGGCATCGAAGCGGTTGACCTTCACGACGGACTTCAATGCGGTTTCTGATTGCGATGTCCATTTCATTTGTGTCGGCACGCCCCAATCGAAGGATTCACTCGCAGCAGATCTGCGATTCGTGGACGCATCCTTAGAGGCGATCGCTCCAGTAGTGAAGCCAGGTTCCTTGATCGTCGGAAAATCGACGGTTCCAGTCGGAACAGCAGGGCGATTATCTGCACGGCTCAACGAGATCAATCCGCAGGCGGAATTGGCATGGAATCCAGAGTTCTTAAGAGAAGGATTCGCGGTGGAGGACACATTGCGACCTAATCGATTGGTCGTGGGAGTCACTTCCGATCGCGCGGAGGAATTGCTAAAAGAGGTCTATGCCGATCTCCTGGCACTCGACATCCCGTGGATTCGTGCGGACCTTCCCACTGCAGAACTGGTCAAGGTCGCAGCCAACTCCTTCCTGGCTACGAAGATCTCGTTCATCAACGCCATGGCTGAGATCTGTGAGGCTGCCGCTGGTGACGTCACTGTCCTTGCCAGAGCGATCGGTTATGACCCACGGATCGGAAATCGCTTCCTCCAGGCAGGAATCGGTTTCGGTGGTGGCTGTCTTCCGAAAGATATTCGCGCTTTCATGGCCCGAGCCGATGAACTCGGTGCAAGGCAGGCGCTGGAATTCCTCCGCGAGATCGACTCGATCAATCTTCGCGCTAGGACACGGATGATCGAATTGGTGCGCAGCGACCTCGGTGATGACTTGAAGTCGAAACGCATCGCGATCCTTGGAGCCGCCTTCAAGCCCGAAAGCGATGATGTCCGTGACTCACCGGCTCTCGATATCGCTGCTCAACTTCACACCGCCGGCGCCGATGTCATCATCCATGATCCCAAAGCGGTTGAGAATGCGAAGGGTCGATTCCCGGAACTCAAGTTCACAACCCATCTCGATGATGCGCTCTCTGGTGCCCAGATGATCCTTCACCTCACCGAGTGGCGGGAGTATCGAGAGATCGACCCCGCCACCACGAAGAGCCTGGTTAAGGAATCGAACATCATCGATGGACGAAACGCACTCGATCGAGCAGGTTGGATCGCCGCCGGATGGAACTTCCGTGCACTCGGAGTAGGGCGTTAGCTCACTCGTACCAAACGAGGACGCCCGACACCGCGGCGCTCAGTGATGACAACTCCCTCGTGAAAGAGTTCGCCTCCCCATACGCCACATGGTTCCTCTCTCGATAGCGCGCCCTTAAGACACTCACTTCGAACCGGACATGGGGTGCATAGTGACTTCGCTCTCGCGATATTCGATTTCTCATCAGAGAAGAAGAGTTCGGGATCGGTAGTGTGGCAGGGCAAGGTGAAGGCGTGTGAATCACCGTAGATACCTGTGACATCCTTCAATCCCACCTTCGTCTCAGCCCAACCCGGCACTAAGAGATCACTCAGTAGTACGTTCGCCATCTTCTTACCTACCTTCTTCTTCTAACTTCCTCAGATTTCTTCTTGATTGATCACTTCCTGGATTTCTCTCGAAAGACCCACGAAAATGAAAAAAGGCCCGAGATCCGTTTGGATCTTGGGCCCCTGGGCACTTATCGCTCTTTAGATAGTCCTCCAGGATCCCGAGACCTCGCCGTAAAAGGCTGTAAAGGAATAGTCAGCCTTCGATGAGGAGGTAAAACCGTGTGTGAAGGCATGATGATTCATGCGCTGCGATACAAGGTTTCGGGACATGAGGGTGAGGGTAGCAATCTCGCCTTGCCTCAGGCAAGGTGATTTATTTATTCAGCAGTGGCGACGATACCCCTGAGTAAGAGATGCTCAATCGCTCCTTCGCACGCGTGACCCCAACATAAAGCAGACGCTTCTCCTCTTCGATCGAAGAGCTTGGCCACGGCACGATTCCCTCTGAGACTCCGAAGAGATATACCGAGTCCCACTCCAATCCTTTCGCGGCGTGGAATGTCGCCAAGGTAACTCCTGGAAGTTGGGGTGGGTTGTTCTGATCCTTCCGATCCTCCAACTCCCGTAGGAAATCTCGCATCGACGGGATCGTCGGATCTTCCATGGCAAGATCGCGAATCGCCCTGATCTTTGGATCACCACCGAGTGGCGCAAGGATCGAATCGAGCTCCGATCGCCAGTCTCCATTTGGATCGCTCAAGACAGAGGCACTTCTAATAAGGCGGATCGAATCCATCACTTCTCGAGAGTCGAAGAATCTCTCGTTCTCACGAATCTGGAATTCGATACCGGCGATCCGAAGCGAACGCGCTAGGGCCTCCAATTGACTATTAGTCCGTGCCAATATCGCAATTCGCCGGGGATCACGTGGCGTCGCGATCTCGTTCTCGACTTCGCGGACGATCGCCCTGATCTCCTCTTCGACACGTGGATGTCCACTCAAGCGAACGAGATCGCCGTGGCGTGTTTGACCCGCGATCAACTCCGATGCTTCGTCACGGATCAATTGATTGGCGTAGTTGATGATCTCTTGTGTGGAGCGATAACCGCGATTGAGGCGCACGACTTCCGCTTCGGGATAACGTTTCGTGAAATTGAGCAAGAAAGCGGGTGTGGCTCCTGTGAAACTGTAGATGGTTTGGGCCGGATCACCGACGACACAGATATCTTTCCGACTTCCGAGCCAGAGATCGAGGAGCCGTTGTTGCAATGGTGAGACATCTTGGTACTCATCAACAGTGAAGAATCGATACTGATCGCGGACTCGACTTGCGACACTACTCTCCTCTTCGAGCATTCCGATGGTAAGTAAGAGGACATCTTCGAAATCGATCACTCGCTCATCACGCTTGATCGATTCATAGGCTTCATAGATCCGTGCGATCTCCCCTAAAGGTGCGAGCGTCTCTCGCCCGGAGCGCTCTGCTTCCGCGACATATTGATCCGGAGCCAATGAGAGAGATTTGCTCCATTCGACTTCGCTTGAGATCTCTCGTAGCGATTGCGGATTGATCTTCACCGAAGAGCCGACCTGACCAGCACTCTCTGAGAGGAGTGAGGACTTGGTCGTAAGGACCTTGGGGAATCTTCCACCGAGGACCTCTGGCCAGAAATAGATCAATTGACGGAGCGCTGCAGCATGGAAAGTGCGGGCTTGCACTCCCGGAATGCCAAGGACGCGGAGACGTTGCCGCATCTCTCCTGCTGCCTTCGCGGTGAAGGTCAGTGCCAGGACCTTTCGAGGGTCGAATGCGCCGATCTCTACTCCATATGCGATCCGTTGTGTGATGGCACGAGTCTTTCCAGTTCCTGCTCCAGCGATGACAAGCACCGGACCGCGAACTGCCGTAGCAACCTTTCGTTGCTCATCATCCAATGCGGCTAGTAGCGCCTCAGCGTTTACGCTCACGAACGCCAAGCGTCCTTCGTGCTCAACGGCTCACCTTCGACTGCGCCATACCAACGATCGATCATCGCTCGCGCAACGCTGATCGGTGGTGGCAGCAGGATCTCGCCGCGTCGCGTCGCATCACTCAGTCCTTTGCGATCGAACCAACGAATCTCAGTGATCTCTTCACCATCAGGACGCGCTAACTCCGGATGATCAGTGATCGCTTCGAAGGCGATCATCACTGAGGATGGGAAAGGCCAAGGTTGCGATCCAAGATATTGGTATTCGGCGACTGGAACTCCAACCTCTTCAAGGACCTCTCGGTGCAATGCGCTCTCAAAGGACTCACCAGGTTCGACGAAACCTGCGATGGTCGAGAAACGGCCCTCTGGCCAAGTCGCTTGATGACCTAGAAGTATTCGGTCGCTCCGATCCTTGATCAGGGAGATGATGGCAGGGTCAGTGCGCGGATAATGATGATGTTCGTCTGGACAGCTCCTCACCGACCCACCAAGGATCGAAGTGGTCTCCTTGCCGCAACGAGAGCAGAAACGATGTGTGGCATGCCAATTCGCAAGGCCCTGACCGTGCATCGAAAGACCGACATGTAACGGCGAGAAGAGCGCCACCTTCGATCGAAGGCTCTTGAAATCAAGATGGAGGTGATGTGAACTCTCCGGCGTCTCTAGATGATGGATCAGGAAATGTCCTCGTCGATCATCATCGACACCGAGGAAATATCGCTCAGCGCTCTTGATCAGTGAATCACTCTCACCTCTACCTAGCGATGCGATGACCTCACCATCGATCAACCATGAACCTTGGTAGAAGTGGTAGAAGATCCCGTCAGATGCGAGTGCTTCAAGCACAGATTCGTTGGAACGCAACTCTGCGGCTCGATCGAGAACTTGCTTCGCAAGCGGCAACTGCAGCATGTCGGCAAGCCTACTAACCTGCCCCAATGACGACCGAACCGGGGAGATCGTCGCACCGCAACCTTCGCCTTACCTCATGGAATCTACTCAATGGCCGTTCACTCATCGATGGAAGTGCCACTCAAGAGACATTGGAGAATGGCATCGGCCGATTCCTTAAAGAGTTCACTCCTGATCTCCTTGCAATCCAAGAAGTAGACGACTTACAGCCTCGAAGTGGTGGTATCCATCAGACTCGTCACATCGCGAAGTTGATGGGTAGTGAGTACTGGCACTATCAACCGACTCTCTTTGGGACACCCGGTGGTGAATGGAGTACGACTGAGCGCGAGGAATCCCCTACATATGGAATCGCGCTCATCTCTCGAATCGAAGTGAAGCGATTCCATGTGAAGGAGTTGGGTACGGCACCTTTTGGCGCACCGCTTGCGATTCCGACACCGAAAGGCATTCGTCTTCGCTATGTACCTGATGAACCGCGAGTGGTGGTCGCTGCCGAATTGATCGACGGCACCATCATCGCAACGACTCATCTCTCTTTCGTTCCTGGATTCAATATCAAACAACTGCGTGCAGCCGAAAGATGGCTACGTACCTTGGGCGAGCGCACCATTCTGATGGGAGATTTCAACCTTCCTTGGGGTCTCGCGTCGAAGGCCACGCCACTGCAAACTCTCACCCAATCGAAGAGTTATCCATCATGGTCACCGAAAGTTCAATTCGATTACATCCTGGCAAGTGACGGGATCGAGGGGCATGAGATCGTGCATGGCCAAGGAAAGATCAGCGATCATCGCCCCATCTCGGCAGTAATTGGATGATTCGCTTCTCATCCAAGAGGTCAGCCGGACGGATCGTCTCGTTCGCTTCGACGTAGTGGAAGGCCGCACTGATCGATTCGAGCGGCTTTGAGAAGAGCTTTGCGACCGCGAGTCGATATGCGGCGAGTTGCGTCGCGGCGCTCGATAGATCATCACCACTCTTGACTCGTCCCGTCTTCCAATCGACGACTTCGATTCGTTCGATATCCCGGGGATCTTGGTAGATCGCATCGATTCGACCACGGAGCAACGTTCCATCGATCACTACTTCAAACGGGAATTCCACTTCAAGCGGTGTTCTCGATGCCCACTCAGACGATAACCAAGCATCCTTCAATTCCTTCAACTGAGTGTCAGAAAGTGCCTCATCCCATTCCCACTCATCCTCGGCCCAAATCTGTGGTCTGTTGAGATATCGCTCTACCCAGGCATGAAACTCGGTTCCTCGTCGTGCGAAGAGATTGGTATGAGATGGCATGGGCCTACGTATCCGTATCGCAAGTCCATTCGGATCCTTATAGAGCTCCTCCAACATAGAGACCGAGATTCGTTCCGGGAGCATGACCACTTTCTCCGATCGACGACTCCGCTCTTCATTGATCACTGCAAAGAGATCCCGATCCAACTCTTCAAGCTGTGCATCGTCGAGATCTGGTGCCTTCTCGTAAAGTTTCACTGCCTCATCGAAGGCTTCCCTCTCATCTCTCAGTGCATCGTGTGGCCAACTTCCCTGTCTTGGCCTTTCAAGTGAAGGATTCGGACCATCTGGGAGCGTGCCATCGAATTCGTTGATTCGTGTTGCAGAGCGTGCTGCCACATCGAAGAGTTGGCTCGGTCCCTCCGCTGTCACTCCCTCCTTGAAATGGCTCAATGAGACCATCAAACTTTTTCGCGCTCGTGTGAATGCGACATAACCAAGTCGTAGCTCTTCGAGATACTTCCGACCTCGACAGTGAGAGGTGAACTCTTTTTGTCGAGCGGTGAGAGCCTTACAATCTTCGACGGTAGAGATATCGAATCTCGGAAGTTGATCTCGATCGCCACGAAGCGAGAACGGCATATCCCCTGCATCAGTAAGCCAGTTCTCGAGGCCCCTTCCAGTAGAGGGGAAGCCGCTATCTCGAAGTCCTGGGACCGCGACGAAATCCCACTCAAGTCCTTTGGCGCCGTGGACGGTGATGATCTGAATCCGTCCTTTGCTCTCACGTACTTCGCTCTCCTTCAAGCCACTCTCTCGAGCGATCGCGTAATCGATCCATTCTAAGAATCCTGAGAGCGTCCCACCGTCGCTCTGGAACCGTGCCACCTCATCAATGAAACGATGAAGATGACGCATGCCATCCTTGATCCCATCTCGAACCATCACCTCTACTTCAAGCCCCAGAGTTCGTATTGCCTCGAGAGTGATATCCATCAAGGAACCGGATCTTTCTCGGACTCGTTGAATATCCCTTCGTGCCTCTCTCAGTCGTCGCAATCCCTCCGATGAGAAGAGATGACGAGGAGCTTGGTCGATGAGATCAAGTGCCTCGACGATATTTCCAACGAATTGCCCTTCATTCTCAAGAGTGAGTGGATCCCCCGAAGCGATCTCCTTGATCAATGAGTTCTTCACACCACCGCTACGTTCATTGATAAGGAGGCGGGCATAGGTCGAAAGGCCCAAGAGATCCTTAGCCCCGATCGCGTATCGCTCGCTAGTGAGAAGTCTTGCAAGCGCGACGCCACGATCTGTGAAAGCGATCGCTTTGAGGAGTGCAATCACTTCGACGACTTCAGGGATGTAGAGCAATCCCCCGATGCCAACCACGTCAACTGGAAGACCTCGTGCACGTAGCGCCTGTTCGATCACTTCGATCTGGGTACGCGAGCGAACCAGTACCGCCGATGTGCTCTCGTCATTGCAGCGGAGCGCGAAGAAGTCTGCGATTGCCTCCGCTTCTTCGTCGAGGGTCAAGAAAGCACCGGCAAGAACCTCTCCGGTGCCAGCACCTTTTCGAGGTGACAGTCGTTGCACCACTTCCTTGCCTGCGCCACCTTCTTGGAACATTTGGATCTCCCGAATCAGATCATTCGCTGCAGTCAGGATCGCTTGGTCATTTCGCCAACTGATGCTCAACGAATATCGCGATTCTCCACTTCGTGGCGAAGGGAAGTAAGAGAAGAAGGTCGACATCGTGTCTGCGCTTGCGCCACGCCATCCGTAGATCGATTGGAATGGATCTCCCACGGCCATAACAGGATGACCGCTTCCATAGAGCGCAGAGAGAAGGCGCAGTTGGCTTTGCGATGTGTCTTGATACTCATCGAGTAGGACGGCCTTGAACTTCACACGTTCCGCTTCCCCGATCTCGCTGAATTCTTGTGCGATCGTCGAAGCCATCGACATCTGATCATCGAAAGAGAATGCATTCCGATCCCGTCGCAACTCATCGAATCGCTCCACCATCGGAAGCAATGCAAGGCGTAACTTCGAGCTCTTGATGATCTTCTTATGTTCTGTTGTGTGAGTACCGGGAAGTGAGAGCACCCCTTCGAGGACCTTCTCAGTCACCCGTCGTACCTGATCGATGGTGCTGCCATGTTCCGAGATGAGACGTGATAGTGAGATGACGTGGTCTGTCGCATCTTTGGCACTCACTTCGACATCGGCATCCATCTCAGTGTGATGACTCACCACTTCACTTGCCAATTGGAAGAGCGCCGCCTCACCGAGTGGTGTGAAATCGCTATCAACGCCATGGCGAAGCCCATAATCAGCGACGATCTTCGAAGCGTATGAGTGATAGGTGAGGATCGTCGGATCTGTGATAAGGAGCGATCTGTCGATCAATCCTGTCTCGGCGAGTTGACGTAGTCGAAGGCGAACGCGGATCGCTAATTCGCCAGCTGCCTTACGTGTGAAGGTGAGGCCGAGGATCTCATTTGGTTTTACCAGTCGGTTCGCAACCAAGAAGAGGACGCGCGATGCCATGGTCTCTGTCTTTCCAGAGCCAGCACCAGCGATGACGATCGCGGGATCCAGTGGCGCCGAGATGATCTTGCTCTGCTCCGGAGTTGGCGTCTTGATCTTCGGGTCGACCTTATGAAGCGCTGCCGTGATCTCTGCTTCGGTGTAGATCATCGACGCACCACCGATCGCCCACTACCTTGCATCGGACAGAGCGTTCTCACCGCGCACGTTCTGCAACTCGAATTGATCGTTGCGATGAAGGATGAACCTGCCATAGCTGTCGCCTCTTTGCCGACGCGCTCTGCGATCTCATCAGGATCAATCGGAGGTTGTTCCCGTGTCGCGACAGACTTGGTCTTGCTTGCTGGGTAGACCAACTCTGCGCCGCCTAACTCACGATCGCCATCTCTTTCGCCGATCTCTTCGAAGCCACCAAGAGCAAGTCCGGTCTGATAGATGGCCAATTGGAGATTGGCCTTGGCTTCTTCGGCAGTGATCTGCGAGGAGGAAGTCTTGAGGTCGACGATATAGAACTTCCCATTCTCATCGATTTCGATTCGATCTGCGCTACCTCGGATTCGAATCGGCACTCCGGCGCCCGCCTCGACTTCGAGATCCAACTTCGCTTCCGTTGCGATCAGCTTCCGGTCATTGCTTGACTGCCAATCGACGAATCGTTCGAGTATTCGAATCGCACGTTGCAATTGATGGGTGTGGGACCAACCTGAACTTGAATCGATGAGATGCCACGTTCGCTCTAATCGAGAGCGAGCCTCCGCTAGATCCACCTCACCTTCTGCAAGCAATTGCGCATAAGCGTGGATGGCAGAACCAAGAAGCGCAGCTTGGCTATCACCATCTCTAGCGCCACTCTTTTCAAGGAACCAACGAAGTTGGCACTCGATGAAACGATCGATCTCGCTCGGTGAAATGGGAATCTCGTGGCCGTCTTCGATCAATGGATACGTTGTGGTCAATGAGTTGAAGCCAAGCCACTTCGAAGCATCGGCATGGACGAAGCCCTCGCGAGCAAGTCTCTTCAACATGCTCGCTGCACCTTCCCGTTCACCCCTAGGAACGGCTTCATCCATCAGCTGCCGGCGAAGATGAGCGATCATCGGCAATGGTGAGAGGGGGGCATCTGCTTCGTCGAGAGAGGGATTTCTAGCCGCGAAATCGTAGAAATAAGGCGATGGGAGGTCATCCTCTCTCGTCACCGCGGTCACCAAGAGGTGTTCGCTCGCACGTGATGTCGCATATTCGAAGAGTCTTTTTTCATCGATGGCGAGTGCAGTGGCTGATAGCGCGGCAAGTTCTGCCTTAGGCAAGATGCCATAGCGCTGAATCTCAACCAATCTTTCGCTTCCAAGAAGTGAGCCTCGTGTCGTCAGATTCGGCCAGATTCCCTCTTGTACTCCAGCGATGACGACTACCTTCCATTCACCCGGTTGCGAACCTTTTGCTGAGTGAACCGTGGTCAAGGTGACACGATTCCCACTATCCGATTGAGGTGCGATCACGTCACCGAAGATCGTCGTGCTCTTCAATTCCTCAAGGAAGAGTGCGGCAGATGCGAATGGGAATCGCTCCGTAAATCGTCGCGCCACTTCGAAGAGTTCCACGACGAGATCCAAGTCTCGATCCCCAGCTCCCACCTCATAGAGCGAGTTGCTCTCGATGACGCGATCTCGCCACTTCTCGCTGATCGGATCTCCAGAGTGATCGGTCGCGGTGTTCCATATTTCCCAAAGCAGATCGGTAATCGTCGACTGTGGCAACCGTGCCACTTTGGTCGCACGTCTCAATAAGTCAGCAAGTGGTTTCAACTCATTCCGGGGATCGAAATCAAGGATCACTTCACGATCAGAGAGCGCAGTAAGGATGATCTCGTCTGTCGAGCGAAGGTCGCCCTCTTCTCGTAATCTATTGATCTCTTCACGGAGCCGTCGCAGGCGAAGCGGATCGAGGCCACCGAACTCCGAAAGGAGGAGCTCTGACACCTTGTCGAAATTCTCGCGCCGTAACTCGAGCGTCCCGAGCGCTATCTCTGCGATCATGATCATCGGCTTGATAGCCGAGCTTTCGGCAAGTGATGTCGTTCCGCGCTCTTGGAATACCGGGATGTTGGAGAGTGCCAAGGTCCTGCGGATAGTGGAGAGATGCTCACCTGGCGAGCGGACGATGACCGCCATCTCACGCCATTCGATCTCATCTCGAAGATGGCGAATACGAAGGTATTCAGCGATCACTCTCGCCTCTTGCGCGATCGACTCGCTTTCAGAGGCCATCGCATTCGGACTGTGACGAAGTGTCGCGCCTAAGTCGATGGTTGACTCGAGATCATCGCGTTCCGATCTCATCTCATCGATGAAAGCATCGATGCCATCAGGATCTGCGCCGCGGAAGGTGGAGACGGCGCTCGCCTTATCGAAGAAGATCGTGACTGCTCTCGGTGAGATAGCGCGAAGCAGACGTCTATGTGATGGATCGCCCTCTTCGAAGTGATCGATTAGAACATGGTCGAAGAGATTCGATACTCGATCTCGTAACGCTGAGGATCGCTCGAGATAGAGCGCCGCCCGTGAGATCAATTCGCTGGGATCGATTCGCTCCTTTGGATCTCCGACACCACTCTCTCGGATGACGGCAATCTCCTCCATCCGCTTCCAGAATCTCGCTGCTGCAATCCAATTCGGATCCTTTATCTCTCTTCCGAGAGACTCGAGTGCTTGATAAGAAAGTCCTCGCTCCTTCGCACGTGAGATGAGATCTCGAAGTTCCTTCGCGAAACCACGAGTCGCTAGCGCTTTACTGAGATCATCGGGCCAATTACCGACTTCGAATTCCGATGTAAGGAAAGTCCTCATCATCTGATCCTGCTCAGCGCCAGAGAGGAGAATGGGTTCACGAACATCCTCTTCGAGTGCCATTCGCACTATCGAGAATGCGAGCGCTGCGAAAGTGCGCGCGATCGGTTCACGCGCGATCGTCGAAGCATTGATAGCGATGCGATCACGAAGGAAATCTGCATGGCTCCTGGAGAAGGTCAGCACCAGAAGGCGTGCAGGATCGATAACTACACCGGTCAATTCTCCAGCAAGAAGGGCGAGCGCACGTTGGATCAAGAGAGTCGTCTTTCCACTGCCGCTCACACCAGAAACGAAGCGAGATCTTCCGCCACTCGTCTCAAGGACGGCGCGATGAAGATCGGATATCGGATCACGCGGGAAGGGAGGAGTCGGCGTGCGCGTCAGTGCCCATCGCGGAGTCGACTCTGCACGTCCATTCGAGATCATCAGAGCCTTATCCAACAACAGGGTGGTGACGATCAGCGATGAAACGCGATTTTTAAGCGGAAATCAGCCCTCGAGATTGGCCTTCTTCGCCTTGGAGGCGAGCCTTGCTCGTTCATTCTGGTCAAGCGCTACTTTCCGGACCCTGACGGTCGTTGGGGTCACCTCTATGCACTCATCCTCTCGACAGAACTCCAACGCCTGTTCCATATTGAGAAGCTTCGGCGGGATCAATCGCTCCAATTCATCGGCAGTAGCAGATCGGATATTGGTGAGCTTCTTCTCGCGACATGCATTGACATCCATATCCTCGGGACGCGCATTCTCACCGATCACCATTCCTTCATAGACCTCATCGCCTACTTGAACGAAGATGGTGCCGCGCTCTTGGAGACTAAAGAGCGCATAGGAGGTGACGATGCCACGGCGATCCGAAACAAGAGAACCCGTCGGACGTGTGCGGAGTTCACCGTGCCACGCCTCATATCCATCGAAGACGTGGTGTAGTAACCCAGTTCCTCGAGTCTCCGTCAAGAACTCGGTTCTGAAACCGATCAGTCCACGCGATGGGACTCGATAGTCCATCCGGATCCATCCGGTTCCATGATTGACCATCTGCTCCATACGACCTTTACGGAGTGCCATCAATTGTGTGATGACACCTAAATACTCCTCTGGAGAATCGATGGTCAATCGCTCCATCGGTTCATGGATCTTCCCATCGATCTCCCGTGTGACCACCTGTGGTTTACCGACGGTGAGTTCGAATCCTTCACGACGCATCATCTCCACCAAGACGGCGAGTTGTAACTCGCCGCGTCCTTGGATCTCCCATGTATCCGGACGATCGGTTGGATTGATACGAAGCGAGACATTGCCGACGAGTTCGGCATCAAGACGATTCTTTACAAGACGTGCAGTCAATTTCTTGCCGGATTGGCCAGCCAATGGAGAGGTATTGATACCGACAGTCATCGAAATCGAGGGTTCATCGACCGTAATCAATGGCAGAGCATGAGGATTATCCGCATCTGCAAGGGTCTCACCAAGAGTGATGGTCTCTATTCCTGCGAGCGCGATGATGTCGCCAGGCCCTGCAGAATCCGCCGGAACTCGCTCTAATCCATCAGTCATCAGCAGCTCGGAGATCTTGACTCGTTCCATTGTGCCATCGGTCTTGATCCACATCACTTGCTGACCCTTGTTGATCTCACCTTCATGAACGCGGCAGAGTGCAAGGCGTCCAAGGTAAGGCGATGAATCAAGGTTTGTGACATGCGCTTGTAGCGGCGCACCCTCGTGATAGACCGGAGCAGGGATGGTCGAAAAGATGGTCTCGAAGAGGACATCCAAGTTCTCAGCGTCGGGCATACCGCCATCCGCTGGTTGAGTAAGTGATGCTCTTCCTGCTTTCGCAGAAGCAAAGATCACTGGGAAATCGATCTGATCCTCATTTGCATCAAGGTCCAAGAAAAGTTCATAGGTCTCGTTGACGACGGCAGAGATCCGTGCATCTGTTCGATCTACCTTATTGATGACCAAGATGACGGGAAGGTTCTTCGCTAGGGCTTTGCGGAGTACGAATCGCGTCTGCGGCAATGGACCTTCAGACGCATCGACGAGCAAGAGCACTCCATCGACCATCTCAAGTCCACGTTCCACTTCGCCGCCGAAATCCGCGTGACCGGGCGTATCGATGATGTTGACGGTGAGATTACCGCGCTTGACCGCAGTGTTCTTCGCGAGGATGGTGATTCCCTTTTCGCGCTCTAAGTCCATCGAATCCATGACGCGATCTTTCGACTCGGTCTGTTCCTTATGGGCCGCGAATGCACCTGATTGCCAGAGCATGGCATCGACCAGAGTGGTCTTACCGTGATCGACGTGGGCGATGATCGCGATGTTACGAAGGTTTTCTCGCCTTCTCTCCGGCAGGCCGGCAAGATGAGCTGATTTCACGACTATTTCTCCTCGTTCATCGGTTCGCTGACGTTGGATCAGACATTGAACTTGAATTCGACCACGTCACCATCGTGCATGACGTAGTCCTTACCTTCCATACGTACTTTTCCGCGAGAGCGCGCCTCTGCCATCGATCCGGCATCGACGAGATCGTGGAACGAGACCACTTCCGCTTTGATGAAGCCACGTTGGAAATCGGTATGGATCACACCAGCAGCCATCGGTGCCGTGTCGCCTTTATGTATCGTCCATGCACGTGCTTCCTTAGGCCCAGCAGTGAGATAGGTCTGAAGACCAAGCGTCTCGAAGCCGACTCGAGCCAACGTCGCAAGTCCTGGCTCTTCCAATCCGATCGACTTGAGAAGTTCGAGCGCATCTTCATCACTGAGCTCAGCCAACTCTGCCTCCGTCTTTGCATCAAGGAAGATCGCCTTGGCAGGTGCGACTAGAGCAGAGAGCTCATCCCGAAGACTTTGATCACCGAGCTCGCCGGCATCGACATTGAAGAGGTAGAGGAATGGCTTGGCAGTGAGGAAGCCAAATTCCTTCAAGAGGGCAAGGTCGAGAGTCGAACTCGAGAGCAACTTCCCCGCACTCAAGATCTCGTTCGCCTTCTTCAATTCCTCAAGGACTGCAGTCCGCTCTTTACTCTGTCGAGCCTCTTTCTCGAGGCGCGGGATCGACTTCTCGATCGTCTGCAGATCAGCAAGGGCTAACTCGGTATTGATGGTTTCGATATCCGATGCTGGATCGACCTTGCCGTCGACATGGACCACATCACCATCGGAGAAGACTCGAATCACTTGGCAGATCGCATCACTCTCACGGATATTCGCGAGGAACTTGTTCCCGAGCCCTGCTCCCTCAGATGCACCCTTGACGATCCCAGCGATATCCACGAATGAGACAGTGGCTGGGAGAACCTGCTCAGAATCGAAGATCTTCGCCAACACCTCGAGCCGGGAGTCAGGCACCCCGACCACGCCGACATTGGGCTCGATCGTTGCGAAGGGGTAGTTCGCAGCCAAGACGTTGTTCTTCGTCAATGCGTTGAAAAGGGTGGACTTGCCCACATTCGGTAGTCCGACGATTCCTATAGAGAGCCCCACGAGGGGTAGAGCCTACGCGTCATTGTCCCCTCCGCCTGCCACGATTGGGCTCATGAGTGACTCGTCGATCGCGATCTTCATCATCATCTCGCTCGTCATCGGTACCGCGATCGGATTCTTGCTGGGAACTTCACGCATTCGATCCCAGAGTGGCGCACGTATCGCTTCGTTGGAAGCGACAAACGAAGCAGAGCGAGCGAATGTCCTTCGCCTTGAAGCGCAACTTGCTGCTCGCATCGAAGAAGAGAAGAGCGCACTCTCGCTGACCAATGCAGTGAAAAGCGTCGAGAGCAAGATGGCGGAGTTGGCCCGTGCGAGCCATGAGGCGGAGTTGAAGCGTGTAGAGAGTGAGACTTCGATCAAGACGCAGATCGAAGGGATGCGCCTTGGCGCCGAATCCCTTCTTCGAGAGACGACGAAACTCGCTGGCGCGCTCTCCAATCCTCAATCACGTGGAAAATATGGTGAGACCCAACTTGAGATGCTCCTTGAAAGTTCAGGCTTGCAGGAGGGTATTCACTTCTTCAGACAAGACCATCAAGTAAGTGATTCCGGCGTCGGAAAGCCAGATATTCGGATCGCAATCCCCGGTGGAAGTGAGATCTACATCGATTCGAAGTTCCCTTTCGACAAGTTCCTTGATGCGATGGGTGAAGAGGATCCATCCACCAAGGAAGAGTTGATGAAGGCACACGCCAAGGATCTCCTTGGTCATGTCAATGCACTAGCAAAGCGTGACTATCAAGGAAAAGGGCAATCCCCTGACTTCGTCGTCCTCTTCGCACCTTTCGAATCGATCTTGGTCGAAGCGCTGATCGTCGATCCACAACTGCATGAGAAGGCCTTCGAGAAGAGCGTTGCGATTGCGACACCGAACACGATGCTCGCCCTGCTTCGCACAGTCGCTTATGTCTTCAATCGTTCTAAGTTGGCGCAGAGCGCTTCAGAGATCCAAGGGTTGGCGCAGGAATTATTGAAGCGAATCGTCAAAGTCCATGGTCGGATCTCCACTCTCGGTGATCGCATCAAGAGCACTGAGAAAGCCTTCAACGAACTCGTGGCGAGCGCTGAAGAGAATATGCTCCGACCAGCGCGGAAGATCTCAGCGATCGGTGGCCTCACGACAGAGAAGATGAAGGCTCTCCCTGATATCGATGATGGGGTTCGTGAGATCAAGATCCGAGAGATCGAAGCAGGCGATGATCTTCTCGCGATCGAATCCGAAGTAGACGAGGATCTAGAAGAGGAAGCGACGTGATGACGAAGAGTTATCGCTTGGATGCCAAGCAACTCGACCCGAAGTCAAGGATCCAAGGCCCTGGCCTCACCAAACCTGGTGTCGTCATCTTGCAATCACTCCTCATCACCCTACTCATGGCAATCGAGATCACGTTCCGAGGAAATGTCGGCGTGATCACTGGAATTGGATTGTGGATCGCTTTCGGCGGCGCGATCTATCTCGGTCGCGCTGGAACAGTCTTTACCGCAGTCGTCACACCACCGATCACTTTCGCGGTGATGATCGTTCTCCTATTGCCGACACTTGGTGGCTCCACGCTTCGAATCTCGCGATTCGCACTTGATCTCGTCTCCGGTCTGGCTGGGATCGCACCATTCTTGGTGACCGGAGCGCTCGTCGGTTGGGTCATCTACTTCGCCCGCGAGCGGAAGAGTTAGAGCTTCGCCGCCGCCTTCATATCCTTTCGAAGTTCGGGCGGTAATGCGAAGAGCAGGCTCTCTTCCATGGCGGTGATGGTTTCAACATCTCCGTACCCGCGACGGGCAAGCTCTGCAAGGAGGTCTTGTACCAAGATCTCAGGCACTGATGCACCACTCGTCACACCGATCGTCTCAACGCCGTCGAACCACTCTTCTTTGATTTCCGCGGCATAGTCGATGAGATATGCAGCCTTCGCGCCATATTCGAGCGATACCTCGACGAGGCGGACTGAATTCGATGAGTTCCGCGATCCAACAACGAGGACGAGATCGGACTTCGGTGCGATCTCCTTGATCGCGACCTGTCGATTCTGTGTCGCGTAACAAATGTCATCACTTGGTGGATCTTGTAAGTGAGGGAATCGCTCCCGCAAGATACGAACCGCTTCTAAAGTCTCATCGACGCTGAGTGTGGTCTGTGAGAGCCAAGCAAGTTTCTTATTCGGATCGACTTCAACCGTGCGCGCAGCATCGAGTCCATCGACCAAGATGATGTGTTCTGGCGCTTCACCGGAAGTTCCCTCTACTTCTTCGTGACCCGCATGACCGATGAGCAGGATCTGCATATCGTCTGCAGCAAATCGCTTCGCCTCATGATGCACTTTCGTTACTAGCGGGCATGTGGCATCAATGGTCTTAAGTTGCCGCGTCTTCGCTTCTTGATGGACTGCTGGTGAGACTCCATGTGCCGAGAAGACCACGATGGCACCTTCAGGTACTTCATGGGTCTCCTCCACGAAGATCGCACCGCGCTTCTCAAGAGTCGAGACCACGTGCTTGTTATGCACGATCTGCTTTCTGACATAGACGGGTGCGCCATAAAGGTCGAGCGCTTTCTCGACTGTGACCACTGCCCGATCAACACCCGCGCAGTAACCACGAGGGGCGGCAAGCAAGACGCGCTTCGACATGCGCTCATCCTATTAGGATCTCTAAATGCTCGAAACTTCGATCGATGCACCAGCACCTGTGAGAGTGATCTCTGAGGCGATTCGAGACTGGATCGGAAAGCTTGGACCTGTCTGGGTCGAAGGTGAACTTTCGCAAGTCGATGATCGCCGCGGATCACAGATGATCTTCATGCGACTTAAAGACACCACATCGGATCTCTCGATCTCGCTCTCCTGTCATCGCTCGGTCTTCCAAGCAGTCGCCCCATTGCCACAAAATGCTCGGATCAAGATCTTCGCCAAGGTCAATTTCTATACTGGAAATGGCTCGCTATCACTCAATGCGCGAGAGATCCATCATGTCGGTCTCGGTGAGCTCTTGGCACGACTAGAGATGTTGAAGAGAGTCCTTGCTGCCGAAGGACTCTTTGCTGCCTCCCGCAAGAAACCACTCCCTTTCCTGCCGAGAAGAGTCGGATTGATCTGTGGTCGAAACAGTGCGGCAGAGAAGGATGTGGTTGAGAACGCAAAACGCCGTTGGCCCGCAGTCCAATTCGAGATTCGAGAGGTGGCGGTACAAGGATCAAGTGCAGTCAGTGAGGTAAGCAATGCACTTCGCGAACTCGAAGCGATCGATGACGTCGACGTCATCATCATCACACGTGGTGGTGGCTCGTTCGAGGATCTCCTGCCATTCTCCGATGAAGGTCTGGTCCGATTGGTGGCAACATGCGATACACCGATCGTTAGTGCTATCGGCCACGAACAAGATACGCCGCTTCTAGACCTAGTCGCTGACCTCCGTGCATCGACACCTACCGATGCCGCAAAGCGAGTCGTACCTGACATCCAAGAGGAGATCTCAGGAATCAAAGAGTTATCGATGCGATTGCATCGCGGTGCCCAGCGACGAGTCGAAACCGAAGAGAGGTTGATCGCTAATCTTGGATCGCGGCCTGTAATGCGAGACCCGATGCTGATCATCACTCCAGAGATCGAATCGCTGGTGCGTGACCGCGCTTCGCTCAAACGATCCCTCCTCCATCGATTGACGGTGGAAGGGAAGGAAGTTGCAGGTTTCGTCTCGCAACTGCGCGCACTCTCGCCATTTGCCGTCCTGGAGCGTGGATATTCCGTGGCTCTTCACCAAGATGGTCGGATCATTAAAGATGCATCGGAATTGGATCTCGGTGATCTGCTTGCAGTTCGTTTCGCCAAAGGAGCAGTCACAGCATCCGTGACCGAGACCACAGCAGATATCTCGTTGAGCAAGCAGGAGTAGATTTCTCACATGAGCAAAGCCGCAGCCGGTAAGCCGATTCCCTACGAGAAAGCACGCGATGAACTCGCAGAGATCGTCGCTCAACTCGAGAGCGGCGAAGTCGGGCTAGAAGATTCGCTCAAGCTTTGGGAGCGTGGCGAGGAGTTGGTGAAGGTCTGCCAAGAATGGCTTGATGGCGCAAAGGCGCGGATTGCGAAGGCGAAAGATGCCTGAATTCATTTATGAGGATCTGCTTTCACTTGGGCCAGACACCACCCGTTATCGAAAGTTAGATATCGAAGGAGTATCGACCTTCACTGCTGATGGCAGGACATTCCTCAAAGTGGCACCAGGTGCGATCGAAAGATTGACGGAAATCGCTATCCACGACATCAATCACTACTTGAGGAGTGAGCATCTCGATCAACTCTCTTCGATACTCAAGGATCCTGAAGCATCCGCAAACGATCGATTCGTTGCGCTCGATCTCTTGAAGAATGCCAATATCTCCGCTGGTGGGGTCTTGCCGATGTGTCAGGACACCGGGACGGCGCTCGTGATGGCCAAGAAGGGACAACAAGTCCTCACCGACGAGAAGGATGAAGTCACGATCTCGCGCGGCATCTACAACGCATACACCACGCTCAATCTCCGTTATTCGCAATTGGCACCGATCACGACATGGCAGGAGAAGAACACCGGGAACAATCTTCCAGCGCAGATCGAGATCTACTCATCGGCTGATCACGCTGAGGAATATGAATTCCTCTTCATAGCGAAAGGTGGCGGTAGCGCGAACAAATCCTTCCTCTACCAAGAGACGAAGGCGATCCTCAATCCTTTGAGTTTCATGGCCTGGCTCGATGAGAAACTCCGTTCCATTGGAACGGCTGCCTGCCCGCCGTACCACTTGGCAATCGTGATCGGTGGAACCAGCGCGGAATACACCTCGAAGGTAGCGAAACTCGCGAGCACGAAGTACCTCGATGCACTCCCAACCACAGGCAATGAGAAGACCGGACGCGCTATGCGCGATCTCGAGTTAGAGAAAGAGGTCTTCACATTGACTCAGTCTCTCGGGATCGGAGCCCAATTCGGAGGCAAGTACTTCTGTCACGATGTTCGCGTTATTCGCCTTCCTCGACATGGTGCTTCACTGCCGATTGCGATCGCTGTCTCCTGCTCGGCGGATAGACAAGCGAAGGCGAAGATCACTAAGGATGGCGTCTTCATCGAGCAATTGGAGACCGATCCCGTTCACTTCATGCCAGAGACTCACGAGGAGAACCTCGAAGGCGAAGTCGTCGATGTAGACCTCAACCTACCGATGGATGAGATTCGAGCACTCCTATCGAAGCATCCGATCAAGACCAGACTCTCGCTCACCGGGACGATGGTGGTGGCGAGAGATCTCGCTCATGCGAAGTTGAAAGAGCTCGTCGATTCTGGAAAACCACTTCCGGAATACTTCAAGAAATACGCGGTCTACTACGCAGGTCCTGCGAAGACACCAGCAGGTTATGCCTCAGGTTCCTTCGGACCGACTACTGCAGGTCGGATGGATTCATATGTCGATTACTTCCAGAGACTTGGCGGATCGATGGTGATGATCGCCAAAGGCAATCGCTCGAAGCAAGTGACAGAGGCATGTGCTGCCCATGGTGGTTTCTATCTTGGATCGATTGGTGGTCCAGCAGCACGGCTGGCACAAGATTGCATCCGACGAGTCGAAGTCCTCGATTATGAAGAGCTCGGGATGGAAGCGGTTTGGAAGATCGAGGTAGAGAACTTCCCAGCCTTCATCGTCGTCGATGACAAGGGGAATGATTTCTTTGCTGAGACGAGCAAACCGATGTCGATCGGCAAGAAGCCGATCTGATTCACCGTAGCGCTCTTAGTAGTAGCGCGAGCGCTGGAACTTACGAAGTGCCTTGCAGGGAGTCTCGTACCTGACATCGACGTAATGCATCCCCCATGAGATCTGGGTCAAAGGGTTGGTTCGCCAATCATCTCCGCGGATCGCCATCTTCGATGCTGGCAGAGCCTGTGGGATTCCGTATGCACCGGTGCGTGGGTTGCGCGCTCTGAAATTCCAATTGCTCTCTTTCGTCCAAAGGGTGTCGAGACAACCGAACTGGTATCGACCCCAGCCGTATCTCTCCTTGGCCATCTCCTTCGCGGCAGCTCGAGCACCATTCGGCTTCTTCGCCTTGAAGATCTCCCGAGCGAGAAGCGAGACCGCCTGGAGGTCGGAGGACTTCACCCCTGCCTTTGAATCGACGAATGCCATCAGCGCCGGGAGGGTGAGCTCTGGTGCGGTGAGACGCGGTTCGGCTGGAGCTACCCGATCAGAGGACTCGAGGTAGAGATCCACCCCGACTCGCATCGTTACCGAGGCGTATGAAGGTTCGGTTCCATGGAGGAAGAGGAGGACGAAGGCCGCAAGGACCGCTGGTCTACGTAATCGTGCTCGCATCTCTTCACCTCCTCACTCTTTCTGGCACCATTTCTGGGACCTGACCCAAACGCTGAATCACAACAGTGTGATTCAGTCCGCGACCGATTTCCTTGGCTTAAACCAGAGGGCTTAACCCAAGGCGAGAGTCAACGGGAAGGGCTTTAGGGTGACTTACGAGTGGGGGCTCTGCAAATCCAACGAGCCAGAGTTGGGGATGAAATTTCATGAGAGGTCATTGTGAATAAAGAAAACCGCAGGTCAGAAAGGTGTAAGTCCAATAAGCCCGATTTGTCGCTGTGGGATTCTTCCAAGCCCTAGATTGCTTGTTGGATCGGATCCTCAAGCATCTCAGTCACAAGGGCGGCGATCGGAGAGCGCTCGCTGCGGGTCAGAGTGATGTGGGCGAAGAGCGGATGGCCCTTCAGCGACTCCACCACCGCGACGACTCCGTCATGACGGCCGACTCGGAGGTTGTCCCGCTGTGCCACATCATGGGTCAGGACTACTCGTGATCCCTGACCGATACGAGAGAGGACGGTCAAGAGGACGCCCCGTTCCAAGGACTGCGCCTCATCGACGATCACGAAGGCATCATGGAGCGAGCGCCCTCGGATGTGAGTCAATGGAAGCACTTCGATCAATCCTCGATCCATGATCTCTTCGATGACATGAGGGGTGACAATCGCACCAAGGGTGTCAAAGACCGCCTGCGCCCAGGGAGACATCTTCTCCCCTTCGCTTCCCGGAAGGTAACCGAGTTCTTGTCCCCCGACGGGATAGAGCGGACGGAAGACCACCACCTTCTTATGGAGACCTCGCTCCATGACCGCCTCAAGACCAGCAGACAGTGCAAGTGCTGACTTTCCAGTTCCCGCTCTTCCGCCTAGGGAGACGATGCCTACTTCATTGTCGAGGAGAAGGTCTAGCGCCACTCGTTGCTCTGCGCTCCTGCCATGGAGTCCGAATGCGTTTCGATCCCCGCGCACCAACATCAATCGCTTATCAGCTGTAACGCGCGCTAACGCTGAACCCTTCTCTGAATGCAAGACGACACCGGTGTGACATGGAAGGTCTCGAACCTCGTCGCATGAGACTCGCTCTTCCTTGTAGAGAGCATCGATCACGGAACCGCCGACAGCGATCTCATCCATACCGGTCCACCCAGAACTCGGTGCGAGTTCGGCCCGATACTCCTCGGCTTCGACGCCAACTGAAGATGCCTTCACTCGGAGCGGAAGATCCTTACTGACCAGGACGACCTGTTCTCCATCAGTGGAGAGATTCTTCGCAACTGCCAGGATCCGAGAATCATTGGTTCCGTCGCGATTGAGTCCACTCGGCAAGGTTGATGGATCTGCATGGTTGAGTTCGACCGAGAGAGTGCCGCCGTGATCATTGAGTGGCAATGGTTCATCAAGTCGACCATGACGAGTACGTAGATCATCCAAGGCACGGAGTGCGGTTCTTGCGAAGTAACCGAGTTCTGGATGGTCTCGCTTGCTCTCTAACTCTCCGATGACTGCGATCGGTATGACGACGCTGTGCTCTGCGAATCTATAGATGGCGCCAGGATCTGCCAGGAGAACACTGGTATCAAGTACGTAGGTGATACGTGTTGGTGTTATCTGAAGCTCCCCCGCGAAGTGAAGTTTCCTTTAATACCTGCGACCCGATCGAAATCGGTCACAGGCAAAAGGTACGAGGCGAACACTTTCTTAAGTGGAAGCCACGCCGTGTTCGACTTCAAGGGCGCATACTCAAGAGCGTCTAGCGATTCGCCTCTCAGCAATGAATGAAGCGACAGGGAGGGTTCCAGCAAGGATGAGTCCTAGCATCCGCGGCACACTCCATCTCGCCCGTGCTGCATAGTGGATCGCAGTGAGGACATAGAACGCATAGATGTACCCGTGCGCATATGGGATCCACTTGACCTTCGCCTCTAGCTCTGGGGCATCCATCAGGTAAACGACAGGTAGCTCGACGAACCAGAGCAGGATCGACATAACTCCTGCGATCACAGCCATCACTCGAAATCGAGTCGTCACGCCACTCATCGATCTCATCACTCGCCCTCCGGTACCTGGTTGAGGTTATGGGTTGTTCGGGAGATTCTATTTCTGGAGCGTTGATAGAACGGGAGATAGAGAGTCAATCCCGCCATCAAGAACCAGATCACCACATAAGAGATGTGCTGCCAGTAGTACCCAGGGATGGTCGGTTCTGCGATCTCATCAGCGATCGAGTCGAGCTCGACTAGTGAGCCAGAGCGTCGCTCCTCGTGGAGCAGAAGGTAGCCGTCATACAGGAGGAGAGAAGGGTCAGAGATACGTTCCACAAGGAGTGCACTATCGATTCGAACCAGTGAACTCCGATCACCACTCGATCGGGCGTTCGGATCTCGATCCTCACGTTGCGCGGGCAAGAGCCGGGCCAGGATCTGCACCTCGCTTCCAACAGTCTGGAGCTGCGAATCTGTCGGTGACCCATCGATCAGTTCTCGAGCGACCAAGATCGCTGCCCTAGGGAGCGTTCCTTCTACTTCCAAGAGCATCACGTGATAATCACCCTGCTCTTGTCGCTTCGCGATGAAAGAGTCTCTATAGATTCCAGTGACGGTCACACGCCGATTGGTGACTTCACCATCGAGAGCAACTTGAGGGCGATGGAGCATGGTGAGCGGTGTCGGATCCATCATGGCTATTCGTGCAAGTTCCTGCTCAAGTTCCTGATGTTGCTCCGCTCGATCCCATTGCCAGAGAGCGAGCGCCGAGAAAGTGATGACTAGGACTCCGACCAGGAGAGCCTGTGCTACGAGTACGACGAGATTCTTAGTTCGATTGATCGTCACGCTTTTGCTGCATTCTCTTATACCGACGATGGAATGAGATGAGAAGCAGGATCACCGCGATGGTGAGCGAAGAGAAGACGATGGAACCCGCGATACCTGGGTCATAACTTGTCTCTTCCATAGTCGGACGAGTATAACTGCCAGAGATGAAGCGAGAGATGAGCGAAGAAGAGACCTTCCTCAGCGAGCGTTATGGCAAGCACTATCTCCATGCACCTCGTTGGAAGATTCCCGCTGCGCTCGTTGCTCTCATCGGTATTCCTTGGTTGCTCTGGAGTGCTGGCTATCATTCACAACCAAGCATTCGACACGAATTGATTGCATTCGAAGTGATCAATGCTTCTAAGATCGAGATCACTTATCTTGTCGAGAGAAATGAACCTGGGATTCGTATGCTCTGTACTCTCGTCGCACGTGACTTCGATAAGAACATCGTCGGCGAAGTCACCGACCGGTTCGCAGCAAACCAACGCCCCACAAAAGAGGTTCTCACCCGAATCATCCCCACGAGGACCCGAGCGGTGAACGCCGGAATCGTCGGATGTGATCGACTCCAGTAAGTTACGCCCTTATGAGTAGCGAAACGACTCAAACCTGGTTGACGCAAGAAGCGGCTGATCGACTCTCTTCTGAACTCGCCCACTTGGAAGGTCCAGCGCGAAGTGAGATCGTCAAACGTATCGAGGCTGCCCGCGCAGAGGGCGACCTCAAGGAGAATGGCGGCTATCACGCAGCCCGAGAAGAGCAAGGAAAGATAGAGGCTCGGATCAGACAACTTCGTCACATGTTGGAACATGCGATCATCGGCACACCACCAGCGAGCGAATCCGGAGTCGTTGGATTAGGCATGAAAGTCACAGTCGATATTGGCGGAGACGAGATGCGATTCCTACTTGGCTCACGCGAGATCGCAACCACTGACCTCGACGTCTATAGCGAGAAGTCACCTCTAGGTTCTGCGATCATGGGCGCAAAGGTCGGCGATACCGTCACTTACACCGCACCCAATGGCCGTGAGATCAAGGTAGCGATCCTCGAAGCAGAACCTTTCGCTTAACGAGCTGAGGAGCGCTTGTACTTTCGCACGCTGAGTGGGATGAAGAGAGCCATCAAGAGCAACATGTAGATAAAAGACATCAATATCGGTTGCTGTGCCGGCAACGAATCCGCTGTCACACCGAAGATGTTGGTGAGTCCGAAGAGCTCGCGACACGCTGCCACCATCGTCGATACCGGATTCCACTCTGCGAAGTATTGAAGCGCCTTAGGCATTCCCGTCGTCGGTGCGAAGGCGTTCGACAAGAATGTCAGCGGGAATACCGTGAGGAATACGAGCGAGTTCGCCACCCGTGCCTCACGTACTGAGAGCCCGATCAATACGCCGATCCAAGACATCGCGAATCCGAAGAGCAAGAGGAAGAGGAATCCTGCGATGATCGAAGGGATGGAGGAACTAGGTCGCCATCCGACGAGGAATCCCGCAAGGCCCATCACTACCAGTACGACGACATTGAGTGCTGAATCACCAAGAGCTCGCCCGATCACCACAGCAGAACGAGAGATCGGCAGTGATCGGAACCTATCGATCAGACCCTTCTCCATATCTTGTGCCAGCCCGACTGCGGTTCCTGCCAAAGTGAAGGCCACTGTCTGGACGAAGATCCCTGGCATCAACAATTGCACGTAATCGACCCCTGGGAGTCCGGTTGAGATGGAACCGCCGAATACGTAGCGGAAGAGGAGTACGAACATCACAGGTTGGATGGTTGAGAAGATCAGGACTTCTGGGATTCGCACCAATTGGAGAAGCTGTCGCTTCATGATGACGAGTGAGTCGTTCATGCCATTGATCAAAGAATTCACTTCGTCACCCCGTTCCCCAATGCTTGCTCGCCTTCATCCGCTTCTTCGGCGACATGTCCAGTCAAAGAAAGGAATACATCATCGAGTGAGGGTCGCTTCAGCCCGAGATCGAGCGGGTGAATCCCGGCATCATCAAGAGCTTTAACCGCTTCGATCAGCGCTTTGGTTCCGGTAGTGACCGGCGCCGATACCTGTCGCAAGTCTTGATCGACCATGACATTTCCAGCGACACGTTCGACGATATGTCGGACCGCTTCCAGGTGCTCTCGCTCCACGATGATCTCGAGTCTTTCGCCACCGATCTGGCGCTTCAATTCATCAGCGCTACCACGTGCGATCACGCGACCGTGATCGATTACTGCGATCTGATCGGCGAGTTGGTCAGCCTCTTCCAAATACTGTGTCGTAAGCAGAAGCGTCACACCACTATCGACGAGCGAATTGATGACGGACCACATCTCTTGCCGACCGCGCGGATCCAGACCCGTGGTCGGTTCATCGAGAAAGAGGACTTTTGGTTTCACGATCAAGGTTGCAGCGAGATCAAGTCGACGTCTCATGCCACCCGAGTATGTCTTGATCGGACGTTTTGCGGCATCGGTAAGCGAGAACTGTTCTAGTAGCTCGTCAGCTCGTTTCTTCGCACCGGCGGGTGAGATGCGATGCAATCTCGCAAACATCACCAAGTTATCCCATCCGGTGAGCGTCTCATCGACTGCCGCATATTGACCGGAGAGTCCGATGACTTTTCGAACTTCATTCGGATTCTTGATCACGTCGATGCCAGCGACTTCAGCACGGCCCGAGTCAGGGGTGATGAGAGTAGTGAGCACTCTCACCGTCGTAGTCTTTCCTGCGCCATTAGGACCAAGAAGTCCGAGGACAGTCCCCTCTTCGACTTCGAGGGATAAGCCATCGAGCGCTCTAACTTCCTTGCTTTGCGTCGCTTCTTTGCCCCGATTCTTCCCTCGGGTACGAGTGCGATAAGTCTTTACTAGATTCTCAGCGATCACGCTTGGCATCTTCGGTTCACTTCACCTATTCACTCACATCAACACAGGAACTTTTTCAGTCTTCTAAACAAGATAACGATTTCGTCGATCAATGGGGAGTACACTCTTGACTCTATACGAAAGGCAAAGAAATCGAAAAGAACGAGCAGGACACGAGCACGAAACCCCGAGAACATACACATAAAGAGATTTTGACCATCATGTCGGGTCTGATGACCGGCATACTCCTAGCAGCCCTCGATCAGACCATCGTCTCGACTGCGCTCAAATCGATCGTCGAAGAGTTCAATGGTCTTGAGCATTACACCTGGGTCGTCACTGCCTATCTCTTGACATCGACTGCCGTCACCCCGCTCTACGGGAAGATCTCCGACATCTATGGCAGAAGGCCGGTCTACATCTTCGCGATCGGCACCTTCTTGATCGGTTCCTTCCTCGCTGGTGCTGCGACGACGATGACCCAATTGATCCTCTTCCGCGCGATCCAAGGGATTGGTGCAGGAGGACTCTTTGCTCTCTCCTTCATCATCATCGGAGACATCGTCTCGCCACGTGATCGTGGCAAATATCAGGGCTTATTCGGTGCAGTCTGGGGTGTCTCATCGGTGGCCGGCCCGCTTCTCGGCGGATTCTTCGCCGATCAAGGCGAGATACTCGGCATCACAGGCTGGCGATGGATCTTCTACATCAATCTACCTTTCGGCGTTCTTGCCCTCTTGGTCACCTTCAGCGTCCTGCATATCCCCAAACCCAATCTCAAACATTCGATCGACTATCTCGGTGCGATCTTCATGATCGTGGGAGTCACAGCAGTACTCCTTGCCATCTCAGTGACGGGACCCACTGATGGATGGCTTCATCCCCTCACGCTCACCTATTTCGCCGTCGCGATCATCTTCACCGCGACCTTCATCTGGTGGGAGTCGCGAGTCAGTGAGCCGCTCTTGCCACTTCGACTCTTCAAGAACCACACCTTCTCGCTCACTTCGGTTATCGGTTTCATCATCGGAGCCGGCATGTTCGGCGCAATCGTCCTATTGCCGCTCTACATGCAAGTCAATCTGCAATACACACCGAGTGAGGCAGGCATCCGATTGATTCCGATGATGCTCGGTATCGTCTCGATGGCGATCACGAGTGGTCGGCTCATCTCGAAGACCGGCAAGTACAAGCGATTCCCTGTGATCGGCATGGTGGTCCTCATGGCTGCGATGCTCCTCTTCACGACGATCAACAAAGAGATGCCTTATTGGCAGTTGGCGATCTATGCGATGTTGATGGGTATGGGCGTTGGACTTTCGATGCAAACGATCGTGATCGCGCTACAAAACGATGTCGAGTATCGAGATATGGGTGTCGCGACGAGTTCGAATACCTTCTTCAGGAGTCTCGGTGCCTCCTTTGGGACTGCGATTTTCGGCACTGTGCTCACGAATCGATTCGTCTCTGAGATCGGTGACAACCTACCTGCTGGATCGGCGCCAGATGCGATCGCAGGTGTCACGGAGAACACCGAGATCATCGCTACATTGCCCGGTGAAGTCCAAGAGGTGATCTTCACCAGCTTTGATCGAGCCTTCTCGCTCGTCTTTTGGATCGCACTTCCGTTGATCGTCATTGGATTCCTCTTGACCACGAGATTACGTGAGCGACCATTGCGAGAGAGCATCGACCGAAACGCAAGTGAGGCCGCCGGCTAAATTGTGAAGACCCTTAAATCCCCCTTTGCTGGGTTTCCTCCTGCTGTCGCTGCCCTGACGAGTGTCGGGTTCTTTGTCGCGGTTGGATTCGGACTCGTCATACCTGCGATTCCAATCTTCGCTTCATCCTTCGGTGCGAGTGCGACAGCGATCGGACTAGTCGTCAGCGCATTCGCAGTCGCGCGTCTCGTCTCTGGGCTCTTTGCGGGGCGACTCGTCGAGAAGTTTGGCGAACGACTCGTCCTTGGCAGTGGTCTTGCGATGGTCGCACTCTTCACTTTCTTGACCGCTCTGGCACAGGACTACAACCAACTCCTCATCTTCCGGACTGCAGGTGGGCTCGGTTCGTCGATGTTCTCGGTTTCTGCAGGGTCATTGCTATTGCGGTCTGTCGATGAGACACATCTCGGCAGAGCTCAGTCACTCTTCAATGGTGGCTTCCTCATGGGTGCGATCATGGGTCCAGCATTCGGTGGCCTCTTGATGGGTATCTCGCTGCGGGCCCCCTTCTTCATCTACACCATCACGCTTCTCGTCGCGGCAACGATCGCATTGATACGTCTGACACCTGATCGCCTTGGCCATGAAGGTTCCAAACCAGTGGTCAACGGAACGCCGATGCGAATCCGTGAAGCGATACGAATCAGCGACTATCGAGTGGCTCTCGCGCTTTCATTCCTTGGAAGCTGGGTCCTCTTCGGACTACGTTCTTCTTTGGTGCCGCTCTATGTCACCGAAGAACTCGGTGCGAGCACGTCGATCGTCGGTCTCGGCTTCACGCTTGCAGGTGTGGCAAATGGTCTGATCTTGTTGCGCGCTGGACGTATCACCGACTTCAAAGGGCGCCGTTATTCGCTACTTCTCGGTTCCTACTTCGTCCTTCTCGGCTTGATTGTGATGACTTTCGCTTTCGATCCACTTCTTTACATCCTGGCGATGGTCTTGATGGGGCTTGGTGGCGCCTTCTATGGAAGCGCTCCAGCAGCTCTCGTCGGTGATGTCATCAAAGGAAAAGGTGGTCGCGTCTTTGCCTTCTTCCAGATGGCAGGTGATGCCGGGATGATGATCGGACCGATCGTCTTAGGATTGATAAAGGATCAAGCCACATTCCAAACGGCATTTCTCGCGACAGTTCTGCTCTTCTTGGTGAGCTTCGTACTCGTTCTCTCACTGCCGAAGCGGATCCCTGGATCGGGTGAGGCTCCGACAGGAGAGATACGACTCAATCCTCGTGAGGATTAATCTCTACGAAGGATCGCGATAAGACGTAGTACTTCGAGATAGAGCCAGACGATTGTGACCATCAAGCCAAAACCTGCTCGCCACGACTCGACCTCTGGTGCACCGGCCGCGACCATCTTCGACGCCTGATCGAAATCAAGGATCAAGAAGAAGGACGCGAGCGCGACACCGAGGCTTGCGATACCGATGCTCAAGAGTCCTTGTGAGTAGATGCTGGTCGCATTGAATACGAAGACTGCAACGATATTGACGACCGCTAGGACCAGGTAACCGATTAGCGCTGTGACCAAGATGCGAGTGAAGCGTGGTGTCACTCGGATCTTTCCGCTTCGATATGCATAGAGCGCACCGACGAATGCAGAGAGTGTTCCGATCACCGCTTGGCTTACGATTCCCGGCATCTGAGTCTCATAGATATGGCTGATCACGCCAAGAGCGAGTCCTTGGAATGCGGCATAGGTCATGATCAGACCAGGGCGAACCTTCTTGCTGAACGAGATGACCATCGCCAAGATGAACCCGCCACCGAATCCGAGAAGGAGGGCACCACCTTCGAGATTGGCGTACCAAGCGAATGCTCCGCTGATCAAAAGGATCCCAAAGAGCATTCCAGTTCGGGTCACGACGTCTTCCATGGTCATACGACCAGTGCGGACGGAAGAGGCAGCAGGTGCAGCGAATTGTTCTTCGAGTGCCTGCACTTCGGCGCGTGCATCGAGATCACGCGTATCCATCGCAGCGTAACCCCGCTTGAAGACCGGATTAGAACTTCTCATCTTTCTATTCCTTTCGCTTGCTTCTTGTCCCTCGGTTCACGACCAGATAGAACGTGCCCCCGGTGGGGGTCGAACCCACACTTGGACGATTTTAAGTCGTCTGCCTCTGCCATTGGGCTACAGGGGCTCCGTCGCTAGCGCGCAAATCTACTCGCCTGCTCGAAGACCCGATCCAACATGGCTTCGGTCAACTTTCCCGTGAAGGTGTTCTGTTGGCTGGGATGGTAACTCCCAAGGAGGACTCTGCTATTCCCTGTCTCATCGCGCCACTCGAAACGCGCGGCATGTGCGAACCTGGGATTTCGCTCAATTCCTCCTTTGGAGTCGATGAATTCCTTGACGTCAAAGCTATTAACGAGTGCCCGTACCACTGCGTTCCATCCGAAGGCACCGAGCGCCACGATGGCACGAAGTGATGGATAGGCAAGACCGATCTCTGCATTGAACCAGGAGGCACACTGATCTCGTTCATCAGTAGTTGGCTTATTGTCAGGAGGAGCGCAATGGACTGCGCAAGTGATCCTGGTATCGAAGAGCACCTGGCCATCATCCTTGCTCGTACTCGTAGGTAGAGATGCCAACCGATTCTTATGCAGGGATCGATACAACCAATCCCCAGAACTATCGCCTGTGAAGATACGACCTGTTCGATTCGCACCATGTGCCCCTGGAGCAAGTCCGACCACCAGGATCTTTGGCTTCAAGGCTCCGAATCCTGGGACAGGCCTACCCCAATACTCCTGATCTAGATATGACTTTCGCTTCGTGATCGCGACTTCCTCTCGCCATTCGACGAGTCTTGGGCAAGCAGTGCATTTGATCAGATCTTGATCGAGCATCTTCAATGAGCGGTATTTCATGTCAAAGATCAATGTGAATCTGCGAGCGACAATGCGATGCCGTCGAGTATGTCTTGTTCAGAGGCGATGAAGTGATCCATTCCAGTGGCGATCATGACTCGTGAGAGCACCAAGGATCCCGCGGTGATCACGTCGACGCGTCCTGGGTGCATATAGCCCTTTGATGCGATCGCTTCCCTGCTTGACCCTTGGAACATCAGCGCTATTCGGTGTACTTCTGCCGCTGGGATCGATGCCAAGTGAATCGCATCTCGATCATAACTTTCGAGCTCGAGTGCTGCTGCCGCAACGGTCGTAGCGGTTCCTGCGACAGCTATCAATGATCTCGCCTTATCGAATGGAACTTGTTCTGATGCCCTTTCGATCGCCTGATCTATATCGACGATCGCTCGCTCTAGCGCTTCTTTAGAGACGGGATTCTCATGGAGGTGGCGTTCATGCATCCGCACACAACCGACATTGACGCTCGCCGCATACTCGACATCAGAATTTCCGAGGACGAACTCTGTCGAACCACCCCCGATATCGACGACAAGGAAAGGAGCATCCGAGTCTGCGAGCGCTGATGTAGCACCAAGAAATGAAAGTTGTGCCTCTTCGAGACCTGGAATCACCTCAGGCTTGATTCCAAGGATTGATTCGACTCCGTCGATGAAGAGATCCCGATTCCTAGCATCACGTGTCGCGCTGGTAGCGCAGAATCGAACGCGTTCCACGCCCCGGCGGCGCATCTCATCTCTGAATGTGGCGACGGCAGTGAGAGTGCGATCGATCGCCTCAGTTTTGAACGCCTTATTGGTGTCGACATCCTCGCCCAATCGCACGATCTCCATATCACGTACGACTTCACGCATACCGCTCGAGGTCACATCAGCGATCAAGAGACGAATGGAGTTGGTGCCACAATCGATCGCTGCGACTCTAGCCATCACAACGACCCTTCTCCCACCATCGCGGTAGGGCTGCAAGGGCTTCATCACCCAATGGGTTGATCCCCGTACCTGCTCCTAATGAGTGCGCGATCAGTGAGTGGAGACATTTCACTCGATCTGGCATTCCTCCCGCAGAGATGCCATCGATCTCGGGCACATCAGAGTGGAGGATTCGCGCGCATGCCTCACGCGTCGCGATGTAGTCGTCATGCGCTGCTTGATAGGTGCCAGCAAGTTGGGGATCACTCTGCAATCTCTGATTCATCTCATGCATCATCCCGCTGCCTTCTAGCGTCGAGATGGCGGCGGTGAGTCGCGGACACGTTGCGTAGTAGTAAGTGGGAAAGGGCGTTCCATCACTGAGTCGCGGAGGTGTTTCGACTACATCAGGTGCACCACAAGGACAACGATGTGCGATCGCATAGACATCACGAGGCACACGACCGAGTTGTACCTCGATACTTTTCAGATCCTGCTCACTCGGTTTCTCGCTCATCGATTAGCGCGTCGCTCCCACTGCAGTGATCGATGAAAGGAGTCGCGCATACCAAGGGATACCTAAGGGGAAGTTCTCAGCTACCGGTGCGGCAGTCACCTCACCAGGCGTTGTCTCTTCTTCGATACCAAGCACGATGTATTGCCGCTCTCCGGGCATCACGAAACGGAGACGATCGCGTGCTTGCGAACGCACGTACTCGGGATCACGCCACCTTGCCAGCTCTGCTTGCGTAGCCTCAAGATCGGCGCGCGCCTGATTGACCTCGCTTTGCAATGAATTGATCTGGGCGCGCTGAACGAAATAATTCTGGAGTGGTGGTGCCACCATCAATGCGACGACGAAGAGGACGGTGAAGAGGATCAGTGCCCGTGGCGAGCGCTCTTTCCTTCTTGCCTCTGCTGCCATGTCAGGGTCTCTACTCCGTTCTCGTCGTCTGGTTCTTCTCGATCATTCTTACCTGACGACGAAGCGCGGAAAAGCTGCTGCGCCTGCATAGAGCGCACTCTCCCCGAGTTCCGATTCGATTCGAAGCAATTGGTTGTATTTGGCGACTCGCTCGCTTCGCGCTGGTGCACCCGTCTTGATCTGTCCTGTCTCACAACCTACTGCCAGGTCAGCGATGGACGTATCTTCCGTCTCGCCACTTCGATGACTCATCATCGTCTTGTAACCCGCACGATGTGCCATTGACACCGCGTCCAAAGTCTCAGTGAGGGTTCCGATCTGATTGACCTTCACAAGGAGTGCATTCGCTGTGTTGCTTTCGATGCCCCGGGCTAAACGCGTCGGATTGGTGACGAAAAGGTCATCACCGACTAGTTGAACGCGAGCGCCAAGCTCTGTAGTCATCGCGTGCCAGCCATCCCAATCATCTTCGGCAAGTGGATCTTCGATCGAGACCAATGGATAAGAAGCAAGCAACTCCCCGTAATAAGCGATCATCTCGGAAGCAGATCGAACTTTGCCTTCGAACGTATAGCCACCATCTTTGAAGAACTCTGTTGCTGCAACATCCAGTGCAAGTGCGATCTCTTTGCCCGGTGTGTATCCAGCTTTATCGATCGCTTCCACAATGAGATCGAGTGCTGCTCGGTTACTTTCGAGATTCGGTGCGAAACCGCCTTCATCGCCGATCGACGTCGCAAGCGATCGCTTCTTCAAGACCGCTTTCAAGTTGTGATAGACCTCAGCGCCAGCTCTCAGTGCTTCGGAGAATGTGGTTGCGCCGATGGGAGCGATCATGAACTCCTGGATATCGACATTGGTATCCGCATGCGCGCCACCATTGAGAATATTCATCATCGGAACTGGGAGCGTCGATGCGTTCGGCCCACCGATGTAACGGAAGAAAGAGAGGTCGGCGCTCTCAGCAGCCGCGCGAGCCACGGCGAGTGAGACGCCAAGGATCGCATTGGCGCCAAGGCGTGACTTGTTCGGTGTGCCATCCACCGCCAACATCGCCGCATCGATCTCACGTTGATCCTGTGCTTCGAGACCTTCGATCGTTGGTGCGAGCTCGTCCATCACGAAGGCGACGGCGTTGAGGACACCTTTGCCGAGATATCGATCGCCACCATCTCGTAGTTCGACCGCTTCGAAGGCGCCGGTCGATGCTCCACTGGGCACTGCAGCGCGAGATGTCGTTCCGTCCTCCAAGACGACCTCCACTTCGACGGTGGGGTTGCCTCGAGAATCCAAGATCTCACGGGCGAGAATCGCATCAATCAGTGCCACTTACTTCTCCTCAACTTAAGAATCACCATGCTTCGAATATGAGAATTCTATCCTCCGTGATCGACGCTACGGTCGATACTCTCGGCGTAATCGAACGTCGCCTTCCGTAATTCACTCTCCGGATCGATGCCGTTCTCTACCGCGACTCTGATCAAGGCGAGAAGAGCGAGGCCGATCGTCGTCGGATCAACTTCATCGCCCCGTGGAAGATCTCTTGAAGGAAGAGGTTTCTCGTTCTTCAGAGCGCGCTGCACGTATTTCGTCGCGAGTGATAGCGATGGTTGTCCGGTGGGAACTCCATCAAATATGTCATCGCGAGACTTCTCTACATTCTTGATCCGCTCCCAATTACGGAGCACTTGATCCGCCGAATCGACGGCAGCATCTGGATCATCGGTAAATACATGTGGATGGCGACTGACAAGTTTCCTTGCTACGGCTTCTGCAACTACGTCGATATCGAAAGGATCATCACTACGTTCCTCCCCGATACGAGCATGGAAGAAGACCTGTAATAGGAGGTCACCCAACTCCTCGATGATCTCATCGCGGTCGCCACGCTCGATGGCATCGATGAATTCATAGCTCTCCTCAAGGAGATAACGAGTGAGAGATCGATGATCCTGTTCTCGGTCCCAAGGACAGCCACCGGGTGAGCGAAGTCGATCCATCACCTCACGTAGACGATGGAGCGAATCCTCCGACATCATCTACCGCTATCGACCGCGCCGTTGCTATCGCCACCGGCACGCACCGTGGCAGTACCTGCATCCCAGATGCCATACCGTGGATTGAGCGTGACCGATAGCTCTTCGGCCTTCTTCACGATCAGCGCTTGTTGCGCGTCGGCTATCTCGCTGGGATCGATCCCCTGGTCGAGCAGCGCTTGGCCCAAAGCCTCATAGATCTTCGATGCGACGATATAACTCTCGAAATCGGAACGAGCGATGTTCGCCCCGACGAGAGCGGAAGGTAACTCACCCTCGCCACCGACTTGATCGATGATGTACTCATATTCCGCATCGATCGCAGTCTGCGTCACTTCGATCCCGAATTGCTTCGCCAACTCCTCAAGAAGTGCGACCGAGATGTGGAATTGGACCTGAGACCTGGCGAGGAAATCCTCGATCGGAAGCTCCATCCCAGCGGTATCGACCTGTGCTCGTTCACGCATCACATCTTCGATGCTGGTCTGGACCGTTGCGATCGGGATCTCTACATCTCCGATGATCGCTGCTGCATCCATCTTGGCACAGCCGCTTAGAAGCAAGAGAGCCGATCCAAGCAATAGAACCAGCCTCACCTTTGCACTTCTCATCGAGTCCCCGCGCTTTCCATCAATTTTTCAACACCGATCATCCAGCGTCCCATTCTAGGTGAATTGAGCAAGTGCCTCTCGCACCCAGGTCAACGTCATCTCCTCGACTTCTTCGCGTGATTCTTCACTCTCATTGGTCGAAGGGATGACTGAACTTGCCTCTGGGTGTGCAAGTAGGAGTGTCTCTGTAGCACGTTTGTAGATCGAGCCTGGATACATTCTCTTGATGCGAAGTTCACGTGATTCCGGCAAGGTGATCGGAGCCACTTTGAGATGTCGCCCTTGCCAGATCACATCAACCAATCCGATATCTCGGGCGTGATTTCGGATCCGGGCGACATCGATCAAGAGACGCACTTGGGTGGGGAGTTCACCGAAACGATCCTTGAGCTCTGCAACCACATCATCGATCTCTGCATCGTGATGAGATTGAGCGAGTCTTCGGTAGATATCGAGTCGAAGTCGATCGGACTCGATGTAATAGGTCGGAAGGTGTGCGGTCACTGGGATCTCGACTTTGCACTCCCTGCCCTCCAACTCTGAGGTCACGTCGTCGCTCGCCACTGATATCCCTTGTGCTTTGAGTGCGACCTTCATCTCAGCAACGGTCTCGCTCACCATGCGCATATAGAGGTCGAATCCGAGATCCGCGATATGTCCCGACTGTTCACCACCTAAGAGATTCCCAGCACCACGGATCTCGAGATCCTTGAGGGCAACTTGCATTCCAGCGCCGAGGTCGGTGTTGGTGGCGATCGTGGTCAGTCGATCATGTGCCACTTCACTCAGCGGCTTATCGCCGTCGTAGAGGAAGTATGCATAGCCACGTTCACGTCCTCTTCCGACTCGACCGCGCAACTGATGGAGCTGTGAGAGTCCGAATGTGTCTGCCCTATCGACGATCAAGGTATTCGCATTGGCGACATCAATGCCATTCTCGATAATGGTCGTTGCGACCAAGATGTCGAATTCACGATTCCAGAAAGCGAGGATCACCTCCTCCAACATGCTCTCGCTCATCTGTCCATGAGCAACCGCGATCTTCGCCTCAGGAACAAGAGCAGCGAGTCGCATCGCTGCATCGTCGATCGTCTCCACTCGATTATGTAGATAGAAGACCTGACCATCACGTAATAGTTCTCGATGGATCGCGGCTTGGATCTGCCGTGGATCCCGCACCCCGACGTAAGTGAGGATCGGATGGCGATCCTCCGGTGGAGTAGTGATGGTCGACATCTCTCGAATCCCGGTGATGGCCATCTCCAAGGTGCGAGGTATCGGTGTCGCACTCATCGCTAAGACATCGATCGAAGCCCGAAGCCGCTTGAGACTCTCCTTATGTTCGACACCAAACCTCTGTTCCTCATCGATGATGACCAGCCCAAGGTCTTTGAAGGCGATATCTTGCGAGAGCAGTCTGTGGGTTCCGATCACTACATCGATGCTGCCATCGGCCAATCCCGCCACTACTCGCTTGCTCTCTGACGCAGTGTTGAATCGTGAAAGACCCGCGATGCGGACTGGGAATCCTGCGAAACGATTGGAGAGTGTTGCGAAATGTTGCTGTACCAAGAGCGTGGTCGGCACCAGCATCGCAACTTGCTTTCCATCCTGCACTGCCTTGAAGGCCGCTCGTACAGCGATCTCGGTCTTGCCATAACCGACATCGCCACAGATCAATCGATCCATCGGACGAGACGACTCCATGTCACGTTTCACATCTTCGATCGTCTCCAATTGATCCGGCGTCTCGACATAAGGGAATGCATCTTCCAACTCTCGTTGCCATGCGGAATCCGGTGAGAATGCGAAACCGGGCAGACTCACACGCGCTGCATAGAGCTTTATCAATTCTGCAGCGATCTCTTTGATCGCCTTCTTCGCACGTGCCTTGCTCTTGATCCACTCGCTGCCACCGATGCGATTGAGAGTTGGTTTCTCACCACCGATGTACTTGCTGACAAACTCCAATGCATCGGTCGGTACGAATATGCGATCTCCAGGGTGCCCCCGCTTCGCTGGCGCATATTCGATGACGAGATATTCACGCACTCCACCGGCGATCGACCTCGTGGTGAGTTCGATGAACTTTCCAATGCCGTGATGTTCGTGGACTACATAATCTCCATGGCGAAGTGAGAGTGGATCGATCTCCTTCTTTCGCCGAGATGGCAATCGCGCACCATTTACTCCATTACCTTCGCCACTACCTCTGCCTTTCCCGCCGCCATGGAAATCCCGGTCGGTGATGAAGGCAAGCCTTAGATCTTCGGATATGAAGCCATGTGGCAATGGCGTTTTCGTGATGAAGACGAATCCTTGAGCGGGATCACGAGCGATCTCTGCTGTGAAACGATCCACGATCCTTGTCGGAATCTGGGCAGAGATCAGCTCGTCATAACGCTTGACGAGGCCTGCACCTGGAGCGCCGACGAGAACGGTGAAACCATGACTCAACCAATCACGGAGATCATTGAGGAAGAGATCCGCATCTCCCCGATATGGAGTGATGCTCTTCGCTGGCCAGGCAATGGAACTCTCCTGAACTCTTGCATCGATCTTCTCTGTGGCATTGAGATAACTGTCGAAGGATCGGACCGTCATCTTCGACTCTTTGAGACTCTCAAGGACAGTATCGAAGTCCCGGAATCCGGCGCCTTCTAATCGATCCCTCAGATCAACCGGAGTCTCGCCGCCATGTGCAGCGCTCGACCATGCTGCAACGAGGAATTCCTCATCAGTCTTCTTCAATTCGATCGCTCGTGAACGGATCCGTGCGCTCTCGATCAGTATCACTTCGCTCTTCGGATCGAGTAATGAGGTCAGTGGGATCAACTCCTCACTCTCATCAAGGAGCAAAGGAGCGAGCGACTCCATCCCATCGACATACGAGCCTGACGAGATCCGACTCGCTATCTCTGCTAGATGTGGGAATCTCGCCGCGATCCCGGCTGCACGCTCTTGGACCTTCTCTGTTATCAGGAGTTCGCGACAAGGAAGGAGGGTCACGTCGCTCAACGTCTGTTGGAGCGAACGTTGATCGCTGAGCGCAAAAGGTTGGATCGATTCGATTTCATCACCGAAGAGATCGACACGAATCGGGTGATCGAAGGTCGCGGGGAAGATATCGATCAGTCCTCCGCGCACCGCAAAGTCACCTCGACGTTCCACGAGATCGACTCGTCGATATGCCATGGCTACTAGTCGTTGAATGATCGTTTCGAGTGGGAGTGAGTGACCGACCTCAAGTTGAAGCGAAAGTCGATCCTTCATGACGATCACAGGTTGTAGTAATGCGCGAACTTGCGTCACGATGACCTGAAACGGATCCTCCTTGCCACGAAGCTTCGCCTCGATTCGATATCGGGTCTCGATGCGACGTGCCAATGTGTCGCTCTGTGGGCTCAACCTCTCATGAGGCAAGGTCTCCCATGCAGGAAACTCTGCGACTGCGTCGTCGCCAAGAATGTGACGTAACGCAGTCGTGATCTCGCCCTGTACTCGCGTCGAATGCGTGACCACTGCGATCAACCCATCATCGGCACGAGATGCCAGTGCGAAGGGCACGAGGGAAGGAAGTACCTGGATGAGATCCGATGCTGGATCTTCCAGCGCTCGAGAACGACCCAGCCTGCCCAACAACCCCGATGACACTTACACTTCTCCTCTTCAGTCGTCTTCAGTCCGCTTCAGTGTCGAAGCAACGCCAAAAAGCCCCGGTTGAATAGACCCAGGGGGTACTTGATTCAACGGAGCGGAGTCGAGTTTATATGAGTGATCACGAGGCTAGGTTGCGTGGTGACGTCCGCACGCTTGGTGATCTACTCGGTCAATCATTGGTGCGACAAAGTGACCAATCACTTCTCAATCTCGTCGAGGAAGTTCGACTCTCGGTACGAGAGGCGGATCATCAACGTGACCCGAGCGCACTGATCGCAGCGCTCCCGACCGAAAGGAAGATGCAACTCGCCCGGGCATTCACCACCTATTTCAATCTGGCGAATGTCGCAGAGCAAGTGCATCGCTCACGCTCCCCTCGTGGTTCATGGATCTCACATGCGGTGGCGCGGATCAAGGAGGGTCTTGCAGCTGGGCTCTTCTCCGAAGCAGAGTTACGAAGTTGGATCTCTCATCTACAGATCAGACCTGTATTCACCGCGCATCCGACGGAAGCAGCCCGCCGTTCGGTTCTCTCCAAATTGAAGACGATCTCGAATCTTCTCGATGAAGAACCAAGTACGCGACGTGATGAACAATTGGCGGAGACGATCGACCTGCTATGGCAGACAGACGAACTTCGACTCGACCGCCCAGAACCGATCGATGAAGCGACCAATGCGCTCTACTATCTTGATGATCTCTTCCGAATGACGGTGCCCGGAGTACTTGAGGATTTGGCAAGGGAGCTACGAACCATAGGCATCGATCTTCCGCCCACTGCGACACCCTTGCGATTCGGAAGTTGGATCGGTGGTGACCGTGACGGCAATCCGCACGTCACCGACAAGGTCACTGGCCAAGCGATCGTGCTCCAGATTGGCCATGCCATCCGCGTCACGCTCGAAGCCCTCGATGATCTTCGCCAGGCACTCTCCGTCTCGGAGCGACTGGTTGGAGTCAGTGATCGAGTGAAACGTTCTGTGGCCGAGGATCTAGAGCGTCTCCCTGAAATCGAGGCACGATTTCGCAGGATCAATGTCGAAGAGCCATATCGATTGAAAGCGACCGCGATTCGTCATCGTCTTCTCTTGACCCAGAGGCGTCATGCTGAAGGAAAGTCTCATGAGCCAGGACGTGACTACGCCTCGAATCGGGAATTACTCGATGACTTGATGATGATCTATGAATCCTTGATGGAGAACCGTGGTGAATTGATCGCGCGAGGAGCCCTTGAGCGTGCCATCCGAACCATCGCGGCATTCGGCATGACGCACGCCATCCTTGATGTTAGAGAGCATTCCGGAGCGCTACGCCACTTCATGGCTGATGCAGGGATCGAAACCGATGCGATGTCGGGCGCGAAGGAATTAGATGACCTCCTTGCTGATGACGGCCCAGAGCGAGCGAAGGGATTTCGAGAGCGACTCGATGAGAAGTCACGTCAGACTCTGGCCACTTTCGAAGTGATCAGAAGATCCCTCGACACTTTCGAACCTGGAGTGATCGAGAGCTACATCATTTCCATGACTGAGGACGAACGCGATGTATTGCGGGCGGCAGTGATCGCACATCATGCAGGCCTTATCGACCTCTCGTCATCGACTGCCCGGATCGGTTTCGTCCCTCTTTTGGAGACGGTCGCTGAGTTGCGTAACGCGGGCGAGATTCTCGAACGATTACTCTCGATGCCGAACTATCGACGGATCGTGGAGCTTCGCGGAAACATCCAAGAAGTGATGCTCGGATACTCCGACTCTAATAAGGATGCCGGTATCACCACTTCGCAATGGCAGATCCATCAGGCGCAGCGCGCACTCCGTGATGTCGCTCGTCGACATGGGATCCAGTTACGGATCTTCCATGGGCGCGGTGGATCCGTAGGTCGTGGTGGTGGTCCGACCTATGATGCATTGATCGCACTGCCGTGGGGAAGTGTCGATGGAGCGATCAAACTGACCGAACAAGGCGAAGTGATCAGCGACAAGTACGCCTATCCAGCATTGGCTCGAGAGAATGTCGAGTTATTGATCGCAGGTGCACTCGAAGCCACTGTGATGAATAGGAAAGCGCGACAGAGCGAGAGTGAACTTGCACGATGGAATCAGACCATGGAGGTGATGAGTAACGCCGCCTTTGCGAAATACAGGTCACTCATCGATCATCCTGATCTCCCCGAATACTTCTACCAATCGACTCCCGTCGATCACCTCGGACAACTCTTCTTAGGCTCCAGGCCATCTCGACGTTCGAGCGAACGTGGTCTCGGTTCACTGCGAGCGATCCCTTGGGTCTTTGGATGGACTCAATCCCGCCAGATCGTCCCCGGCTGGTTCGGCGTCGGCACTGGTTTGGAGGCGGTTCGTCTCGCAGGTTCTCATGAGACATTGACCGAGATGCTCCATGAATGGCACTTCTTCTCCTCATTCATCTCCAATGTAGAGATGACGATTGCGAAGACCGATCTGGAGATGGCAAGACGCTATGTGGAACGCCTTGTCGATCCGTCACTTCATCACTTCCTATCCGAGATCGAAGATGAATTCGATCGCACCAAACGCGAATTGCTCACCCTCCTTGGTGCGGATCGACTTCTCGCGGGCCAGTCGACTCTCGCTCAAACGCTCAAGGTTCGAGATTCCTATCTCGCGCCGATCCACTTGTTGCAAGTCGATCTGCTCGCACAGATGAGAAGCGCACCGACAGAGCAGATCTCGCGTGCGCTCTCGCTCACCATCAACGGCATAGCAGCGGGTCTTCGCAATACTGGTTGAGGATTAGGAGTTGTACTTCGATTGAGTCGGAGTAAGTCCTAATTGGACGAGTGAGATCAATGCATCGCCTGCTCTGGTCAGGAATTCCGGTAACGAGTCACGCTCTGACGTGTTGAATCGTCGAAGAACGAAGTCCGCTGGATCTTGCCTTCCAGGCGGCCTTCCGATTCCTAAACGGATCCGGTGATAATCCGGGGTCCCAAGGGATGCGGTGATGCTCTTCAACCCATTATGACCATTCTCGCCACCACCGAACTTCACGCGAAGGGTCGCAAAGTCGATATCGAGTTCATCATGACAGGCGATGACATGATTCGGTCCCACGCCATAGAAATCGGCGAGCGCTCGGACGTTGCTACCCAAGGTGTTCATGTATGAATGTGGCTTTGTGAGATGAAGGATCGTCCCGTCGGAAAGCCTTAGATCGGCGACATCATTGCGCGACTTATGTCTAGCGAATCTGACTCCGTGATCGGAGGCCAGGCGATCGACGAGCATCGCGCCGACATTGTGACGCGTTGCTTGGTACTCCTCGCCAGGATTTCCGAGGCCGACCACGATCCATCGAGTGGACGCGGTAGGCATCGTGGATTACTTCTTCTCTTCTTCGCCTTCAGCGGCAGGAGCAGCAGGAGCGGCCTCGCCTTCAGCGGCAGGAACAGCAACTGGAGTCTCCTCGACTGTCGAACGAACCGAGAGGTGGACCACGGTCATATCCGGGCTAGAGATGAGAGTGACACCTTCAGGGAGCTTCACATCTCCAGCGGTCTTCGAATCTCCCGCAGCAAGACCTGTGATGTCGAGATCCAATGATTGTGGGATGGAGATCGCGAGACATTCGACCTCAATCGTGTTGTGAACGTGCTCGAGGATGCCATCACGGTCGTACTCTCCATGAGCATGGACGGGGACTGAGACGGTGACGCGTTCGTCACGACGAACCAAGAGGAGATCGATGTGCTCGAGGTATCCCTTGAGCGGATTACGGACGATCGACTTTGGCAGCGTCAACTCGACCTGACCATCGATATCGATATCAAGGAGGACGTTGGAGGTCTTGATCGCCTGCATCACTTCCTTGGCCGGCAAGGAGATATGAATTGGATTCGTTCCGTGACCATAGATCACTGCAGGGACTTGTCCATCTCTGCGAATACGACGTGATGCGCCTTTGCCGAATTCAGAACGACGCGCACCTTTGATGGAGATTTCAGCCACGATCTACTTCCTTTTCTTGTCGATAACGGACCATATGGGTCCCTCGCCTGGAGGGCAGAGGGTAGCCGCAACGAGTTGAGAAGGACAAATCCCCGATGCGAAAGGTAAGAAGTCGGATTATGAGTGGCCGTCGAAGAGGCTGGTCACTGAGCCATCTTCGAATACTTCGCGAATCGCCCTGGCGACCAAAGGTGCGATCGATAGGACAGTGAGTTTCTCGAATCGATTCGATTCGGCGATCGGCAAGGTGTTTGTCACTACGACTTCGCTCACCTTCGAGCTTCGAAGTCGATCGGCAGCTGGCCCTGAGAAGACTGCGTGTGTCGCAGCGATGATCACTTCTGCCGCGCCTTCATCGATCAAAGCGTCGACCGCCTTCGTGATCGTTCCTGCCGTATCGATCATGTCATCGATGACGACACATGTTTGTCCCTTCACATCACCGACGACTTTGCCGGTGGTCGCCTCATTCGGCACTCGGGGATCGCGTGTCTTATGGATGAAGGCGATCGAAGCGCCGCCAAGAAGGTCACTCCATCTCTCAGCAACCCTCACTCGACCGGAATCTGGCGAGACGATGGTGAGTTTGGTCCGATCGACGCGTGAACCGACGTAATTCGTCAGCAAAGGTAGAGCGAAGAGATGGTCGACAGGTCCGTCGAAGAATCCTTGGATCTGTGCGGTGTGAAGGTCGACCGTCATCAATCGATCAGCGCCTGCTGTCTTGAAGAGATCCGCCATCAGTCGTGCGGAGATCGGTTCTCGTCCACGATGTTTCTTATCTTGACGTGCGTATCCATAGAACGGAGCAACGACAGTGATCCGCTTGGCCGATGCGCGCTTAAGCGCATCCACCATGATCAATTGCTCCATGATCTGCTTATTCAAGGGTGCAGCATGGGATTGGATCACGAATGCATCGCAGCCTCGAACGCTCTCTTCGAATCGTACGAAGATCTCACCATTTGCGAAGTCATAGGCCGATGTGGGGGTGATCGGAACACCGAGTTCCTTTGCGATCTCTTCGGTGAGTTCCGGATAACCACGTCCAGTGAAGAGACGGAGTCTCTTCTCGGAACCTAACCGCAACTCATTCATCGCTAGCTCTCCGCTCTCTCATCGGCCGCCTTCTTCGCAGCCTCTGCCGACTTGGTATTCGATCTCCTACGTAACACCCAATCGATGATGTTGCTCTGTCGCGAACGTCCGACACCCATGGCACCTGGTGGGACATCCTCGGTGATCACAGAACCCGCGGCAGTGTATGCACCATCCCCTACCGTCACGGGCGCTACCAACATGGTGTCGCTACCGATGCGAACATGATCGCCGACTTCGGTTCGATGCTTCTCTACCCCGTCATAGTTGACGAAGACTGTGGCTGCGCCAATATTGGTCTCTCTACCGATGGTCGCATCACCTACGTAGGAAAGGTGCGGAACCTTGCTCCCCTCACCTACAAATGAGTTCTTCACTTCGACATACGCACCGACACGTGAGCCAGTAGCCAATTCAGTTCCTTCACGGAGAAAACTGAATGGACCAACCTGCACTTGGTATCCGATCGCAGCACCGCGGACATAGGACTCGATCACGCGCGCATCCTGACCGACCGTCGCATCGATCAAAGTGCTACGCGGCCCTATCTCGGCTCCGGTCTCGATGATCGTCCTTCCATGGAGTTCGGTTCCGGGCAAAAGCGTCACATCAGGGGCGATCTCGACAGTGAGGTCTACCCATGTGGTCAATGGATCGGTGATGGTGACACCACTTTGCATCAATGCATCGTTGATTCGATCTCGCATCACACTGGAAGCGATCGCGAGTTGGCGGCGATCGTTGACGCCGATGATCTCTGATTCGTCCTCGATCAGATAGCCAGCGACCACTTCGCCACGCTTCTTGAGTATCGAGATGACATCAGTGAGGTACTGCTCGCCCTGCGCATTCGCTGACGATAACTCTGAGAGCGCGCTTTGAAGTGCGGTGATATCGAAGATGTAGACGCCGGAGTTGATCTCGTCGATCTCGCGCTCGAACTCCTTGCAATCCTTATCTTCTACGATCCGAGCGATCTTGCCGCTCTCGTCTCTGATGATTCGGCCGTATCCGGTTGGGTCGAAGACTTCGGCGGTGAGGACGGTGGCCTTCGCACCCGACTCAAGGTGATGTGCTTGGAATTCAAGAAGCGTCTTCGAGGTCAGAAGTGGCGTATCGCCTGCGAGTATCACCACGTGACCTGAAGCTCCGGCATTGCGAGAAAGATAAGTATCGAGCGCCAAACGTGCCGCTGCGCCAGTCCCATTCCGGATTTCCTGATGTACGAGTAGGGATCCCGGTGAGATCTTAAGAAGATGTTCTTCGACTGATTCTTTCTTTGCGCCGACGACGATGGCGCGCTCCTTAGGAGCAAGTGGATCAAGGGCTGCGAGGACATGTCCGATGAGGGTGCGTCCTGCGATCTCATGAAGGACTTTTGCCTTGGCTGATCTCATCCTGGTGCCTTCTCCAGCTGCCAGGATGATCGCCAAATCCATGACGTCAGTCTAAGACCTCACTTCAGCTCCTCCACCTGGTATCGATCCAGGACCCTGGGCTTCAAAGGCCCATGTGCTAGCCACTACACAATGGAGGAGCCTGTAGTTTATCGGTCGATCACAGTCGCGCCGACTACAGGTCCAGTCGCACGCACGACATTACCTACGACACCACTTGAGGTCAGGGCCACCACGAGATCGAGCGCATGATCCTCATCTTCAGCGAGGAAGGCCACAGTAGGACCGGATCCAGAGACGATTCCGCCGAGCGCACCGTAATCCATTCCGACATCGAGGACTAAGCGAAGCGCTGGTCGTATCGAACATGCCGCCGATTGCAAATCATTCTGTAGCGCCTTGCCGAGCGCCTTCGCGTCAGCGGAGCGAAGTGCATGCATCACCGATTCGCTCACTTGAGGCGACGAGATCTCCATTCCCTCTCGCAGTCGATCGCACTCACCATAGATCGCTGGTGTCGATAACCCGCTACTCGATAACGCGAAAACCCAAGAGTATGTGCCACGCGCAAGCGCCGGAGTCAGTTGCTCTCCACGTCCGGTTCCGATAGCCGTTCCACCTGCAATCGAGAAGGGAACGTCGCTACCGATGGCGGCTCCGATCTCCTCCATCTCTGCTCTCGAAAGACCGAGGCTAAAGAGCGAATCGATGGCGACGATCATCCCAGCAGCGTTGGCGCTACCGCCTGCCATTCCACCTGCGACAGGAATCCGTTTCTCGATCTCGATATCCAATGCACCCTCGAGATCGAATCGTTGATACATCGACTGCGCCGCGATGTGAGCAAGGTTGGTCTGATCAGTCGGGATCCCATGAGGATGATCCGCTTTGATCTCTATCGCGAATCGTTGATCCCGCTCTTGATTTGGGGCGAAAGAGACTCTCATATCGTCATAGATCGAAACTGCCTGAAAGACGGTCGCGATGTCGTGATAACCATCGACGCGCTTGGGTCCTACAGAGAGTTGCAGATTGACCTTACCTGGAACGCGAACGGTCACGCGATGATCTGCCACGACTCGAACCCTAGTCCTAAAGCGAATTGCGCAGCGTCTCGATGGTCCTTGCGATGGTGAGGAATTGGTCTACCGATAACGACTCGGCTCGTGATGTTGGGTCAATGCCTGAACTTTCCAAGACCCGTTCGGGGCTTGAATCAGGTACCAACTCCTTGAGCATGGGAGATAAGGAACTTCGAAGCATCTTCCGTCGTTGATTGAAAGCGGCATCGATGATCGCGAACGTGGATCGTCGTAATGTCTCGTTTTCCAGTGGTTGATGCATAGTGAGTCGTAGTAGAGATGAGTCGATCCGAGGAATCGGCCAAAAGACGGTACGTGGTATCGAATCGCTCAATCTCGCATCGGCATACCAAGCGACTTTCGCACTTGGAACTCCATATTCTTTCGATCCAGGAGGAGCCGCTAATCGTTGTGCGACTTCACTTTGGACCATCACGAGAGCATCGGAGAAGATCTCCATCTCAAGGAAGTGAAGCAGTACAGGTACCGATACGTTGTAGGGAAGATTCGCGACAAGTTTTAAGGGACGCGATTCTCCGCCGAGAGTGGTGAGCTCTGCTCGTTTGATTTCCATCGCATCCTTAGCGATCACGGTGAAAGACTCTTGATCGACGCCATGCTCGATCAGCGTCTTCGGCAACCTGTCGGCTAATCGCTTATCGATCTCAATAGCGATCAACTTCGCACCCTTCTTTACGATCGAGAGCGAGAGTGAACCAAGTCCAGGTCCAACTTCGATTACGAGGTCATCAGCACCGATATCGGCAAGTCGTACGATCTTCTCGCAGATATTGCTGTCGTGGACGAAGTTCTGACCCAATCCTTTGCTTGGGATCAGAGCCAACTCATCAGCCAACTTCCTGATCTCAGTGGCACCGAGTAGCGAGATACTCATGGCGAAGTTCGTTCGAATGATCCGAAGCAACGCTCCGCGTTGAGCGAAAGTGCCTCGATCAACTCTTCCAAATCTTGATCCCGAACCTCCGCCATGAAGCGAATGGTCCGTGCGACTTGCGCCGGTGTATTGAGATAACCGCGATATGGCATCGGAGCCAAGAACGGTGAGTCAGTCTCAGCAAGGAGGAGCTCATTGGGTACCTCATGGATCGCATCACGAAGATGTGGCGCATTCTTGAAGGTGAGCGTGCCAGCAAAGGAGAGGTAGTACCCCTTTGCCACACATTCCTTCGCCATCTCGACGTCTCCCGAATAACAATGGAAAATTGTTATCTCCGGCGCACCTTCCTCATCCAGGAGCTCAAGAACTGCTCGATGCGCATCTCGATCGTGGATGACCAGCGCCTTCTTCTTCCGCTTGGCGATATCTATATGGCGCCTGAAGGAGTACTTCTGCCGCTCCTGCAACTTCTCCTCGGTGCGAAAGAAGTCGAGCCCAGTCTCGCCAATCCCACGAACTCGCTCGTCATCCGCGAGTCGATCGATGATTGCGAGATCCGCTTCTAGATCCTCCACCACAGGTGCCTCATTCGGATGGAGCGCTACCGTCGCAAGGACATTGGAATCAAAACGATGGGCGAGATCGACGCACCATTGTGATTGCTCAGCGGAATAACCGACCTGCACGATTCGATTGATGCCGACCGAGATGCTCTCATCGATGACGGTAGTCACCGCAGGATCATCGACACCGGTGTTGGTGACGATCTCTATATGTGCATGTGAATCGACGCAAGGAAGTGGCAGTGGATCAGGAAGAGGTGCGTGTGGCCTATCGATATCGCGGTTATGTCGATCCGCCACGACTAATCCTCCAGTCGTGGGAAGAGAGCGTCGCCCTTGATCACTTCAGTTCCAGGAGCGAGTTGCCCCCAGCGCGCGACATCGTGGATTCTCATATCAGTGAGTTCGCCCAAGGAACCACCACCGATTGAGCGCCACAACTTCTCTGAACTACTCGGCATCACCGGATGGAGCAGGATCGCAAGGGCGCGAAGTGACTCGATCGTGTTGTAGAGGATCTCGTTGACCTCGTTCATCCGCGTGGGATCCTTCGCGATGATCCATGGCTCCTTCTCAGTGAGGTAACCATTGACCTGCTTGCAAAAATCCATCACCGCATTGATCCCACCTTGGAAATCAAGGCTCAAGAATGCGGCATCAGCTTTGGCTACCGTGCTCTGCAACGCCGTCGATAGTTCTTTCGACTCACATCTTTCTGGGATACGGCCATCACAATACTTACCGATCATGGCCGTCGCACGAGAGGCGAGATTTCCGAAGTCATTGGCCAATTCACTCGTATAGCGAGCAGACATGTCCTCCCATGAGAAGGAGCCATCACTTCCGAATGGGATTGCACGTAGGAAGTAATAACGGAATGCATCGACGCCGAAGTGATCTGTGATCTGACGTGGTGCGATCCCGGTGAGCTTGCTCTTGCTCATCTTTTCGCCACCGACAAGCAACCAACCATGTGCGAAAACTTTCTCCGGTAATGGCAATCCGGCGGCCATCAACATCGCTGGCCATATGACCGCATGAAAACGGAGTATGTCCTTGCCCACGAGATGAACGCTGGCTGGCCAGGTCGCTTTGAACTTCTTTCCGGATTCACTCTCTTCCGGATCACCGAGACCTACCGCCGTCGCGTAGTTGAGGAGTGCATCGAACCAGACATAGACCACTTCGCTCTCATCCCAAGGGACTGGAATCCCCCACGAGAAACTCGATCGCGAGATCGAGAGGTCTTGGACTCCTCCTTCGAGGAATGCGATCACTTCATTACGAGCGCTCTCTGGTTCACAAGTCTCAGGCTGAGTTCGATACCGCTCCAACAATGGTTCGACGAATTGAGAGAGTCTGAAGAAGTAATTCTTCTCCGCCAGTCGTTCGACAGGCTTTGAATGAATCGGGCAATTCCCATCAATCAGATCGCTCTCTAATTTGAACTCCTCACAACCTACGCAATAAGGACCTTCATACTCCCCTTCGTAGATGAATCCTTTTTCCTTCAGGAGCGAGAGGAAACTTTGCACCCGCACCATATGGCGATCTTCAGTCGTTCGGATGAAGTCGTCATGGGCGATGTTGAGATCCCGCCAGAGCGGTTTCCATGCCTCTTCGACCAGGCGATCACACCATTGTTGCGGCTCGACGCCATTCGCCTCTGCAGTCCGTAACACCTTCTGACCATGCTCATCAGTGCCAGTGAGATACCAAACCGCCTCGCCACGAGCGCGATGCCATCGGGTAAGGACATCGCCTGCGACTGTCGTATAAGCATGGCCGATGTGTGGCGCATCATTGACGTAATAGATCGGAGTCGTCAGATAAAACGCCTTACTCATTGGTGCATCCTAACTTCTACTACTAATCGAGATTCTTGCTCTGATTAGCAAGGTCGTAGGCACGGCGCTTCGGAATGTCGAATTCAAGTGCGATGATGGCTGCGATATCCCGAGCAGAGTGGTCAGCATCAGAGAGCTCCTTGGCCCGAGCCAGGATCTCGTCATCGGAGTAGTCCATCTCGTGCAACTGGGGTGCTATGACCAGTGTCACCTCTCCTTTGATTCCATCGTCAGATTGTCGCGAATTCGCCCACGCAAGGGCTTGCTCGAAATCCCCACGGAATATCTCTTCGTACTTCTTGGTCATCTCACGGCAGATCGCAATATCTCTTTCCTCCCCAAGGATTCGCGCAGCGCCCTTGAGGCTGGATTCGAAGAGAACGATGGTTCGCGATTCGTTCTTGATCGAATTGAAGTATCGATCGAGTCCGGATTCTGTGCGTGGTAGAAATCCATCGAACGCGAAGGATGCAGTTGCATATCCAGAGTAGAGCAATGCAGTGAGTACTGCGCTTGGTCCCGGAATGACGGTGAACGGAAGGTTTCGTCCCAAGACCTCCTTGATCAATCGGTAACCAGGGTCACTGACTGCAGGAGTTCCGGCATCAGTGAGAAGGAGGATGACCTTTCCAGCTTCGATCTCATCGAGGAGCGTCGGTAATCGATCACTCTCATTACCCTCAAAGAATGAGACGACTTTTCCGGAGAATCTGATTCCAAGATCAGAGACGAGTCGATGGAACTTCCTTGAATCCTCTGCGGCGATTACATCCGCACTCTCGATCGCCTCTCGAAGGCGATCAGTCGCATCACCTATATTGCCTATCGGAGTAGATGCGACCAACAATGGAGCCATGATGGTGAGTAGGCTAATCGTTATGCTGGACAAACTTAAGTCCGTCCCGCTTCTTCTCATCATCCTCATCGCAGCTCTCGTCAGATTCATCAACTTGGGCCGCCCTGAGACTTTGGTCTTCGATGAGCTCTATTACGTAGATGGCGCTCGAGATCTTCTCGACGTTGGTGTGGAGGTCGATGGAAGCGATGCGGAATTCGTCGTCCACCCACCGCTCGGAAAATGGCTGATCTCGATCGGGATCGCGATCTTCGGTGATGAATCCTTCGGGTGGCGCTTTACCACTGCATTGATCGGGATCGCCACCGTGGTACTGCTCTACTTGATATCACTCAAACTCTTCGACTCTGAGCCAGTCGCGCTCCTTGCCGCCTCACTGATGGCACTCGATGGTCTTGCAATCGTCATGTCACGGACTGCACTTCTCGACAACTTCCTCACATTCTTCGTCTTGCTCGCATTCTTCTTCCTGATCAAAGAACGTTTCCTTCTCATGGGAATAGCCCTCGGTGCTGCGATGTCAGTGAAGTGGAGTGGTCTCTACTTTCTTCTCGCATTCCTCATCATCGCTGCGATCTGGAATGTGCGGAGTTTCCTGGAACGAAAAGATCAAAGACTGCTCAGCGTGATCGCTGCTGCTCCCATCGCACTTCTTACCTACATCATCTCCTGGGTTGGATGGTTCCGATCGGATCGTGGATGGGATCGAGATTCAGGAACGAACGCACTCTCATCGCTCTGGAACTATCATCGAGAGATCTACAACTTCCATTCCACTTTGGATGCCGATCATCCATATCGATCTCATCCATGGAGTTGGTTGGTGATGGGTCGTCCGACTTCCTTCTTCTACGAAAGCCCTGAAGGTTGTGGTGCGAAGAATTGTTCGCAAGAGATCCTTGCGCTCGGCAATCCACTGATCTGGTGGTTTGGCACGATCGCTATCGCTGTGGTGATCGGATATGCGATCACAAGAAGAGATCGACTCGCGCTTTCGATCCTTCTCCCACTGGGCGCCGGATACCTACCTTGGTTCCTCTTCCCGGAGCGAACGATGTTCACCTTCTACGCGATATCGATATTGCCCTTTATGATCCTGGCAATCGCCTATCTTGCGAATGAACTGCTACGCCATTACGCACGAGCTACCTTGTTGATAAGCCTGGCTTTGACCGCAGTTTTCGCCCTATTTCTCTACTTCTTACCGATCCATATCGCTCAAGTGATCACATATGACCAATGGCAATCTCGTATGTGGCTGGAGAGTTGGATCTAGCGAGACTAGTTTGCTCGACGAAGCCGTTCGATCCGCTCTGCTACCTCTTCGGCTACCTCTTGATCGAAGATCTGATCCGGGCTTGGAGCAAGCGCCTCACGACTCACCTCTTCGAAGCTCTTATCGTCCTTCGCTGCATGAGCGGCGCTCCATGCGCCAGGATTGGTGAGGTCGATGACGCGACGAGTCTGCACCACCTTTGGCGCCGTGAGATAACTTGGCGTTGGGACTTGCATCGGTTCCCATGTATCACGGGTAGCTGATCCCCTCGGTAGCAATGTGATCCCTCGCGATTGATAGCCATCCCGTTCGGCTAGCGGTGTCCACGTTTCACCCTCGTCTTCGACCGTGACTTTCGTGATCAACTCTGCGTACTTGCTTCGATAGATCGATGTCGATCCTGCTTCACTCTTCATCACAGAAGACTTGTAACTCTTCTCTCGTGCTATCTGACGTCGGACGACGATGACATAAGAGACTATCCCTAACAATGGCACAGAGATCAATGCCGTTGAGAGCATCCCTATCGAAGATAAGAGAAGTGTGATCAATAAGAGTGATGCGAGCGCAAGGAATGTGATCCTGCGCGTATGAAGAATTTGTTCCTGTCGCTCTGGCGAGAGACGAATCCGATCCTCACCGGTCGCAGTGCGTCCAACGACATCAAGGAGTGCTTGGTAGCGATCTACTGATCGCCCAGCATGTTCCTCATGTGCAGTGATCCATCGTGGAAGGAAATAGGCGACCCAGAGACCTACGATGATCAGGTAGATGAATCCCGCGCCCATGATGGCTAAAGATAAATGGAGCAATCGGACTTTTCGGGTATTTCCAAGGATTCATTTTGGAGCCAATGAATCAACTCCAGTTACTGAATCGACGGATTCTCTCGGACGAAGACGATGTGGTCGCGCCACTGTCCATCGATATGGAGGAACCTAGGTCTGACCCCTTCAAAGTGATATCCCGATTTCTCGGCGACTCGCTTTGACGCATCGTTTTCGGGACGAAATGCGATCTCGATCCGATGAAGCCTAAGTTCCGAGAAGCCGAATTCGGTCAGTGTGACCACGGCCTCAGTCATGATCCCTCGACTACTCATACCTTGGTCGATCCAATATCCGATATGTGCACCCCGAAGTGCACCGAAGGCGATGCCGCCGAGATTGATCTGTCCGACCATCTCGCCATCGACCCAGACCATCAATGAGAGGGAACGAAGCGCTCGTGCCTCCCGCCGATGGAAGTGGACCAGTTGCCAATAACGAGGTGGTTGGAAATGTATCTGTGTCGGAGATGTCGCCTCCCAAGGTTTGAGCCAGTCATGATTTCGGCGACGAAGATCGAGCCATTCCTTCTTATCCCGAAGTCGAAGCGGTCGAAGCTCCAACCGGCCAGATGCAGAGCGGATCGGCACCGGCAAGCGATTCATATATATCGTCTCTCCAGCAAGATCAGATCCACTTCGCTCCCTGCAGTTAGCAACTCGGTATCGGGCGAGAGTGCGATCAAGGAATTCGCCTCGGCGAGCGCGACCATACTTTCTTGATCCTCTAGTGCATCCACTCGATCGCCTGATCCAGCCTTCTCCCTGGTCCAACGCGCGAGGAGGAATTCGTGATAATCGGCAATCGATCGAATTTCTGATTCCAATCGCGCGCGGATCACAGGACGATGGATCTCATTCAATCCCATCATCTGCCTGATCATGGGTCGAACGAAGATCTCAGTAGAGATGTATGCCGAGATGGGATTACCTGGAAGCAAGATCACCGGAGTTCTCTCGGGATCCACTGTTCCGAATGCATGTCGACCACCACGGATATATCGAACATCGACGCTTTGCATCTGACCGATACGAGTGAGGACCTCAAGGACTTGATCGAATGCACGATCCCCGTCATCACCCGTGACAAGGATCAGATCAGCGCGCACCAATTGGTCCTCGATGATTGCCTTGATATGCGATGCGGTGTCGGCCTGCAGCAGAACCCGGTATCCGAGTGCACCCGCCTCCTTCACTGCGGTGGTCAGTAGCCAGGAATTGGTGGCTGCAGCGCTCGTCATCGAGGTGTTCTCGCTCAACGCGACCACCACGACTCGCGGCTGTGGTCTGGTTGGAAGGTGATCGAGGCCGAGCGTGGATGCAAGGCCGATCTGCGTCGATCGAATTCGGGCACCCTCAGCAAGGACTATTCGATCTCCTGAATAGATGTCATTGGCAAGCGTGGCACCGTGTGCATCAAGAAGTGGCATATCAAGGGGTTCGAGTGGAGTGGCCAAAGAGAGAAGAGCTGATGCGAAATCACCCACACGCATGATGCGGACTTTACCTGACTTGAGTTTTTATAGTTGGGAGGTGGCAAGAGACGAAAGTGCATCAAAGAGTGCCGAGAAGAAAGAGTTGCGACGCCGTTTTCGATTTCGTAGAAGTCAACGAAGTCTCGGTGGCGATTGGCTTCATCTCCTCAATGCGACTGAAATGAAGAATGCAAAGGTGATCGCCTCCTATCTCTCGTATGGTGATGAGCCGGAGACCACGAGGATCAATGAAGCGATCGTCGCATCAGGGCGACAGTTGATCCTTCCGAGAACCGATGAGAACGGCATCATCACCTGGATCATCTGGAGAGAAGATTCGAGAGTCGAACCCGCCGGAAGACGCGGCCAGAAGAGATCGAAACACTCACAACCAATCGGTGAGAGATTCGTTGGCGAGATCGATGCCGTGATCCTCCCCGCGCTTCAAGTCGATCGAAGTGGAGTTCGACTTGGACAAGGTGGTGGCTCTTACGACAAGGTATTGAAGGAGCCTGGCGCCCTCACAGCGTGGAAGGTCGCTCTCCTACACGATGAGGAATTGACCAGTGATCCACTCCCCCGCGAGGATCATGATGTCCTCGTTGATGCAGTGGCACTTCCCGAGATCGTGGTGCGATTCAAACGAAGTTGATCTCAGATCAACTTATCGAGATGACGAGCCATCACTAAACGTTGGATCTGGTTCGTTCCTTCATAGATCTGAGTCAACTTCGCATCACGCATCATCCGTTCTACCGGATAATCGTTGACATATCCGTAACCGCCTAAGACTTGGACCGCATCCGTCGTCACCTTCATCGCGACATCGGTGGCGAAACACTTCGATGCCGCAGAGAAGAAGGTCAAGTCAGACTCGTCCCGCTCACTCTTCATAGCTGCCTGATAGGTAAGCCCACGAGCCGCTTCGATCTGCATCGCCATATCTGCGAGCATGAATTGGACTGCTTGGAAGTCGAAGATCGGTTTCCCGAATTGCTTTCGTTCCTTTGCATACGCAGTTGCCGCCTCGAAAGCACCTTGAGCTAGTCCTAACGCCTGTGCTGCGATGGTGATTCGTGTGTGATCCAAGGTGCGCATCGCTATTGCGAAACCTTCACCGACCTCACCAAGTACTCGACTCTCGTCAAGAACTACGCCGTCAAAGTAGACCTCACGAGTCGGGGATCCCCTCATACCCATCTTCTTCTCATGTGCGCCGAAAGAGATGCCAGGATCTGATTTCTCGACGATGAATGCAGTGATTCCTTTGGAGCGTGCAGCAGGATCGGTAACTGCGAGGACGGTATAGAAATCCGAGACGCCAGCATTCGAGATCCACTTCTTGCTACCACTAAGGATCCAATGTGCGCCATCTCTCACTGCTTTGGTCTTCATGGCGACAGAATCCGAACCTGACTCTGATTCCGAAAGGCAATATGAGAAGCCTCTTCCTCGTGCGAGCTCTGGAAGCCATCTCTTCTTCTGCGCTTCACTTCCGGCGAGAATCAATGGCCACGAACCTAATTTGTTGACTGCAGGAATCAATGAGGATGCACCGCAGACGCGTGCCACTTCCTCGATGATGATCACGACGGCAAGCGCATCTGCACCATCACCGCCAAATTCAGTGGGGACATGCGCCGCGGCAAGGCCTGCTCCTTGCAATGCCTCTTCTGCCTCTTTCGGATAACGCGCCTCTTCATCCACTTCTTTTGCGAAAGGCGCGATCTTCTTCTCCGCAAGTGCGCGAACACTCTCGCGGAGTGCCTGGTATTCCTCCGGAAGCGAGAAGAGTTTGTCCATGGGCTGATTAATCCAGTTTCTCGTCACGCTTGGCAAGTTGTGACAGGTAATCGTTGTATTTCTCTAACTCATCCTTCTCACCACGTGCCGCCGCAAGCTTCGAACGTCGCTCTATACGTGCTGCCTCCCGTTCGTCCGACCTCATCCATTGGATGAAGGTCGCCACCAGTGAGAGCAGTATCGGGACCTCTCCCATCGCCCAGCCATACGAAGCTCCTATCCGTTGATCATTAAGGAGATCCGTCACCCATGGAGTTGCGAGAGTCCGGTAGTACTCCTCGCCGATGATCGATGTCGATGAGAGGAGCGCGATGGAGAAGAAGGCGTGGATGCTCATCGCCGCGAAGAGGATCACGATTCGAAAGATGAATGGATATTCCTTGGGACGTGGATCGATGCCGATGATGACATGGAAGAAGAGGATCCCCGCCAACAGGAAATGAAGGCTCATCACGATATGTCCGAGATGACTACCCATCAAGGTCTCGAAGAGCGGTGTGAAGTAGAGCGCGAAGAGCGAGCCATCGAAGATCGCCAATGCGACGATGGGATTACTGAAGATTGCGATGACTCGCGAGGACATGATCACAGTGAGAAGTCCGCGCAAGCCACGTTCTTCGCCATCTCTGCCGGCAGGTAGTGCGCGTAACGCCAGCGTGATCGGCGCTCCAAGGACGATTCCGATCGGTGCCACCATGCCCAGCAACATGTGAGCCATCATGTGATGTGAGAACGAGAAGAAGGAATAGAGACCAAGACCACCACTTGTCGCGAAATCGATGACTGAGATTCCCAATGCGAATGCAATCGTCCTGCCGACAGGCCACTTCACGCCGTTTCGTGAGAGTCGTACTACTCCTGCGATATAGAGCGCCACAAGAAGTAGAAGACCACCAAGAATGATTCCATCGGCTTCATAACCGATGATCAATCTCCAGAGCGAAGGCTCTTCTGGGAATCTGATCCCGGTGATCGCAAGTGCGCGAAGGTCGTCAGGCGATATCTCATCTCCGCGAATCGGCGGTTCAGTGCGCGAAAGCCAACTACCGAGGAGAGAAATGGACGATAGGAATGCGATCTCCCATCCGATCACTCTGCGTGAGAGTCCACGAGATGCGAAAGAGCGACGTAACCAGGCTGCGAAGATGATCAAGGCGGCAACAAGGACCAATTTTGCGATCAATAACAACCCATAAGTCGAACTCCATGCATCGACGAAATTCATTCGCGTCCAACTATTTGCCACTCCCGTAATGACGACGATGATCGAGAGCCAGAGGGCGATCGTCGAGAATCGGGGAAGAACCAGATCTCGCATCTTCTTATCGATCAAAAGGAGTGAGACGAGGCCACCAAGCCATAAACCGATTCCCGCAATATGGAAAATGATCGATCCAATCGCTAGACCGTGCATCCCAGCATCACCACTATGGCTCTCGAAGAAAGGTGCTACCACCCCGATCACTGCGATGATGAGGAGCACTAACACACCGCCACTACGTCGAACCCGATGAAGAAGGAGTAGGAGAAGGAAGGCGGCAAGAGTTTGGATAGCCAAGGTTCGACCGAGAGAGACTTGTGTGACGAACGAGCGAAGCGTGGTGAGATCGAATCCTCCGCCGATGATCTCCTGCAGGGTAACGATGAGAAGCAGGATGCTTGAGACCAACCAGGCCGATGAGATCTTGGTGATCGTAGTCAAACCTATTCGCGTGACCAGACCCTTCTTCTCCGGGAGCAAGAAGACTTGGGCAAAGAGATATCCCATGACGATCAACCCGAAGATGACGGGAAGATAATCGATCGCTACGAGAAGCAGGGCTACTCCTTACGGAAGGTCGACCGGGCGAATCGCGCTAACCACATCAATATGAAGAAGGTGAAGACCAACAATCCGATGACGAGATAGTCAGTGGTACTGCTCCCTACTTCACGGGATTGAACATCATCGCTCGTTCCATTGGAGTCCGGAGTCGGTGACTCCTCAACTTCATCTATCGATGGTGGTGCTTGGAAAGTGAATGAGAAATTTCCAAAGACTGGCGCCTCATCAGCGATGAGCAATTCATACTCGACCAAGTACTTTCCTGATTCCCGCAATTCCGTCACCCCGACTGAGATCGTCGAGCCGGTGACAGTGAGCAATCCATCATCGACTCGTTCATTCGAAGGCGAGATCACAACCAGTTCGTTGCCGAACTCCAAAAGCTCTTGGTCTGCCGTGACAGAGACAAAATTTGGGCTCACCGCGATGGTTCCATCGATACTCGGTGAGGTAGAGACCACCTCGACGGCAGTCGCAGTCAGGGAGCTCATCACGACGAATGAGAATGCCATCGTGGCGATCAACCGTTGCCGTACCGAGATCATGCGCTCAGTATCCTCTCGATTCGTCTTCCATCACCACTTTTTCTACAATCACGCCATGCCCACCTACCAATATCTCTGTACCGCATGCGGTCATGAGTTCGAGGTAGTCCAATCATTCTCTGATGATGCGATCAGCACCTGTGAGAAATGTCCGGGGGCAGTACGGAAGGTCTACAACTCTGTGGGAATAGTCTTCAAAGGCTCAGGCTTCTATAAGACCGATTCGCGTAGTGCATCGACTTCGAGCACTTCATCCAAGAGTGAGACCAAAAGTGAAAGTAAGAGTGACGGTAAGAGTGAAACGAAGACCGAATCTAAGAGCACTCCAGCGACTACCTCGAGTGATTGACCAGAAGGATCTTTGCAATCCCTTCAATCACCGTGATGTGGTGGCTTCTCGCGCTTGATCTCGGATTCACGACCAGCTTCATCTGATTCAAGATCGATCTCATCACTTGTGATGTTCGGAATCAGTTCGCTCATGGAGATAAGTCTACGAGCGAGTAGGACAAGTCAAGGAAAGAGGATGCTTAGGTGTTCGCACGTCTCGGGCGGTTGATCGTTGCGCGGAGCAAGATGATGTTGAGCGCGTATCTCGTCGCGATCTTGGTCGCGGGTGGAATCGGCGCTCAAGTCTTTGCGAAGTTCGACTCGGGTGGATATAGCGATCCGAATTCCGACTCGATCAAAGCCTGGGAATATCTCGAGGACACGTTCCAAGTCAAGGATCCGGCAGTCGTACTTATCGTCAAGTCCGATACCGATGTCGATGACCTGTCCGTTCGGGAGCGAGCGCTACGACTCGAAGCACAACTCCGTTCCGAGCGAAGCGCCGAGAATGTCATCTCATATTGGTCGACGAACGCTCCCTCACTTCGTGCGCTCGATGGCAAAAGCGCCTTCATATTCGTCTACTTGAAAGCCAGCGACTTCTCGAAGATCGACAGCGCCGGCGGCTACTACCAGTCTCGATATGACCGAGACTTCGAGGGACTTGATGTCGATACATCTGGTACCGCGATCTTCGCAAATGCCATCAATGGCAAGATCCAAGATGATCTGAAGATCGCCGAAGCGATTTCCATCCCGATCACATTCATCCTTCTCCTCTTGATCTTCGGTGCGATGGTGGCTGCTGCGATGCCGCTCATGGTCGGTGTCACCGCGATCCTCGGAACTTTCTTCGCCTTGTTCTTACTCACCTTCACCACCGATGTATCGATCTTCGCTCTGAACTTGACCACTGGACTTGGGCTTGGACTCGGCATCGATTATGCGCTTCTCATGGTCAATCGTTTTCGTGAAGAACTCTGGCGCGGTTCGCCCAAAGAAGAGGCCGTCATCACCACTATCAAGACCGCAGGCAAGACTGTCTTCTTCTCTGGATTGACAGTCATCCTGACCCTTGCATCGATGGTCTTCTTCCCGCAGAACTTCTTCAAATCGATGGGTTACTCCGGTGTCGCCGTCGTCGCACTTGCAGTTGCGGGAGCACTGATTCCACTTCCAGCGATCATGATGATCCTTGGTGATCGAATCAACAAAGGATTGATCAGAAAGAGCAGCCTTGTGGTCAAGGATGATGGTGGATGGGCGAAGATCGCACGCTTCGTGATGCGCAAACCGATCTCGGTCGTCATCGCAACAACGGTAGGACTTGGCATATTGATCGCACCTATTGCTGACGTGAAGTTCTCGCTCGTCGATTCTCGGGTTCTCCCTGCAGATAATCCTGCGGCGGCATCAGCAGCATTCATCGCAGAGAACTTCCCTGGACAAGAGAGCAACCCGATCGAGATCGTCTTCCCGACCGCGACAGATGAACTCGATGCCATCGAGAATTTCCGTGGCGAACTTGCTCAAGTCGAAGGCATCGTACGTGTCGACCAGATTATCCAAGTAGGTGATGCCGCTCGACTCGTTGCGATCCATTCCATGCCACCAAGGACACCTGAGGCAGAAGCCTTGATCGCAGATGTAAGAGAGCTATTAGTAGGCATCGATTCACTCGTAGGTGGTGTCGCAGCGGATTACGCCGATACGCAAGGAGCCACCTCACGCACTCTGCCATGGGTGCTGATATGGATCCTCACGACTGTATTGATCTTGCTCTTCCTCTTCACTGGCTCTTTCTTATTGCCAATCAAGGCGGTCCTGCTCAATTTCGCCTCTCTCGCAGCGACGATGGGTGTTCTTACCTATATCTTCATCAATGGACACCTCAACTTCCTCGTCGGTGACTTCACGGTCACAGGAACGCTCGATACCAGTACCGTCATCCTGATCGCGATCGTGGCATTCGGTCTTTCGATGGACTATGAGGTCTTCCTACTCGCTCGCATCAAAGAGGAGTACGAGAGTGGGCGTAACAACGAGGATGCAGTCGCCTTCGGACTCCAACGTTCAGCAAGGATCATCACCGCTGCAGCCCTCTTACTCGCGACAGTCTTCGGGATCTTCATCATCAGTGGTGTCACCTCGATCAAGATGATGGGCTTCGGCATCGCATTCGCCATCCTGCTCGATGCGACTGTGATTCGCGGCCTCTTAGTTCCTGCTCTGATGAGACTCTTCGGAGATTGGAATTGGTGGGCGCCTAAAGCGCTGAAGCGCTTCTCGATCCAACATTGACATACGTCGGGAGAATAGAATCCATCATGGATCTCGTAGCGACGCTGACCTGTGAGGATCGACCAGGGATCGTCTATGCGATCACATCAGCCATCCTTGAATGTGACGGGAACATCTTAGAGAACCAACAGTTCACCGATCCTCTCTCTGATACTTTCGTGATGCGTACTCGCTTCCTTACCGAATCATCGCTTCATCACGTGAAGGGTCTCTTCGACTCTTCGCTCGCAAAATTCTCACCAAGGATCACGCTGCGAGAAAGCTCAACGAGAAAACGTGCGCTTGTTGCTGTCTCCAAGGAGAGCCACTGCTTGAGAGATCTCCTCTATCTCCATGAAATCGGTGAACTGCCCATTGAAATCCCGATCGTCATCTCCAATCACCCTGATCTGCAGACTCTGGTCGAAGGTCACGGAATCACCTTCAAGGAAATCGACTTCTCCCCTACGACTCGAGAGACGAGCGAAACCGAGATCACGTCGCTGATCAATGAAAAGCAGATCGACTTCATCGTCCTTGCAAGGTTCATGCAAGTCCTCTCTTCGGGATTCTGCAGCCAACATCAAGGGAAGATCATCAATATCCACCACTCCTTCTTGCCGAGCTTCAAGGGAGCGAAGCCTTATCACCAGGCATTCGACAAGGGCGTCAAGATCATCGGTGCGACGGCACACTTCGTCACAGCAGACTTAGATGAAGGTCCGATCATCGAGCAGGATGTGGCACATATAGATCACAGTGCAACGCTGGAAGAGATGATCTCGTTGGGAAGAGATATCGAACGACGAGTTCTTGCCCGTGCCGTTCGCTGGTATGCAGAAGATCGGATCTTTGAGGTGAACGGAAGGACTATCGTCTTTCGCTGAGCGAGCGTTGCGCGCTCTTCGCTGTAACACAGTTAGTAATTTCTCTAGCGGAGAAAACCGTAGCCAAAATCCACCTTCTCTTTGTACCCTACTCGTATCGGAGCGAAGTAGGTAGTTATGTCAGGTTTCCTGAAACGTGGGAAGTTCACCGTGACGCTAGCGCTGCTGATCGCACTCCTTCCGTTCCAAGGATCATTCGCTGAGACTTCCTCTGAATGGCAACCTACACAGATCCAAGAGACCGCGATCCCACTCAATTGGTCCCGCGCCTCGACCTCTGACGACGTCACACTTGATCAATATGGTCGCAGGCCACCCATAAATCCCGATCAGCTGACCTTCTTCCTCGCATGTGAGCGAGATGATCAACTCGACTGTATTGAGTCCTTCGGACTCGTCGAAAGCGATGGAACGTTCCGCGAAGCGTCCTTTACGAGAGCGACGACAGAGATGATGACTTTGCAAGGAGTCGGTCCGGTCGCGTGGCATTCGACATTTTGGGAAGTTCCAGGACTTACCTATAACGGAGCTCCCGTTGAGGTGCGTTTCGACGGCAAGATGGGAAGCGACAAAGCAGCACCTGGTTCTGCTGGAATGCAAATGGGTTTGGAGCTGGTGCCAAAGAGTGAACGAGCACGTGCATCAAAAGACGATCTCTACGGGTGTCTGCCTGGCCCAAGGCCTGACGATTGGTGTGCGGAACCGGTCGTCATCCCTGAGAACCTCACCATGAGGCTGGTCTTCAAAACTTCGTGGATCTCGCCCGCCATCGTTCGGGCCCGCATGCGTGAAGCGAACCTGGAATTGCAAGAGCTTGGAAAAGGTGCACTTCGTTGGACGTTGACCGGTAAGGCGATGCTTGGACAATCCTTCACACTCAATGAAGATGACCCTCAAGAGAAAGATAGACCCGCGTGGGTATCGACATCCTTCGACCTGTTCGTCTGGGATCCCCAGATCTACCAAGAACTTGATAGTGCCTGTTATGTCAACGGGCCGATCTTCTACTCATTCAATGGAATGACAGGTGGCCAGCCGAATTGGAATCCCCAAACTGGAACACTTGATGTGAATGTCGGCTCGCTTCATTACTGGCCCGATGGAAAGACTATTTGGCGTGGGTACTACCAAACCTCACTCTTGGAAGAGACTGCTCGCTGTCTGTGGGGTATCGATCCGAGTCTGACGTCATCGATAAGACTTGAAATCTACGATGAAGAGGGTCAGAGCAAAGTCGCGACAACCTCAGTCAATTACAGAGACGGGAAAGTCAATATCTTCGGATATGACTTCACATACTCGACGACGAAGTTGAGTGTAAAGGTCTTAGTCAAGAAAGGAACGCGCTGCGTTACACGTGGTGCACAGATTCGAAATTTGACTTGTAAAGCCGCAGTGGGCAAATCAAAGAAAGCAAAGTCAAAGAAACTAGTCTGGTCAGCGAGCAAATAGTTTTCTAGCTTTCACGTTCAAGAGATCTTTATCATCGATAAAGATCTTGTGCGTCCCTGGCAGGAGTTGAACCTGCGACCTACCGCTTAGGAGGCGGTCGCTCTATCCACTGAGCTACAGGGACTTGCATTCACATATTTCTTTAAGCGTGAAGTGAAAATTATTCACAAATTGTAGTCACTGTACGCATGACTTGATTTGCCCCATTTTCCCATTGCATATACCCTCCTGTTAAACGTTTGGAGTTGTTTTTCTCATGAAAGCCCTAGTAATAGGTGCAGGTGGTGTTGGTCGTGCGATCGCCAACATCGCATCTCGTAGGTCCTTCATCACCTCGATGGTGATCGCAGATCGCACTCTCACACGTGCCCAAGAGGCTGCTTCACGTCTCGATGATGATCGGTTCTCGGCCGCTGAAGTCAATGCCGCGGAGCTCGAAGATATCCGAGAGTTGATCCGCCAAAGCAAGCCAGATGTAGTCATCAATGCGGTCGATCCTCGCTACGTGATGCCCATCTTCCTCGCCTGTGAGATCGAGAACACCAACTACATGGACATGGCGATGTCACTTTCAAGACCACATCCGCTCTATCCCTACAGCGAGACAGGTGTGAAGTTGGGCGATGAACAATTCGCTCGTGACTGGAACTGGTCCGAGCGCAATATCTATGCATTAATCGGTATCGGTGTGGAGCCAGGTATGAGTGATGTATTCGCTCGCTACGCCAATGATGAACTCTTCTCTCGGATCGATTCGATCACGGTTCTCGATGGATCCAATCTCACAGTCGAGGGGTATGACTTCGCGCCATCGTTCTCGATTTGGACCACGATCGAAGAATGTCTCAATCCTCCTATCGTTTGGGAGGATGGACGTGGTTGGTTCACGACCGAACCATTTAGCGAACCTGACTTCTTTGATTTCCCTGAAGGTATCGGCCCAGTTGAGTGCGTCAACGTCGAACACGAGGAAGTCATCTTGATTCCACAGAAGATCGATGCGAAGAAAGTGAACTTCAAGTACGGACTCGGAACCGAATTCATCGAGATCTTAAAGACCATCAACATGCTCGGTCTCTCCAAGAAAGAGAATGTGGACGTCCAAGGAATCTCCGTCTCTCCTCGTGACCTCCTCGCTGCATCGCTTCCTGACCCTGCAACACTTGGCGAGAGGATGCGCGGAAAGACGTGCGCGGGAATCTTGGTCAAAGGTTTGGATAAAGCAGGAGAGCCGAAAGCTGTCTATATCTATAGCGTCGTCGATAACGAATGGTCGATGAAAGAGTATGGCGATCAGGCTGTTGTCTGGCAGACCGCGATCAACCCAGTCATCGCAATGGAGTTGATCCACCGTGGTGAATGGAAGCCTGCAGGTGGAGTCAATGGGCCGGAGTGGTTCGATTCGAAGCCATTTCTCGCGCTCCTGCCCGAATATGGCGCGGAGTGGAAGATCCGCGAAGAGGACGCTTCATCAATCATCAAGTGAATCGTATGATTCCAAACTATGGCACCTGATTACTCGAACGATAGGAAAGGTCGCGCTCTCGTCACGGGAGCGACTGCAGGTATCGGTGCCTCATTCGTCTCTCTCCTTGCGCGAGAAGGCTATGACTTGATTCTCGTCGCGCGTGACCTCGAACGACTCGAATCACAACGGACTGAGCTCAAGAGCGCTCATCCAGGAATCGACGTCACTGTACTCCAAGCCGATCTCGCAACTGATGCAGGCATCTCCCTCGTCGAGAGAGAGGTATCAACAGGTGTCTCGGTACTCATCAATAACGCCGGTTTCGGTATCAACAAGGGTTTCACGAGATCGAAGCTGGAACAAGAGAAGGACCTTCTCTCGGTCTTGGTTACGGCGCCACTTCGATTGACTCATCGAGCGCTGAGTGATTCCGAGGGCAATAACGCAAAAGACCGTGAACTTCTCATCATCAATGTCTCGAGTGTGGCAAGCTGGATCGCAGGTGGTACATATAGTGCAGCGAAGTCCTATCTCACTGTCCTCTCTGAATCACTTCATACTGAACTCTCGGGAACGAAGATCAAAGTGATGGCGCTCTGTCCGGGCTTCACTCGCACTGAGTTCCATCAACGTGGCCGGATGAAGATGTCCGGCTTGCCGAACTTCCTCTGGATGAGTGCCGATGAAGTGACTGAGATCGCGTGGCGTGATCTTCATTCTGGAAAAGCAGTCTCAGTCCCTGGATGGCATTACAAGATCATCAGTGGCATCGCGCGCTATATGCCACGTCCCTGGGTTCGACGTATTGGGATGAATCTGCGAGTAAAACAGCGCTGAATTGTTAGATGAAATGAAAATCTCAGGAAGCTCTGACGAATCACGCCGAGTATTTCCATAGATTCGACCCACTTCACCATTAACATCGCCTCTCATGAGACGCATTCGAACCATCGCATCAGCAAGTATCTTGGCAGTCACTTTCTCCCTCGCAGCAGCGCCTTCGGGTAACGCAGCGACCGCAAACGGTCGATGCACCAAGGCTGGACAGGCGGCGAAGATCGGTGGCAAGAACTACGTCTGCGCACAGAATCCGACGGTCAAAGGGAAGCGTCTCCGATGGACTCTCAAGGATTGCCTCTCAGCGAATACCGCTTATCTCACCTCCGTAAAGAGCTTGGCAGAGACCGAAGCCTCCAACGCGAAGATCCTGGAGACGATCGATGCTTCCATCAAGTCACTCCAAGCACAGGTTCCACTTGATAAGAATCGTGCTGTGACGGAAGGCGAGAATGCGACACGCAATCGCACGCTCGCCGCAGACAAGACAAAGGAAGCTGAAGCGAAGTTGGCGCAGGCCAAGGCTGCGGGCATTGCAGAGATCCCTTCCTCATGGACCACTCAGTATCAAGCAGCGATCATCGACCGACAGATCACTGCTGCCGAACTTTCATCGCTGGGCCGTACCTGGAGGACTACAACAGACCAGACCGTTCTAGCGATTCAGTACCTCTCGCTACAACTCCAGGTCAATCAATACGTCCGCGCAGCAGAGCGCTACGAGAAGAACGTCTCCACATATCTCAAGACCGAGCAGACACTTGCCTCTGTAACTGCTCAGCGGGATACGACGGTCAAGACGCAACAGGAGTTGATCACTCTCGCACAAGATGATGTGAAGACGAACCTTCGTCTCCGCAACACTGCCTGCAAGATCAAGTAACGACTAGGAGATCACGACTTTCTTCGCTGTCGCTTTCACGCGAAGTTTTCGAAGTGGTGTGGTCGCAGGACCGATCTTGACATCTCCATTAAGTGCAAAAGCAGCACCGTGGTTCGGGCAACTCCACATCTCGCCATCTTGCTCGACGATTGATCCTTGGTGGGTGCATCGAAGGTCAAGTGCGGCGTAGCCATTTCGACCTTTAGCAGTACGGACCAAAGCGATTGAACGTCCACTCACCCCGTCGATACGCACGACACCACCGACTGACCGAAGCGCCGGGTTCCTCGCGATAGTGACTTCAATCTGACCGTTCTTCAAGACTTTGACTCCTGTCGCCGCGACTGCAGGAGCAGTTGAAGAGAGTGCTCCCAAAGAGAGAGTCACCAAAGCGCAGAGCGCACCGCGTCGTGTCAGATCCGCATTGAGTGGGTGGTTTTCCGCAGATTGTGAATTCATCTTCTCTCCTGCCGGTCAAAGAGTTACCCTGAAGGGTGCGACTTTATCCCCTGGTCCGGATTCTCGCCCTCCCAATTTTCTTGGCTTATCTTGGAGTTCGCATAACCAATCCTGAGATTTCGATCCTAGGTGATCTGATCCTCTTCAATCTTGTCTCACTCTTCGCAGCCATCAGTGCTGTCATGGCGAAAGAGAGTCCGCTCGCCACCAAACTTCCGATCTTCATGGCGATCACCGCTTGGTGCATCGGTTCTACCCTCTCGAGTTGGAATGCACTGCTCTCGACGCAATTACCCGAATGGCTAAGCGATGCAGGCTACCTGCTCTTCTACCCACTCCTCTTCTTCGGATTGATGAGCACATTGCGGAGACCTCATGGCAGTAACCGATTGCATCTCCTCGATTCGCTGATCATCGCCATCGGACTGTCGTCACTCCTCTCCATCTTGGCCCTTACCGCAACCGAATCAGATCTGACCATCACCGGATACGAGAACATCTTGCAGAATCTCTATCCGATAGCAGATGTCCTACTTGTGGCTACGGCTCTCGTATTGATCATGCGGTCAGGTTTCGATGCCAGGAACATGATCACGCTGATCGGACTCAGCGCCTTCACTCTCACCGACATCATCTTCCTAGTTCAATCCGCACAGGGCAGCTATCGTTTCGGTTCGATCATCGATAGTGGGTGGCTGATCGCTCTCATACTCATCGCAGAGAGCCAGTGGCATCGTCCATCAGAGCGAATCAAGAGCGCTGCTCACCCACTTCTTGCGACTGTGATCGCAGCCGTAGGGAGCGGTCTTGTCATCGCAGTACGAATCGTCGCCCCTGATCAGTTGCCCAATGGCTCGATGGTGCCGGCCTTCATGACTCTTCTCTTAGCCTTCATCCGAATGTCGCTCGCATTGACCGAGGCGCAACGTCTCAACGAAGTCACACTCCTTGCGCGGACAGATGAATTGACTGGCCTCGCCAACCGGCGCCACTTCGTAGAGGAGTTACGCGAGACGAAGCCGGGTGACTTCCTGATCCTGATAGATCTCAATGGATTCAAACCGATCAACGACTCATATGGTCATGGCGCAGGTGATGAACTCCTCCGCCAGAGCGCGCTCCGACTCTCTCGTACTTTCGACCGTCAGTGGACCTTCGCAAGGCTCGGTGGTGATGAATTCGGTCTCTTGGTCAAGGGAGAGTCTCGGTCTCAAGAGATCGCACAGTCGATCGCTGCAGCCTTCACATATCCCTTCCACCTTGGCGTCATCGGTGAGGTCCTGATCTCTGCCTCTATCGGTGTGGCTATAGAGGATGGGAGTGGCGAATTACTTCGTCGAGCCGATCTAGCGATGTACCAGGCGAAACGTTCTGGCATTCCTATCGCCTACTGGTCTGAGCTGACAAGCAAGACCGCTAATGTTGCGCCGCTCACTGACCGTCGGTGAGCGGATTCGGAGGCAACTAATTGGCTAGAAGCTTCACCAACAAGATGTTGGTACTTGGCGCAGGATCAGTTTCACAGTGTGTATTACCGCTTCTCACAGAGCATCTACTCGATGCCGATCAAATCACTATCATTGATTTCAAAGATAATCGTGATCGCATAGCGACGACGTTGGCACAAGGTGCCACATTCATACAGAGGGAAATCACCGAAGAGAATCTCGATCAAACTCTCTCGGAACATCTCTCCGCGGGGGACTTCCTCCTCGATCTAGCATGGAATATCGATGCCAACGTGATCTTGCAGTGGTGTCATGACCGAGGTGTCCTCTATCTCAATACTTCCGTTGAAGAGTGGGATCCCTACATCGGTGGAGCAAATCGGGATCCGCGTGAACGAACGCTCTATTACCGGCATATGCGCCTTCGTGAGATGAAGTCGAAATGGAAGGAGACTGGCGCGACTGCGATCGTCGAACACGGCGCCAATCCTGGCTTGGTCTCCCACCTGGTTAAAAAGGCTCTCGTCGATATCGCCACTCGTGGATTGAGTGAAGGAAAAGTTGTTAGATCAGTCGAATCCGCCCTCACTGAGGAGCGATATAACGACCTTGCACATCAACTGGGCGTGAAAGTCATCCATATCTCAGAGCGAGATACTCAAGTCACTAACCATCCGAAGCAGTGGGATGAATTCGTCAATACCTGGTCCGTTGATGGCTTCTATGAGGAAGGAATCGCTCCTGCAGAACTTGGTTGGGGAACGCACGAGAAAGCACTTCCAGCCCGCGCATATGAACACAGTTCAGGACCAAAGAATCAGATCTGTATAGCGCAACCAGGCGCCTCGACCTGGGTCAGGTCCTGGGTTCCGAACTTCGAAATCGCCGGAATGGTGATCCGTCATGGTGAAGCCTTCACGATCGCAGATCACCTCACAGTCAATGAAGGTGGTCGTGCGATCTATCGACCCACAGTCCACTATGCATACTGCCCTTCCAATGAAGCGATCGTCTCGATGAGGGAACTTGAGATGCGGCAATGGAAGATGCATAGCAAACAGCGCATCATGAATGATGAGATCACCGATGGTGATGATCGACTTGGTGTCTTGTTGATGGGCCATCCATATAAGTCGTGGTGGACTGGGTCACTTCTCAACATCCATGACTCAAGGAAACTGGTCCCGAATCAATCAGCGACCACAGTCCAAGTGGCCTCTGCCGTCTACGCGGCAGTCGCGTGGGCGATGAAGAACCCAAACCGAGGACTGATAGTCCCTGATGAGATGCCCTGGCGAGAAGTTCTCAGTTATGCCGAGAAATACTGGGGTGGATATCACTCTGAAGCAGCGGATTGGGATCCATTGAAGAATCAGAACGATCTCTTCAAAGGTTGGAACTCACGGGTCTATGACGAGAGCGATCCATGGCAGTTCAGTAACTTCTTACTGTAAGAGTCGAGTTACTTCTTGCCGTTCTTCTCTGGCTTCTCCGGAGGTAGTGGCTTGCTCGCCTTGATCTCTTCTAGGCGAGCAAGCGACTCCAATCTCTCCTGGGCATGATCGACGATCCGCTCGACATATCCCTGTGAGTAACCATTGAGCGTTTCCCACGGCTCATGGATCTCATCAGCTTCGAGATGACGAAGTTCAGGAACGTACTTCTTGATGTAGTCGCCTTGAGGATCGAACTTCTTCCCTTGCTCGACCGGATTGAAGACCCGGTAATACGGTGATGCGTCCGTGCCACATCCAGCAGTCCACTGCCAGCCATGTGCATTCGAAGCGACATCGAAATCGATCAAGTGCTTGGCGAAGAATCGCTCGCCATGCTGCCATTCAAGATGGAGGTCCTTCACGAGGAAGGATGCGACGACCATCCGCGTTCGATTATGCATCCATCCCGTTGTGATCAACTGGCGCATCGCAGCGTCGACGAATGGGTAGCCTGTCTTTCCTTCGCACCACGCCTTGAACTTCTCCCCTGGTGAGTCGTACCGCATCTTCTTGAATTTGAGATCGTAATACTCCCGAGAGGTGTGAGGATTGTGATGGAGGACATCGGCGTAGAACTCACGCCATGCGATCTCCTTCCGGAAGACCTCATGTCCCTTTGAGTCACCTAACTTTGCAAGGATCGTCCGCGGATGTATCTCGCCCCAGCGAAGATGAGGGCTCAAACGTGACGTTCCTTCAATACCTGGAGTGTTCCGGTTCTCGCCATAACCTTCCGCACCCTTCTTCAAGAATGCACGAAACTTCTCCAAAGCGACACTCTCTCCCGTCGGCGGAAGTTCGATCCCACTTCGCCAATCTGGGATCGCCTTCATCTTCTTTGTCGGCTCGCTCCAGGATGGATTCTTCGGTGCCGCGACCGGTGCACGCCAGCCATGCGCAGACCACGCGCGATAGAACGGCGTGTAGACACGATATGGCGTGCCGTCATCTTTTCTCACTCGACCGGGTGCGACCGCATAGCCACTTCCGATCAGGTTGAGTGAGATCCCAGCCTTCTTACAATCAGTTTCCGCCTTGACGCCATATGGGGCAAATTCTTGGTGTGCATGGACGCTCGTCGTCTTGTAAAGGGCCATCACTTCCTTCAATACGTCGACGACACTTCCTGAGATCACATGGAGATTGCCACCAAGCGACTCATCAAGAGAATGTAGTGATGCGACAAGATTGGCATTTCGATTCTCTCCCGCACGTGAAGCGACATCCTCATCCATGATGAAGAGTGGGATGACTTCATCGGACTCCGCTAGGGCCGCAAGTAGTGCGGGATTGTCGGTAAGTCGAAGGTCGCGGCGAAACCAGAAGATGGATCGGGACGTCATTTCGGCAGTCTAAGGAGTAAAGCCTTGCTTCTCACCTCAGAACCATCATGGTCGATTCCTACCGCACGAATCCGAGTCGTCTTGCCCGATGGCAATGTGGCTCGTGGTGGTGCGATGCGATAGATCGATTTTCCGTAGACCGGCGAGGTATCGGTCCCCATCGATTTCCATATGCCATCCGAGCCCTTGAACTCGAACCGCACGGCTGCAAAAGTCATCCTTTCCACTTCAGCACGGAAGAAGAAGAGCGAAGGGTCGTACTTGTAGCGACCCGGTTCCAGGAGAGTGACCTTGGGCTTTGACGTCATGGAGCGAACCGGCCTAGAGAGATAGCTCCAACTGAGGGCCGGCACTGTGATCTCTTTGGCTCTCACTTTTGCATCACCTCGCATCAGTGAGAACTCCTTCGTGGAAGGTAATCTGATCGAAGCTGACTTCTCGGTGGCATTGAAGAGGAAGAGTAGTTCGCTCTTACTATCGTCATCGACACGAGTGACGGCGAGCATTCCCTCTTTGCTGTATCGAAGACTCTGATAGCCATCTCGCAGTCCCGGATGAGAGCCACGGATCGAAGCGAGCTCTCGTAATGTCTCGTGGAGAGGATGTGACCTATCGAAGTACGAGTCCTCCCCGATACTCTCCATGCCGATCCTTGGTTCCCGCTGCCACTCCTTCACTTTCGTCGGGAAGAGTGATTGTCGGGCCGCCTTATCCCGTCCGCCGATCATTCCGAATTCGTCTCCGTAATAGACGATCGGTACTCCTCGGATCGAGTAGAGAAGTGCGTGCGCGATCTCTAATTTCGCGAGGGCAACATCTCCATCCCTGAATCGGTTATAGATGAAACCGCCAATACGACCCATATCGTGATTTCCCAGGAACGTTCCGTTCCTGCTCGCATCGGTCGAAGCCGTGGTGTAGAGATCATCGTTATCGAAGACTCGCGCCAATTGCTCGACATCCTCATCGATCACATATCCAGCAATGGCCCCTTGGATAGGGAAATCAAGGACTTCGCGCAATCCTGTGCGCTTACTCCACTCTGTGATCCGCCCTGGGTCGTAGTCATAGATCTCTCCCCACATCGGAAAGTCGCTCTTTCCACTCGCCTCTGCCGTCGCCATGATGCGAGTGAGGAATCCCTGCCAAAACTCAGGATTGACGTGCTTGAATGTGTCGAGCCGAAATCCATCCACACCGACATCGCGAATCCAGTCACTGAAGACTTGAACCATCCCATCTTCGACGATCGGGGATTCGGTAAATAGATCATCAAGACCATAGAAGTCACCATATGTCGAAGACTCCCCGCTCGAAGAGAAGTTGCCACGGTTGTGATAGTTCCTTGGATCATTGAGCCATTCCGGACTTTTCTTGATCTCCGGATTGAGTATGACTTTCTTCGGGAAGGAGGTGGAGATCTCCAAATCTTGTAGCGATGGGAAGCTCGGCGTGTTCGCCACCTTCACGGAATTGAAGCGCTTACCATCACTTCGCCGATAGGGATGTTCGCGCAACGAAAGATAGGCCTCGCCTTCTTGGTAAGAGATCGCATCACCAGTGTGATTGACGACCACATCAAGATAGACCTTCATCTCACGCGCATGCGCGGCTCTGACCAATGCCTTCATCTCATCCATCGTGCCGAACCGTGGATCGACTTGGTCGAAACCTGCTCCCCAATAACCGTGATAAGCGGCACTCTCGCCTGTCGGTGAGAGTGGGACTTGTCGAACCACCGGAGTGATCCAGATCGCTGTGAAACCTAGAGATGCGATGTGATCGAGTCGCTCACGAAGACCCACGAGATCACCACCGTGAAAGAAGCCTGGATCACTCGGATCCGCTCCGGTCACATCTCTCCCCCCGCTCACTCCCCCTTGATCATTGGAAGGATCTCCATTCGCGAAGCGATCCACCATCACGAAATAGATGATTGGATCCCGCCCCGCATCGCGAGTTGAAGCGGAGCTCGTGCCGAATGTAGAGAAGAAGAGAGCAAGTACGCAGATGACGATCGCGGTTCGTTTCATTGCACCCTATTGCACCCTATGGATCGCATATCCCGGACCATTGAACTCGATGTGGAGCTCACTTCCGATGACTTCCATGCGATCACCTGAGATCAATTCCACTCTCGATCCACCGATAAGGTCGAGATCGATAGTGAAGGAAGCGTTATTTCGAGCAAGAGAGATGAGAAGGCATTCCTCTCTACTCTCTCTAATGTAGATCAGAAGGTCATCTTCATGCGCGATCCACTGCAATCCACCATGGGCCAAAGCATGCGAATTCTTGCGAAGTCGAATCAATTCCTTGTAGATCTCTCGCATCCGCTCATCGACCGGACTCTCGCCATGCCATGGATAGGGAGAGCGCGAGTCCTCCCCCCACATTCCTTCGGCGCCGATCTCATCACCGGCGAAGATCATCGGAGTTCCAGGCATCGTCATCGCGAAAGCGATCGCTACTCGTTGTAACTCATGGCTACCTACCATGGTTCGAACTCGAGCAGAATCATGACTGCTGAGCAGATTCCAACTCGCAGAATAAGTAGAGAAAGGCTGTCTCGTCGAGAACTCTCGTATCACCGCCACGACATCGTTACCTCGAAGCCGGGGGAAGTTGCCATGCCTACTCTGCTTATATGTCGCTAATTCTTCTTTGATCAACCAATTCCAGGCAGGATTTCGAAAACTCGTGTAGTTCATGTTCCCATGCCAACCGTCACCATCAAGGTCCGCGGCCGCATCATGGTTATGTTCGGCGATCAAGATTTTCTCTTCACCTTCGGACTCGATCGCAGCGCGTGCCAATCGTGCGATCTCATGGGTCATATCAAGGTCGCGTAGCCGGCCAGACATGTTTGCGACATCGACTCGCCAACCATCGAGATGGAAAGGTGCACGTAACCACTTTCGCAAGACACTTGATTCACCTGAGATCAAGCGCTCACGAAGTGCGCCAGATCGATAGTTGAACTTGGGAAGACTCTTCACACCGAGCCAGGATTCATATCCATGCTCGAGTGAAGGATCGAAGGAGTAGAAGTCACTAAAGAGGGGATCTCCCTCCTTGGCCCGAAGGAACCATTCGTGCTTATCACCAGAGTGATTGAGTGTGATATCTCCGATGACACGCATCCCGCGGCGGTGCGCCGCTTCGACGAGTGCGATCAGAGCCTCGTTTCCACCAAGAAGAGGGTCGACTTCATCGAAGGTCGCCGCGTCATATCGATGGATGGAACCCGCGCGAAAAAAAGGCGTGAAGTAGAGGACATCGATGCCGAGTTCTTGAAGGTGATCAAGTCTCTCGATCACGCCCCAGAGGTCACCACCGAAGTATTCGAATGAGGTATTCGGCGATGCGCCTTCAGGCCATTGATCCCAATTTCGTGGAACAGCCCATTCTGGAATTTCATACTCTCTGCCGGAGGATGCGAATCGGTCGGGGAAGATCTGATAGATCACGCTCGAACGAGCCCATGTGGGAATCGGTTTGTAATTCGTGATCACGAAATCGTGGATGTCGCTGACATCGTGGTGCTGTAATCCAGATTGATTGAGCCAGAGTAAGCCGATCTCATCCCCGCCGATCAGCCATCGATAGTTGGTCCTTGGGTTATGGATCGATAACTCGACGTAATAAGTGATGTAATGTGAGAGCCGCTCTCCTCGTTCAGTTTCGAAGTAGACCGGTTCACCATCTCGCACCGTCCTCAATGCGACGCGATCCACTCTGACAGCGGACGGGACCCTTAACGAGAGTCGGAATCTCGACTCTCCTATTCTCTCGACATAGCACCCTGATCCGTCATGATGGATCAGATCACGAGGATCGATCATCCCTTGACGGATCCAGCGGTGAGTCCACTGATGATGTAACGTTGCAAGGATAGGAAGATGATCACGATCGGAATCGAGGCGATGATCGATCCAGCAGCAAATGGACCCCAATTCTGTGAATATTGACCGCCGATGAATCCTTGAAGTCCGACCGCGATAGTCCTCTGATCCATATCGACGAGGAAGAGTCGAGCGATGATGAACTCGTTGAAAGTCCCGATGAAGCTCAAGAGTGCGACGACAGCGAGCACTGGCGCGGCAAGGGGCACGAAGATCAGCCAATAGGTTTGCATCGGGCTCGCGCCGTCGACTTTCGCAGCCTCATCGAGTTCCATCGGGATCGAATCTACGAAGCCTTTCAAGAGCCAGATATTCACGCCCATGGCGCCACCGAGATAGACCAGGATCAAACCTGCTTGGGTGCCAAGACCGATCGATGGTGCGAAGTTATAGACCCGCTCCATGATCACATAGAGCGCGGAGAGCGCGAGGATCGCTGGGAACATCTGCACCAAGAGCAGGGTCTGCAGCCCGGTCTTCTTGCCACGGAATCGCAACCTGCTGAAGGCGAATGCTGCTGATGCTCCGATGACGACCGAGACGACTGCCACCAAACCTGCGATGTAGAGCGTATTCCTCATCCAGGTGAGGTAAGGAATGGTCGGGTCATTGAAGAGGATCTCGAAGTTCTTGGTCGAGAACTCCCGCGGGATGAATGAGGTGACCTGAAGACTCCCGGTGGGATTGATCGATGAGATCACGACGAGATAGAGCGGGAAAAGGGCGAAGAGCGCGACCATGATCGCAACCACATGGCGCCAAAGATTCTCACGGAGCCACTTCGTCATTTGAAGCTCTCCAATACCTTCGACTTACGGATGCCATAGAGGCTGATTGCTGCGACGATGATGAAGATGATCACTGAGATCGCACTCGCAAGACCGAGATTCTGGATGTTGGTACCGAAGGCGATCCGATAGGTGTAACTGATCAAGATATCGGTCGCTCCTGCGATCTCACCGTCGAGATCGTTACGTGGTCCACCTCCGGTGAGCAGGAAGATGAGATTGAAATTGTTGAAGTTGAAGGCGAAACTCGCGACCAAGAGCGGTGAGAGGATCTGAAGCAGTAAAGGCAGCGTTATCTTCGAGAAGATCTGTCTGGAATTCGCCCCATCGATCGCTGCAGCCTCGGACAATTCGCTCGGGATGGCCTGCAACGCACCGCTCGAGACGAGATAGAAGTATGGGAATCCAAGCCAGAGATTGACGATGATCACCGCCGCTCGAGCGAAATTGGCATTCTGAAACCAGGCCACATCGGTTCCGAGGAGATTATTGATCGCACCGAATTCGGTCTCGAACATTCCGCCCCAGATCAGGATGCTCATGATGCTCGGCATCGCGTAAGGCAGGATAAAGATAGAGCGATAGACCCGACGTCCGATGATCGCCTTGTTCATTGCAATGGCAACCAGCAGGCCGAGGGCGAATTGGGTCACCACTGTCACTGAAGCGAAGATGACGGTCCAGAGGAAGACCTTGATGAGAGGTCCTCGTACTTTGGCATCAGTGAAGAGATCGACGTAGTGAGAGAACCAGATCGGTGAGCGCCATCCGGGCTGTAAGACAGCCTCGAGATCACCGACTTTTGCGTAGTTCCCACGACCATTATCTCGATAGATATCTCCCGTGATGAGATCACGGAATTCATCGGATGTGGCGTCGTAACTCAACTTCTGTCGCTTCACCGCGGCGATATCCGAACCTTCCAATTGAAGGAAGAACTCGTTCTCATATCGGAACCGGGTCTGAAGGATCTCTTGTTCCAATTGTCGAAACTCTCGAGTCTCTAATTCCGTGAATCCTGGCGAAGTGGTTGCTAGACCATCACCATCCAATGCCAGGGTACTCGGCTCCAGCGGCAATCTTGTCTCTTTCGTCGATAGGAAGTACTGGTTGGTGACGAAGGGATCAGAGGCTAGAAGTGCGATCTCACCATTCTCGAGTCTTCCAACTCGGATATCGAAAGTAGTTCCAGCATCATCTGTCTCGACGCCGAGAGCAGTGACACGTTCGATCGCCTGCTCCTTCGAGATGTAGTTTCCAGTCTGATATTGGAAGCCCGACATCACCAATGTGTAGAGGATCGGTCCGATCGCAAAGGCTGCAAGGAAAAGAAGACCAGGCAAGAAGAACTTGAGCGGGACTGAGACTTTCGTCAGATAGGTGATCGCGATAGCAAGGATCGAGAAGGCGAGGAAAGCAGCGATCTCATACTCTTTCGAAGCGAAAGCGCTCTGAGTGAAGAAGAGCAAGATCGAGATCACGAAGGCGACAAGGAGGTACTTGATCACCGTCGCAATCGCAAGACTCTTCATCATCTGAATGACGCTCCTAGAAAGGCACGAGGCCCGCGAATGGAATCCACCCGCAGGCCTCGTATCTTCACTTATTCAGGACTCTAGATCGACTCTTAGAGGTCCTTTACGCCAGCTGCAATGTTCTTCTTGAAGATGTCATTGAGCTTCTTGGCTTCTGCTGCTGCAGCCTTGCCATCGACAAGTACCGCAGTCCAGAAGGCTGGCAGTGAATCCCAGTAACTGACTGATCCAGTGGTTCCATTGAGGATCGCACCGATCTGTGGGATACCTGCCGAAGTTCCAGCCTTACCGAAACCAACCTGAGCCGCAGTCAGGTCTGCACCCTGTGCGCCCTTCTCGGCTGGTGGTCGAAGTTCGACCGACTGATAGCGGATCGCACCTTCGGTCGAAGCGAAGAACTTGGTGAGGAGATCCTTAGCACCAGCTTCAACGCCACGCTTCGCAGCATAGGTCGTGAGCATCGCACCACTGACGGATCCGAACATGTTGCCATATGTTCCAGCCTTGACGCCTGGGACTGGCATGAGATTCATCTTGAATCCTTTGAATACATAGTCCTTCCACTCCCAGTTACCGATGACTGCGAATGGGACTTTGCCAGCAAGGAAGTTGTCCTTGCAACCGGTATCCGACGCTGGGAAGAAGCCGTTGCTCTTGCCATTCTTGTTGAGAAGATAAGTACGAACGTTCTTCGCGAAAGCGGCAGGGACTGGATTGCCTGTGGTCACGACATTGCCGTTACGCAATCTGTAAGCGTTTCCACCCAGTGCTGAGAGGACTGAGTGAGCTCCCCATGACATGCCACCACCTGCGATGCAGAGACCTGCGACGAGATTCTGTCGTGACTTGTTTGCGGTATAGAAATCGACCATCTCGCCGAAGGACTTCGGTGCGCTCTTGACCATCTTCGTGTTGTAGATCATCGCGACGTTGTTGATGTCGAGTGGAACGCCGTAGAGCTTGCCTTGGTATGAGAGATCGAAGAGATTGTTCGCGGTGAACCGATTCTTCACTGCATTGCTGAGTGTGATCGGAGCCAACTTGCCGTTCTTCGCTCCAGTCGGTACCCAGTCATTCGCGCCGACGATGATGTCCGGTCCGGTGAGATCAGTCGCATTGTCGACTGCTGTCTTGAGTGCATCGAAGCTTGAGAAAGCACGAACGGTGACCTTGTAACCAGGAACCCAATCGCCCTTACCTTCGATGACTTTCTGTAGGTTCGGACCACGTGTCTCATCAGCCCAGACCAACAATTCCTTATCTTCTGCTTGGGCTGGAGCGATGAACGCACCTGCACCAAGGACAGCCGCTATGGCGACTGCGATCAACTTCTTTAGAAACATGTTTCTCCTAATTTCTCGTACGTGAGAAGGCTTCGCCACCGACGATAGCGAATGGCTTATTTCACTCCAGGGCAGCCAAGAACGGCAAGAAGGAACGCGCCTTATCCTCGATTTACCTGATTGTTATAAAGGATTCTGTTTCAGAAAAGTCAGCTATGCAACTGACTGACTGTGGAATCCCAGCCGGTGACGTCTTCGGGGCGACGCGGACCTTTGCCGATGTAGCGTGCCGAAGGACGAACGAGTCGGCCGGTGCGCTTCTGCTCCAAGATATGAGCGCTCCACCCTGCCGTGCGTGCCGAAGTGAACATCGAGGTGAAGAGGTGAGCTGGGACTTCGGCGAAGTCGAGGACGATCGCTGCCCAGAACTCCACATTGGTCTCAAGGACACGATCAGGATATCTCTCCTGTAACTCTGCAAGCGCCGCCTTCTCGAGTTCGAGCGCCACCTCATAACGAGGCGCACCCAACTCTTTAGCGGTTCGACGAAGCGTGCGAGCGCGCGGATCCTCTGCGCGATAGACACGATGGCCGAATCCCATCAATCGTTCTTTGCGATCCATGATGCCCTTCACATATCCACGCGCATCGCCATTCTTCTCCACCTCTTCGATCATGTGGAGGACGCGTGATGGTGCACCGCCATGGAGTGGACCCGACATCGCTCCGATCGCACCTGAGAGTGATGCTGCGACATCAGCACCAGTGGATGCGATGACACGTGCCGTGAAAGTAGAAGCGTTCATTCCGTGTTCTGCGGCGGAGACGAAGTAGGCATCTATCGCACGTACATGTTTTGGATCTGGCTCTCCACGCCAACGGATCATCATCCGTTCGACGACAGTGTGCGCCTTGTCGATCTCTGATTGCGGCACCATCGGCTGCCAGGTTCCACGAGCGGACTGCGCGACATATGAGAGCACCATCACTGATGCACGAGCGAGATTGTCACGTGCTTCATCATCGGAGATATCGAGAAGTGGCTTCAACCCCCAGGCCGGAGCGAGCATCGCGATCGCAGATTGCACGTCGACTCGGACATCACCGGAGTGGACCGGAAGCGGGAAAGGTTCTGCCGGAGGAAGTCCTGGATTGAATTCATCATCGACGAGCAATCCCCAGACATTTCCGAAAGTGACACGTCCGACGAGGTCTTCGATATCGACGCCACGATAACGGAGCGCACTACCTTCTTTATCTGGTTCGGCGATCTCTGATTCGAACGCTACGACACCTTCGAGACCTGGTTTGAAATCGCTCATCATGCTCCCTTTCCGGATACCGGCCTATTCTCTCCATGAGCCAGCCGAGAGACAAACTCACCTGAGTGACGTTAGATACACCCATGAGCGACGACCTCCGCCAACGACTCTCGCAGATGCGACGCAGTTACGGCGAAGAGGGTCTCGTCGATGCGCATCTTCCGGTCGATCCTTTCACCCTCTTCTCGAATTGGCTCGCTGAAGCAGCAGCAAATCCCTATATCGTCGAGCCCAATGCCATGGTCCTTGGCACCAGCGATAACACTTCGCGAACCGTCCTCTTGAAGGATGTGAGTAGTGACGGCTTCACCTTCTTCACCAATTACAACTCGCGTAAATCGCGCGCTATCGAAGGGGATGCCACGGTCTCACTTCTCTTTCCGTGGTATCCGATGGAACGACAAGTGATCGTCCTTGGCCATGCTCATCGAATCCCCGAATCAGAATCAGAGCTCTACTTCGCCACCCGCCCCTACGGGAGTCAGATCGGAGCATGGGCAAGTGAGCAGTCGATGCCGCTCGCTTCTCGAGAAGAGCTAGAAGTTCGGTTCGAGGAACTGAGAGCGAAGTATCAAGAGGGATCGGTTCCAAGACCACCTCATTGGGGTGGCTTCGTCGTGGAAGTGGATTCGATCGAATTCTGGCAAGGCCGTTATTCAAGGCTCCATGATCGGATCCGTTACACCCGTGATGCCGATACCTGGAGATGGATGCGGCTCAACCCTTGAACTACCTCTAATCTTTGCTCCGTGTCCGATACTGCGCAGAAGATCATCATCCCTGATTCACTCAAACCAAAGGATGGCCGCTTCGGTTGTGGCCCTTCCAAAGTCAGACGCGAGGCTTTGGATTCGCTCCTTTCCGACGCAGAGCAGATCATCGGTACCTCACACCGACAGAAGGCGGTCAAGGATGTGGTCGGGCGCGTTCGCACCGGACTGAGATCGCTCTTCTCCCTGCCTGATGATTATGAAGTAGTACTCGGCAATGGCGGCTCCACGGCATTCTGGGATATCGCCACCTTCGGTCTCATCGAGAAGCGCTCCCAGCATTTGAGTTTCGGTGAGTTCTCCTCGAAATTTGCCGCAGCAGCGAAGGCTGCCCCGTTCCTCGACGATCCATCGGTGATCAAGGCAGAACCAGGATCCCACCCACTTCCTATCGTCGAGTCCGGAATCGATCTCTATGCACTCACACATAACGAGACTTCGACCGGTGTTGCGATGCCGATCATCCGCCCGAAGGGAAGTGATGGCGCACTCATCGCCGTCGATGCCACAAGCGCAGCGGGCGGGCTCGAGGTATCAGCGACCGAATTCGACGCCTACTACTTCGCACCACAGAAGTCATTCGCTTCCGACGGAGGTATCTGGCTTGCACTGATGAGTCCTGCTGCCATCGCTCGTGCAGAGAAGATCAAAGCGAGCGAGCGTTGGACTCCAGCGATCCTGGATCTCAACATCGCGATCGAGAACTCCCGATTAGATCAGACCTACAACACCCCTGCCGTGATCACGCTCTGGCTCCTTGCGAATCAGATCGAGTGGATGAACTCCCACGGTGGCCTCTCGTTCGCAGCTGGAAGAAGTGCGAAGTCGGCATCAACCATCTATGACTGGGCAGAGCGTCACTCACTAGCGACACCGTTCGTGGCGGATCCTGCAATGCGCTCCAACGTGGTTGCGACGATCAATTTCGACGATTCGATCGATGCGCTGTCGATCGCGAAGACGCTTCGTAGCAACGGCATCGTCGATACTGAGCCCTATCGGAAACTCGGTAAGAACCAACTACGTATCGGCATGTTCCCCGCCATCGATCCGTCAGATATCGAAGCACTCACTCACTGCATCGATTATGTGATCGAAGCGATTCGCGTTTGAGTTCACGATTTAAACGCGATGGCCAGTTCTGGTACGTCGCCTCCCAACTCGGGATCATCGGCCTCTTCATGGGGGGATTCGGTCCGGCACAACCTTTATTGCAATCCGATCAAGGCACCAGTGGACTCGTCGCTGGACTTCATGGGACCGCACTCGGTCTCTCTGGCCTCCTCGCCGGTCAACTCAATGCGCGGATGGTCCACCGTTTCGGTCGATTCACCACATCGTGGATCGGCATGGCGATCTTCATCTTCGGCGTCGCATCGTTCGCACTTCTCAATGAACCTGTACTGACCATCACCGCATCCCTCTTCGCAGGATTCGGCATCACGACGATGATCAATAACTCCGTCACATTCCTCAATGACTCGCACCCAGAGCATTCTGCGATCGCCATTTCACAAGCCAACGGTTTCAACTCGACGATGTATCTCGTTGGAACGATCTTCATCGGAACGCTTGCTTCAGCAGGACTTGGCTGGCGTTGGGGACTGCTCGTCACTGTCCCACTTGCTCTCCTCGCCTTCCATTACTCGAAAGCACATCGTGGCGAGATCCATGCGCCGGATGAATCAGGACCACAACGAGGTCGGTTGACTAATCGCTATTGGATCGGATGGATCGGTTTCACATGTGCGATCGCAGCGGAGTTCTCGACCGTCTTTTGGGCAGCGGCTCTCCTTCGAGAACGATTCGATCTTACGAATGGAAATGCGACGACTGCAGTCCTCTGCTTCGCAGCAGGTATGGCACTCGGTAGATGGTTCGGTGTCTCACTCTTTCCCCGGATCGATATCGACCCGCGAACCCTCTTCTTCGTGCTGCTGCAATTAGGCGGATTCCTTCTCTTCTGGAATGTGACACTTCTTCCGCTCGCTCTCTTAGGTCTCTTCGCAACTGGATTGGGTGCTTCCACTCAATTCACGCTCTTCTCAACCCGATTGATCCGTTTCGCGCAAGATAAGCCGGACCTTGCGATCGGCATGAGCGCCTGGGGAGCAGGTCTTGCGATCGGTTTCGCACCATTCCTTGTCGGTGCACTATCCGACCAAGTAGGGATTTGGAGCGCTTATTGGTTGGTTCCCGTGCTGATCGCCAGCGCCGGCCTCAGCCTCTTACTTCGATCCGATCAGATCACTTCTCGTCGAAAGTAGTCTCGAGTACATCATCGATGGCATAACTGTCGGGATTTCCGATCCGATCTTTAAGAAGGTAATACGTGATGGCACCAGCGAGTGCTGTGATCCCACCACAAAGGAACATGGTCCAACGGATCCCGATCAAGCCGGCTAGTCCGCCAAGGATCGGCGATCCAATCGGTGTACCACCCAAGAAGACCGTGAGATAGACACCCATGACGCGACCACGGATGACAGGATCGGTCCTCACTTGCATCAAGGAGTTCGCGGTGATCATGGTCAGGAGCGCTATGAACCCGGTCACTGGAAGTATCAAGGCATAGATGGTGAAGTTCGGTGATTGTGAACCGAACATCAGAGCGATACCAAACCCCATCACACCGAACATCACTTGCTTCGGTGTCCTACGGCGCTCGAACTTAGCGCTGACGAGCGCACCAGTAAGTGAACCGATCGCAAGGATGCTTCCTAAAGCCCCGAATGTCTCGACACCAAGACCAAAGACTTTGGTCGTCATCAATGCGTTGTAGATCGCGAAGTTGAAACCGAAGGTGGTCGCGAAGAAGACCACGATCATCGTGCCATAGAGATCAGGACGCGCTCGAATATAGGCGATGGCTTCACGGACTTTGGAGTTGATATTGGGTTTCGCTTCGATGAAGAGCTCGTTCTCACGAATCGCGTAGAGGGCTGCGATCACTCCGAGAAAGGAGAGCGCATTGAGCAGGAACGAAGGCCCGGTGCCGAAGGCTGCGATCAGCAGACCCGATAGCCCCGGTCCGATCAATCTCGCAGCGTTGAAATTCGCTGAATTCAGGCTCACTGCATTGGGCAAGTCCGCCTTCCCGACGACCTCGCTCGTGAATGCCTGGCGGACCGGAGCGTCGAGCGCTGATGCGAGTCCGAGCGTGAATGCGAAGAAGAAGACATGCCAGAGCGCGATCAGATCCGTCACGATCAAGAGGCCAAGGGCAAGTGATGAGATGAATCCACCGACGTTGCAGTAGATCAAGACCATGCGCTTGTTGAATCGGTCGGCCATCTTCCCACCCTGCATACTGAAGAGAAGTGCCGGAGCGAATTGGAGTCCGGTGACGATTCCGAGATAGAGACTTGAGCCGGTCAGTTCAAGGACCAACCAATCTTGTGCGACCCGTTGCGCCCAGGTACCGATATTGCTTACTGCGTTCGCGGGATAGAGGATGCGATAGTTGCGATGTCGAAATGACCGCAACGTCGCCACGAATGCACCCTATCCCTTCTCGATAACAACTAATATCTGACAATGCGTGAAGCGATCATCGTCATCATCCTTGGCATCGTCGGATGGACGATCTTCCTTGTCTTCGCTCTAGCGACCAATGCAGAGTCGAAAGTGATCTATACCGGTCTCGTAGGAATCACCCTAGGGTTGATCGGTATTCGTTACACCATCCGTCGCGGACGACGCGAAAGACTTTAGAGCGTTCCTTCGATCTGGCCTGCGATCCCTCGTAATACCTTCGCTACTCGAGCGGCTTCGGCTTCATTCGGCGCGCGGCCATGACGTAGGTTGTTTCCGACGCGATCGAGCATCTTGATCGATTCTTCGATCAAGATCGCAAGGTCTTCGGTATTCCCTCGTGATGACGAGATTGAAGGTGGTGCTTCGACGATACGGACCGAAAGGGCTTGCGGTCCACGACGACCTTCAGCGACACCGAACTCCAGCTTGGTACCGGGTTTGACGGTGGTCACTCCCTCAGGAAGTGCAGAAGCCGAGAGATATACATCTTCGCCCTCGTCAGAAGAGATGAATCCGAATCCCTTTTCCAGGCTGAACCATTTGACGCGACCTGTAGGCATAGCGATCTCCACATCTTGTCCGTGAGGTGTCTTAAGCGACTGACATTGAGGTCAGTAGCCGGATGTTCCGGGCAGAGGGTCAGTTTATCCCTTGAGCGCCATCTCGGGTAAGCGCTTTTTGGTTAGACCAATACCTCTGAGTGTGCACCGCAGCCGTGATCGACCGAGACAACTCGCCCATCCTGAGGCGAGATCGCATTTGCACAGACCCCGAAGGCGCGACGGAGCGAGCCCGCGATCGGGACGAAGAAACCGCATGAATGACAAGGGAGTGGGGCTGCTTTCGCGATCTCAGCGTTAGGACCATTCTCACCCTCATACCACCGTTTGCTTGCTTGGTCGCGACCTTCGATGGAGAGTACGCGTGCACGACCGATCCCCATCTCCCAGATCAAATCTGGAGTGAGTATGTCGAGATCCTCATCCTCTGGAAGTACTGAATAACCGGGAGTAAGTCGCGCATCATCACGTTCAGTGGGAACGATATCGCCCACTCCAAGGTCACCTTTTTGCAATCGCTCGCCATAAGGAATCCACTTCGGTGCAAGGAGGGAATCAGGTCCAGGCAAGAGGACGACATCGCAGACCGTGGCTTCATCGCCATCGACTTTCGTCACGGTGACGGCCCATCGCCAGCCACGATAACCAGGAAGAAGGCTCTCGAAGAGATATGTGGCTATCTCTCCTTGCTCGCTCTCAATCGCGATCAATGCGCCGACGCGACTGGGATCTCCGGCATCAGCGCGAGCAGCGCTAAGAGCTAACTCTGTTGCGCCAAATGCATCTGTCGTCATGTCGTAATCATAGTTGCAATATTTAGCAATAGATAAGCAATATGTAAGCAATAGATAAAGAGAAGGCCCCTGAGAATCCTCAGGGGCCTTCTCTTAACTCGATTTAACGAACTAGAAGTCCATGTCTCCCGCACCAGCGCCGGCAGGAACTGCAGGCTTCGGCTCAGGCTTGTCAGCGATCACTGCCTCAGTCGTGAGGAAGAGCGCAGCGATGGAGGCAGCGTTCTGCAGTGCAGAACGTGTCACCTTCGCTGGATCGATGATGCCGGACTTGATCATGTCGACGTACTCACCTGTCGCAGCATCGAGACCGAAACCTGGCTCGAGGTGACGTACCTTCTCGACGATGACTCCACCTTCGAGACCTGCATTGACTGCGATCTGCTTGAGTGGTGCTTCGACTGCGAATTCAACGATCTTCGCACCTGTCGCTTCATCACCTGTAAGGCTCAACTTCTCGAATGCCTTCTTCGAAGCCTGGAGAAGTGCAACGCCACCGCCAGAGACGATTCCCTCTTCGACAGCAGCCTTCGCATTACGGACAGCATCTTCAATGCGGTGCTTACGCTCCTTCAATTCGACTTCGGTTGCGGCGCCGGCCTTGATGACGGCAACGCCACCAGCAAGCTTCGCAAGGCGCTCTTGTAGCTTCTCGCGATCGTAATCTGAATCGGAGTTCTCCATCTCAGTACGGATCTGATTGATGCGTCCCTTGATCTGGTCCTCATCACCAGCGCCTTCGACGATAGTTGTCTCATCCTTGGTAATGACGACTTTGCGAGCGCGACCTAGGAGGTCGATTGAGATGCTGTCGAGCTTCAAGCCGACTTCCTCGGAGACGACAGTTCCACCAGTGAGGATCGCAATATCTTGCAACATCGCCTTACGTCGGTCACCGAATCCTGGTGCCTTCACTGCTGCGGATCGGAAGGTTCCGCGGATCTTATTGACGACGAGAGTCGCAAGAGCCTCACCTTCGACATCTTCCGCGATGATCGCAAGTGGCTTACCTGCTTGCATTACCTTCTCAAGGATCGGTACGAGATCCTTGATGTTCGAGATCTTCGAATTCGCGATCAAGACGTATGCATCCTCAAGGACTGCTTCCATGCGATCGGTATCTGTGACGAAATACGGTGAGATGTAACCCTTATCGAAACGCATACCTTCGGTCATTTCGAGTTCGAGTCCGAAGGTGTTGCTCTCTTCGACTGTGATGACACCTTCCTTACCGACCTTGTCCATCGCCTGAGCGATCATCTCGCCGATCGTCGCATCCGCTGCTGAGATCGATGCAGTCGCTGCGATCTGCTCCTTGGTCTCTACATTCTTTGCCATCGCAGAGAGTTCTGCTGAGATCGCTTCGACAGCCTTCTCGATTCCACGCTTGAGTGCCATCGGGTTCGAGCCAGCCGCCACGTTACGAAGTCCTTCGCGAACGAGCGCTTGCGCAAGGACGGTCGCTGTAGTCGTTCCATCACCTGCGACATCATCGGTCTTCTTCGCTACCTCTTTGACGAGTTCTGCGCCGATCTTCTCCCATGGGTCATCGAGTTCGATCTCCTTGGCGATGGAGACGCCATCGTTCGTGATGGTCGGTGCTCCCCACTTCTTCTCCAAGACCACATTGCGGCCACGTGGTCCGAGGGTCACCTTCACCGCATCGGCCAAAGTGTTCATGCCACGCTCAAGTCCACGGCGGGCTTCTTCATTGAAGGCAATCATCTTTGCCATAGTCGTGCCACTCCTCTTTATTAATCCAACTCATTCGAACGTTTCAGGGTTAAACCGAAGGGGTCCGGGTGGCTTATCACTCCCACCCGACGAGTGCTAACGCGAACCCTAGGGGGCGTATTCCCGAAGCTCAAATCGGGAGGGGTATCGGAAGATGAAGAGGGCTTAGCGACCGGAGTGGCGCTCAGCGAGCCGGGCTTCACGCATCCGGCGAAGGCGCTTGACCAACATCGGGGCGGCGGCGAGCGCCTCCTCCCGATCGATCAGGTGATTGAGGATCTCGTAATAACGCGATGGCGAGATGGAGAAGAGCTCTCGAATCGAGCTCTCTTTGGCACCGGCGTATTGCCACCATTGACGTTCGAACTCGAGGATCTGCTGCTCTAACTCGCTCAAGCGGTTGCCCTCTTCGCCTAGGTTCACTGCCGGTTCAGCCATAGTGACCAAACCCTATATCGGTACCGCCAGCTTAGCCCGTAACTCGAGCCGCTATCCGAAGAGCACCTTCCGCCTACCGCTTCGGACGATGTTTCGAAGCATGGTCGGGAAGACGAAAGCATGGAAAGGGAGGATCAGATACCAATAGAGCTGACCGCCAAGACCACGTGGTGCGAAGGAGGCCTCTTGGATGATCTCGGTCTTCTCTCCGACTCGCTTGACCCGAAACTCCAACCACGCTTTACCTGGAAGGATCATCTCGGCATAGAGTCTCAATCGACGTTCATCCCCGATCTTCTCGATCGCCTCTACACGCCAGAAATCAAGGCTCTCACCAACGCGGAGTGTCTTTGGATCCCTTCTTCCGCGACGAAGTCCAACGCCACCGACAAGTCGATCAAGAAGCCCTCGGAGATACCACAAGAAGTCTGCGCCGTACCAACCGCGCTCGCCACCGATCTCTTCGATCGACTCCCAAATCTTCTCGAGCGGTGCATCGGCTAACGTCTCACGATGGTCGTAATACATCGACTCGCCTGCCCATGATGGATCACCTTGCGCTTTTTGCCATGGCGCTGTCGGTGAGGTCGCATCGGACCACCGCGTCTCCACTTGATTCTCATTGGTACGCGTCAAAGCAAGTTCAATCGCGGTAGAGACGTCGATCAGTCCTTGCGGCGGTTTCGGGATGATCGAATCGATCGACTTCTTTGGATCAGCGACGACTTCGTTGATCAACGAACCGACAAGCGGTCTCGCAAGTGAGGTCGGCACCGGAGTGACTAATCCAATCCAAAGACTCGAAAGCCGTGGCGAGAGGACCGGGACACGGATGATGATGCGCTTTCGTAAGCCAGACAACTTCGCGAACTTCTGCATCATCTGGGCATACGAGAGGACCTCAGCACCGCCGATATCGAAGATCCCAGAGACTGGTTCCTTCAATCGAGCAGCATGGGTCAAATACCAAAGGACATCTCTAATCGCTATCGGGTGGGTGAGATTCGATACCCACTTCGGCGTCGTCATGATCGGGAGTCGATGAGTGAGATGACGGAGCATCTCGAACGATGCCGAGCCCGATCCGATGATGATGCCTGCTCGAAGCTCCATAACAGGAGTTGAACCTAATGCGAGCACTTCTCCGGTATGGGCCCGTGAAGAAAGGTGCTTGCTCATCTTCTTGTCATTTGCGATGCCGCCGAGATACACGATCTGCTTGATATTCGCGGCTGTAGCAGCCGATGAGAAAGTCTTGGCCATCTCTTCCTCGATCGCGTCGTAATCAGGTCCTACACCGATCGAATGCAGAAGATAGAAAGCAGTGTGGACTCCCTGCAAAGCATCACGAACTTCATCAAGGTTCATCGCATTACCTTGGAAGACCTCGACTTGATCACTCCATGGAAGATCCTTGATCTTCTGAGCATTGCGGACCATCACGCGCACTTTCAGTCCGTCAGCGAGCAAAGCTCTAACAAGACGTCCGCCGACATACCCTGATGCTCCAGTGACGAGCACACGTCGCGCAGTTGTCATACTGATAACAGTAGACTCAGGCAGTGAACTCCGATAGTCGAAATCAGCAAGCGAGCCCTAAAGTCGTCATCCTTGGCGCTGGTTTCGGTGGCCTTACATTGGCGCGGAAGTTAAGCAGTAGAGCTCGAGTCACCGTCATCGATCGTCACAATTACCAAACCTTCCTTCCACTCCTCTATCAGGTAGCGAGCGCAGGTCTTGCTGCTGACCATATCGCACATCCGATTCGTGGTGCTTTACGTGGACTCGGTGTGGAGTTTCGAATGGGATCGCCGATTGCGATCGATACGAAACGTGGAACTGTGAAATTAGATAGCTCAGAATTGATCGAATACGACCATCTCGTCGTCGCATTAGGTTCAGAGACGACAGACTTCGGCATCCCAGGAGTGATGGAGCATGCACTCGGCATGAAGTCAGTTCATGAGGCGCTTCGTATCCGTGGCGAAGTGATGCGCCATTTCGAGGATCTCTGCCGGGTCGACGACGGCTCAACACTCGAGATCGTGATCGTGGGCGGCGGCCCGACCGGCGTCGAAATGGCCGGTGCGATCGCAGAATTGGCCCGTGGTCCCCTTAAGCGTGATCATGAGAGTGCCGCGAGTAGGATCAATATCTCGTTGATCGAAGCTGGCGATCGCCTCTTACCTTCTTTCCATCCACGGCTCTCTGCGCGAACGAAGTCTGATCTCGAGCGACTTGGCGTCAAAGTCCTGCTTCAAACGAAAGTTGCGCGAGTGAAGTCAGATGAGATCTTGTTATCCGATTCGAACTCGATTCCCGCTCGCGTCACGATCTGGGCTGCTGGGGTCCGTGGAGAGAGCACGATCGAGAAACTAAGGCTTCCGGTCGAGTCAGGACGTGTGAAGACCCTACCGACGCTCCAAGTCGATGGATTTTCGAATATCTGGGCGATCGGTGATGTAGCTGGCGTAAAAGGAAGTGATGGCAGGAACCTACCGATGGTCGCACCTGTTGCGATGCAACAAGCACGATTCCTCGCGAATCAACTCTTCTCAAAAACTTTGAAGGCTTTCTCCTACCGTGACAAAGGATCGATGGCGACGATCGGCCGTCACAAGGCTGTGGTCGAAGCGAAGAGTCTTCGAATCGCAGGCGCCCTCGCTTGGTTCGCATGGCTATGGCTCCATCTCTTCTATCTCCTCGGTGGTCGAAACAAAGTAGGAACCATGGCGGACTGGACCTGGAATTATCTGACTTTCGATCGCGGGAACCGACACATCATGGATGGTGCCGAGCTGTGAGCTACATCGACCTTCGCGGTCACAAGGTGTGGAGCATCGAGAAGAGACCATTCGTTAAAAGAAATTCTGAAAAAGTACTTCTCCTTCATGGCGGTTTGAGTTCGACAGAGAGTTGGTTCGACTCCATCTACCCTGCTGTCAAAGGTTTTCATCTCTACGGATATGATCGAACTGCACATGGCCGAACGAGGATTCGTGACGGCTACTATCACTTTGACTTCCAAACTGAAGAGGCGATCCACTACTTAGAGGATGTCGTACAAGGGCCCGCACATGTCATCGGCTGGAGTGATGGTGGCATCATCGCTTTACAGCTAGCGCTCAAGCGACCTGATCTCGTCACCTCGATCGTCGCAATCGGTGCCAATTATCATCACGATTGCGGTGCTACCCATGATCCAGCACAGATCGAAGTGAGCGAAGAAGAGAAGACAAGATTCGTCGAACGAACGGGTCAAGATCCAGCGCTCCTAGAGACCATCGTGCGAAAGGCATATCAAGTCTGGTCGAGCGAGCCCACTATGACGCTGGAAGACCTTGGCCGCATTTCTATGCCTACATTGATCCTTGCTGGTGATGATGAGCCATTCACGAGTGAACATACTTTCGCGATGTATGAGGCGCTCCCTCACGGAAGACTTGCGATCGTTCCAGGTACCTCACACTTTGCAATCAAGGAAAAGCCAGAGTTAACCAGGACCTTGATTAAGGATTTCCTGAAGGATCAAAGTTATCCGAAGACGAGATGGCCGAATCGAAGGAAGGCGATGACCGAAGAACTCTTTGGTCCAACAGAGGGTTTTTAACGCAATTCCCCGATCGCTCCGAACGGAACAACAGGATGTAGTGGAGCGACCACATCGATTCGCTGATACGGAGAACCTTGGCCGGGTCTTGGATCTGTATCCCCTTTGTTGGGCCACATCGATATCGCTCGTTCTGCTTGAGCGGCGATCGTCAACGAAGGGTTAACGCCAAGGTTCGCAGTCAATGTCGATCCATCGATCACATGCAATGAGGGGTAATTCCATACTCGGTGATAAGGGTCAATTACGCCCTTTCCCTCATCCTCACCGATCACACAACCACCGACGAAGTGCGCGGTGAATGGCGCACTCACGAGATCTCCCACATGTCCGACCGGCACTCCGTTGTTCTGCGCCGCAACCCTTCGCGCCACCTCATTGGCGAGTGGTATATATGTTGCGTTCGGATTTGAAGAGTTATTCCTTGACGTCAAACGGTTACCGAAGATCCCACGCTTCATGCGGACGGTGATCGCGCTATCGACATTTTGCATCACAAGAGCAACGATCGAGCGCTCACTCCACTTCCGTACATTGAGAATACGAAGGAGCGAGATCGGGTTCTTGAGTACCTTCACCAACCAACTCCTTCGCCGTTTCGAAGCAGTAGCGCCATCTGTCATCACAGTCTGAAGCAGCCCCATGAAATTGCTACCTTTTCCATAACGGACTGGCTCCACGTGAGTGCGGTCATCCGGAAAGAACGATGACGTGATCGCCGCGCCCTGAGAGAAATCTCTCCCTCTCCCTTTCATCACTACTCCCGTCAAAGACTCACTATTGGTACGGGCGAGGTCACCGAGAGTCGAAGAGATCTTCGGCAAAACCCCGCGACTCTTCATTGAATGCAGCAATTTCAATGTGTTGTACGTGCCACACGCGACAATTACCTGGTCGGCAGTGAATTCATTCACTCCGCCGAACCATGAGCTACTTCGCCTTGTCTTCACTCTCCACTGATGGTCTTTGAGTTCTAATGAAATGGCGGTCGTGTTGGGGATCACTTCAGCCCCGGCACTCTCGGCAAGACCCAGATAATTCTTGGGAAGTGTGTTCTTCGCATTGTGGCGACAGCCGGTCATGCATTCACCGCAATTGATACAGCCGCTTCTTCGCGGTCCCTTGCCTCCAAAGTACGGATCAGGAACCGATTCACCAGGCTTGCCGAAGTGGATACCAAGTGGTGCGAGTTTGAAGCTCGCCTCACGACCCATCGATCTCGCCACTTGCAACATCACCTCATCGCTCGGTGAATGGAAAGGATTGGTACTCACGCCCAACATCCTGGAAACCTGGTCGTACCAGCGATCCAGTTCGGCGCTCCAATCGGTGATTCCTGACCACTGAGGATCATTGAAATATGAATCAGGAGGTCGATAGAGGGTATTGGCATAGACCAGCGAACCACCGCCAACACCTGCGCCTGACAAGATCAGAACATCAGGGAGAGCATGGATCCGTTGTAATCCATTGAGACCAAAGCGCGGAAAGAATAGGAAACGATGCAGTCTCCATGAAGTCTTTGGGAAATCGTGATCGTCAAACCTTCGTCCTGCTTCAAGTACACCGACTCGGTAACCCTTTTCGACCAGCCTCAGCGCAGAGACGGATCCACCGAAACCCGATCCGATGATCAGTACGTCGAAGTGGCGACCTGCCATGACGAAATGTTAGCGATGGGTGTATCTCTTCGTTAGTAGTGTGTAGTCATGGTTCCAATTACGAGCAAAAAGGGATCCCTCGGCTCAGTCCTTATGGTCCTTGCATCGGGGACGCTTCTCGGAACCGCCGGCACCGCAGTCGCATTAGCTCCTGATGAAGCGTCGACTACGACTCTTGGGGTCGCTCGCGTCGGAATCGGTGGCTTGATCCTTATTCTCTTGCTCCCCTTGTTCGGTGGAGATCGAAAGAACTTGATCAAAGTGATTCGACGTCCTGGAGTTTGGGCGATGGCACTGAGTACCGCTGCCTTTCAACCACTCTTCTTTGGAGCGACGACTCGAACCGGAGTTGCACTAAGTACCGTGCTCACCATCGGAACGATGCCACTCTTCACTGGTCTCATCGGTCGAACACTCTTCAGTGAACGCTTCAAGCGCATGTGGGTGATTGCGACTTCGCTCGCAGTGACAGGGCTGGTCTTACGATCGTGGGAACAACTCGAAAGCATCGACTTTGGTGGCGTAGTGATGGCATTGGGTGCCGGATTCGCCACGGGGTGCTATGTCAACGGCGCAAAATATGAACTCAATCGCGGTGGACATGCAGTGGAACTTCCAGCTGTGGCCTACTCACTGAGCGCAGTTCTCCTACTCCCCTTGGTGGTCGGTGACTCGTTCACTTGGATCACGACTGGAGCCGGCTTGCTCACCGCAATCTATTTGGGTGCAATAAGTATGGCGCTTGCAAATACGCTTCAAGTGGTTGGGTTAAAACGACTCTCCCCTGGTCCAACTGCGACACTTCTCTTGGCGGATCCGCTCACTGCAACAATCTTGGGTATCTGGATTCTTGATGAAGCCATCACGCCACTTGGAGTGTTCGGATTGATTATTGTTGCTGTTGGACTAGTCCTTCAAGGACTCGCGGAGCACAAAACATAATCTTGATAAAACCTTCTAATTGCCTACTCATCTCCGCTATCCTTCTTCTAGCACTTAGTCGAAATGAAGAAGACCCAGGTCAACAACCTGGGTCTTCTTGCTTCTGGAGCCCCCCGTCAGGATTGAACTGACGACCTTCCGCTTACAAGGCGGATGCTCTACCACTGAGCTAGGGAGGCGTGAGACAACCGTGAATTATGCCAGGGATTAGCATTGAGTGATGACGAGCACTGGACTTAGCGCCAGCGAAGCGAGTCGACTTCTCGAAAAATACGGGCCAAACTCGGTAGAGATCGAATCCTCCGAGACTCCCACAACGATCATCGCTGCTACACCCTTTGAGATGAAGTCCAAGACCAATGAAGTCATCTACTTCTGGGGTGCGAAGTCGAAGGGGAATCTGGGCTTCTTGCGTCAGGAAATCTCGACAAGGTAGCTACTGGATGCGCGATGATCCTTAGTACAGTCATCGCATGGCCTCCAAAGGATCTGATCGGGAATCACATTTTCCTGCGATAGAGAAACGATATGGCGAGAAGATGGCCTATTGGTTCAAAGTCATGGAGAAGGTGAAAGGAAAGAAATACCCTGAGCAGATGGCTCTCTTACAAGAGAACTACGGCTTCTCCCGTGCCCATGCCAATGCCCTGGTGATGTACACGCGGGGTTCCCTATCCTCAAGTCGCCATGAAAGCCCTGCTACTTACTACAAGACCATTGATCCAATTCAAGCGAAAACGATACGGAAGATCTTTAAAGTCATTCGTGGCAAGTATCCGAAGTTGGAGCATGTGATCGCATGGAATCAACCCATGGTACGTATCGAGAAGTTCTATGTCTTTGGCGCCGGAACAGCAAAGAATCACATTCTGCTCAATCCCTTTAGTAAGGACGCTCTCGAGACGGTGATGCCGAAGTTTCCGGATTACACGACAAGTAAACATACGATCAGAGTTCCCAATGACTGGGACGTGAACGAGACCATGATTTTACGGCTAGTCAAAGCACGGTTAGCAGAGCGATAACTCAGAGAATCAACCTAAAGCCTGAAGCTTGGATACTCATCCGTGACAAGAAGATATGAGTATCCGAGCACGCGATTCCAATATTTCAGGGTGCCCACAACGTACTCTCTACCTCGGTTTGGATATTCACCAGAGAAGAGAATAGAAATCCAAGCGAAGATGGTGATCGCGAGAGCCACCACCAAATAGAAAATACCGACAAGATAAAGCGGGATTGCGAGTAGCCACTTCACAATGGGAAGTCCCCTACTCAAGCGTCGACCTTGCTCTACATCAGGGAACAAGATCGCAAATCGAGGGTCTCGCTCCAGTGACGGATAAGCATCAGTCAATAGAAGTGCGTAACTCGCAACACGCAGATTGAGTTCTGTGAGAGCGTGATTGAAGCTTAAGAGATAACTCGGATAGACCCCTCGGAAGACGATCGCAAGGGCGACAGGAATGATCAATGAAACCGATAGCGACCAAAGGAAGAGTGCGATTGGAGCTATCAGTATGTACCTAAAGAGCACTGTCGTACGGTTCCGGACCGACGACTCCATTTCAATGAGTGTCTCAACCTGCCTGATCTCTGCCATTGCCTGATTCTAGGGGCCGTTTTGTCAGAGGTCCTCGATACGGTGGACAGACTCACCGCGTGAAAGAACCAATACTGGTAGAAGGGGGTTTCATATGTTGGAGTTATTCTTGATTGGGCTTCTCATTGGCCTGTACTTCAAGTACCGCAATTCGCGAAAGAAGCCATCTCTCGATAATGAACTACGGGACATCATCGAGAGTAGCGAGAGAACTATGCGTACCGCCGGAGATATTCGAGCATTTCTTCTTCGGGTGATCAGCGATGAGCGCAATGACATCGAGACCTTCAATGAGTCACAACTTGATGAAGCGAAACGAATCCTTGACCAGACTGGTCCCGGTGCATTCTTTTGGATGACTCATATCGCCGCCCAATTAGCACTTCTCTCCGCCGCGCAAATCAACAAGATTCCTACCAACGTTGATGCTGAATTGGGTGATAGCGCAACGGCAGAAGAAGTCGTGAATATTGTGGTGAAAGTGTGATTTCATGCGTTAGGCGCGCGGTTTCTAACTGGACTTGCGCTCACCATAGGGGTCAGAGGTAAACTGCTTCCACTACTTCGAAAAACAGATTGTTAGATGAAGATCTGCGGAGTGGGGTTTGATTCCGGAGGACCCGGGTCGACTGTGATGTACAAAGGGGTGAAACCGGCTAGGCCGGATCAACGATGGTCTCCATCGACCCTAAAGTGCTCAAACACTTAATGCATATGCAGCCAGAGCTCTACTGGCTGGATTCTGACCCGCTCGAACCTGAATCGCGTCCTGCACTCGTCGAAGAGATCGAGGCTGATCTCTGCGTGGTCGGCGCTGGTTACACAGGCCTTTGGACAGCGTTGATCGCAAAAGAACGCGACCCGAATCGCCATGTTGTCATTTTGGAAGCAAAGGAAACCGGCGCAGGAGCTTCTGGCCGAAACGGCGGATTCTGCAACTCTTCCCTTACCCACGGCTTCATCAACGGCTACAACCGATTCAAGGATGAGATGGAGATCGTCGAGCGGTTGGGGCGTGAGAACTTCCGTGCGATTGAGAACACGATTAATAAGTATGGAATCGACTGTGGGTGGGAACGTACGGGTGAATTGAAAGTCGCGATGAAACCATGGGAGGTCGAAGAGCTCAAGCGTGAAGCAGAACTTCGAAATTCCTACGGCGACGAAGTCGAGGTTCTCACCGCGGAAGAGATGCGCGCACGAGTCGACTCTCCTTTATACCTCGGTGCACTCTGGGATGAAGATGGAACGGCTCTCGTCGATCCTGCGCGACTTGTGTGGGGATTAGAGCGTGCATGTTTGAAGCTTGGCGTGGTCATCTACGAACACAGTCCTGTAGAAGAGATAGTCGATGACGACGATGATGTCATCGTCTCAACGCCATATGGAAAAGTCCATGCCGACCGGGTTGCACTTGCGACCAATGTCTACGACTCACTGCTTCCTGGAACAAGCAAATATGTCGTTCCTGTGTACGACTTCCAACTTGTCACGGAGCCATTGACGCCAGAGCAGATGGCCTCCATCGGATGGGCTGGACGTGAAGGCCTCTCTGAAGCAGGTAATCAATTCCACTACTACCGACTCACTAAAGACAATGAGATCCTGTGGGGTGGATACGACGCTATATATAACTTCCGCGGCGAAGTAAGTCCTGAGTACGAGGATGAGCCAGAGACATATGCACGCCTTGCGCGAGATTTTCTCGAAACATTCCCCCAATTAGAAGGCATCAAATTCACTCATGGTTGGGGCGGAGCGATCGATACCTGCTCACGATTCTCGCCGTTCTGGGGAACTGCGATGGGAGAGAAAGTTGCCTACGTCCTTGGATTCACGGGTCTTGGCGTCGGGGCGACCCGATTTGGTGCAGAGGTCATGCTCGATCTTCTTGATGGGATCGACTCCGAACGCACTCGCCTAGAGATGGTGAGGAAGAAGCCCTTCCCATTCCCACCAGAACCATTTCGCTTCATCTTCATTCGTCTCACGCAATGGTCATTGATGCGTGCTGATGAAACTGGAAAGCGAAATATCTGGCTCAAACTTTTGGATCGGTTCGGGTTGGGATTTGATTCTTAAGAGTCAAGTCGTCTATCTCTTCACCCTCAATTGCAAGATAGACTTCATATTTTTAACCAGGATTGTGATCGTATAGTTACCAGCCTTCTTAAACTGCAATAACTGTGAATCGAAGTTCCCTTTGCTTACTTTCCGGTCCTTGATGAGAATGACGGCAGGCTTGCCTTCAGGTTTTACTCGGAGACTCAATATTGCCGATTTCTTAGAAATCGGCACTCTCAATTGGACCGGTATTGACTTTGAGAGAGTCAGGAAACCGCTCTCACCCTGAACAGCGACTCGCGAGACTTTCTTTGCAGAGCTCTGTGTTTGGAAGAAAGAATTCCTAATAGAAGGCAGATTTGAGGTCACCTTAGTAGCGGTGACGACCTTAGGTGCTTCAGTCGATAGCGGTTTGGTGGACGAAGTGAGCACAGTTCCGGTCTCAATTGGAACAGGCTTCACTATCGAAGTAGCGCTTTCGGAAGAAGTTGAAGTCCGAGTCTCCACTTGAGTGGTAACGCTTCGAGTTTCAGCAACGACTACGGTGCGAGTTTCAATCGGGATGAGAGATCCCACGCGTAGCAAAAACCTCTTTGAATCATCGAGGTAGGTCGATGAGGTAATTTCTACAGTTCCCTTAGCGACAGTCATCAGATAGTTGACGTTGAATCGCCTCTTCGCGCGGTCACTCACTGAGACTTGATACTCACTATCTCTTTGAGAGAATTCGAAGATAGTGCTTCCCCTGCCACAGCGATCCACATCTGCGACGTTGCTACCAGGAGACCTCGCCTTGATCGCGATACAGAACTCTTCGCCAGAAATTTCTTCACCTACAGTGAATCCCTGCAATTGGATTAGTACGGTA